>CAZYGJ010000001.1:0-24082 GCA_964646975.1 uncultured Ruminococcus sp.
TTTTATTTTTTGTAGGCTCTATTTGTTCTTACCCCAACTTTTATTATAGAGCCTTAATTTTGATGTATTTTCAAAACTGTGAACACGTCCGCACACTGCATTTAATTCAAGCGTAGCTGACTGAGGGGTGGACACTGCATTATTTCCTTGGTTATGATACTTTATTCCTTAAATGCTGTTTTTGGGTAGCTGATTAACTCCATTCTCTCAGCTCGCCCTTCCGTCACGACTTGCGTTGTGCCACCCTCCCTCAAGTGAGGGCTTGGTGTGTGCGGAAGCTTTGCCTTTAAAAATCTATATTCATCTAAGCAAAATGACAGAGGGAGAGAGTCCCACGACAAATTTTATGCGTCGAAACGTTTTCCAAACCTATCGTCTCAATCAACTCGCAACGAACATATCGTATTCTTTGGGGACGTTTAAAACTCCGTTTGTCGTGTTCTGTGTCAGCACTTCCTTAATTACATCTTTAGGGACGTCGGTCAAGGCAGTCATATCGGATAGGGAGTAAATATATTCAACCATATCATCCATATCGGTGACAGCCAAGGAATCTTGATAATCAAGTCTTTTAACCTCAGAGAACACCCTGCCCAAAATTTCAGCTCCGTTTTGCAGGGTGAAGTTTTTGTTTATGCTATCCTTGACTCCGTATTCGGAAAGTATTTTTGAAAGATACTCAATAATGCCATGCTCGCCGAAGGTTGCACAGTAAAAACATCCGTCGTTCTTCAACACTCGCTTTACCTCTGACAAGCCCTTTGTTATGTAGGGAACGTGGTACAGCATCATATTTGCAATCACAACGTCAAAGGTTTTGTCGCAATACGGGATATTTTGAATGTCTGCAACGGAGTATTCAACGTTGCCGTGCTTTCCGATGCTTTTTTTGCTTCTTGTACCATCGCTTCGGAAAAGTCTGTCAGCACAAGCCTTGAGCAAATGGCAATTTGTTCTCCTTTGCTTTTCCACATAGCTCCCGTGCCACAGCCAAGCTCTAATATTTTCAAATCCGCAAATGACTTGTAATTTGAAAAAATCCAATTTCCAAATCCGAGCTTGTTTGTTGAATACTTGTCGTGAATCGAAATTCTTGTATTCAGCCTGTCGCTTTTTTTATATTGCCGTTTAACAACAGCGGTTTCGTTGATTTTGCTCATATCAGCCTCCGTGCTATGTGTTTCATTTTGATAAGCCCTTGCTTAAAAGCAATAAAAAGGCGGAATGTCTGTTGACATTCCGCCGAATTTTCGATTGTTATTTTGCAAAATCGGAAGCTCTGCTCTCACGGATAATATTAACCTTGATTTGTCCGGGATATTCAAGCTCTTCTTCGATTTTCTTGCAAATTTCTCTTGCCAGCGGAACCATACGCTCGTCCTTAACAACCTCAGGCTTAACCATAACTCTGACCTCACGGCCTGCCTGAATTGCAAATGTACGGTCAACTCCGTCGAAAGAGGATGCAACCTCCTCAAGCTTTTGCAAACGCTTGATGTAGTTTTCAACATTCTCACGTCTTGCACCCGGTCGTGCGGCAGAAAGTGCATCGGCAGCCTGAACAAGACAGGCAACAATGGTTTTTGCCTCAACGTCACCGTGGTGAGCGTGGATTGCGTGAACAACAGCATCGCTTTCCTTGTATTTTCTGGCAATATCAACACCGATTTGAATGTGCGTTCCCTCAACCTCGTGGTCAATGGACTTGCCGATATCGTGCAAAAGACCTGCACGTTTTGCAACGGTTGGGTCAAGCCCAAGCTCGCTTGCCATCATTCCCGCAAGATATGATACCTCAAGAGAATGGTTAAGTACATTTTGACCGTAGCTGGTGCGGTAGCGAAGTCTGCCCAACAGCTTGATGATTTCGGGGTGAACGTTGTGAACACCTGCTTCAAGCACGGCTCTTTCACCCTCACGCTTGATGGTTGCGTCAACCTCACGCCTTGCCTTTTCAACGGTTTCTTCGATTCTTGCCGGATGGATACGTCCGTCGGAAATAAGTCTTTCAAGTGCGATTCTCGCAACCTCACGTCTTACCGGCTCAAAGCACGAAAGCGTGATTGCTTCGGGCGTATCGTCGATTATAAGGTCAACACCCGTCAGAGTTTCGATGGCTCTGATGTTTCGACCTTCACGGCCGATTATGCGACCCTTCATTTCATCATTGGGGAGAGGTACAACCGAAATTGTAGCCTCGGCAACCTGATCGGCTGCAAGCCTTTGAATGGCAAGTGAAATGATGTTTCTTGCCTTGTCGTCGGCTTCTTCCTTGAGCTGCTCCTGATACTCCATAATTTTAACGGATTTTTCGTGAACAAGCTCGTCTTCAAGCTGGGCAAGCAAGTAGCTTTTTGCCTGCTCTGCGGTGTAGCCCGAAATTTTTTCGAGCATTTCAAATTGACTTTTCTTGAGAGTTTCAATCTCCTCAAGCTTAACGTCTGCTTCTTTAAGCTTTTTGTTGACTTTCTCTTCCTTTTGCTCCATATGGTCGAGCTTTCGGTCGAGAGATTCTTCCTTTTGCTGAATACGGCGTTCCTGACGCTGAACTTCCTTGCGTCTGTCGGCAATTTCTTTTTCGCTTTCGGTTCTGAAGCGATGCACTTCGTCCTTGCCCTCAAGCACGGCTTCTTTTTTCTTTGCTTCAGCCGTTTTGATTGCCTCGGCAACGATTTTTTTGGCTTCTTCCTCAGCACTGCCGATTTCCTTTTCCGCAGTATTTTTGCGGATGGCAATACCAAGCAAAACACCGACAATCGCACCGACCGCCAATGCAGCAACAATGCAGATTATTGCAACGAATAACTGCATTTTTGACACCTCCTTGTACAGTTTCTTTTCATCTCATAGTTATTCCCAATCAAAAAACCTTTTAAGGTGCCGTTAATCAAGATATTCAGTTTTAATTTAAAAAAGTTATGAATTTTGAAATATTTTTTATAAAGTCATCGCCGTTCAAAACAGCATAAATAATAAAATTAAATAAAAAATATCTATATAATAACGGCTCTGAAAAGAGTCTGATTAAAAAATTACAAAGAACAAACATCTCTGCCCTTTGCAGAAGCCCGCAAAAACGGATTCTATCGAATATTTTATAATAAAACATATGTTTTGTCAAGAAAAACTAAGACGAACTTACAAAATAATCTTGATTTTTGTGTTTAAGAATGGATATTTCGCCAACCAAATTGAAAATATTAACCAAAAACACCGTCCAAATCGCCTGATTTTTCATATTTTGTCAGAAATGAAAAATTTTTTGTTAAATCTTTATCAAACTATTGAAGAAATTGAAAAAATGTAATATAATAAAAATATCTTATTTTAGGAGGAATTTTAATTATGTCAGTAAAAGTTGCAATTAACGGTTTCGGCCGTATCGGCCGTCTTGCTTTCAGACAGATGTTCGGTGCTGAGGGATACGAAGTAGTAGCTATCAACGATCTTACAGATCCTAAGATGCTTGCTAACCTTCTTAAGTATGACACAGCACAGGGCGGCTACTGCGGAAGAATCGGCGAAGGTGTTCACACAGTTGAAGCCGGCGAAAATTCAATCATCGTAGACGGAAAAGAAATCACAATCTATGCAAAGCCCAACGCTGCTGAGCTTCCTTGGGGAGAACTCGGTGTTGACGTTGTTCTTGAATGTACAGGCTTCTATACTTCAAAGGCTAAGAGCCAGGCTCACCTCGATGCAGGTGCTAAGAAGGTTGTTATTTCAGCTCCCGCAGGCAACGACCTCAAAACAATCGTATTCAGCGTAAACGAAGGAACACTTACAACTGATGACAAAATCATCTCTGCTGCTTCCTGCACAACAAACTGCCTCGCTCCTATGGCTGATACTCTTAACAAGTATGCAGAAATCCAGAGCGGTATTATGTCAACAATCCACGCTTACACAGGCGACCAGATGATTCTTGACGGTCCTCACAGAAAGGGCGACCTCAGACGTGCAAGAGCAGGTGCTGCAAACATCGTTCCTAACTCAACAGGTGCTGCAAAGGCTATCGGTCTTGTAATTCCCGAGCTCAACGGCAAGCTCATCGGTTCAGCTCAGCGTGTTCCCGTTCCCACAGGTTCAACTACAATCCTTACAGCAGTTGTAAAGGGTACAGACGTTACAGTTGAAGGCATCAACGCTGCTATGAAGGCTGCTGCTTCCGAATCATTCGGTTACAACGAAGACCAAATCGTTTCTTCCGACGTAATCGGTATGAGATACGGCTCACTCTTTGACGCTACTCAGACAATGGTTTCAAAGGTTGCAGATGACCTCTATGAGGTACAGGTTGTTTCTTGGTATGACAACGAAAACTCATACACAAGCCAGATGGTTAGAACAATCAAATACTTCGCAGAGCTTGGCTAATTCAATAAACGCATTTGAGAGCTGTCCTTTTGGACAGCTCTTTTTTTGATGAATTTTTAAAGAACACGGCTCATAAAATATATCCAACAGCTTGACCTCGGTCGGTTAATTTTACGATTAATACTGTTAATAAAGGTAAAAACAGGCTTGAAAAAAGTCGGATTTTGCACAAAACAAGCCGAAAAATGTAGAATTTGTTAATGTTTTATAAAAAATACACGAAATTTTAGTTTAGAAAATTTTGAATTTGCTTGAAATCCACATATTTTTTTGATATTATATATAAAGGAATATAATTTTATTTTGCATTTATTAATTAAGGAGTATATTGGATGAATTACAGCTTTACTGAGGACAGAACACCTCTTGAGCTTTTTCACGCAGGCGACAGTGTGCGTGCATATGATTTTTTCGGTGCACATTTTATCAATCGTGACGGCAAAGACGGCGTTGTGTTCAGAGTATGGGCACCGAACGCATTAAGCGTATCTGTTGTCGGAGATTTTAACGGCTGGAACTATGATTCACATTATATGTATAAAATCGACAGCGGCGAATGGGAGCTGTTTATCGAGGGAGTCTGTGAGTTCAACGCTTACAAATACTGCATTGAAACTCCTTGGAAAGACAGGGTTTTGAAATCCGACCCGTTTGCCTTTCACGCAGAAAATCATTCCGACAATGCTTCAAAGGTGTTTAATCTTGATAAATATATATGGGGCGACGACGAGTGGGTTGCAAAACGCAAAGTAACCGACACGCAAAACAAGCCGATGAATGTTTATGAAATTCACGCAGGCTCTTGGAAAAAATACCCCGACGGCAATTTCTTTGATTACCGCAAGCTGGCTGACGAGCTTGTGCCGTATCTGAAAGAGATGAATTACAATTTTGTTCAGCTTATGCCGGTTATGGAATATCCGCTTGCCAAAAGCTGGGGCTTTCAGACAACAGGCTATTTTGCGGCAACCTCACGCTACGGCACTCCCGACGGGCTGATGTATCTTATTGACAGACTGCATCAGGAAAACATAGGCGTGCTTATGGATTGGGTTCCGTCTAATTTTCCAAAGGATGCCTTTGGACTTTCACGCTTTGACGGAACGGCTTTGTTTGAAAGCGATGACCCCAAGGTTGGAGAACGTCCGTCGTGGGGAACCTGTTTGTTTAATTACGCACGCTATGAGGTGCAAAGCTTTCTTGTGTCGTCGGCTGTTTTTTGGATTGAAAAATTCCATTTTGACGGCCTGAGAGTAGGTGCCCTTTCGTCAATGCTGTATCTTGATTACGGCAAAAAAGAGGGCGAATGGGAGCCGAACAAGTACGGTGGCAAGGAAAATTTGGAGGCAATCGCTTTTGTAAAGCGACTCAACACGGCGTTACATATGTTTTGCCCGCAGGCGTTGATTTTTGCCGAAGAAAACACCTCTTGGCCAAAGCTCACTCACCCTGTCGAGGAGGGCGGACTCGGCTTTGACTACAAGTGGAATATGGGCTGGATAAACGATATGCTGCACTATATGTCGCTTAATCCGCTTTGGCGACCGTTTAACCACGATAATTTGACATACAGCTTTTTCTATGCGTTTTCGGAGCATTTTCTTTTGCCGATTTCTCATGATGAGGTGGCTCACGGCCAAGGCTCGATAATTCGCAGAATGCCCGGAGAATACGAAGAAAAATTTGCTGGAGTAAGAGCGTTTTTTGCATATATGTACGCTCACCCCGGCAAAAAGCTTGTGTTTATGGGTACGGAAATAGGTCAGTTTGACGAGTGGGACTTCAGAGCGTCTGTTGAATGGAATTTGCTTGAATATGATAAGCACGCACAGCTAAAGCTGTTCTTTTCAAAGCTAAACGAATTTTATTTGACGCACAAGCCGTTTTTTGAGCTTGATTCAAGCTGGAAGGGCTTTGATTGGATACACCACGACGACTACACCAACAGCGTAATCGCGTTTAAACGCACCGACAGCGAGGGCAACGAGATAATCGCCGTGTGCAATTTTCAGCCTGTTAAGCACGACAAATATTACATCGGCGTTCCCAAATACGGTGTGTATGACGAGGTCTTTTCGTCGGACGCAAAGGAGTTTGGCGGTGACGGCGTAACAAACGGCAAAGGAATTTTGCCCGACAAAAAGAAAATTCACGGCTGCAACCAAGGTCTTTGTCTTGTGTTGCCGCCTATGAGTGTAATATATTTACAATGCACAAAAGAGCTTGAAAAGCTTTAATAAATATAAATTGGAGGTATAATTGATGTTCCCAAAACAGGAAGTAGTGGCTATGCTGCTTGCGGGAGGACAAGGCTCTCGCCTTGGGGTGCTTACAAAAAAGCTCGCCAAGCCCGCCGTACCGTTTGGCGGCAAATATCGCATAATTGACTTTCCGTTGTCAAACTGCGTAAATTCAGGTATTGATGCGGTAGGAATACTTACTCAGTATCAGCCTCTTGTACTTAACGAATACATCGGCAACGGCGAACCGTGGGATTTGGACGGTATGCACTCGGGGGTAAACTGCCTTAGTCCCTATCAGGCAATTCAGGGGGCGGATTGGTATTCCGGCACGGCAAATGCAATTTATCAGAATATTAACTACATACAGCGTTATGACCCCGAATATGTTGTGATTTTGTCAGGCGACCATATCTATAAAATGGATTACAACAAAATGCTTGAGTATCACAAGGACAAAAATGCCGCTTGCACTATTGCGGTTATCGACGTTCCGATTGACGAGGCTTCGAGATTCGGTATCCTCAACACAAAGGAGGACGGCGAAATCTATGAATTCGACGAAAAGCCCGCTCATCCCAAGAGTACAAACGCTTCGATGGGCATTTACATTTTCAGTTGGAAAGAGCTTAAAAAGTATCTTACGGAGGATGAAGCCAAGGAAGGCTCAAGCCACGATTTCGGCAAGGATGTGTTGCCTGCAATGCTTGAAGCCGGAGAAAGAATGTTTGCTTATCCGTTTGAGGGGTATTGGAAGGACGTCGGAACCATCGACAGCCTTTGGGAAGCAAATATGGACCTGCTCGACCCCAACACAACCCTTGATTTAAAGGACGTTTATTCACGCAACCCGATGATGCCGCCTCACTTTGTTTCAAGCGATGCGACTATCCAAAACTCGCTTGTTGCAGACGGCTGTAATGTGTACGGAAATATTGAGTTTTCAATTTTGTTTGCAGGCGTAACGGTGGGCAAAAACGCAACCGTAAATTCTTCGATTATTATGCCCGGAGCCGTGATTGAGGATGGTGCGGAGGTTCAGTTTGCCATCGTTGCGGAAAACACGGTAATCGGCAAAAACGCCAAGGTGGGCGAACGTCCGGAAAACGTTGCCGACCGTGACAAGTGGGGAATTGCCGTAATCGGCGAAAACACCAAAATTGCCGAAAATGCGGTTGTAAAGGCAAAGGAAATGATAGACAGCGATACGGAGGTGTCGGCAGATGAGAAGTAACGATGTACTCGGATTTATTTTTGCGGATACTCTTGATGACAAAATTCCCGAGCTTGCCGCGTCCAGAACAACGGCAAGCGTGCCAATCGGCGGAAAATACAGGCTTGTTGACTTTGTTCTTTCAAATATGTCAAATTCCGGAATTAACAATGTGGGCGTAATTGCCAAAAGCAACTTTATGTCGCTTATGGACCACATCGGCTCCGGCAGTGCCTATGACCTGTCAAAACGCAGAAGCAACCTTTTGATTTTGACGCCGTACAAAGGAAAATCTTTTGCAAATTATGTTGAGTCCATATATAATATGCACGCATACATTGAGCATAGCCGTGAAGAATATGTGTTGATTTCGCCCGGCAATGTTGTGACAAATTTCGATTACAACGCTTTGTTTGATTTCCATTCAAAGAAAAACGCCGACATCACTCTGATTTACAGACGGGGAATTGTGCCAAACGGCTATGAACGCCCGATTACCATTGACGTTGATGAAAACGGCAAGGTTGAGCAGGTGTTTGTAAAGCCCGAAAACATCGACTATGAGGTTAATCAGGTTTACGGTACGGTTTTAATCAAAAAATCATTACTGCTCGATGAGATTCGACAGGCAATCAGCCTTAATCAGCTTGACGCAAAGCGACTTTTGCAGGACTGCGTTGGCAGATTTAATATTTATGCTTATGAAAACAAGGGCTATAGTGCCGCAATCAGCACGATAAACGATTACTTTGCGTTTAATATGGACCTTATGAAGCGTGAGGTGCGTGACGAGCTGTTTAATCCAAAGCACCCGATTTACACAAAGGTCAGAGATGATGCTCCGTCACGCTACGGACTTACAAGCTGTGTGAAGAATTCAATCATTGCTCAGGGCTGTGTTATCAACGGTGAGGTCGAAAACTGCGTTATTTCAAAGGGTGTAACCGTTGAAAAAGGTGCCAAGATTTCAAACTGCATTGTAATGCAGGACACAAGAATAGGTAAGGATACAAACCTCAATTACGTTATAATAGATAAGGACGTAACAATTAAAGACGGTCGCAGTCTGATGGGATTTGAGTCATATCCTATGTATATAGCTAAAAAAACAGTTGTTTAATTCGGAGGAATAGTTATGAGAATTTTATATTGTGCATCCGAGGCAAATCCGTTTTGCGGAAGCGGCGGCCTTGCAGACGTGGCAGGAAGCCTGCCGCATACATTGTGCAGAAAAGGACAGGATTGCCGAATTGTGGTGCCGCTTTACGGCACAATTCCGCAGGATTTGAAAAATCAGATGAACTTTATCACCAATTTTACCGTGCCGGTTGCTTGGCGTCATCAATATTGCGGACTTTTCTGGGCAAGATGGAACGACTGCACCTACTACTTTATCGACAATGAATATTACTTCAAGCGTGGCACTCTTTACGGTCACTATGATGACGCAGAGCGTTTTGCGTTCTTCTCTCGTGCCATTCTTGAAATGCTGCCGTATATTGATTTCCACCCCGATATGATTCATTGCAACGATTGGCAAACGGCACTTGTACCTGTTTACTATTATCTGTTCTATTCTCACAGACCGTGGTATTTTAATATCAAGAGCTTATTTACTATTCACAACATTCAGTATCAGGGTGAATACGGTTGGGAGGTTAATACCGAATGTGTAGGTATTCCCGCTTCCGAAACAAATATTCTTGAAATGAACGGCAAGCTCAATATGATGAAGGGTGCTATCGAAACCTCAACAAGAGTTTCAACGGTTTCTCCGAGCTATGCCGCAGAAATCAAAGACCCGTGGTACAGCTACGGACTTCACGATGAGCTTAACCTTCGTCATTACAAGCTGTGCGGAATCAAAAACGGCATAGACACGATGAGCTATAACCCCGAAACCGACTACCAGCTTTATCGCAACTATTCAAAGGACGATATGAGCGGCAAGGGCGAATGTAAGCGTGCTTTGCAGGAAAGACTTTGCCTTGAGCAGCGTTGGGATGTTCCGATTGTTGCAATGGTAACAAGACTTGTTGCACACAAGGGACTTGACCTTGTAAGAATGGGTCTTGAGGAGCTTATGAATACCGAGAATATGCAGTTTGTAATTCTCGGCTCAGGTGACAAGGAATACGAAGATTACTTCAATTATATGCAGGCAAAATATCCGGGCAGACTTTGCTTCTGTCACGGCTTTGTGCCTGAGCTTGCACGCAAGATATATTCGGGTGCGGACATCTTCCTTATGCCGTCAAAGCAAGAGCCGTGCGGACTTTCACAGATGATTGCTCTGCGTTACGGCACTATCCCCGTTGTGCGTGAGGTAGGCGGACTTAAAGATTCTGTATTTGACAGTGCCGACAACTACGGAAACGGCTTTACATTCAAAAACTACTACACGGCTGATATGCAAAATGCCGTAAGACGTGCCCTTTGGGGTATTCAAGACGATGCAGGCTGGCATCAGCTTATGTGGCGTGCTATGATGAGCGACAATAGCTGGGAACGCTCGGCTCAGGATTATATCAACGTTTATAACGATACCCTGAATTGGTCGTAATCTGCTAAAAGCACCTTGTAATCACTCAAATAAAGCTAAAAATTTCATTTTTACTTCCTAATTGAAAACGGAGCGATGAATTGATTTTCGTCGCTCCGTTTTCCTGTTTTGTTTAGCTGTGTTAAGATTGATTGCGTTTGTTTTTTCGTGCGTCCAAAAAGTCCTGCAAAATTATCGTTGCGGCAACCTCGTCAACAACGTTTTTGCGTTTTTTGCCATAGGTGTTTGTTTGGCTGAGAAAATTATGTGCGGTCACGGTTGTGCCTCGCTCGTCCTGCATAACGGTTTCAAGTCCTGTCAGGTCAGCAAGAACATCGGCAAAGGCACGGGCGTTTTTGGCACTTTCGCCCTCACTTCCGTCCATATTTTTCGGCAGTCCCACAACAATAAGCTCTGCGTTCGTTTTTTTAGCACATTCGGCAACCTTTTGCGGCAGGCGAGTTGGCGATTTTTCAAAAATTACCGTGTAGGGCGACGCAAGAAATTCTGTTTTGTCGCAAACTGCAATTCCCGTTCTTGCTTTTCCCAAATCAACCGACATTATTATCATATAAAAAGTCCTTTCAGTTTCATAATTACATTATAATTCAAAACCGCTGTTTATACAATGCAATATTTTTTTGTTTTCAGATTGTTTCACGCTTTTCCCGATTTTCTACAAAAGCTTTTAAAAAGCATTATCCACATAACGACAAAACGATTGAAGCTTTGAATCTATAATATAGATACATTATAAACATAAAGGACGTTGAAATTATGGAAAGCGTAAAAACAGTTAAACGGGAACGCAGGCCGTCGGAACCGAGTCAATTTGAGCTTGCAAAAAGCGGTGCTTTGTACGGTGCGTATTTTTTGTGCGGAATAATAGTATCAAAGGGTGCGGTGCTTGGTACACTTGCACCGTTCGGAGCGTCATTTGCGGCGGCAACACCCAAAAAATACCTTTTGCCCTCATTGTTCGGGGCAGGCTTGGGGTATATCATCCTAAATCCTCGTGACAGCTTTCGCTATCTTGCCGTGCTTGTTGCAATCGGAGGAATACGCTGGCTTTTCGGCAGCATTGACAGGATTGACAAAAGCAGGCTGTTTGCACCTATAACGGCTTTTGTTCCGATTTTTGCCACGGGCGTTGCACTTATGCTCGGAAGTGCAAGCACGCTGACGGTGTTTGCAGATTGTGTAATCGAAGCGGTGCTTGCGGCGGTTGCGGCATATTTTATAAGCGTGACCGTCAGGCTTTCTCAGGAAAAGAGAAGCCTGACCGCTTACACCCAGCAGGAAAGTGCAAGCCTTGTTATGACGGGGTGCGTGCTGATTTTGGCGTTTGGCAGTATTTCGTACGAAAATATTTCACTCGGCAGAATTATCGCCGTAATCGTTGTGCTTTTGTGTTCTCGCTACGGCGGTGTGAACGGCGGAGCGGTCAGCGGAGTTTCAACGGGAGCCGTGTTTAGCATTGCAAGCCGAGAACAGGGCTTTGTGTGCGGCGGCTTTGCTTTCGGAGGGCTTATGGCAGGGCTTTTTGCTCCGACGGGTAAGCTTGGCTGTGCCGTGTCGTTTGTTATTGCAAATTCGGTGATGAGCCTTGCTTTTGGTGGCAACAACTCGCTTGCTTCGGTGTTTATCGAAAGTCTTATCGGCTCGGTTGTATTTTTGGTTTTGCCCAAAGAGGTCGGCAATGTGGTTTCTCCGATTTTTTCTCACGAAAAGAATTCGTCGCTCGGTGAAGCGTTTCGCAAAAACATAGTTATGCGTCTTGATTTTGCGGCAAGGGCTGTTTCAAATGTAAAAAACGATGTGAACCAAGTTTCGGAAAGGCTCAGAGAGCTGTATTCGCCCACCTTTGAATGGGTGTGCGAAAACGTAGCCAAGGACGTTTGTTCGGGTTGCGGACTGAAAATGTATTGCTTTGAGCATGAAAAGGGCATAACAAAGGATGACTTTTTCAGGCTTGAAAACGCTTTGAACGAGCAGGGCAAAATCAGCGAAGGCGACGTTGCAAAGGCTTTTGTGAAAAACTGCTGCAAAAAGGGCGAAATAGCCGACAGTATGAATAAAAACTACCGTGAATATCTGTCGTCGCTTGAAGCTCAACGCAGAGTTGCGGACATACGAAGCGTTGTTGCGGGGCAGTTTTCGGGCGTGAGCGATATTTTGAGCGACCTTTCAAAGGAATTCAAAAACTCTATGCGTTGTGACAACGACCGTGCCGACAAGATTGTTGCCGCCTTTGATGAGCTTGGAATTAACGTGATTGAGTGCGTCTGCCTTGTGTCGGACAACGAAAGGCTCAGCGTTGAGCTTACGATAAAGACAAATTCCGAAATATCCAAGGGTGCTGTTATGCGTGAAGTTTCAAGGTGCTGCGGCAGAAGATTTGACCTGCCTGCGGTTACGGTTGTAGGCAACACAACACGGCTTGCAATGTGCGAAATGCCCGTTTATGACGTTGAGATAGGTTCAGACCAACACATAGCAGATAACGGCAAGCTTTGCGGCGACTGCATTGACTATTTCAACGACGGCTTCGGCAACACCTATGCTCTTGTGTGCGACGGTATGGGTACGGGCGGACGTGCGGCTGTTGACGGAAATATGGCGGCGTCGGTTATGGGCAGACTTTTGCGTTCGGGGCTTTCGCCGGACAGCTCTTTGCAAATTGTAAATTCGGCTTTGATGATAAAAAGCGAGGACGAATCGCTGTCAACCATTGATGTTGCGGGAATTGATTTGTTTACGGGCAAGCTCACGCTCAAAAAAGCAGGAGCACCGCTTAGTTATATCAAAAAGGGCGGCAGGGTGATAACTCGTGAAATGCCCTCTTTGCCGGCAGGAATATTAAACGGTATCAAGTTTTCATCGGATACGATAAATCTTTCAACAGGAGATATGGTGGTTATGGTGTCAGACGGAGTAACATCGGGCGACGACAAGTGGCTTGAAAGACTGATAAAATCTTGGAACGAGGGAAGTGCTCAGGATTTGGCACAAGCGGTTGTCAGCGAGGCGATTAAACGCAGAGGCTCCCAGCGTGAGGACGACATCACAGCAGTTGCTGTTCGCCTGACCGATAACGGCTAATGCCGTGTTTTGTTTTTTTGTGTTTTTTTGTGCATTTCATCGCAGTAAGGTTTAATGTGATTTCAAAGCTGTGAACACGTCCAAACACTGTATTTATTTCAAGCATTTTTGTGCATTTCAACGTAGTTAAATTTGATGTGTTTTCAAAAGTTACTCATTTGCTCAACCTTTTCACAGCTATCATTGTTGCTAAAATATGCTACTTTCCAAGGCTCCCGCTTGAGGGGAGCTGTCGCCGTTAGGCGACTGAGGGGTGGACGTAGCATTGTTTCCTTGATTATGATGGTTTATTCAATTAAGCAATGGCTTTGTGTGAACAAAAATGCAAGTTAAAGAAATTGCCATTGTTCTAATCATAAAGCGGAACGGTACGACCGTTCCCTGCAATGGAACATCTGAATACTTTTCCACAGCTATCAACCCAACCAAAATAAAAAACACTTCTTTCAATTTTTCATTTTTCTAACTCTTGAACGTAAAATCAAGAGAATTTTAGAAATTCACACAAAATTGTAAAAACCTCTGTTCAAATCATTTTAGGTATGATATAATATTTTTACGAGTAGATACTGAATTTAAGCTGTACAGAGGTAATGGTTATGTTTGGCAGAATTAAGAACATTGATTACAGAGTTCTTGAAAACATCAGCAGAATTCATAAACCTGCACTCAATAAAATAATGATAACGGCTTCTCGTTCGGCAAATGTCGGGATTATATGGTGGGTTATTTGCATACCGTTTTTGATTCACCCCGACTGGCGGCTTACAGGCCTTAATATTGTTCTGGCTCTCGGTGTGGCACACCTGATGGGCGAGGGCCTTATTAAGCATATCGTCAAGCGTGTTCGTCCGTGTCACAGCCTTGACGATGATGAACAGCTCATAAATCGACCGAGGTTTTACTCGTTCCCGTCAGGTCACACAACCGCTTCTTTTGCGGTTGTCGGCGTTGTGCTTTTGAGATGTCGATTGCTCACCTTTATTCCGATATTATGTCTTGCTATTCTTATCGGATTTTCAAGGATATATCTCAGAGTTCATTATTTGACCGACGTTGTGGCGGGAGCCTTGCTCGGACTTTGCTGTGGAATGGGCTCTGTGCTTTTGTTTAACGCAATAATCCCCGTATAATTTTATCTTAGTATTTTTGCCTCTCCGACATCGGAGAGGCTTTTTTGGTTGCCAAAGTATAAAACCCTGCGGTGTGGCAATAATTTATTTATAAATTATTGTACGGGGGTTTTGTAATGCAGTACGGAAAAGTTGAGATATGCGGAGTTAATACCTCACGACTCAAACTGCTCAAAGAAAGCGAAAAGCGAGAGCTTTTGCATACAATTAAAAACGGAAGCGAAAAGGAAAAAAAGCTTGCCCGTGACAAGATGATAAACGGCAACCTCAGGCTTGTGTTGTCGGTGATTCAGCGTTTTACAAACAGGGGCGAAAATCCCGACGATTTGTTTCAGGTGGGCGTTATCGGACTGATAAAAGCAATAGACAATTTTGACGCCGACTTGGACGTTAAGTTTTCAACCTACGGAGTGCCGATGATAATCGGAGAGGTGCGGCGGTATCTGCGTGACAATAACTCGGTCAGAGTATCACGTTCAATGCGTGACACCGCCTACCGTGCAATGCAGATAAAAGAACAGCTCATTGCCAAAAACAACCGTGAACCGAGGGTTGAGGAAATTGCAAAGATAATGGAAGTGCCTAAAGAAACCGTTGTGCTTGCTCTTGAGGCGATTGTTGAGCCGGTGTCGCTTTATGAGCCGGTGTTTTCCGACGGCAACGACACCATTTATGTTATGGACCAAATAGGCGATAAAAACGATGATTCAACTTGGCTTGAAGAAATTGCCGTAAAAGAGGCGATTTCAAATTTATCCGACCGTGAAAAGCGGATTTTGTCACTCAGGTTCTTTAAGGGAAAAACTCAAATGGAGGTTGCAAACGAAATCGGAATTTCTCAGGCTCAAGTCAGCAGAATCGAAAAGGGAGCATTGAACACGATAAAAAAGAATATTTAGAACGGTTTTTGAATTTCACACCCTCAAAACTTGCAAATTAAGCCCTGATACAACCCTAATTCAGCCTTTATTGTAGGATGAAATAAAAATAATGCAAAAAATTTTTCAATTATGTCAAAAGAAATACTGTACAAACCAAAAGTTTCGTTGTATAATAATAAATAAGTTTAAATTGTTGGGAAATCCCGATAGAAATTCGGGGAATGACAATTTATCTTTGTATTAAAAGAAAGAGGTTGAACAAAATGAAAAGTATCAAAAAAATTCTTTCCCTCGCTATGGCTTGTACAATGATGGCAAGCTGTTTTGTCGGTTGCGGTGAAAGCTCAAACGGCAGCGACTCATCTTCGTCATCAACAGGTGCAATCAAAATCGGCGGTATCGGACCTACAACAGGTGCGGCAGCTATCTACGGAAACGCTGTTAAAAACGCAGCCGAGCTTGCTGTTGAGGAAGTAAATAAGCTTGACGAATCAATTCAGCTCGAACTCAAATTTGAGGACGACGAGCATGATGCGGAAAAATCAGTAAACGCATACAACACACTCAAGGACTGGGGTATGCAGATTCTTATGGGCTCGGTTACAACAGCTCCGTGCATCGCTGTTTCAGCCGAAGCAAACAAAGACAGAATTTTTGAGCTGACTCCGTCGGCTTCTTCAAACGACGTAATCGGCGGTCAGCCCGACGTAAGCGGCAACGTTACAATCGAACGCAAGGACAACGTGTTCCAGATGTGCTTTACAGACCCTAACCAAGGTATAGCTTCGGCAGACTACATTCTTTCTCAGAAGCTCGGCTCAAAGATTGCCGTAATCTATAACAATGCAGACGCATATTCAACAGGTATTTATCAGAAGTTCCAGAGCGAGGCTGATAAAAACGGTCTTGAAATTGTTTCTGTTACAACATTTACAGACGACTCTGCAAACGACTTTACTTCACAGCTTAACGCTGCAAAGTCAGAGGGTGCAGACCTTATCTTCCTTCCCATCTACTACACTCCCGCAGCTCTTATTCTTTCACAGGCTGAAAATATGAAGTATGACGTTAAGTTCTTCGGTGTAGACGGTATGGACGGTATCCTTACACTTGAAAACTTTGACACATCACTTGCAGAAGATGTAATGCTTCTCACTCCGTTCTCGGCTGACGCAACAGACGAAAAGACTCAGAATTTTGTAAACGCTTACAAAGAGAAGTACAACGATGTTCCCAACCAGTTTGCAGCAGATGCATATGACTGCGTTTATGCAATCTATGACGCAATCAAGGCTCAGGGCATCACAGCGGATATGTCGGCAGAGGATATTTGCACAAAGCTTATTGAACAGTTTACAAGTGAAAGCTTTACCTTTAGCGGACTTACAGGCGACAATATGAAGTGGTCTGACACAGGCGAAGTTTCAAAAAGCCCCAAGGGTATGGTAATTAAAGACGGTGCATATGTAGGTATGCAGTCTAAATAATTTTTTAGAAATTAAATAAGTGCTGAAAACAAGGGTTACGGCAATTTGCATTTGGTGTTTAATGCAATTTTGCCGTTGAAAAGTAACCCTTGTTTTCGTCTTAGTTAAAGAAAGGTAATATTCTTATGACTTTCGTGTCCAATCTGATTAACGGAATCAGTCTCGGAAGTGTTTATGCAATTATCGCTCTCGGTTATACAATGGTTTACGGCATAGCCAAGATGCTCAACTTCGCACACGGCGATGTTATTATGATTGGTGCTTATATGGCGTTCATCGCTTCGTCGTGGCTGGGGCTTAATCCGCTTCTTGCGGTTTTGATTGCAATAGTTGTATGTACGCTTTTGGGTGTGCTGATTGAGAGGTTTGCCTACAAGCCTCTGAGAAATGCGTCCTCCCTTGCCGTTTTGATAACCGCTATCGGTATGAGCTATCTTTTGCAAAACTCGGCTCTGTTGATATTCGGAAGTAACCCCAAAAACTTTACTTCCATCACTTCAGGTATTCCGTCGGTTTCGCTTTTTGACGGCTCGCTGATTATTACGTCCGAGTCAATCGTCACCATTATTGCGTGCATAGTAATAATGATTGGCTTGACCATGTTTACCAAAAGGAGCAAAATGGGCAAGGCTATGAGAGCTGTGTCTGAGGATAAAGATGCGGCAGAGCTTATGGGCATTAACGTAAACGTGACAATTTCCGTAACCTTTGCAATAGGCTCGGCACTTGCGGCTGTTGCAGGCGTTTTGCTGTGCTCGGCTTATCCCGTGCTTATTCCGACAACAGGCTCAATGCCCGGCATCAAGGCGTTTACCGCTGCCGTTTTCGGCGGTATCGGCTCAATTCCGGGAGCAATGCTCGGCGGTATTTTGCTCGGCATAATCGAAATTTTTGCCAAGTCATACATATCCACTCAGCTTTCCGACGCAATCGTATTTGCCGTGCTTATTATAGTATTGCTCGTTAAACCTACCGGCTTGCTTGGCAAAAAGATAAGAGAAAAGGTGTGAGGTGGAATATGAGTAAATATAAATCATTGAAAAAAACCACCCGCACTAACATCTGGGCTTACGGCATTGTTTTGGTTGCGTTTGCAATATTGCTTCCGCTTCAAAGCACAGGTGCTATCAACAACTCAATAAGCGGTCAGCTTGTTCCGATTTGTACATACATTGTTATGGCACTTTCGCTCAACCTTACCGTCGGTATTCTCGGCGAGCTGAGCTTAGGTCACGCAGGCTTTATGAGTGTCGGAGCGTTTTCGGGTGTAGTTGCGGCGGTGTCGCTGCAAAGCTCCGTGCCGAACGATATACTCAGATTAATAATCGCAATAGCCGTAGGCGGAGTGTTTGCCGCAATCGCAGGTCTTATCATCGGTATTCCCGTATTAAGACTGAAGGGCGACTATCTTGCGATTGTAACGCTTGCTTTTGGCGAAATCATCAAAAACGTTATGAACTGTCTGTATGTGGGACTTGATGAAAACGGACTTCATTTTTCGATGAAGGATTCTGCGTCAATGAATATGGTAAACGGCAAGATTATCCTCAACGGCCCTCAGGGTGCGGTAGGTATAACAAAAATCGCCACATTTACCGCAGGCGTAGTTTTGATTTTAATTGCATTGTTTGTAATTCTTAACTTTATCAACAGCAACACGGGCAGAGCTGTAAGAGCGATTCGTGACAACCGAATTGCCGCAGAAAGCGTGGGAATCGGCGTTACACGCTACAAGCTCACCGCATTCATCACCTCTGCCGCTCTTGCAGGTATGGCAGGTGCGTTGTATGCTCAAAACTTCTCTACGGTTGCCGCAAAGAAGTTTGATTTCAACACCTCAATACTTATTCTTGTGTTTGTTGTTTTGGGCGGTATGGGCAATATGATAGGCTCAATTATCGCAACAACCGTGCTTTATATACTGCCTGAGCTTTTGAGGCAGTTCTCGGATTATCGTATGCTGATTTACGCTATTGTGCTGATTCTTGTTATGATAGCAACAAACAGCGACAAATCAAAGCATTTCTTCGCTTCGATACAGCATAAGATAAAATCACGAAAACAAAAATCTGACGGATTGGAGGTTGACAGCAATGGCAAAGATGGTTCCGATTCCGTCTGAGGGAATTGTTCCCGAAAGAGACGTTGACAAGCCGCCTATTCTTGAATGTAGGCATCTCGGCATTGATTTCGGCGGTCTGACCGCTGTTGACGAGCTTTCAATCACAATAGGACGCACTGAAATCGCAGGTCTTATCGGCCCGAACGGTGCAGGCAAAACCACTGTGTTTAATATGCTCACCAACGTTTATCAGCCGACCCGTGGCACAATTATGCTTGACGGTGTTTCAACCGCAGGCAAAAGTACAGCTCAGGTAAACCGAATGGGCATTGCAAGAACCTTTCAGAACATCAGACTTTTTTCAAATATGTCGGTTATTGATAACGTAAAGGTTGGACTTCATCATTCGACCAAGGAAAGCTACCTTGCCGCAATTACTCACCTTTTCGGTTATCATAAGGCAGAAAAGAAGTATGAGAAAAGGGCTTTGGAGCTGCTTGACTTTTTCAATATGGCGGATATGGCGGAAAATATGGCAGGCTCTCTGCCTTATGGTGCTCAAAGACGTCTTGAAATCGTAAGAGCACTTGCAACCAACCCGTCTATCATCCTGCTTGACGAGCCTGCCGCAGGTATGAACCCGTCGGAAACCGCAGAGCTTATGGCAAATATCCGCAAAATCCGTGATGAATTTCAGATTGCGGTTTTGCTTATCGAGCATGATATGAGCCTTGTAATGAATATCTGCGAGGGAATTTGTGTGCTTGACCACGGCAAGCTGCTTGCAAAGGGAACAGCGGACGAAATCAAATCAAACCCCAAGGTAATTGAAGCATATCTCGGAAAAAGTGCAGAGGAGGACAACGCAAATGGCTGATTCAATGCTTACCATTGATAATATCAATGTTTATTACGGTCCGATTCACGCTTTGAAGGGCATTTCAATGGACGTAAAGAAAAACGAAATCGTTGCCCTTATCGGTGCAAACGGTGCGGGAAAATCCACTACGTTGAAAACCATTTCGGGCTTGCTCCGCTCAAAAACAGGCTCAATCACCTTTGACGGAGAGAACATCACCTCAACCGAAGCTCACAAGCTGGTTGCAAAGGGAATGGCTCATGTTCCCGAGGGACGCAGAATCTTTTTGCAGATGACTGTTCAGGAAAACCTTGAAATGGGTGCTTTTGTAAACAATAAGGACGTCAAGGAAACGCTCGCAGACGTATTTGCTCGTTTTCCTCGATTAAAGCACAGAAGAAACCAAATTGCCGGCACTCTTTCGGGCGGCGAACAGCAGATGCTTGCAATGGGCAGGGCTATGATGAGCCACCCCAAGCTGCTTATGCTCGATGAACCGTCAATGGGACTTTCGCCCAAGCTGGTTGACGAGGTTTTTGACATTATTTTGGATTACCACAAAATCGGCACAACCGTGCTGTTGGTTGAGCAAAACGCAGGTAAATCGCTTGCGATTTCAGACCGTGCATATGTACTTGAAAACGGTGTGATTTCCCTGTCGGGAACAGGCCGTGAGCTGATGCAGAGCGAGGCTGTTAAAAAAGCTTATCTCGGCGGCTGAAGAATTTTGATACTTTTATACAAGCAGACTGCAAAGCAATTTTGCAGTCTGTATTTTTTTGTTAAGCAAGAAGTGAATGTGCATAAAAAGGCACGGTAATTATTGGTTAGTTTGCTATTTTTGGATTTTTACCGCTATTGATGTAGAAAAAAATTTGGCAATATGTTACTATAATGATGTACGAAAAAATATCATTGTTTCGTGCTATCAGAAGTTTTTGAAAGGAGTAAAAACACATGAAGAAGAATGGAGTATCAAGATGCATAAGTTTGTTTTTAACATTATGCATAATGCTGACTTGCGTATCCTTCTCTTTCTATTCGGCAAGTGCTGCCGAGGTTGCAGACGACAGCTCAACATCGTTGTCATCAACCGCAGCAGGCTCACTTGTTGAAGAAGACGGATTCACTTGGGATAACGCAACAGTTTATTTTCTTCTCACAGACCGTTTTAGAAACGGTAACACATCAAACGACCACTCATACGGCAGAGCAACCGACGCAAGCGGAAATGCACTTTCCGGTTGGGACACAAACCCCGGAACATTCCACGGCGGCGACTTTGCGGGTATCACACAGTCAATCGAGGAGGGCTATTTTGACAACCTCGGTATAAACGCTTTGTGGATTTCCGCTCCGTATGAACAAATCCACGGCTACTGTGATTCGGGTCAGGGCTTTGCTCACTATTCCTATCACGGCTACTATGTTCTCGACTATACCGAAACCGATGCAAACTTCGGTACAGCAGAGGAGTTTGAAACTCTTGTTGACACAGCTCACGAGCATGGCATCAGAGTTGTAATCGACATAGTTATGAACCACTCCGGCTATAACACCGTAAAGGATATGGAGGAGTTCAATTTCGGTACACTGCTCAGCGGTGCAAGCGACTTTAAGTATAAGCTCACAGATGTTGGCGACGTTAACAGCCACATTGACTTTAAGTCATCTGCAGAAGATTGGGGCAGATGGTGGGGCAACGACTGGATTCGCAGCGGTCTTCCCGGATACACCGAAGGCTCGGGCGATGATTTCACAATGTCGCTTTCCGGTCTTCCCGATTTCAGAACAGAACAGACAAAATCAGTATCTATTCCCACACTTCTCAAAACAAAGTGGACTCAGGAAGGTACATATAACGAAAAGCTCGCAAAATACGGCAGCTCAAATACAGTAACAGGCTATATCTCAACTTGGCTTGCCGAGTGGGTAGAGAAATACGGTGTTGACGGTTTCCGTTGCGATACTGCAAAGCACGTTGACAAGCCCGCTTGGAATCAGCTCAAAACAGCCTGCGTAGCTGCTCTCAAAACTTGGAGACAAAACAATCCCGACAAGCCCGGTGCAGAATGGAAAGAAGATTTCTGGATGACAGGCGAGCATTGGGATCACGGCGTTGGTTATGACGAATACTACTCACAGGGCGGATTTGACTCGATGATCAACTTCTCAACCTGCGGAGGCGGTACACTTGCAAGCTCCAACATTGCCAATGTTTATCAGGGTTATGCAGACCAAATAAACACAAAAGAAGGCTTCAATGTACTTTCGTTTATTTCATCACACGACGAATTGCTTACTCGTGGCGACGAAAAAACAATGATTTACAACGGTTCGGCACTCTTGCTCCTCCCCGGCGGAGTTCAGCTTTTCTACGGTGACGAAACAAACCGTCCGATGTATCAGGGACTTTCCTTTGACGGCTACGGCGGTTCGGGACATTCGCTCAGAAGCGATATGAACTGGGATTCAATCAACAATACAGTGCTTGAGCATTGGCAGAAGGTCGGCACATTCCGTAACGACCACGTTGCTGTCGGTGCAGGTGCAAACACAAAGCTGACTGCGTCAAACGGCGTTGCTTTCGGCAGAACATACGACAAAAACGGCGTAACAGACAAGATTGTGGCTGCAATCGGTTGCAGCTCAAACAAGGATGTTACAATAGACGTATCATCAATTTGGGATGACGGACAGTATCTTGTAAACACCTATGACCAGTCATCTGCTCTTGTAAGCGGCGGCAAGGTTACATTTAACAGCGGCAACAACGGCACAATCCTTATTCAGGAGCCGGACGGAAGACCGCTTGTGTCCGTAAAGGGTAATTCAAAATTCGTAGGCACTCAGACCTTGACAGTATCACTTGAGGAGTGCGACACAGCAAAATGCTCAATCGACGGCGGTAACAAGTTTATCGTTCAGAACGGCTCAACCTTCACAATCGGCAACACAGCTTATGACGGCGACACAATCAAGGTTACTCTCGAAGCTGAAAACGACAGGGGTACATCTTCATCAAGCTTCAGCTTTTTAAAGGTTGCGGCAGGCGATGCAGACGATACAACAGAACCCACAGCTCCTGCTGAAAAAGCAAAGCTCATCGTTAAGACATGGGACGGCTCTGCTCCTTACGCATATGTATGGACAGACAGCGATAAGTCCGTTTTGGGTGCATGGCCCGGAACAAAGCTCAGCGAAAAGGACAGCGACGGCAACTACTTTATCGAGCTTAACACAACAGACTCTTACAGCGTAGTTCTTAACAACGGAAACGGTGCACAGAGCGGCGACCTTGAAGGACTTAACGGAACAACAACACTTGAAGTTACAAATTCTTCCTACAACGCAAAGATTGTATCAACAGGTTCGGGCAGCGGTAGCTCAGGCGGAGATCCAACAGATTCTAATGTTATCATTCGTGTTAAATCCTATGACGGCTCGGCTCCCAACCTTTATGTTTGGGACGATAACGACAAATCAATCCTTGGTGCATGGCCCGGAACAAAGCTCAGCGAAAAGGACAGCGACGGCAACTATATTGTTACAATCGCAAACAAAAAGTCTGTAAATGCCATTGTTAGCAACGGCTCCGGACAGACAAGCGACATCTCTGACATTTCGGGTGATGTTTTAATTCAAATCACAGATGCAAATTGCACATCATACAAGCTTACCGTAAACGAAATTCCTCTCAGCGGTATGGCATTGCTCAAAAAAGAAGCAAGAGAAGTTAAGATTATGACTTCTTCTGACTACACAGCAGATAGCTGGAGCGTAGTAAGCAACGCAATGCTCGTTGCCGACGGTCTTATTGCTCAGGGCGACGAGGCAGACGAAACTGCTGTTCAAAGTGCAGCAGAACAGCTCCAAGCTGCAAAGGCAGGTCTTAAGCTTGCAACACCTACACTTTCTTATGCGGTAATAGGTCAAAGCACAATCAAGGGATATTCGGCTCCTGCGGCAAGCGTTACCGTTACAGTGGGTTCAAACACATACAAAGCAACTGCTGATGATGTAACAGGTGCTTATGAGGTAACAGCTTCAACACTTTCAAGATCATCAACTATAAAGGTAAATGCCGAAAGAAACGGCATTGCTTCAGGCACATTGTCATACAGCATGACAAGCGGCAACATCACAAGCGGCACAACTCCGACTCAGCCGATAACTCAGCCTACAA
>CAZYGJ010000001.1:24182-39369 GCA_964646975.1 uncultured Ruminococcus sp.
CAGCACAGCCCACAACTCAGCCTACAACAGCACAGCCCACAACTCAGCCTACAACAGCACAGCCCACAACTCAGCCTACAACCGCTACTCCGACAACAACTCAGCCTACAACAGCACAGCCCACAACGGTTGATAAGTCACTTACGGTAAAGGCTACATCAAACTTCTTCCCGACAGCAACTCAGAAGTTTGACGCTGACACAGACACAGTAACAGTAACCTATTATCTCAAGTCTGACAAGAGCCTTCTTGACAGCCAGTGGACGCTCAAATACGATCCGTCTGTTCTCAGATATAACGACGAAAAGAACAGCAACGTTTCAGAGTGTATGCCTTGCGTTTCAAGAGGCAGCTACGCTAACCCGTATCCGACAACTCCCGAAGGTGCAATTATCTCCGGAATGATTTGCGGAAACAGCACAAACATCAAGCTTGACAGTCTAAAAACAAGCGATGGCAAGGAAGTTGCTTTTGTAAGTGTAACATTTGATGTTTTGTCATACGGCAACACAACTGTTGATTTGGAAGTTGAAGTTCTCACAATTTCTGACGCAAAAGGCAACGACGAGTCTGTTGTTGACAACAGCGTAATTCATGAATACACAACTCCTGTAACAGCTACAACAAGAGTTTATGAGGGCTTGTATACAGGCGAAGTTGAGGACGGCGTTGAAATCACCGCAACCTCAAACTTCTTCCCGTCATACACTCAGAAGTTTGACGCAAACACAGACACAGTTACAGTAACCTACTACATCAATTCCGCTAAGAGTATGCTCTACAACGAGTGGGTGCTTACATTTGATTCAAGCGTTCTTAAATACAACGCTTCAAAGAATACAAAGGTTGACGACTTTATGCCTTGTGTTACAAGCGGAGGCTATTCAAATATTTCCGACAGCAACACAATCAAGGGCAACAGCACATCGCTCAAGCTCAACAGCCTTTCGTCGGCAGACGGTTCAGAGGTTGGATTTGTATCAGTAACATTTGACGTTGTGGGAACAGGCAAAACCGAAGTAAACCTTTTGGTTAAGGAGCTTGGTGTTGCAAACTTGAACGCATCGGGAACCAGAGTTGATTCTTCCACAGAGGAAGGCATCATTCTTGACAGAGTTGTTCAGCCATACACAACCAAAATCACAACAAACACTCTTGTTTATGAGGGTGAGTACGGCGGTTCTTCACAGTATATCTACGGCGACATAAACCTTGACGGTCAAATCACCGTAAAGGATGCTACAATGCTTCAGAAGAATCTTGCAGATTCGGAAAGCTTGAACGATTTGCAATTAGCTCTTGCCGACGTAACAAACGACGGTAAGGTTACAATCAAGGATGCAACAGCAATTCAAAAATATGTTGCAGGCATTGTTACACCTAAATGCTTAACAGGCTCACCGTATGGAAACTAAAAGCTAATACACAAAATCAGCCGCAGTCGATTATCGACTGCGGCTTTTTTGCTACGTATGCTTGCATAAAAAATACCGAGTGTTCAATTTGAACACTCGGTAAATTTAATTAATCATCATCGTCAACACTTGTTTCCGAGCTTGCATCGGAGCTTTCCTCGGTTGCAGGTTCGGTCTTTGATGGTGTATCCTCGGATTCTTCATCGGAGGAATCAGGTGAGCTTGATGAGCTTGGTTTTTCCGGTTTGCTTGAGCTTATTGATTGCTGTGAGCTGCTATCCTCTCGCGAGCTTTGCGACGACGGTTCGTCATCATCGTAATTACTGCTGTCAACAAGCGAATCCACGTTTTCAACCTTGTCATGCGTGTCGTTGTCGGCATTGATAAACACCACGCCGTACTCCATATCATAGGACGAAGAAAACAGTTTTTCACGGTCAACCTCTTTACCGTCCTTGTAATAAACACGCCATGCGTCCACAGAATAGCTTGAGCTGCTTTGACCTGTCAGCTTGTTTTCGGTCTTGATTGTGTCATAGGTATTGGGCTTGTAGCCCCAAATCGAAACATAAAGTGTTGAATCAACAAGCTTACATTCCATAAACATCTGATATTTTGTGGGGTTGGAAAGCTTTAAATCAAGGTTTGGATAGTCAATGGTTGCGTCAAGTCCTGTGGGAACATAAGACGAAGCCCATTTGTGGCAATAGCGTTCCTCAACATCCATGTTTGCTCTGAGAGCGGCATTGTAGATAGTTGAGCTTGCCTGACAAATTCCTCCGCCGATACCGTCAACCAGCTTGCCGCCGGAGATAACGTGTGCTGCTTTATATCCGTTTGACGTCAGGTTTGAGTCGCCCGTACATCCGTTGAACGACCAGATGCCGTCCGGCTCAATAACAGAACCGTTGCAGGCAGCAAGAGCAACCTTCATATTGCTTGTGCCGTTTGCCGTGTTTGTGGAGTATGTTTCGTAGGAAGCAAGCTTCACAATGTTTTTCTTCAGGTCACTGACCGAGATTTCGGGCTTAACGGTTTCAACCTCGGCAACGATGCTTTGTGTGGCTGCATTAGAACCAAGCACTTCGATTAGCTGCTGTTGCAGCTTTTCTTCGTTGACCTTTACACCTTGCTTGGCTTCGGCAAATTCAAAGCGGGTTTCCGCATACGGGTGGAATTTTGAAACAGTTGCGTTCTCGGCTTTAACATAGTTGTTGTTGGCAACCATTTTTGCAGTATCGGCAACAGAGCTGCTTTCAACGGAGGCGGTCACCTCATAATTCCTGTGTCCCGTTTCGGAGTCAATGTGAGTTTTATCTCCGCTTTGCTCGTCCTTTTTGATTTCTTCAAGGAGTTCATCAATATTATATGTATATGTAAAATCGTCTTGAGTCAGCTTTGTTGCTTTGCCGTTTACATCAACATTGATTTCAAGCGGCTTTACAAAGCTTTTTTTGTTGAGCGACAGCAAAATCTTTGCCTGCGACATATTTTTGCCGCTGATAGAAACACCCGAAACATAAACATTGTTACCGAACACATAATCGTCGGCATTTGCTTTTGTGCTTATACTGCTGTCAAAAACTCCGCTTTTATACAAGCAAACTCCCGTTATTCCCGCAACCGCAACAACAGCGGCGGCAACCGATGAAATTGTTATGATAAGCTTTTTCTTCGGGGGAAGCTTTTTTGAATAGCGTCTTTTGTTCTCGATAATTTCTTGCGGCTCGGAATCGTTTGAAATATCGACCATACCATCGTTTAAAACGATATATTCATTGTAATCGTCGTTCACAATGTTCACCTCTAATCCAATATATGAAGCAGGAAACTGCATTTGCTACACAATTCTAATTTTACTATAAAAGGGGTTAAAAATAAAGTGGTAATTTGCAAAATTAAAATTTTTGGTAAAAATATATTATAATTTAGCTTTTATTTTAAGCTTACTATATTAAATTGGTATTTATACGACAAACTTAGGCATTTGCCCATTGAATTATCGTAAATTATTGAGTATAATATATATAATTAAACCAAAATACTAATCGAACAATCCATAAATCGAAAGGTGCTTTTGATATAATATGAACATTCTGATATTTACAGCCTCAACGGGTGGAGGACACAAGCGTGCCGCAGCCGCAATAGAGGCTAAAATCAAACAAATCAGTCCCGAAACCACGGTAAATGTTGTTGATGCACTCAAAAGCATCGGCAAGGCATATAACAAAACCGTTTGCAGCGGCTATCATTTTATGGCAACCAAAACGCCCAAGTTTTACGGCAAATGCTATAAAATAACCGACCGCAAAACCCTTATGTTCAAAGGTGTTATGAAGTCAAACACGCTGATGTCAAGCAAGCTCCTCAAAATAATCGAGAAGTATTCGCCCGATGTTATTATCATTTGCCACGCATTTGTGACCACGATGATTTCAAAGCTCAAAGAGCAGGGCAAAACAAACGTTAAAGCCATCAGCTTGATTACAGACTATGATTCGCATCGCACATATTTTGTGCCGAATATCGACGCTTATGTTGTTGCCGAGCCGTATATGGCAAAAAAGCTTGAAAAAGACTACGGAATTGACAAAAGCAAGATTTATCCTTACGGCATCCCGATTTTTGACAGGTTTTATAATCCTGAGGTTACAAGGGAAGAAATCTTTAAACGTGAACGTCTTAATCCCGAGCTGCCGACGATTTTGCTTATGGCAGGCTCGTTTGGTGTGACGGGTGTGTTGAAGTTTTACGAACAGCTTGCAAGCGTAAAATATAACGCCCAATTCATTGTGATTACGGGCAAAAACCCAAGGCTGTATGAGCAGCTTCTCAAGCTTGAAGAAAAGCTTGATTCATTTAACAAAACCAAGCTGCTGTACTTTGTTGATAACGTTGAAGATTATATGCACATTTCCGACCTCATCGTTACAAAGCCGGGCGGATTGACGGTTACCGAAAGCCTTGCCTGTAATTTGCCTCTTGCAATTTACAGTGCTTTTCCGGGGCAAGAGCTTGATAACGCAGAGTTTTTGATTTCGCAAAACGCCGCAATTTTGCTTGACAAGGAGCATGGTGCAGAGCAGATTACCGAGCTTCTTCATTCACCCGAAAAAATAGACGAAATGAAAAAGAATTGCAAAAGACTTTCCATTCCCGATTCTGCGGAAAATATTTTTAACCTTGCTCAAAAGCTGTGCAACGAAAACTGAATATAAAAACCGGCAGACGAACAATTTAAACGTTAAATTGTTCGTCTGCTTTTGTTTTAAGCAAATTCTTAAATTATCTTGATTTTATGTTCAAGAGGTGTGCGATTGACGGAATAGTGCTGCCCTGACCGCTTGTTGTGGGACTCATCAACGCTCCCGTTGCCATAAACAAAATGTTATTAAGCGAGCCGTCGCTCATCTTGTTGAGAATTTCGGAGCAGAACACCGAGCCTGCACAACCACAGCCCGAACCGCCCGAATGAACGTCCTGTTTTTTTCTGTCAAAAATCATAAGCCCGCAGTCGTTGTGATTTTTGCGTATGTCAATGCCGTCTGCAAGAAGTAAATCATACAGAGAATTGCTTCCGACCTGACCGAGGTCGCCTGTTAAAATCAGGTCGTAATCCTGAGGTTGGGTATTTGTGTCCGTTAAATAGTCCTTTAAGGTTTCCGCCGCGGCAGGTGCCATTGCCGCTCCCATATTGTTTGCGTCTTTAATGCCCAAGTCGATAATTCTGCCGACGGTGGCACGAGATATGCACGGACCCTTTTTGTCGTTACGCAGTACACAGCTTCCGGCTCCCGTCACCGTCCATTGAGCGGTGGGGGTGCGAACTCCGCCGTATTCAAGCGGAAAGCGGTATTGCCGTTCGGCGGAGCAAAAATGCGACGAGGTTACGCACATTGCGGTATTTGCGGCACCGCTTTCAACAAAAACCGCCGCCATAATAAGCCCCTGTGCCATCGTGGAGCAAGCACCGTACTGCCCCAAATACGGAATATTGAAATTTTTGAGTCCAAAGCTTGAGCCGACGCATTGATTCAGCAAATCTCCCGCAAAAATGCAGTCAACCTCCTCTGCCGAAGCTTTGCTTTTTTCAAGAGCCAGCGATACAGCTTCGGTTTGAAATCGGCTTTCTGCCTGCTCGTAGGTGTCAAGCCCGTCATAGCTGTCGAAAATCACCTTGTCAAATCCCTTGCCCAGTGGCCCCTCGCTTTCTTTTTTGCCTGCGACCGAGGCGTAGCCGATGATTGAGGGCATTTCTTCAAAACCGAGCGTCCTTGCTCCTATCCGTTTCATCATAAAATCAGTCCTTATATAGAGTGGTTTTAGAGCTTGTCTTCAATGACAAATCTCGTTAAATTGTAAAATGTGCTTAAAATTAGTGAATTATTTCTATTGCAAGATGAAAAGGCTTTTGCAATAGTGCAATAGAATGAAGACATTAGCTTAGAAATAAAGGCAGAAATTCAGATAATCTGATAATACATTACGATATTTTCAGATTTATTTTGATAACGCTCTGCCTATCCTTTAATGCTATTATTTGCTAAGTTCAAATTATTATTCTCGGTTGAATTAAAAGAAAAAACATCGGAAGAAATAACTTTCTTTCGATGTTTTTGTTTTATCAGTTGATTATTTGTTTTAAATTTTAGGTCATCTGTCAGTAAATCATGCATTTAGTCAGATTTAAATCTTTTATTTTTCTAAATTACTATAATTATATTCACAGTACAGAACATATTGATTTTATCAATTTATAATCATATATTTGAGACGAAAATAAGCTGTGGCATTAGGATAAAACAACCGGTTTTATCCTGCTAAGCCAAAAGGCTTTTCGCATATTCAATGCCCTCTTCGATATATTTCAATGATTCTTCTTTAGAGACAACGTAGCAACTTTTACATAATGCATTGAAAAAGCAATCAAGCTCGGTTAATAAACCGGAGGGGGTTGTAATAACGGAGATTGAATTCTTATCCGTATTATTATCCGAATTGAAAAATAATATTTTTGAATCTGACATCATATGAAAAGTTAAGTTTAGACAAAAGAATTCATTTTTCTTATAAAACAGATACTTTTGACCGTTTGAAATGCACATTTTGGTTGTTTCTAAGATTTCAATTCTTTGCTTCATCGAAAGAGGTTCAGCTAAGTCATTTGTGGTATGACAATCTGTACCGGTTTCTATGAATTCTTTTATTGATTCGACAGGCACAAGTGCAATAAAATCATTTACGGTTTTATAGCAATTCATCAAATCTTTAATAAATATCTCATGATTATTTATAGTGTTACTAAGCATTTGCGTCAAGTGTTTGTCAGACATAAACGGCAGGGCACAAAACTTTTCGTTCAAAGAACCGATTGTTATTTTAGGATTAGAATCAATGCAGTCGGAGAATAAATATGGCATTTCAAGCAATGATGATGAACGATATTTAAACTGCTTACATTTAGCTATACCGGCGAAAAATTGTTTTTGATATATTTGAACAATACTTTTATCAGTAAATACAAGTGCCTTATCAAAATCAATGGAAATTAGAATAACTTCATTACTGCTTATAAAGTAATATGGAAATATCATAGATGTTTCAGATTTTATATTTCCGTCTGAATAGTAATAATAAGGACAATAGCCGTGCAGTAATAAAGGAAGTATTTTTATAAATTTATTTAGATTATTTGCACTGTTGTTTTCACTGCATGAAAATTGGAGTATGTTTTTAATATCTAATTTACTGCTATTCTTGATATATATATTAAGAAAAAATGCAATTAAATCCTGATTTGTAATATTAAAGTTAAAATATATTTTTGGATTTTTTCTTTCTAACTCACTAAGGATTATAGATTTTATGATACTGATGATTGCTGATTCGCTTTGTATAAATTGGTAGTTATCAAGATTAATATTGCAAACAGATAATTCAGAAGCGTTTGAATTATACCCGTTAATTATTGTTTTACTGTAAGTAGAAAAGCTATCTTTAATAAGATTAAACGTGTAATAATATGATTCGAATAATTCTTGATGAAATAAATCTATTAATTCAAGCTTTCTCGGTGTTGTAATATTTATAAAGTTTATTATTTTGAAAAATACATCTTTAGTTAGCTTTCTTTGTCCGTTTAATTGCTTATTTAGAGTCCCTCTGTCATAGTTTATTTCTTTTGCTAACGAATATATTGTGGTGCCTGATAATTCGATTGCCTTTTTTAAATTATTACTTAAAATCGACAAATAAACACTTCCCTTTGAAAATTTTCTTCTATTATACAAGATTACTGTCTTTATAGCAATATGTGGCAAAAAATAGTACAAAGATGTCGAATATTCAATTGCGTCTTGCCACATATTGCAAAAAATCAAAATAACTATTATAATATTTATGCAATTTGCACATTGATTAAATAGGACTAATTTTGAAGAATTTTGCACCTGTGTCCAAATGTATGCTTATGGTGTTGCTCTCAAAGATTTCCGTATAATCTGTAAATTACTGTATTATAATAGCTTTTCAAAAGCAATCGGCAAAAAACAGGGGTAAATTTAAGTTTACATAAAAATTTTAAATCTTAGGAGGATTATTTATGAACACAAAAAACCCAAAAAAACATTTTAAACGTTTGTTAAGCGTACTGATGTGCTTGGTGATGATGGGATGTCTTTTTTCATTCTCAGTACCGTCGGCATTTGCCGAAACAAACAATTCCAATGTAACAGATGTTGCAAACAGCTTGCTACAGGTTAGATTGGTTTACGATGATGGCGGAACAATCGTCCCTATTCAAGGTGGTACAGGATTCCTTATTAACACAAATACCGTATTGACTTGTGCACATGTTGTTGATGTTGATAAGGATGTTCGTGAACTGCTCGAAAATATTTTCGGCAAGGATTACAGTGAGGACAAGCTGTCTTTGCAGGTAGTAGTATCGGGTGACGTTACGATAACTGCAACTCTTAAAAAAGAGAGTCAGGAAAATGACTTTGCTATTCTGAATCTTACGGAAGCAATCTATGACAGAAAGGTTGCAACACTTGCTAACAGTGATGATGTAACTGCAACACAGTTGGTATATGCACTTGGATTCCCTGAGTCTGTTGCTAAGGTTCAAAACAAGAATACATATACAAAGGATGACGTTACAATCACCGACGGCAAGGTATCAAAGCTTGTTACTATCAGTAACACAAATATGATTCAGCACGGTGCAACTTTAACAGACGGTAATTCCGGTGGTCCGCTTGTAAATGAAAACGGTGCGGTAATCGGTATTAACAACGCATCTTTGGATGATTACAACTATGCTATTTGCATTAATCAGGTAACTTCAATTCTCAGTGCACTTGGAATTGAATACACATCAAATGATGCACCGGTTGGTGAAGCTACAACTGCAGCAACTGAAGCAGCAACTGAAGAAACAACCATTAAGCCGTATGAAGAATCTACCACAGCAAGCTCTGAGCAGGAACCGACTCAGTCTATTGATACAACAAAAATCATTATAATTGTTGCAATTCTGGTTCTTGTTCTTATTCTTGTAGCAATCATTGTCTTTATAATTGTAGGCAACAAGAAAAAATCAGCTAAAAAGCCGATAATTCCGCAGACAATTCCGACAAACGCGGCTAATCCCTCTGTCCCGAACAATCAGAGTATTCCGCAAAGAAAAGGTCCGTCGGTTGTCAGCCAAAGACCTCCGGTAACGCCTGTGTCGCCCGGTTCATCTCAGACAATACTTTCAAACGAAGGCTCGGATGCAACTACTGTATTAAATGAAGGTGCAGGCGAAACTACAGTTCTCGGTTTCCAGCAATCAGGTGCAACGCTTCTCAGAAAGAGCAACGGAGAAAAAATTGCATTGACAAAGGCTGAATTCACAATCGGCAAAGAAAGAAGAAGAGTAGATTATTGTATTTCGGATAATAACTCTGTAAGTAGAACACATGCAAAGATAAGAATGCGTGCAGGTAAGTTCTACATTTGTGACCTTGGTTCTACAAACTGTACTTATGTAAACGGAACAAAGCTTACACCTAATCAAGATCAACCTCTTAATCGTGGAGATAAAATTAAGATTTCTGACGAAGAATTTGAATTTATGGGTTAATCAGAGGTTATTATGGAATTTTTAACAGCGATACATACCGATATAGGTATTAAAAAAAGTACAAATCAAGACTCAGGATTGATTTTAGAAGCTGATACCGATTTGGGAAAAATTTTACTTGCTGTTATATGTGACGGAATGGGCGGCCTTGCTAAAGGTGAGGTCGCCAGTGCCGCACTGGTGAATCAACTTTGCAGCTGGTTTGAAAATGATTTGCCCGATTTTTTAAATTCACCAAATCTGAAGGAATATGTATTTGATTCTTGGGAGCAGCTTGTCTTAAAAGTTAACACCGATATTTCTGTATACGGCAAAAAGAACGGTGTGAATATGGGAACGACTGTTGTTGCAACTTTGTTTGTAAATAATACATATTACATTTTAAATGTCGGAGATTCAAGGGTATATTGTTTAACGGATAATATCTATCAGCTTACAAAGGATCAAACATATGTACAGCGAGAGATGGACGAAGGTCGAATGACTTATGAAGAGGCACTTAAAAGTCCTCAGCGTAATGTGCTTTTGCAGTGTGTCGGTGCAAGTCAGTTTGTAGTTCCGGAGTATTGTTACGGAAGTGTTGATTCAGGACAGGTTTATATGATGTGTTCTGATGGATTCAGACATATTATAACCGAACAGGAAATATATGAACGCTTAAATCCGATGGTGTTAACAGATGAAAATATTATGTTTAATAACGCTGTTGAATTGACCGAGCTTAATAAATACAGAAGAGAACAAGATAATATTTCCGTAATAGTAATAAAGACGAATTGAGTGTGATAAAATGCTTGAAATTGGTTCTGTTGTAGATGGAAAATATAAAATATTAAATGTAGTCGGAAAGGGCGGAATGTCTGTTGTTTATCTTGCAATGAACGAAAGAGCAAATAAACAATGGGCAATAAAAGAAGTTCGCAAAGACGGTATGCAAAACTTTGAGGTGGTAAAGCAAAACCTTGTTGTTGAGACCGATTTGCTCAAACGTCTGAATCACCCACACTTGCCGAGTATTATTGACGTTATAGACGGTGACGGAACTTTCCTGATTGTAATGGACTATATTGAAGGTAACCCGTTGAGTAAAGCTCTTAAAAACAGCGGAGCTCAAAGTCAGGACGATGTTATCGAATGGGCAAAACAGTTGTGTGATGTTTTAGGCTATCTTCATTCACGAAAACCGCCTATTATTTACCGTGATATGAAGCCGTCAAATGTTATGCTCAAGCCCGACGGAAATGTAATGCTTATTGATTTTGGCACAGCAAGAGAATTTAAATCTAATAGCGTTGCGGATACTACATGCCTTGGCACTCAGGGATATGCAGCACCAGAACAATTCGGCGGTCACGGACAAACGGATGCACGCACAGATATTTATTGTCTTGGTGCAACCATGTATCATTTGGTTACAGGTCATAACCCTGCTGTTTATCCATATGAAATGTATCCCATCAGGCAATGGAATCCGTTGCTTTCTTCAGGCTTAGAAGAAATCATTTTAAAATGCACACAGAAAAATCCTGATGACAGATATCAGTCGTGTGCAGAGCTTTTGTATGCACTTGATCATTATCAAGACCTTGACATAGAAAACAAAAAAGTCCAATCGCTAAAATGGAAAACGTTTTTAGCGGCGGTAATACTTACTGTGATTACATTAATCGGCACAATCGGATTTAGTATTGCTCTGTCGGTGGAAACAACATCAACATATGATTATTATCTGAATCAAGCCGGTAACGCTATTGACAGTGATGAAAAAAGTAAGTATTACATAGAAGCAATAAACACATCGCCTACAAGGATTGAAGCTTATTCCGAATGGCTTGAAGAAATGAGCAAAAGCGACGGTGTTTTTACTGCTCAAGAATACGAAGAATTTAAAAAAGTTCTTAATCAAAATAATAATGAAGGCGTTATAAGAGATGCTGATGAAGGCCTTTATGCAGATGAAATAGCATATCCGCTTGCTGAGAATTTGTATTTCAGTTATGAAAACAAAAACGGCATAGATGCTTCAGCAAAATGGTTTAAGAAAGCAGCCGAATATAGCAAGGATGAAAATATAAAAAGTCGTTCCGAGTTGTTATATAAAATGGCAGAAAATTATGCCAACCTCGGAAAGGTTGATAAATCAGGGGACACAGTGGTTTCGTGGACTGATTATTGGAATCAGCTTTTGTCGCTTGCAACAAGAGATCTCCCGGAAAAAGAAAATCTAAAAATCGCATTGGACGTTTATAACAGCGTTGCAATGGAGCTTTATAATCGAAACGATCACTTTAAAGAGGCAGGAATTACACAAACTGAATATAACAACGAGCTTGACACGCTTGAATCGTATGTTCAAAACGCAAAAAACAGTCCTCAATATACAGAAAGTCCCGATAAAAGCGTATACGATAAACTGTTTGAAAATTGTGAAAAAGCTATTGAACAAGCAAGATTAGCAATGAACGGAAATTCGTACAACGCTCAAGAATCAAATGCTATTGGAGGGTAGAATTTATTATGAGTAATATAATAAGTGTTTTGCAAGTCTGCCAACACATAGCAATAGCTTTTTTGATATTTTTCTTCATAATTTCTGTGGTTTTGTTCTTTGTTTTTGATATCAGAAAAATCTTCAATATCAGAACAGGAAGAGCAAAAAAGAAAACCGTAAGTGAAATGTCAAAGGCAAACGCTTCAACGGGAAGACTCAGAGTCGGAGGAAAAACAGTTACCAGCGAATTAAGCAAGCAAGAAAAGCGGCGACAAAAAAAGGGTGTGGCAACTATCACTCCGCCGACGGATTTGCCTAAAACCGAGGAAATGGGTGCAAATCCAACAGAGGTTCTTACAAACACCGCTTATGAGCCTGCCGGTACTCCGACCGAGGATTTGAATCAGTCAGAGGGCGACGAAAGTACAACGGTTTTGTCAAACCAACAGCAACGTTATCCTGCTGCAAAATTTGTGATAACCAGAAAAATAATAAAGATTAATACTGATGAGGTAATTAATTAAAGCAGTGCTCAACAGCAATTTGCTGTTGAGGTATCTGCATTTAGGGGTGTTGATTTTTGAATAAGCTGAAAAAAATGATGATAGCCGTAATAGTTTTATTATCAATTTCATCGTTGTCAATATTACTTACATATTTCGGATACAGGGATGGAAATTTTATTAACAGATTTTTGGTTTATGCTGTTCCGATTACATTTTTCGTTTTTATGATTGCGGGTTATGTTGTTTTGTTTTTTACAAACAGCGAACGAAAAATCGTTCAAGAAAAGGAACAAAATAGCAAGCAAGCCTCCGCAAGATCAAATCGCAAACAGCGACCAACCAAAGGTCTGCCGGGAGCGTTTAGGATTTTGACAAACAAGTATGCAACCATATTTGACTTGTTATCCGCTTTGTTTTTGATATTAACAGTGGTATTTTCGTTTATTCCGTTATTAAGAACGGCATCAATAGCAACCGTATCCTTTTTGGTGCTTTGCTTGCAAATGCATTCTATCCTTAACGGCGTAAACTTTACATATATTTTCTATAATAATAAAAGAGGAGATCGGGGAAATGAAAAGAAGTAGGATTTTATCAACATTCAAAAGAATAACTTCTTTTGTGTTGGCACTGGTGATTTTAACATCAATGTTCACAGTTTCCGGCGTTGTAGTATCTGCCGAAGCTGAAAGTGACACTGTGAATGTTTATGTTAAGACAGAAAATTATACATATGTATCGAACGGCGACGATACATATTCGGCTATGACAAAAGTTGATGGGTGTTATACTGCGTCTGTTCAAAAAGGCGAGAGCTGCACTATAGCGTCTTTCAACCCAATAACATCAATGGTGTACTTTATCAAGCCAAGTGATTGGGAAGGCACCGGTGATTTGTACGCTCATTTTTGGGATAAAGACAATAATCTTGATGATGTACAAATGTATGAAGTTAAAGAAAATCTGTATTACCTTAATAGTGATGAACAATTCCAAAAGTATAATGGTGATCTTTATTATGCAACTATTGAGGATATATCTAAATATACCGGAGTCGTGTTCCATACAGGCTCATCAGAATATGATTATACAAAGCAAACAAATGATTTAGATGTTAATGACGGGGCAATTTATGATAATAACAGTGGCGGTAGCGAATATGCCTCAGATACTTATAGTGCGTCAACTATTACCATTCCGAACGTAAATGAGGATACGGGTGTTCTTGCAGATTTAAGCAAGCCTAAAAACATAACTGCATCAAAGCTTTCTCTGAGAGTTAATGGTAAAGAGCTTGATGATAATAATACAAACGAATTTAATCTTTCTGAAATCGCAGAAGATGAAGATGCAGAGTTTGAAGTGCCTACGTTTGGTGAAGACTTTAATATATCAGTTTCCAAAGATAATCTCTTAAATTTGCAGGTAGGTGTAATATCTGATGTTAAGGTGAGCGTTGAAGGCTTCCCACTTTCAAAAACCTACAAGGTGAAGATATTAAATCCGTCTTGCAATATTTCGCAAAGCGATACATTGCAATATTTTGACGATGAAGATAAATACTACACAACACAAAAAAGCGTAAAAGTATATCTTGAAGGCATAAAAAATGATGAAATCAGCGAGAAAGTTAGTGTGTCAGTCAAAGAATCAACCTCGTCACCTGACGAAGCTGTTGCAACCGCTGACGAAGTTAAAGCTACCGAGATTAAACGTGCAAGTGATGGAGATGGGTATTATGTTGAATTAGATACTGAAGAGGTAGGCGAAAAAACATATACAATCTATTTTGATGGCACAGAAATAGGAAAATATACATTTGTCAGGGCAGGCTTTAAAAACGTACAGTATTTTGATGAGAATAAAAATGAGCTTGACTTAAAAAATTATGTAAAAGGTATGGTGACCGTAAAATTCAGTCTTGTTTATCCTGATGTAGATGATATAAAGGTTACTGCCAGAGATAATGAGATTCCGCCAAGTGATGACGGCGGTTATACTTTTGAAACTGATGACGATTGTACAATTAAGGTTGAAAGTGCTACATGTGGAGAAGAATTTAATCTCGTAAAAGCTATAAAAAAGTCAGAGATCAAACTCGACAACACAGCACCTGAGATTACAAAAGTAGAGTTTACATCTGCAGACGATTCCAATAAAGAAGGTTTAGCAAAAGTATTAAACTTCTTGACATTCGGTATCTATTCAAATAACAAAATCAATGTTACTGTAACAGCAAAAGATTCATTACCGTCATCGGGATTAAGTGTCATCAATGTTACAGGAAACGGAAATACGATAGCTAATAATGTCGAAGGAACCGAAATAGTTGCAGAGAATAACTCAGTAGCAAAAGAATATTCATTTGTTATAAATGAAAATGATATTGAGTTTTCTAAGAATGCAAAAGACATAAAGTTTACAGTTTCGGACAACATAGGAAACAAAACTGAAAAAACTTTGGAAGCTCTTTTATTAGATAAAGTCGTTGAAGGCTTTAAAGATGTTAATTACAAAAATGAAGATCTTTCTGAAAATCTTAAAAACTTTGAAGTAGTATCAACTAAGCAAAAGCCGAGAGCTGAAAGTACAACATTTGAAGGCGAAAAATACAGCGATAAAACTAATGTTAACATAGTATCGG
>CAZYGJ010000001.1:39469-244121 GCA_964646975.1 uncultured Ruminococcus sp.
AAGTATTAAACTTCTTGACATTCGGTATCTATTCAAATAACAAAATCAATGTTACCGTAACAGCAACAGACTCAGACCCGTCATCTGGATTTGATAAAAACGGTGGTATTGAAGTTACAGATGAGAATGGTAAAACAGTAGATGAAAATAACGGATTTACAAAAAATGAAGCTGAATCTAATGCAGGCGAAGCAACAACAATAACATATCAGTTTGTTCTTGATAACGCAAAATCAGCCTACAAGCTCAAATTCAAGGCTTGCGACAAAGCAGGAAATGCGACCGAAGAAATATCATTGGCAGAGCTTTTATCAGATAAAGTCGTTGAAGGCTTTAATAATGTTGGTATTGATTCTGAAAACTTTGAAGTAGTATCAACAACTGATTCTGCAACGATTGACGAGATAACAGTAATAGAACGAAAGCCTGACGAGATAACAGTAATAGAACGAAAGCCTGACTATACCGATAAAAATAACAACAAAGAATGGTATAAAGCAGCTAACGGTGCTGTTGAATTCAAAACAACTGTTACAGACGATTTATCAAAGCTTCATTCAATTACAGGTAAAGAGAATGATAATGTTGTTTCTTTGAAAGATGAAAATGGAAACGATATTAAAGCTTTTACCAAAACATTGGATACCGAGGATAAATCAGGTGAATCGGTAACTTCAAAAGATGTTTACTATACTATGAATGAAAACAGTAATTATTCGGGTAAATACACACTCACAGTAACTGCTGTAAACAACAGCGGTAAAAAAAGTGAAGAGAAATCAAAAACCGTATACTTTGATAGTAAAGCACCTGTAATCAAAAGTGTTGAGTTTGAAGACGCAAGTGAATACTCGGATAAAACTGTTGAATTAAAGGACACAATTGAAAAAACCAATTATGGTTACTTCTTTAAGAAAGATACAAAAGTTACCGTAACGGCAACAGATGGTGATGCAAACTCAGCTTCCGGTGTTAAAACAATAGTAATTGTCACTCAAGAAAAAGGCTCGGGTAAGGATGTTAGTAAAGAGTTTGATCCATCAGAAGCATCAGAAGCAACATTGCTAATTCCGGCAAACTTTAAGGGTAATGTTTACGCTTATGCAATCGACAATGTCGACAATAAGGGCAATAAATATTATCCCAACAAGGTTGTTGTTGAAAACGAGCAGATGCACAATGATTGTTCAAGCATCAGCATTTCAACAAATGAGTCAACAAGCAAAACAGACAAGGACGGCAGAGCTTTGTTTAACACCGATGTGAATGTTCCGATTGTTGTAACAGATACATATTCGGGAATTGCAAAGATTGAGTACAGCGTTGAGTCAAGCTATGACACAAACAACAATTATTCTGCAACTGTTACTGCCGCCGACAGTAAAGACGACGGTTGGAACAGAACAAAAAAAGATGAAAATCTTGTGACCGAGATGACAACCACACTCAAGGTTGCAAACAACAGCAACAACATCAAGGTTTATGTTAAGCTCACCGACAATGCGGGAAATACATCTGAGAAAGAGATTTATTTCAGCATTGACAAAACTGCTCCTGAAATTACGGTTGAATATGACAATAATTCAGCTACCTCTCACAACGGAACAGATTATTTCAAGGCAAACAGAACAGCAACCGTAACCGTAAAGGAAAGAAACTTTAATTCTGATGATGTTGTTTACAAGATAACCAACACAGATGAGGTTATCCCGACACTCAGCGGCTGGACAGAGCATTGGGACAGCACAAATCCCGACAACAGCTACTATACTGCAACTGTTACATATTCTGCCGACGGCGATTATACATTTGATTTCTCATACACCGACTTGGCAGGAAATCAAGGTAACAACATCAAGCAGCACAAATTCACGCTTGATAAGACCATGCCTGAAATCAGTGTAGAGTTTGATAATAACTCATCGCTTAACAGCAATTATTACAAGGCAGACAGAATTGCAACAATTACCGTAAATGAGCATAACTTTAACGCAGAAGATGTTAAGGTTGCAATAAGTGCAACGGCAGCAGATAATTCAACATCTGCAACTCCGCCGTCAGTTTCGGGTTGGTCAAATAACGGTGATACTCATACTGCAACCGTTAGATTTACAAACGACGGTAAATATTCATTTACTGTTGATTACACAGACCTTGCCGATAACGCTGCAAAGCAAGAGGTGGTAAGTACATTCTATGTTGACAAAACAACTCCTGTTGTTGAAATTTCTAACATTGAAAACAACTCGGCAAACGCAGGTGATGTAGCTCCTGTAGTAACATTCAAAGACAATAACTATTCGGGTGATTATAAGCTTACATTAACCAGAGTTGATATTAATGCTAAAACAAGTGATGTTTCAAGGAATTTTGTAACCACGGTTGTTCCAACAGGAAATACCGGTGCAACAATCACATATAGCAGTTTTGCTAATATAGAAGAAAATGACGGCATCTATGTTCTTAATGCTGAATTAACTGACAGAGCAGGTAACAGCGAATCAGCTATGGTAACATTCTCAGTAAACCGCTTTGGTTCAACATATGCTTATGGCACGGATGATACCAAGAATTTGGTTAATAATGGCTATACAAATGCTGAAAAGGATATTGTAATTTCTGAAATCAATGTTGATAAGCTCACAAAATCAAGTGTAACATTGAGTGTTGATAACAGCGAGCTTAAAACTCTTGAACCAAATAAGGATTACACAATCAAGGAAGATGCAAAGACCGGACAATGGCATAAATATGATTATACCATTAAGAGCGGAAATTTTGCAGATGAGGGCAGCTACACGATTGAAATTTCATCAATTGACCAAGCAAAGAATTCCGCAACAAACCGTATTCCGATTCAAGAAGACCGAAAGCTTGCAGTTCAATTTATCGTTGACAAAACAGCTCCGGTAGTTAATATTGCCGGAATTGAAGACAACAAGCTTTATCAAGAATCTTCTAAGGATGTTACAATTGTTTGTGAAGACAGCCACATTGATTCATCATCTCTTGTTATTTCATTAGATGATAAGGTTCTCAAAGAAGGCGAGGATTACGTTCTTGAAAAGGACGTAGCTACACTTACCGCAACGTTAAAAGTAAATGCAACATCTGATATTTCAGCCCAGAGCATCAAGGTTATTGCAAATGACTTGGCAGGAAACGAGGGCGAGGGTCAGGTTGATAAATTTACACTTTCAGCTACTCTCTTGATGCGTTTCTTCGCAAATACGCCGCTTGTAATTATTACTGCTGTATTGCTGACGGCAATTATTGGCGGAGTTGTATTTATTGTAATTAAACGTAAAAAGAAAATCGAAGAATAATTAATATTCACGCTTCCCGTGTTAAAGCGGGAGGCGTGAGAAAAAAGTTTGATTAGGCAGGGAGCTTTTATGCTATACAATGGTGAAATTATTGACGGAAGATATCAAATCGTCAACGAAATCGGAAGCGGTGGTATGGGTGTAATCTACCTTGCGTATCATATCAAACTTGAAAAATATGTTGTTTTAAAAAAGTTTAAGGGTGATGTATCCAACAAATCTCTCCTGAGGAATGAAGTAGACATTCTAAAATCCTTGCATCACCCTTATCTTCCTCAAGTTTATGATTTTATAGAATTTGAAAATGATATATATACGGTTATAGATTATATTGACGGTTATGATTTATCCCACTATGCAAAAAACGGTTATACATTTAGTGAAGCACAACTGAAAAAATGGCTTAAACAGCTTTGTGAAGTTTTGCAGTATATTCATAATCAGCCCATACCTATTATTCATATGGATATTAAACCCGCCAATATAATTATTAATTCAGACGGTGATATTTGTCTGATTGATTTCGGTATTTCTTTAAGTAAATCAGACCGTATAAAGGGATTCAGTGTTAATTATTCATCTCCTGAGCAGTATATGAATGTTGTAAACATAATGAACGGAAATCACAATGATTTAGCACCATTGGACGCAAGAACAGATATTTATAGCTTGGGAGCAACATTTTACTATGTTATGTCCGGAGTGGAGCCAAATATCAAAAACAACGAGCAGTTGTTACTTTCTCAGTATCAGCTTCCGTATTCCGAAGCTTTTGTCTCAATTATTGATAAGGCAATGGAGTGGGATATAGCGTCAAGATATAAAAATGCTGAGAAAATGCTTGATGCAATTAATAACATAAAAAAGCAGGACGTAAGATTCAAAAAATATGTTTTTATGCAAATATGTGTATGCTCAATTACTGCAATATTTATTATTGCCGGTATAGGGTGTATGATATACGGAAACAATAGCATAACCAAAGATAGTTTTAGTAATGACTATGATAGTTTTATTGCCGATTATGAAGTTGGCAATGCCGAGGCAGCACGGCAGGGGATTTCAATATTAAAAAATACCAATTATCGCCAATACTTAACCGATGAGGTAAAATGTCAGCTGTTACATTCGATAGGTGACTGCTATTATTGGAGTGATGATTATGCTAATGCTTCTGTATATTACAAAGACGCATATGAAACTGCAAATAACGAAGCTTCCGAAGTGTATTTGCGTGACTATTTAATTTCTCTTATTAAAAATGATGAAATAGGCACCGCTGAAGCTGAGATAGATAGGATCAAGGCAAGTGATGGAGAATCGGCGTATCTTGATGTTGTTGTTGCTCAGCTGGCTTTGTATACAGGAAATATTGAAAAAGCTCGCTTATACTCGGAAAAGGTTTTGTCATCTGATGCTAATACAGAAAATAGGTATTTAGCATACTCAATTTACGGAGATACATATGTTGCGGAAAATGACTATCTTTCGGCAATAAAATATTATGAACAGGCACAAGCAGAAAAAAAAGATGTTGAAATAATACGAAAACTCGGAAATGCGTATTTTAATTATTCGGTAAAAACCGATAACTCAAACGAAGCTTATTTATCAAAGGCCAAAAGTTATTATACGGACATACAGGATAATTACTTCGCAAGCGTTTCTGATACAATTAATCTGTCTGAGCTTTATCGCTTTTCGGGTAATTATGAAGAGGCAAAATTAATATTGCTTAATCTTTGTGATTATTATCCCGATGATTGCAGAATATATATTCATCTTGCAATATTGGCAAGCGAAATCAATGACGTTAATGCAAAAAGCTATTGCAAACAAGCTCATGAGCTTTTTACAAATTCAAGTTCAGAAGAAAAAAGACAGGTTTCCGAAGATGAGCTTAATAAAATCAAAAAGCTATATCATTATTATTGCGGAGATACTTGGTGAGGGTGATACAACATGTCGGCGTTTATCTTAGGCATAGCTTTAATAGTGATCGGTATAGTATTTGTATTTTTTATGCAGGTAATATTACTGAATTGGTATAAAAAGTTTAACGAGGAATGGGAGGAAGAAGATGATTTGTCCGAATTGTAAATGTTTTGTGCCAGCAAACCTTGATTGTTGCCAGTATTGCGGTTGCTTTCTTGATACAGGCTCAACTAAAACTATTAGTGTTTATGACATACCCGAATATTCAGATGTTACAGAAAAGAAAAAACTAAGTAACGCATCGCATAGTCCTGATTATTTACTTTATATTTCAATAATCATTTTAATAATTATTTTACTTTTATGTTTAATTGCGGTTATTATTTAAACGAGGTGGCTAAAAATGAAAAAAAAGCTGATGTTGTTAACTATTCCTGTTATTGTATTAATCATATGTGGCTTGGGAGCGTTGTTTATTATTGATTCAACTTCGTCTGAAGAATTATATTTGACACAAATTGAATTAGCTGAAAAATGTCTTTCCGAAAACGATTTGGATAATGCAATTATATATTTTGAAAAGGCGATTGATGCCGACAAAACACAAGAATCACCGTATATGTCACTTGCTGAAATATATCTTGAAAAGAACGATCTTGCTAAAATAATAGATATACTTCAAAAAGGTGTTGATAATACGAAGTCTGAGAAGCTTAAAAAGGCGTTGGCTTATTACATTGATCTTCAAGTTATAAATACACAAGCTGATGATGGGTTGACGAACAATTCCTCTAAAGCAGAAAAATGTAATTTGCAACTGCTGAATATTTTCAATACATATAGCTATGAAAAGTACAGTCAAAATTATGCAATAGAATCAGAAAGATATGATAATGATAAGTATGTTGTCAGATATCAAGGCTTAGCTGCATCTTTCTATTATTTCGACACAGATTCGGTTAAATGTATGGATTCATCAACAAAGAAGCCGAATAAAGGCTATTCACCGAACGAGATAGTGTTAGATGACTTGTCTGATTTTATCCCCGAAGAAAATGCACCGGATTATGATTATGTAAAGGCACTTGGTGCTTATAACTTAAACAAAGTATTTGACAAGAGTGTAAATACTTATGTTTTAACATTTGTGATTAATAATTGTTCAATTACGGTTGCTTGTGATGAAAACGGCGTTATTGATTATTCAAACGGATATAATTTAATTGCTCCGCCTGCTTTGATGACCGGAAGCGGAGAAGTTAAGGTTAGCGGTGCGATTTTAGATAAGTCATCCAAAGCCGTAATTAACAATGCAGAGATAACAATCCGCTCCGGTGTGGAAAATAAAAACGGTTCAATATTAAAACAAATAATCGCAAAAGACGGAAAATACGAGGTTAATTTATCGCCCGGAGATTATACATTTGAAGTTTCTGCTGCTACGTACACCACTCAGTTTACTGATATTACCGTTAACGGAAATGAAGCGTTAGAGCAGAATTTTGAACTCCAAAAATATGAAGCGGCTGTTGTAATAACAGTTACACCGACAGAAAGCAATACAACAGGTAAATATGCCGAGCTTCATTGTGTAATCGTATCAAACAGCGGTGCAATGGGTTATGTAGGACATTCCGAAGTGTATGATAATAGAGAATTATTGTCTTCTGATGGACAGATAGTAGCTGATTATGAAGAAAAAGGGAACTCACAGATTATAAGAGTTTATGATGTGGAAAGCTATGTGGATTTCCATTTGCACGGTTCTTATGTGGGCAATGACTATAATATCAATGTAAAAATTAGTGGCAAAGGTGAAAAAGATTTTATTGCTCCCACAACTGTTTTAAGAAATCCGTCACCATACCATTATGAGACAGCATTTGTAATCAATGACGGCGAAGTTAAAGACATAAGTGATAAGGTTAAGGTAAAATGATTTTCATAGTTATTGCTTTGCTTGCGATAATTGCGATAACTGCAATTATCGCAGTGGTTCGCCACAATAAAGCTAAAGAAGAAAAGCAAAAGTACTATATTGCAGCCGGTAATATTTACAAGGAAGACTATCTGAATTATACATTGCAAAATCCTATTGACGGTGACAAGCATTATCAAAAACCTAAAGATCAAAAAACGATGCTATACATAAAGTCGCTCAACACTAAAGAACCGTATCAATATGTTTTTGACCCAAGCAAAAAAGTGGTTTTCGGAAGAGATCAAGAAAAGTGTAACTTGTTCATTAATGAGGCAACTGTATCAAAAACTCATTGCTGTATTTTTTCGCAAGAATTTGATGTATTTTTAATGGATTTAAGCTCATCTAACGGAACAACTGTACATAAAGGTTTATTTAGAAATTATTTGATTGGAAACGGAAATATGATTCAGCTTGAAACAGGAGATATACTTAAGATAGGCTCAAATAAATTTAAAATATTTTTATTTTATTATGATGTAACAATTATGTAAAAACGGAGAAAATATGGTTTTATTTATTAATACTGATAATGTGTTTAAACAAGTTTTATTACCAAATATTAATAACACAAATTTTAAAATTAATATAGATAAAAGCAAGTATGGTACAGCTCGAAGCTTTAGTTTGCAACTTGAAGTAGTTAATCGGAAATGGAGTATTTCAGACAGCAAATATTATGTAATTACTTGCAATCATGTTCAAAAGGATATTTTGCCCCTTGCAGAAGGAATAATATTCAATATCAGAACAGCTGACGGTGAATTGTTGAGATGCATTGTTGTAGAAAATAATAAATCATTTTTTGCGTTGAAAAAGTATAATATTAACAGAATAAATAAAATTTCAATAGGCAGAACAACAGATAACGAGATACAGTATGAGTTTTTGAATCTTGTGTCGAGTAAGCACTGTTGCTTGAACAGACATGGCGATTCTTTTATTATTCAAGATTCAAGTGCAAACGGTGTTTTTGTAAATAATCGCAGAGTAAAGAATAATCAAGAGCTTTTTTTCGGAGATGTTATTGAAGTTTTTGGCTTGCAAATAATATATTTATACAGCACTCTTGCGATTGGTTCAAATGTTGCTGCCGTAAAAATCGACAAGATCCTTGAATTAATTGAGCCGAGTTTTATTAAAACAGAAAAAACGTACTCGGATAATCGACATATTACTAATTGGTTTAACAGATCTCCTCGATTTATCCCTAAGATTTATTCTGATACATTAGTAATCGAACCCCCTTCTAATCCGCAATTTTCTAAAAAGAAATCACTTTTGCAGACAATAGGACCGTCGTTGACCATGGCAATTCCAATGATGCTTGGTTGCGGAATTGCGGTGATCGGTTCTGCTGTAAGCGGCGGTGTATCAAGTGCATTTATGTTTACAGGTATAATAACAGCTCTCGGTTCGGCTTTGATGGGTGCTTTGTGGGCATACTTAAATATAAAAAGCACAAAAAGAGCAGAGGTTCAGGAGGAAAACCAAAGATTTAATATGTACGGCAACTACTTAATTGATGTTGCCGAAGATATTAAAGGAAAATATGTTTCAAATTATAACGCAATTAATGATATGTATCCGTCGTCGCAAGTATGTGCAGGATACACAGCTGATTCCCCTGAACTTTGGAACAGAAATATAAATCAAGAGGATTTTTATTTTTGCAGACTTGGACTTGGTGATATTGATTTTCAAGTTGATATACAAATTCCGAAAGAAAAATTTTCAACTACATATGATTCTTTAAAAAATAAGCCTTTGATGATATACGAAAACTTTAAAGTTTTAAAGAATATTCCAATTGGAGTTGATTTTAAGCATAATAATTTATTTGGAATTGTCGGAGGAAAACATAAAAAAGGTGTTGTTCAAATAATTAACAATATTATAGCTCAGATAGTAGCGAATATAAGCTATACTGATGCTAAAATAGTTTTTTGCTGTAAAAATGAAGAATTGTTTGATGAAGCTTTATGTGAATATATTAAGCTCTTGCCTCATATCTGGTCTGAGAATAAAACGGTAAGGTATTTTGCACGCAGCAAACAAGAATCAGCGGATGTCTTTTTTGAATTGACGAATATATTACGCTCTCGCAAAGAAAGTATTAACAGCTATTCCAAAGGTGTGGTTTTCAAACCGCATTACTTTTTGTTTGTTTCCGATGCTACTTTACTTGAGGGTGAAATCATTGAAAAATATGTTTACAGAAACGAAGAAGACTTAGGGTTGACAACATTTATTTTAACTGATTATTGTCAAAACCTGCCGAATTCTTGTGTAAATATAATTCAAAATGATGAAAGCTATTCGTGTTATTATAATACGCTTGATCAAAATAAAGACGTAACAAATGTATTTTTTGATGTCGTAGATAATCTATCTATGATGAATTTGGCAAAGGCTCTGTCGAACATAAATGTAAGAGAATTTGAAGATGACAGTAGCATTATATCGTCGTTGGATTTTCTTGAAATGTACGGGGTTTCTTCTATAAAAGAATTTGATATTATTAATCTTTGGCGAAAAAACAGAACATTTAATTCGATGCGTGTTTTGGTTGGTAAAAAAGCCGGAGGAGCGAATTGTTATCTTGATATTCACGAGAAGTTCCACGGTCCTCACGGTCTTGTTGCCGGAACTACTGGCTCGGGTAAAAGCGAGCTTGTTCAAACATTCGTATTATCGCTTGCCATAAATTTCAGTCCTGAGGATGTATCCTTTTTTATAATTGATTTTAAAGGTGGCGGTATGGCAAATTTGTTTTCAAATTTGCCGCATCTTGCAGGTAAAATTTCAAACTTGTCAGGCAATCAAATTGGCAGGGCAATGATTTCTATAAAAAGCGAAAACCTAAGACGTCAAAAGCTTTTCAGCGAATATGGGGTTAATAATATTAACAGCTATACTCGATTGTATAAGAGCGGAGAGGCACAAATTGCAATACCTCATTTGATTATAATCATTGATGAATTTGCCGAATTAAAAAAAGAAGAGCCGGAGTTTATGCACGAACTTATAAGCGTTGCTCAGGTTGGTCGAAGCTTGGGAGTGCATTTGATTCTTGCAACGCAAAAGCCAAGCGGCACTGTTGATGATAATATTTGGTCGAATGCCAAGTTCAGATTGTGCTTAAGAGTCCAAGACAGACAAGACAGTAATGATATGTTACATAAGCCTGATGCTGCGTATATTACCCAAGCAGGCAGATGCTACCTTCAAGTCGGTAATGATGAAATATATGAATTGTTTCAATCAGGCTGGAGTGGAGCTCCTTATGATGAAAATTCGCAAAATGATAAAAGTGAAATTGCAACGATGATTACAGCCACAGGTAAAACTGCGGTTGTAGGTAGTCATACTAAGATGAGAAGAAAGGAAGCTGAAAAGAGAAAGTGGCTGCGTTTTTTAGCGGAGCGATATTATAGTATAGCATTTAATGCAGACGAAAGCATTGATTTGACGGATATAAATAAATTGGATTATTGTGCAGGAATAATTATAAATAAGGCACAAAATGCAGGCTATAATATAGGTCACAGTAATTCGGAGGTGCAATCGGTTGTTGATTTTATAAAATTGCTTCCGAAAGATTATTCAAGTGCTGATGAAGCTGTAAATAGTGCGGTGGAAAAATCGTTACAAAGCAATATTAAATTGCCTGAAAATAAAGAAAAAACTCAGCTTGAAGCAATTGTGGAATACATTAATTCGCTTGCTAAAAATAATAATTACAGCAATAACATGAAGCTGTGGCTTCCTCTGCTAAAAGAAATGATTTCTCTTAACAAATTAGTGAATTTTGATGATTTATATAACGGTGGTTGGAGAGAACATTCAGGCTGGTCGTTAAACGGTGTTGTTGGATTATATGATGATCCGAAAAACCAAACACAAAAGCCGTTAGTAATTAATTTTGTAAACGGAGGTCATTTGGCTGTATGCGGTTCGGTTGTCAGCGGAAAAAGTACATTTTTACAAACACTTTTATTTTCTTTTGCACTCAAATATTCGCCGAAAGCATTGAATTATTATATTTTTGACTTTAGTAGTGGAATGTTATCTGTTTTTGAAAATCTTCCTCATACAGGTGGAGTAGTAAAAGAAAACGATCTTGCAAAAGCCGAAACGTTTTTTAATATGATGCAATCATTGATAGAGGAACGCAAAAAGCTGTTTAACGGGGGTAATTACAGTCAATATGTAAAGGTAAACGGGGTAGAAATACCTGCAATATTTATTGTTATTGATAATTTTGCGAATTTTAAGGAAAAAACGGAAAACAAATTTGAGAGTAACCTTATTCAGATTTCCAGAGAAGGTGTTAGTTATGGCATTTATCTTGTGGTTTCGGCAGCAGGTTTTGGATTATCTGAAATTCAAAGCAGAATCGGCGATAATATAAAAACAGTTATCGCTCTTGAGATGAGTGATAAATACAAATATATGGATTTGATGCGAACTACACATCTTGATGTAATGCCTGCACCCGGAATAAAAGGAAGAGGTATTTGTTATGTTTCCGATAGATTGCTTGAATTTCAAACTGCGGTTGCTGTTGAGGCTGAGGATGATTATGAGCGTAACAGCATACTTGAAAAGACCGTAAAGACGATGAAGGATAATTGGAGCGGATTTACGGCAAAGAAAATTCCGTTTATACCTGAAAATCCTACATTTGACGATATTAGCAGCAATGATGAATACAAAGATGCTGTTTTATCTGTTTCACTGCTTCCTTTTGCATATGAAGAAGAAAATGCAGGTGTTTTCAGTATTGATTTGTTCAGAACATATTGTTTCTCTGTTACAGGTAAAAGACGTACGGGTAAAACAAATTTATTAAAAATTTTGATGCTGTCAGCATATGCCAAAAAAACTGAGATTGTTGTTATTGAAAACAAAGGCAATGAACTTAAACAATCTGCTTCGGCAATAAGTGCAGCTTATTTATCTGATGATAAAGAAATATATGATTATTTTAACAAGTTAACCCAGGAATTTGTAAAAAGGAATAAAGTTAAAAATGCTTTGCTTAATGAAGGCAAAACAGATGATGAAATTTATTCGGAAATGCAACAGTTTAAACCGATATTTTTCTTTATTTCCGACATTAAGGATTTTCTTGATTCTGTATATCACCCTGAAAACGGAATCGGGGCGATGAGTGGATTTTTTGAGAATATTTTTGAGAAAGGATATTTGCATAATATTTACTTTTTTACTTGCATTAATACAGATGAAGCTTCAGCATTAGGTGTATATAAGGCATACACCACCTTCGTTTCTCACAAAAGCGGAGCTCATTTGGGAGGCAATCTTACATCGCAGAGAATTTTTAATTTTCAAAATATCAAATTTAATGAAATGTCAAAATCAATGAAAAAGGGAATAGCACTTTTGCCGTCGTATGAAGATGATGCTATTGCAAAAAAAGTTGTTGTTCCGTTGCTTGGAGGAAAAGGGAAATGATTTCTTTTTTGTCATATTCAAAAAAGAAAGATGAACAAAAGTTATTTAAATCTGAAACAATAGACATATGCAGCAGGCTTACCGAGGAAGATTTGTCTTTTGAAACAGTCGGTATGTATAGTGATTTGTGTGGATTGTTAGAGCGTATTTCAAAATATGATGTTTCAATTATCGATCTTCTTAACGATAGAGGTATTTCTGTTGCCGAAAGCATTAGAAAAAAGGACAAGGAAATGCAATTAATTTTAATTGCCGATGCCTCATTATCACCTGTTGAGTATGTTAAGCCAACCATCATGGCAAGTTACCTTTTGTTGCGTCCTGTAACCAAGGAGTTTTTTGCAAAAACAATCGAAAATGTTCTTCGAGATTGCTTAAAAAAGCTTATGATTATTGATTTTGATAAAACATTGCTTATTGAAAACAGAGGAGAACGAAATCTAATTCCTTATTCTGAAATCGAATATCTTGAGTCAAGAGATAAAAAGATTTATGTTATTGCAGGAAAACGCGAATATTCTTTCTATGATACATTGGACAAGCTTGAACAAAAGCTCGGAGAGAATTTTATAAGATGTCATCGTAGCTTCATTGTTTCTAAGCTTTATATTAAAACGATTTCTTTTCCTAAAAATGAAATTTATCTTGATGATGATTCAATTATTCCTATTTCAAGAACTTATAAAAGCATGCTGAGGGAGCAAAAATGAACTGTAGTTATATTATGTCGCATCAAGAGATTAAGCTGTTGTTGTTTTCTTTGGGATATACACAGGTAGCCGGACTTCCGTTGACCGATGCTTCAGTTGGAACAAACGAGAGCATTACCGTGTTAAATAATTTATATAAAAACAATCTTTTGACAAGGAGCAAAAATAGATTTGCTGTAGAATCACGGTTGAAAAGAATAATTAATATCATTGGACAATCAGAAGATTTTTTTCTTATTAATTCCTCAAACCCTGAATTACCTAATTTATCGTGTTATAAATCGGGTGACGAAATTGTGTTGTGTAGCGTAGTTATGAGTAAATCAGAAAGTATAAAACTGTCGTTACTGCATAAAGATTGCTTTTATGAAATGTTAACCGATGACAACTATTTGCCAAATGGCAATAGCTTTGACGCTTTTGATGAAGAACAGCTTGTAGAATTTGAAAAAGCAATAAGGTATAAATTTAATGTTCTCGAAGTGCTGCCTGAAGACAGCAAGGTTGTTTTTAAAGTTTCTCGATGCAATAGGGATGGTGAGGTTTTATCTGAAATAGCTGTTGTTAATTATTATTTATACAATTATTTAGTTATCACCGAGTGTGACAGCCAAAAACGATTGTTGTATACGTCTGAGCTTATAAAAGATTTATTTGAAAAGTATATTGTTAATAAGGTGTTAATATGATAATATCGGAAATTTATGTTCCTATTGTTGATAAACAATATGAATTTAAACTTGATGAAGATGTATTGGTGAATTGGATAATTGAAGAAATTGTTTCGGTAATATGTCAAAAAGAACAATTTGAGATTCCTAAAAATAAAAACGAATTTATACTTTATAGCTCCGAGAATAAACTGATTTTATCTAAAAATATAAGCTTATATGAAAATGGAATTAACACAGGGGATCGATTGATTTTGGTCTGAATTGTGCAGTTTGTCAAGCCAAATGAGTTGTTTATCAATTTATCGTGTTTTTTTATCTGATAGATATATAATGTAATCAATCCGATAAGGAGTCGGAAAAATAATAATACGGAGGAATTTAAAATGGCAGAAATCAGAGTATCATCAACACAGCTTAACAATGAAGCAGAGGCATTGCTTGATTTGGCGGTAAGACTGAAAACAGCAATATCGGCACTTCAAAACGACGAAGCAACTCTAAACGGAATGTGGGACGGCGAAGCAAATGATCAGTTTCATAAGGCGTTTAATAGTGATATCGGACAAATGAATGCTTTTTATAATTTGATTATTTCATTTGCCAGAGTGCTTCTTCAGATTGCAGCAAAATACGAAGCAGCAGAAGCCAGAAACTATCAAACAGCAGTTGAGAGAAAATATTAATCAGAAGGAATAATAAGGAGTGAAAAATTATGGCAACAATGAATGGTACATTAAAGGTAAGCCCCGAACAGTTAATTTCAGCAGCAGAAAATTTTAATACCGAGGGTAACAATATCAGAAGCATAACAGACGAAATGATGAATAAGGTAACCTCTTTGACATCAGTTTGGGAAGGCGAAGCATCACAAGCATACATAAATAAGTTCAAGAATCTTGAAGATGATATCCAAAGAATGCTTGGAATGATTAACGAACACGTAACAGACCTTAATGATATGGCAAGCGAATATAGCCGTGCTGAGCAGGAAAACGCAGATCTTGCAAGCTCACTCGCTGATGATGTTATTGAATAATAAAGCTTGTTTTGTACAGGGGTGTATATTTTGTGCATCCCTGTACGGCATTGGAGAAGCTCTATGAAAATTAATATAAGCAAAACTGATGATTTTATGAATAATATTGACACTGTTGTGGAGTCGTTATTTGAGCGAAAAGATGATTTATGTAGTGCAAGAAAGATGCTTGTTATTAACAGTCCTACTGCAGATAGTATAATAAATCATATGTCAGATACAGAAAAAAATATTGATGAAGTTGTATATAAGCTGCTAATGCTGAAAAATGCAGCGGCAAGGATTTCGGAAGCCTTTTTAAATGCCGAAAGGCTGCTTGAAATCAAGGCGGAAGATTGGAATGTTAAAAAGGTTCAGATGTATCACGGCTTGATTCATATTGAAGCACCTGACAGTTACGGAGAATTAATGATAAATGGATAAGGTGATTAATGCGGATACTTTCGAGTTGTCTGCAATTTCTAAAAAAATCCTCAATGAAACAGAAGCAATGAAATCTGAGATAACAGATTTAACGCAAATTTGTGATGAGCTTAATGCAAATTGGAGCGGAAAAGCTAAAGAAAAGTTTATTTCTTTGTTAAAACAGGATATTTCGGATTTATCTACGTTGCTATCAGAGTATGAAAAATCAAGTTTTGTTATTGAAGAAAGTATAAAAAAGTATTCTTTGGTAAATGAAGATGTGATGAGAATTTTAGAATTAATTGGGTAAAAATATGGATAATTCAAACATAATTCAAAACGGCGATTTTTCTGTCGAAATGCAGTCGCTTATTCAAAATTTACAACAGTTAAATTCGGTAACAGCAAGACTTAGAGCGAGCATAAGTGTAATAGACACTAATATTAGGCTAACCGAGAGTTGTTGGGATGATAAAGCAGGAAAGCTAATTAGAAGTAATAATCATACCGATGCGATCGAATTAAGAGAAATAATGAGCAGACTGACACTTCGTGGTCAAGAACTGAGTCAAATTATCGGCAATTACGGTTTTGCCGAAGCATCAGCAAAGTCAGCTTTGGAAGCATTGCCTGATTCGATATTTGAGTAATGGGGTGTATTATGAGCAAAGAAATTAAATATGACTTTATTCTAAGCAAGCATATTGTAAACAAGCTTGAAATCTCTTCTTCGGAGTATGAAAAGGTTATTATTAAGGGTTTTGCTGATAATACGGATTTGATAAGATTGATATGGCAAGGCGAATTTGCAGATTTGATGAATCGCAAATGTGAAGAGACAGGGGAAAGCTTAAAGCAGATTCATAATGAGCTTTTAAAAATTGTTGATGAAATAAATGCACTTACAAGCTTTATACGACATATTGAAGATGAAGCTAAAAGAATTGCTCAAGACAATGGGGAATAGATAATGATTTATTTAATTGCTGCTATAATTTTAATAATTATTATTTTTATAATAGTTATTGTAATTATTATAAATTCCGGAAAGCAAAAGTATAACTTCAGAAGTGAAGTGCATTTTTCGGATGGAGCAAATATAGAAACGGGACAAATTTCATCAGATAAAAATTATTTTAAAGGTTTAAGTCATAATCAAAGAGATACAATTCTTTTGACAGATGATTTTTCTAAAAGAAAAACGATATTATTGACAGATTTAAACAGCAAAGCAGTATACAAGTTTTATATCAGCAACCGTATGGTTTTAGGACGTAACAAGGACGTTGATGTTGTGCAGATTGAAAATGATAATACAATTTCTCGCAGACATTGTGAATTGTTTATTTTTAAGGATCAAATTTATATCAGAGATTTAAATTCTTCAAATCATACTTACCTTAACGGGAATGTAATTTTACATTCAACAGTGTGTAAGAGTGAAGACATAATTAAAATAGGACATACAAAGTTGAAAATTCAGTATTGATGTGGTGACAGCTATGAACAATCATTCAAATTCATATATTTCTGTGGATACAGACAGGTTAAAAAACGACATAAATGCAACAAGGTTGAATATGTCACTTGTTGCCGAATTGATTTCAGAGATTTATGATGACGTCCAGCAGTTAAATGGTATGTGGCAAGGTAAAGCTCATGACGGGTTTGTTAAAGCTTTTGAGAAAGATTTTAATTCAACCAAATTAATAATCAAAGAAATTGATAAGATCATTTCAGATGCTGATGCTAAGAACAATGAATTAATAAAATGCGAAAATATGGTTATCGGTATTGCATCAGCGTTGAAATAAATGTGTAGACAATATTGAAAAGTATTTAATTTGATTATCGTATTAATAAAAGGAGCTTTTTTTAAGAAAATAATATGAAGCGTTTTACTTTTTTTAAAAAAATCAAGCAGATGATTTTGCTGATAATGATTATGACATTAGCAATGGGAGTGTGTGGATGTATGAAAGACAATAAATCAAACGGAGCAGAAGAAGCTAAACGTATTGCGTTGGAGTACCTAAATAAGAATTATGCTGATACATTTACGGCATTGGGTTATACAAGTAATAATTGGGCTTATAATTATGAGTCAATAAGATTCACTTCTCAAAGGTATGATGATGCTATTGAGGTAAGGATTTACAATGAAAATGGCGACACCACGTTTAAAGATGATTATTTTAAGCTGACAATGAAAACTGATGCCGAGGATTATTTTGCTGCTATTGCTTCTAAATATGGGTACAAAACAGAAACCAAAGTAAACTTTGCGTTTTTTGAACTCCCTGAAGGCATTGATGGTAACTCAAAATTCTCGGAATATGTTTCAACCGGCAAATGCGATATAGAAGTATATTATATTTCAAACTTTGCATTTGATGAACGCAGTACAAATTCAATATTGAACGATGTTTGCAATGCCAAAATAATGGGTTATTTCAGGTTTATCGAAACCAATGACAATAATTTGTTGGCTCAATACAGCATTGATGAAATAGTGAACGAAAAAAGCGATAGTATAATAAGCAAGCAACGTTATACTATCGACACTGATTACAAGGTGGTACAATAATTCATTTCAGAGGTGATAGTATGGCTCTTACAGAGGCTCAATTATTAATGCTTAATAATTTGATATATACAGATTTTGTATCAAATGACAGAACTGTAAATGACATTATTGTTGCAATTGAAAAATCCAATTACAATATTAACACTTGTGAAATGACTACTTCTGAGTGGAAAGAGTTAATTTCAATGATTAAGGCAGAGCCGACTCTCTTGGATTACAAAATAACAAATTACTGTGATTATAAAGAAACAGGTATGAGAGTAGCTTGCTTTGTAAATGATGAAAATAGCCCTACCGATGTGAATGTTGTCTTCAGAGGATCAAGTGGTGATTATGAGTGGAAAGACAACGGAAAGGGCGGTTATCTTTCTGATACAGAGTTGCAACAAGATGCAGCCGAATATATTAATAATCTTCCGGATAATTACGGCAATAATATGACTGTTACCGGACATTCAAAAGGCGGCAACAAGGCTCAGTATGTGACTATTGTTACAGATAGAATCGGAAAGTGTGTATCGTATGACGGACAAGGATTTTCTGAGGAGTTCTTGGAAAAATATTCTTCGGAAATTGCTGCGAAATCTGATAAAATAATCTCAATTTCAGCGAATAAGGACTATGTACATTGCTTGCTGTATCCGATAGCAGGAACAGCTATTTATATTGATGCCGAAAATCAGAATAATTATCTCCATTACCACAAGCCTAATATATTATTTGATGATAGCGGTAGCCTTAGACCGCAAATCGAGGAGTCGGAGTTTTCAAAGCTTATAAATGAATATTCTACATATATAATTTCAAACTTGGAAGAACCGGAACGAAGTAAGAGTATAGACGGCATTATAGAAGTTGTAATCGGAGGAATTAGTGGCGACGATGAAAAGCTTAAAGAAGCAATAATTAAAAATCTTGCTGCCGAAAAGGTGGCGATAGAAAATCTGGATAATTTTGCGTTTGACTATATAGGAAAGAATAAAGGTTTAGCAGCAGAATTTTTTGCGAGATATATTGCGGTATTAATCAGTCCAAAGCTTTTTGCTGATGACTTTATTGATTTTTGGAAAAAAATAATAGAATCAATTAATGATAGCAAGAACGAAACAGAAAATACCGTTGTTGATTTTACTAAAATTAATGAAAGCTACGAGTTGACGGTTACTCCTGAATCTTTAATCAGTACTGCGGACGAAATGGAGCATAAAATTACTCAATTATACAGCAGATTTTCGGAAGTAACAGATACGGTGAAGCACACTTCATCATATTGGATTGGCTCAAGTGCCGATAAACACAGAAATCTATATTTGAACAATATTGATTTAATCAAACAGAAAATAGAAGTTTTAAATATATATGCCGAAAAGCTAAAAAGCATTTCGGGTAACTATACGGAAACTGAAAATGAAAATGTTGACACGGCAAGTGATTTGCCGATAGATATAATTGTTTAGGTGGTCTGTTATGGATAAAATTTATTACGATTTCAGTCGTGCAATGAAAAAAGCAGATGAGCTTACCGAGGTTGCACAAAATATGCGAAAATCTGCAAATCTCTCTTTTAACAGAGAGATTGATTCAATAAGGAACACTTGGCAAGGAAATGGAGCCGACATTTACATAAATCGGGCTTGTAAATTAAGAGATGAAATTGTCGATTGTGCAAAACGTTTGGAACATACTGCTGATACCATAAGACAGGTTGCACGCCGTACGTACAATACCGAGAAAAAAGCAAAGGAAATTGCAAATAAACGAACCTACCGATAATAAAACACAGGTTATATGAATTTGGATAATATTTGAGATTTTATTTAGGAGGACAAATATGAGTTGCTTTTCTGTTGATTATAATTCATTGAAAAGGTCAAGTGAAGCTTTACTGGGCTTGGGCAAATCTTATTATGTTTTTGAAGAAAAAATAAAAGAGATATGTCGTGATCTTCCGATTACAGATAGTGCAAGACCAAAAATAATTTCTTCACTTAACAGTAATAGAAAAAATATAGTCAGGATTGAAAGTAAATACAAATCACTTGGAATGTCGTTGAATAAGATTGCTGATTTGTATTTAAAGACAACTGATTAATATATTAATTAAATATCAAATAATTTGATTGCGGAGGAGTAAATATGTATTGTGAAAAATGTGGAACAAAATGTGTTGATACGGATTCGTTTTGCCAAAAATGCGGTTCAAGCTTAACGTTACAAAACGATTATGCGAGACAACCACGATCGAAGCCAAATACAAATTCGACATACAGCGGAATTGATGCAAGTCAAAATTACAACAGAGTACACGAAACGAGAAACAGTAACGCAGTTCAAGCACGGTCGACGCCTAATGCGAATAATACTAAAAAGATAAAGTCGGATTCATATTTTGACGGAAACGGATTTCAGTATGCCGGTTTCAGATTGCTTACGACTTTAATAGCTATATTTACATTGGGTTTTGGTATTCCATGGGCAAATTGTTTGGTAATTCGTTGGGAAACAAGACATACTGTTATTAACGGAAAAAGACTTTACTTTAATGGCTCGGCAGGTCAGTTGTTCGGTAAAATGATATTATGGGAGTTAATAATAGGCGGAATAGTTTCTACTCCGATTTTATTGGCGTTTTTAACCAGCTACAATTACAGATATGGATATTTAGATATGTATAGATTTTCAAATTGGATTCCGCTTTTAATTATTGTGGATGTTTTTCTCTTGATATTCGGAAATGCTTTCTATTATGTATACATAAAAAAGTGGGTAATAAGCCATACTGTATTTTCTGACAAGAAAGATAACGTAAATATAGCTTTAAACAGCACTTCAGCTTCTAAAAGCAATGATGTTTTATCGACGAACAGTATTACTCTAAATAATGCAGCACAAACAACAGCAAAAAGACATGGAGCAAATGCGTTTGAAAACACATCACAATTTAATTACGAAAATATCGTGCAACAAAGTCAAACAAAGGATAATAGCAATGGGATTGTTGCCGATCCATATCCATTAGAATATAAAAAAACTGAAGATGACAGCAACGATAAATATATGGCAGAAGAGCTTCCATCACGTGACATAAGCTCATCGTCATATAATAATCCCGCATATACAGATTATACAAAAGACAGTCTTTCGACCGTGGGTAATACTAATAATTATGAGAGCATGGAAGAAAAAGTTTTATGCCCTGTTTGTTCGGTAGAGATTCCATACGGAATCGGCAGTTGCCCAAACTGCGGCTCGGAATTCAGGTGGGATTAATATTGAATATAGCTGTGTTATAAAAATTCATAGACGAATAGACGAAATAATTAAAGCAGGTGGCGGATATTTTTCTGTCTCCTGCTTTTAAATTAGTTGTATAAACGACAGGGAATACTATTTTCTTTCATTTGTATTATTTGCGGAAGTGTTGAATTAATTATTGTTAATTATTGTATTGATTTTATTTTTGCGGTTATGGTATACTAAGTTCACAAGGGAGTGAGCGTATGAAAAACTACACCTTTAAATATCAGATGTCGTCCTCCGACAGCAATTTCCCCGCGAGGGTTGTACTTTTTGACAAGCCGGGATGTGATTGCTTTATCGACAAGCATTGGCACAAAGCCTTTGAAATTGACTACGTTATAAACGGCGACCTTATTGTTGAGATTGAGGACAACGAGCGGGTTTTGCAAAAAGGCGAGTATGCAGTCATAGAGCCGTACAGCGTACATATGTCCAATGGAAAATACTCCGAAAGTCATGTGAAATATATTGTTATTATTTATTCTTACGGCTTTTTAAAAAATTATTTCGACGATTTTGAAAATTACAGCTACTCAATAAAAACCGATGCCGATAAGGAATTTGTTAAATCTCAGCTTCAAAAAATTGCCAACACGCTCAACACCGAAAATCCCCTTGAGGAGCTGACGGTTTTGACGGCTCTGATTTCGTTGATTGAATATATTTTTACAAACTGCAAAACCAAGCTTTCGCCCTCGGCTCAGCTTCGACGCGACGTAAATCCCGTATACAACTATACTCAGGTTGCGATTGAATATATCAAGGAGCATTACCGTGAGCAGATTACGCTTGAAGAAGCTGCTAAGGCAGTGGGGCTTAGCACCACATATTTTTCAAAAATATTCAAAACCAAAACCAACAAAACCTTTATGAATTATCTTAACGAATACCGTATGTTTAATGCGGTTTCGGATATGGCTAACTATGACGTTACGGAAACCGTTGCCGCACTTGATAACGGGTTCCCGAATGTTAAGGCTTTTATCAAGACCTTTAAGCGTGTTTACAACTGTACGTTAAGGGACTATGTCAAGGCTCACAACCATTTGCCCGATACCTATGCTTACAACAAGTTTTACGAAAATAACAACTATATCAACTGAAAAAAAGCTCGCACCTTTGGGTGCGGGCTTTTGATTTGCTCAAAATTATGTATACTTGTCAAATATTAAGCATATTTTCAGATTAATCGGTTGCAATTTGACGATATTGGCATATAATTATAACTTCTTAAATGATAAAATCAAGTTGTAATCATAAATGTGAACAAAAATAATTGTCCACTGTAAATAATTTAAGGAGGAATAACGATGAAATTACACAAACTCATAAGCAGGATAACCTCGTCTGTTCTTGCGGTTATGTTGTTGGCGACGGCAATGCCGATGACAGCGTTTGCATCACAACAAGCTGAACTGACTTACAGCTTTGCAAACGATAAGGCAGGCTTTGCAGAGGGCAAGATAACGCTTACTCTCTCAGATACCGCAGACTACGGCAACTACACCCTTTATTGGGCAGACGACGAAAATGTGCTTAGCGGCTACTATCCGATAACAACTCTTACGGCAGTAGGCGGATTGGCTAGCTTTTCGTTTTTAGAGAATATTGTAATACCGCCCGATGCAACAAAGCTGGTTGCATTTGCGGAAAACAGCTCTGACCAAACCTCGGTTTCGTCGGCAAGCTTTGTTTACAATGTTCCTCAGTCAAAGCAAAATCCCAACAAAAGCACAGACAAAACTCTGTCGTTTGAAGCTATCTCGGACACTCAGCTTGATATGCAGTCAACTGTATTCTATACATATTCGCAAAAGCATTTTGCATTAGCTCTTGAAGATGCTGCTGACAGAAACGTTGATTTCGTCACCACATCAGGCGACTGCATTAACAACTATGAGAACGGCACTTCAAAGGAGTGGCAGGGCTTCCAAAAGATAATCGCAGATTCGTCATACACCAACCCGATTTATGAAACCAACGGCAACCACAGTATGAAAAGCGACATCAATTACGGACTGGAGGCATACAAGGCTGCAACGGGCTTAGGAGTTGACAACGAAGGCCTCGGAGATGCTCCGTATTATGAAATTACCGCCAAAAACGGTGACCATTTTATCTTTGTAGCTCTTGAAGCGGATGATTCACCGGGTACAAGCGATGAATTTTCAACCGAACAGTTGGATTGGCTTGAAAGCACTATTGAAAAGTATTATGATGACGGTCACAGAATATTTGTATTTGAACACGCATTTTTCCACGGCTGGGGCCCCGGAGATGATAAGGAACAGCACTATTATTCAGGCGGATTGAGAACAACCTCCGAGTATCCCAACAATTTGCGTTTCAAAGAAATTCTCGATACCTACAACGAAGTTTTCTGTTACACAGGTCATTCACACTTTGATTTTATGTATAACTGGAACTACGACAACGAAAACGGAGAGGCGTGCAACCTTTTCCATATTCCCGCTACTGCTTGCACAACACATATAACAAACGGCAAGATAGATTACTCAATGGACGAGAACAGCTCACAGTGCTACATCGTTGATTGCTATGACGATATGGTTATTTCAAACGGTTTGAACGTTGTTGATAACCTTATCTATCCGCAGTATTCTTATATTGTTGATACATCGGGATATACACACGAGCCAAACGTAAAGCCGACCGAAGGCACAACCGAGCCGACAACCGAATCTTCAAATATGATAGACGTTCAGGTTAACAACACAACTTCATATTTGTACTCCGAAGGAGCGGCTGTATTCTTTTATAACAACGATTCGGGCAACCATTTCCCTGTTGACAGCACAACGGGCATTGCTCAAATTCCCGAAAACGCAACAAATCTCACACTTTACAGATGCAACGGAAGCTGGAACAGCGGACTTGAAACCAAGTCGGATTCCGTTACAAGCTTTTGGAACAAATTCGGTCCTGTACAAAGAGCAGAGGGTCAGCTTATTTTCAACGTTGCAGGCTCATCAAAGTACTCTTGGGAAACAGGCGAGATTGTTTATCCGTCTACCGAACCCACAACAGAACCACAGGAGTCCACAGCCCCCGTTACTGCAAACGAATCAACAATATATTGGGCTATTCCAAAGGATTTTACGGATTTAGGTTATACATTCAGAATCAATCTGAAAACCTCGGCAGGAACATATCCTCATTCTGCATTGGTTTTGACCGACACAGGTGAAACATACAATGGACTTGAAGTGTATTCATACACATTTTCAGAGGCATACACCGCAGAATATGACACGGCAGGCATTGCTAGAATTCAACTTCAAGCGGCTGAGTCAGCATCAACATCGGCAAAGATGTATGCACAATATGCATTTACGGATAAGACCTATACTGTTTCCGAACTAAACGGAAAGATATTTGTTTCTCCCGATGCAAGCCCGTCAGGTACAAAAACAGCAACTTCAAGTGGTTGGATAAGCTACAAACAAGTTGAACCCGATCCTACAGAGGCAACAGAACCAACAACTGAGGCTACCGCAAACGAATCAACAATATATTGGGCTATTCCAAAGGATTTTACGGATTTAGGTTATACATTCAGAATCAATCTGAAAACCTCGGCAGGAACATATCCTCATTCTGCATTGGTTTTGACCGACACAGGTGAAACATACAATGGACTTGAAGTGTATTCATACACATTTTCAGAGGCATACACCGCAGAATATGACACGGCAGGCATTGCTAGAATTCAACTTCAAGCGGCTGAGTCAGCATCAACATCGGCAAAGATGTATGCACAATATGCATTTACGGATAAGACCTATACTGTTTCCGAACTAAACGGAAAGATATTTGTTTCTCCCGATGCAAGCCCGTCAGGTACAAAAACAGCAACTTCGAGTGGTTGGATAAGCTACAAGGGATCTGTTGATGACCCGACAGAGCCGCCCACAGAGGCTACCGAGCCCACAACATTGCCATATGAGGCAGTTGAGATAAAGGTTTTGGATGCAACCTCAAGCGGCTGGGTTTACACAGCAGGTGCAGTTCTTTATGTTTATGATAAGGACACAGGAAATTACTACACAGTTGCGGACGAAAAGGCTTATATTCCTAAGGAGGCAGTAAACCTGACAGTTTATCGTTGCGACGGAGCGTGGAGCGTAGGCAACAAAAACGATGGCATTGCAAGCTATTGGAACAAATGGGATTTAAGTACTCGTGCAGACGGTTTTGATATTATTAATCTCGGTGGAAGTGATACATTTACTTGGTTATCGTCTGCTTCCTATAAACCTGAGGTTGATGTAAAATATTATCTTTTAGGTTATTTCAACGGTGCCGATTATGAGTCAAGAGATTACAAGTTTGATGAAAACGGAAGCTTGGAAATGAAGTTTTTAGACGACAGCTATGTATATGTTGTTTCGTCTTCAAACACAAGCTACTATACAAATGGTTGGCTCGGTTACGACTCGACGTCTGCTGTTCTCTATCGTAGCACGTCGCTCTCAAATCCCGACAAGTTCTATGTTCCTGCAGGAATAGCTACATTTACACTTGTTAGCAACGAGGACGGAAGCCTTACGCTTTCTTATGAGCTTGAACCGAACGAGCTTGACAAGACCGAGATTGAGCCTATTTACGAGGATATGCAGATTGGCGACGTTAATAACGACGGCAAAATAAGCGTTAAAGACGCAACAATGATTCAAAAATACATTGGCGAAGCAATTACATTTACTTCCGAAATGTTTTATTGTGCCGATGTTTACGGCAACGGCACGGTTAATGTAAGAAGTGCTACGCTAATTCAAAAGCGTGCTGCCGACTCCTTTGATTTGTTCCCCGCCGAGGAGGGCTATAAGGCAGACGTAAGAGACCTCGGCTCCTTGCTGACGGTTGCAGGCGAGACGCTTTACACCGACTATCGTTATGCTTCGTTCGTGGCTTATTCAAAGCTCAAAACACAGTATTACGCATACAAGGATGTTGACCTTGAAGCTCTTTCAAAATCTGAAACCGAAGAAGCCTATGCAAATCTTTATGCTGCATATGCAAACTTTAACGAGATGAAAGAAAACAACACGATTTCAACGGTTTACTTCTGTAACGACATCGGTTGGTCAAACGTTAAGGCATATTGCTACAACAGCAGCACAGGCAAGTATATAAATGCTTTTGACAATGCACAAGGTATTTCAAAGGTAAAAATACTTAAATCGGGTGTTAAGATTCTTGAAATTACTCTGAACCAAGAAAAGTGGGACAAGATTATCTTTACAAACGGCGACGGCTCACAAACGGTATCGCTTGATGTTCCAAAGCAAAACTGCATCGGCTACTACTTTACCGATTGTCAGACCGACGAAAAGGGCAGATTGATTCCCAACAAGTTCAGATACACCTACGACAGGATTTCAGCAAGCTAATCTAAATACATAATTTTATGTATTTCTCCATTAAAAGTATAGTTATCCGGAAAAACCGCCCAAGCGTAAGCCAGGGCGGTTTTTCTGTTGGTAATTTATGAAAACAGTAATTTTAAAAAGTACAAAATCAAAATTTACAGGGCTTCGACAATCGCCTTTGTATCTCTTGCAATAACCATTTCTTCGTCGGTTGCAATAAGCTCAACTCTGATTTTTGAGTCGGGTGTCGAAAGTGTGCCGGTAACGCCGTGAAGTGCCTTTGCGTTGAACTCCTTGTCCATCTTAACGCCGATGCACTCAAGATAATCGCATACCTTTTCACGAAGCTGAGGCTGGTTTTCGCCCAAGCCTGCGGTGAAAACGATTCCGTCACAGCCGCCGAGGGCTACATAGTAGCTTCCGATGAATTTTGCAATCTGATAGTAGAGCATCTCATGTGCAAGGTGTGCACGTCTGTTGCCCTCTTTTTCGGCAGCGGAAACATCACGGTCGTCGGAAGAAACTCCCGAAACACCCCAAAGTCCCGAATCCTTGTTGAGGATTTTTGAGATTTCCTGCGGAGTAAGGTTTTCTTTTTCGGCAATGAAGGTAACAACCGACGGGTCAAGTGAGCCGGAGCGTGTACCCATCATAAAGCCGCCGAGCGGAGTAAGTCCCATTGATGTGTCAATAACCTTTCCGCCCTTTACAGCAGAAATTGACGAGCCGTTGCCGATGTGGCAGGTGATGAGCTTCAAATCCTTTTTGTCCTTGCCCATAATCTCAGCCATTTTGTCGGTTACATAGCGGTGAGATGTGCCGTGAGCACCGTATCTGCGAACGCCGTATTTTTCGTAATATTTGTATGGAATTGCAAACATATATGCCTTTTCGGGCATTGTTTGATGAAATGCCGTGTCAAAAACAACAACCTGCGGAACTGTTGTGCCAAACACCTTTGTGCAGGCTTCAATTCCCTGAATGTGAGCGGGATTGTGCAAGGGAGCAAGCGGAGCCAGCTCTTGAATTTTGTTTAAAACCTCGTTGTCAACAAGCACGGATTTGTCAAAATACGCACCGCCCTGAACCACTCTGTGGCCGATTGCCGAAACATCGGAAAGATTTTTGATTGCACCGTATTCCTTGTCAAGCAGAGCTTCCTTAACAGCCTCAAACGCCTGAGTGTGGTTAAGCATTTGAGCCTTGCGTTCAATCTTGTCGCCGTTTGGAGCCTTAAAGCCGATAAACGCCTCGTTTGTTCCGATTCTTTCGCAGTTGCCCTTTGCAAGCACCTTTTCATCGTTCATATCAATAAGCTGATACTTAAGCGATGAGCTGCCTGCGTTGATTACTAAAATTTTCATTGGTATCGTCCCTCCAAATGTGTTGATAAAAGCATTAATCTGATATATAATATTATACAATATATACTATTATCATACTCCAATATATTGACGTTTTCAAGTGCTTTTTGCACTTTTTTGAAAATGAAACACCATTTTGAAAGAGGTATTGTTGTGGCAGTTGCAATAATCAGCGAATTTAACCCGTTTCACAACGGGCATAAATATCTTGTTGACGCCGTAAAGCAGAAAACAGGAGAGGGCGTGGTTGCCGTGATGAGCGGCAGCTTTGTTCAGCGTGGTGAGGCGGCGATAGCCGACAAGTTTTTGCGTGCAGAAGCGGCGTTGCAAAACGGAGTTGATTTGGTGCTTGAGCTTCCCACGGCTTACGCCGTTGCAAATGCACAAAGGTTTGCCCGTTGCGGAGTTGAAATCGCCAAGTCGCTTGAATGTGTAAATTACCTTGCGTTCGGTTGCGAAACAGACGATATTTCGCTTTTGAAATCCGCCGCAGCTTGCATTGACGACAAAAGAGTTCAAAAGCGTGTTGCCGAGCAAATGAAAGAGGGCGGTTACTACCCCCGTGCGATTGAAAATGCGGTCAGAGAGGTGCTTGGAAACGAGGTTGCCGATGTATTTAAAACCTCCAACAATATTTTGGCACTTGAATATTTGCGTGCGTTGAACGGCTCAAAAATCAAACCCTTGCCGATAAAACGAAAGGGTGCAGACCACGACAGCCTTGAAGCAAGCGGCGAAATATCCTCCGCTTCGTATATTCGCAGGCTTTTGCTGAGCGGCGGCGACGCATCGCATTTTGCTAAGAAGCTTCCGCAAAAAATCACACGCCCCGAAAACCTTGAGCGTGCTGTGCTTTATAAGCTGAGAGGTATGACTGCAAGTGATTTTGCAAGCCTGCCCGATGTAAACGAGGGGCTTGAAAACAGAATTGCCGAGGCGGTTTGCAGGTGCAATTCCTTGACGGAAATAATTGACGCAGTAAAGACAAAACGCTACACCCACGCACGAATCAGACGCATAATCACCTGTGCGTTTTTGGGAATAACCGAAAGCCTGCAAAACACACCGTGCGATTATCTGCGTGTGCTGGGCTTTAGCTCCGAGGGTGAAAAAATGCTGAAAAGCTGTCAGCTTGAGGTGGTTACCTCTGTTGCAAAGGCACTCAAAAACGGCAGGGTCAATAATGCTCTGCTTAAAAAGGACGTTTTTGCAACCGATGTTTTGGCACTTGCATATGACAAGCCTTGCAAATGTGGAGCGGATTTTATCGTGCCTGTTATCAAAATTTGAACAAAAATATGACAGGTTGGCGATTTTTGTACATAAAAACTTTAAAACATTTACATAAAAATCCAAATTACCACTTGAATATTTGTTAAAATATATTATAATAGTATTAAGAGTAAATGTATAAACATTATTTTATATCAGATTTTCTTTGAAAAGAGGTTTATTATGGCTTATTCATTAAATGACCAAAGACCGCCGCTTGACCAATTTTTGCAGGGCGAATCAGTCAGAGCCTACGAGTTCCTCGGCTCACACTTTGTAAATTGGGACAACCGTGACGGAGTTGTTTTCAGAGTATGGGCACCGAACGCAGTTTCTGTTTCGGTAGTGGGTGATTTTAACGGTTGGAACAGCGACGCCAACTATATGTATAGAATTTCGGATTCGGGTGTTTGGGAGCTGTTTATCGAGGGCGTTCAGCAGTTTGCCTGTTATAAATATTGTGTTGAAACCCCGTGGTTTGAACGCAGGCTCAAAACCGACCCCTATGCGTTTCATTGCCAAACCCGTCCCGACAACGCATCCCGTGTTTATGATATTCACGGCTACGAATGGGGCGACGGTGCATGGTTTGATTACAAAAAGGCAAATCCCCACAACAAAATGCCTATCAACGTTTACGAAATCAACGCAGGCTCTTGGCGTAAGTATGAGGACGGCAATGTTTTCAGCTATCGCAAGCTTGCTGATGAGCTTATCCCTTATGTTAAGGATATGGGATATACTCACATTGAATTTATGCCGCTTACCGAGTATCCGTTTGACGGAAGCTGGGGCTATCAGGTTACGGGATATTTTGCCGCAACCTCACGCTACGGCGAGCCGAAGGATTTGATGTATTTTATTGACAGATGTCACCAACAGGGAATCGGTGTAATCCTTGACTGGGTTCCCGCTCATTTTCCGAAAGACGCACACGGCCTTGCACGCTTTGACGGCACGGGCTGCTATGAATACGAAGATCCCAGAATCGGTGAACACAAGGAGTGGGGAACATATATCTTCAATTACGGAAGATACGAGGTTACAAGCTTCTTGGTATCATCTGCAATGTTCTGGCTTGATATGTACCACGTTGACGGTATCCGTGTTGACGCCGTTGCTTCAATGCTGTATCTTGACTACAACCGTAACGACGGCGAGTGGGTGGCAAACGCTTACGGCGGACGTGAAAACCTTGTTGCCGTTGATTTCCTGCAAAAGCTTAACACGGTTGTTCATATGTTCCACCCCGAGGCAATGATGATTGCCGAAGAAAGCACGGCTTGGCCGAGTGTTACACGCTATCCGATTAAGGATATGGGACTCGGCTTTGACTACAAGTGGAATATGGGTTGGATGAATGATATGCTGTCCTACATTTCGCTTGACCCGTTGTGGAGAAATTATCACCACGACACACTCACGTTCAGTATGGTTTACGCATTTTCCGAGAACTTTATGCTTCCTATCTCACACGATGAGGTTGTTTACGGCAAAGGCTCTCTCATCAACAAAATGCCGGGCGACTATGACCAAAAGTTCCAAGGCGTAAGAGGCTTTGTGGCATATATGATGGCACATCCGGGCAAAAAGCTTATGTTTATGGGCGGCGAGCTGGGACAGTTTGACGAGTGGAATTCAAATGAGGAGCTTCAATGGAGCTTGCTTGAATATGAAAAGCACCGTCAGCTCAACCGTTTCTTTGCCGATGCAAACAAGTTCTATCGTGACACACCCGCAATGCACGAAAACGATTACGATTGGGACGGTTTCAAATGGATTTCTCTTGATGACTACAAAAACAGCATAATTGCTTTCCGCAGAATTGCCTATGACGGCAGTGAAATAATTTGCGTGTGCAACTTCCAGCCTGTTTTGCACGAAAACTATCAAATCGGCGTTCCCGTGTATGGCTACTATGAAGAAGTGTTTAACTCCGAAAGCGTTGAATACGGCGGAAGCGGAATTGTTAATTCGGGTTCGCTCAGAGCCAAAAAGGTTGCCGACCACGACCTTGATTATTCAATCAATATCACAATTCCTCCTCTTGGTGTTATGTACTTTAAGCTTAAAAAGGAAATCACTCCCGTAAAGCGTACTCCCAAGAAGAAAGAAGCAGACAAAAAGGCGGAAGCAAAGACCGAAAAGAAAACCAAAACCACTGCCAAAAAATCGACAACAGCTAAAGCTGCGGCAAAAAAGACAGTAACCAAGAAAAAGACTGCCGAAAAGCCCGAAACGGCAAAGGCTGTTGAAAAGGCAGAGGCGGAAAAGCCTGCCGAAAAAGCAGAATAAATCAAACCCTTGCGGACAGCCCGAAACGGCTGTCCGTTTTTTTGTGTGCCTTTGAAAATCTCGAAATAAACTAATGCAAAAACAGGCAAAAAATGTTGAGATTTGTAAAATATGTGTTATAATATATTTATCTGTAATGAAGTTTAAATATAGGAGTTGTAATATGACCGTCAGCAATAAAAAATCCGCTGTTATTCTTTCTGTTATAATAATCATCAGCCTTGCGGTCAGCACGTTTTTTATGTTTGGCAAGCAGGGCTATCATGAGGATGAGCTGCTTACATATAACCTTGCAAATTCTTCAAAGCAGCTTTCTACCGACGGAGGCATAAACACCTCCGAGGATTTTAACGAATATCTCACGGTCAGCAAGGACGACCGCTTTGATTATGCTCAGGTTTACCGAAATCAAATAATCGACGCTTCGCACCCTCCGCTTTACTACGCTTTGGTGCATACTGTTTGTTCGCTGTTCCCCGAAACGTTCAGCAAGTGGCTTGCCTATTCGGTGAATATCGTAGCAATGACGGGCGTTTTGATTATGCTTTATAAAATAGGCAAAAAAGTAACGGGCAACAACCTTTATGCCCTCATCGGCACGGCGGCATATGCGTTCAGCATTGCCTGTGTAACCACAACCATCTATCTTCGAATGTACTCAACGCTCACATTTTTTGTGCTTGCGTTTTTAAATTTGGCACTCAAGTTTTACGACAGCAAAAACACGGCGACTTTGTGCGACTGTATGCTTGTTGTGCTGACGGTTATGCTCGGCATATTAACTCAGTATTATTTTATCCTTTTCGGCGGGCTTATCGGATTGGTGTTGCTTGTTTTCAAAATCAAGGAAAGATACATCAAGGATTTAATCAAATTTGTTGTTTCCGCTGTTATCGGAGCAGGACTTGCACTCTGCATTTATCCGTTTATAATCTCAAACGTAATCGGCGGCAACCGAGGCTTTGGTTCGCTCAGCTTTTCAATCGACGCAATCACAATGGTGACATATGTCATCTATAAGCTATGCACCTATATTCAGATTTTGTCAAAGGATTTGTTCATCAATCAAATTTGGCTGTTCGTTTTGTGCAGTGTGTGTGCGTTGGGCTTTGGAGTGTATTTCAGATTTTTCAAAAAGCAAAAGCTCAGCCGCAAGGCAACTGTTGTTGCAGTACCGTCGGTTGTGTTTTTTGTCGGAATTTCGCTTTTATCACCGTTTAACAGCGACCGATATGTAATGGCTTCGTTGCCTCTTATCGCAATGCTGTTTGCGTTTGCGTTCATAAAAATATTCAATCTGCTCAAGCCCGAAAAATTAAGACTTGTTTTGCCCGTGAGTATGCTGCTTGCGTTTGTAACGGCGTTTGCAACAGTAAAGCCGTACTATACCTACGGCAAAACAAACCTTTACGAGCCGCAGACGGACAATTGCATTTTTGTGGGAACTGCAATGCTTGAATGGAACAAGTGCATTGACAAGTTTATGCTGTACGATACCACAAGGATAGTAAAGACTGATGAAATGTCCAAAACCCTCGGTGATGAGCTTGAAAAATTTGCGACCGAGCGTGGAATCATCACAAACGGCAAGATAAACGAGCTTGCGGGAGCGTATATGAACAACGGCGACGTTGAACGCAGCAACACGGACAGCCTTTCGGCACTCAAAACGGACAAAGACCTTGAAACGCTTGACGAGGTAACGGTTTATATTTCACGTCTTGCCGACAAAGACACGGTGATTGATTATATTACCCAAAACACAAAATTTAAGAGCTATGAGCTGATTCAAGCTGACTACGAATTTGAAGATTTTTACAATTGGTATGACTATTTTGCAGAAACCGAGTCATACTGCAACGTTTATAAGTTTTATTGATTTTTGAAATCGGGTGACATTCAATGGAAAATCAAGACAGAAAAAACGCAATCGGCATCGCCTTTTCGGGCGGAGGCTTGCAGGGAATTGCCCACATCGGTGCAATCAAGGCACTTTATGAATTGGGAATAAGACCTCAATACGTTTCGGGTACAAGCTCAGGTGCGGCTATGGCGGCGATTATCGCAATGGGCTTAGAAGCCGACGAAATGAAAGACGTTGCCAAAAAGCATTGGAAAACACTTGCCGAAATTGACAACGGGCTGATTTTTAAGGCACTTGCTCAGTTTATCCTTAACAAAAAGATTCAAAAGGACGGCATAAAGTCGGGCGAGCTTATTTCCGATGTTTTTCGTGAAATTATGGACGAAAAAGGAATCAAGGGCTTTGAAGATTTGCCGATAAATCTTTCGATTGTAACGGTTGATACGCTGACAACAGACGAGTGCATTTTTACGACAAAGGACGAACACCTTGAAAATGACCACATTCATTACATAACGGGAGCACCGCTTGAAACCGCCGTGCGTGCGAGTATGTCGTTTCCTGCAATTTACACCACCTGCAACTATGAAAACTACAATTTTATTGACGGTGGCTCAAAGGACAACCTGCCCGTCAAGGTGCTGAAGGATATGGGCGTGGGCAAGGTGCTTGCGATAGGCTTTGATATAATCAATTATGACCCCGACGCAGGCTTGGACGGATTAATAAAGGTTATCTGGCGTGCGTTGGACGTTTATTCCATTGACGGCACAAGAAAGTCTATGGAAATGGCTGATTACACGGTTCAAATCAACAACGAAAACACTCAGCTTTTTTCTATGGACAGCGTTGACGAAACTATCCAAGAGGGCTACGATGCAATTATGGCACACAAGGACGAGATTTTAAAAATTTTCGCCTGAGGTCTGTAATATAAACTAAATATGAGGTGGTATAATGTCAGTTAGAGTTTATTGTCAAAACTGCGGAGCGGAGCATATTATTGACGATAATCGAGAATCTGTTTTTTGCTCAAATTGCGGAGCAAGCGTGACAAACACGGCGTTTAACGGCTACGAAGCTCAAAATGCATATGCGGCAAATGAGGGAGTTAACAGTATTGCCGAATATAATTCTCCTAATTTGTATATCAGCTATGCAACCGTTAATAACGACGTAAAGATGGTTGTCAAGGTTGTTGATTCGGGTCAAAAGAATTATTATTTGAACAACCAAACCCTTTCGTATCAGCTTGCACCCGGAATGCATCAGCTTATTTTTATAATCGGAAGCAAAAGCTACAGCAGAACAATCTATGTTTCAAATGCCGGTGAGCCGGTAAAAGTATACGCTTCTTGGAACGGCAGAGCAATGATTAACATTGACCAACCAAGCAATACAGTTAATATGTCACAGTATGCGATGAACGCAAATTATCAACAAAACCTTACTTTGCAAAATCAAAACCCACAGTCGGTATTGGGCATCATCGGCTTTATATGTGCGATGAGCTTTTACGGCAGTATTGCAGGCTTGATTCTCGGAATAATCGACCTTTCAATAAACGAAAACAACAAAAGGCACGGATTGGCAAAGGCCGGACTTATAATCTCTGCGATTGAAATTGTGTTGTTTATAATTTCACTTCTTTGATATAGACATAGATATAAACATAAAAAAGCGGACTGCATTGCGGTCCGCTTTTGTGTTAGTCTTTTGTGTTGGTTAAGCTTTAAAACTTGATTTTGTCTGCGATGTAGTCGGTAAGCTTGTCAATGGCGATTCTTTCTTGCTGCATTGTGTCACGGTCACGAACAGTAACACAACCGTCGTCGATTGAATCAAAGTCGTAGGTGATGCAGAACGGTGTGCCGATTTCGTCCTGACGTCTGTAACGCTTGCCGATTGAGCCTGCGTCGTCATAATCGGTCATAAAGCTCTTTGAAAGCATTTCATAAACCTTTTCAGCCTGCTCGTTGAGCTTTTTGGAAAGCGGAAGCACCGCAGCCTTAAACGGAGCAAGTGCAGGGTGCAAACGCATTACAACACGGCTGTCCTTTTCGTCAATCTGTTCTTCGTCATACGCCTCAACAACAATGGCAAGGAACAAACGCTCAACACCGAGTGACGGCTCAATTACATAAGGTATGTATTTTTCGTTTGTGGTTTGGTCAAAGTATTCAAGTGCCTTGCCGCTTGTTTTGCTGTGCTGAGTGAGGTCGTAGTCGGTTCTGTCTGCAACGCCCCAAAGCTCACCCCAGCCAAACGGGAACAAGTATTCAAAGTCTGTGGTTGCCTTTGAATAGAAGCAAAGCTCCTCTGCTGAATGGTCACGCAGGCGGAGGTTTTCTTCTTTGATGTTGAGCGAATAGAGGAAGTCACGGCAAAAGGCTCTCCAGTATTCAAACCATTCAAGGTCTGTGCCGGGTTTGCAGAAAAATTCAAGCTCCATCTGTTCAAATTCACGCACACGGAAGATAAAGTTGCCGGGGGTGATTTCGTTTCTGAACGATTTGCCCACCTGAGCAACGCCGAACGGAATTTTTTTACGGCTTGTACGCTGAATGTTGGGGAAGTTTACAAATATGCCCTGAGCGGTTTCGGGACGCAAATAAATTTCGTTTTTGCTGTCCTCGGTAACACCCTGAAATGTTTTAAACATAAGGTTAAACTGACGAATGTCGGTAAAGTTGTGCTTGCCGCAGTTGGGGCAGGGGATTTGCTTCTCATTAATATAATCGGTCATCTGCTCGTTTGTCCAGCCTGCAACATTTGTTCCGTCAAAGTCCTCAATCAGATTGTCGGCACGGTGACGGGTTTTGCACTCCTTGCAGTCCATAAGCGGGTCGGAAAATCCGCCGAGGTGGCCCGATGCAATCCAAGTTTGGGGATTCATGAGAATTGCCGAGTCAAGTCCGACATTGTATTTGTTTTCCTGAACAAATTTTTTAAGCCAAGCGTTTTTGATATTGTTTTTAAGTGCTACGCCCAAAGGACCGAAATCCCAGGTGTTTGCAAGACCGCCGTAGATTTCGGAGCCGGGGTAAACAAAGCCTCTGCCTTTGCAAAGTGCAACAATTTTTTCCATGGTTTTTTTGTTATTATCCATAAATATAACCTCACTTTTGTAAATATACACTAAAAATAATACCTTTATTTTGTTTTGATGTCAATAGGCTTTGACAAAATGTTGAAAAAATTGACAATAATTAGAATAATATTTTCATATTTTATTCATCGAAAAATAAAATAAATTAACAATTTTTCTAAAAAACTCTTGTAAAAGTAAAAGTTTTAATGTATAATATTGTTACTCAAAAATATGAGTAATCAAAAGGAGGAATTACCGATGAGAAAGTCATCAAAATTTGTTAGTCTGCTTCTTGCTGTACTTATGGCTGTTTCCTGCTTCTCAGGTTTGACAGTGTTCACAGCTTCGGCAGAAACAGAAGACACAAAAATCTATTTCGATTTATCAACCGTTCCGGAAGAATGGGCTACAACAAAGGGTGTTTATTGCCACCTCTACAATGTATATGGAGATGAAACATTGTTCACCCCCTCTTGGCAGACAAAGGACTCGGTATGCAAAGTGGATTCCGCAACAGGTCTTTACTGCTTCGATACTGCAAAGCTTAAGTCATCTAAGGTAAACGACAAGGGCGTTACAGTAAAGGGTGACAATCACGGCGGACTTAAAGAAGGCTGTGATTACGGCATCATCTTCTCAACAAAGGATACAGCCGGTGTTGCTCACCAGACCTGTAACCTCACTCTTTCAAAAGAGTGCCTCGGCGATACCGTATATTGCACAGGCGGTAAGGTTGAAAACACAGAAGACTCATCAAAGATGGACGACAGAGCTGCTTGGCGTAATAACAGCGACAAGTACGGTGCTAAAGCCGGCATCACATCAACAGGTAAAATCGTAGGCGAGTTCTTCCCTGTTTATCAGCCTCACGAGCAGATCGTTTCTCAGGCTATCGCTTCTTGGGCAGTAAAGAACGCTGATATTTACACTCCCGAAGTTGTTCAGGCCCTTTGTGAAGGACTTGAAGTTGAGCCGACTGCTGTATATGAGCAGTATGCAAAGGATTATGAAAAGCAGCTTGCTGATCCCGAAACATATCCTTTATATGCTCCTCTTGAAACAGTAGCTGAGTTGCTCGGCATTAGCACAGACCCCACAGAGGTAACTGAGCCCACAACAGAGGCAACTGAGCCTACAACAGAGGCAACAGAGCCTACAACAGAGGCAACTGAGCCTACAACAGAGGCAACTGAGCCTACAACAGAAGCAACTGAGCCTACAACAGAGGCAACAGAGCCCACAACAGAGGCAACTGAACCCACAACAGAGGCAACAGAGCCTACAACAGAGGCAACTGAGCCCACAACAGAGGAGCCTACAACAGCTCCGAGCAAGTGGACAGTAGCAGGTGACGAAGCACTCACAGGCTATATGTGGGATGCTGCACAGAACGAAATGACTCAGGGTGAGTACATATACAATGAAGCATCATATGACTATATGATTCAGTTTGATGATGTTGCAGCAGGCTCATACGGCTGCAAGGTTACAAACGGCACATGGGATGAATGCTATCCTGAAGCAAACGTTTCAATTACAACAAACGACACAGGTTATGTAAAGGTTTACTTCAACTCAACAACAAAGGACATTGCTGTTGACGCTGAGTACGCATTTACATGGGAACTTGAATATATCACAGTAGTTGGTAACGGCGACGGCAACTGGCTCAACGGCGAAAGCTGGGCTGTTGATGCCGAAGACAACAGAATGACAGAAGTAGCTCCCGGTGTATGGGAAATCTCATTTGAAGACATTGACGCATTCGACAACTATCAGGTTAAGTTTGCTTGCAACGGCTCATGGCAGCCTTACAACTGGACAATCGACGGTGTTCTCGATGGTCAGGACAATCCTTCAAACGAAGTTGCTGAGGACGGTTCAACTGTAACACTCAGAATCGACGTAAACGGATTTGACTTTAAGACAGGCACAGGCTCTGTTGTAACAGAGTTCAAGGTTGACGCTCCCGATGCACCTAAGGCTATGTACGGCGATGTAAACGGCGACGGTGCAATCACTGTTGAAGATGCAACACTTCTTCAGAAGATTTCACTTGGCTTGGTTGAAGCAACAAACGAGCAGCTTATTTGTGCTGATGTAACCGGTGACGGCAACGTTTCAATTCGTGACGTAACTCTCGTTCAGAAGTTCATTGCAGGCGGATACACATATACCGGTTTAACAGGTGAGCCTGCTCCCGTAGCTCCCGTAGAATGATAATCGACTGCGATTACTTGAAAAATTAAAATTTTCGGAAAGCTCCGCTTATGCGGGGCTTTTCTTTTTGCCAAAAGTTTTGACGGAAAATTGTCGCTTAACACATTTTTGTTTGAAATTCAGGCAAAGCAAATCGAGGTTTATTTATCAAAACTTTACTGAAATTTATTTTAAAAATCTGCAAAGAATAATACATAGCAGGCGAACGACGGTTAAAATAAAATTCGTTATGAGAATAAAGTAAAAAAATTGTTATTTCTTTATGCGAAATATGCACGAATTCTAATTTCTTTATCAGAAAAAATAACAAAGATAACTCTATATTGTAAATAATTTAAATAAAAGTAACGTGTTAATAACATTTTGAGTACAAGTTAGCCAAAAAACGGTTACATTTTTCATATAAGATTGACTTTACTACAATTTTGTAGTATCATTTTCTTTAGAAGAATTGTTACGTTACATATGCGTAACCACAATTTGTAGTGTATCTTAATTAAAATGTAATATATATTGTGATCATTAGCTTTTTAATACCATATATATTAGTTTTTTTGCGTATTTTTACACTTGTTTCATTATTGCAGAACACAAACAATATTGTATTGGAGTGTATTTTTAGTGGAAAAGTTTGTTGTTACCGGCGGCAAACCGCTTTTCGGCGGAGTTAATATCAGCGGTGCAAAAAATGCTGCTGTTGCAATTATTCCCGCTGTTATTCTTTGTGATGAACCCTGTCAAATTGAAAATATTCCGAATATCAGCGATGTTTCTCTCATAAGCAAAATTCTTCAGCAAATGGGAGCAAATGTCAGAAGAATCAATAAATCGTCTCTGTATATCGACCCCACCCACATCAAAACCTGTAACGCTGTTACCGACTTGGTGCGTGGTATGCGTGCGTCCTACTATTTGTTGGGTGCTTTGCTTGGCAAATGCGGCAAGGCAAAGGTTGCACTTCCCGGCGGTTGCAATTTCGGTGTGCGTCCGATTGACCAGCACCTCAAGGGCTTTGAGGCACTTGGTGCGGAAACACGCTTGGTTGACGGTGCGATTATCGAGGCTGAATGTAAAAACGGTCTTGAGGGAACGCACATTTATCTTGATGTTGTGTCTGTTGGTGCAACGATGAACATTATGCTTGCAGCAAGCAAAGCTAATGGGCAGACGATTATTGAAAATGCGGCAAAGGAACCGCATATCGTTGACCTTGCAAACTTCCTCAACTCAATGGGTGCGGATATTCGCGGTGCAGGTACAGACGTTATCAAAATCAGAGGAGTGTCCTATCTTCACGGCGTGACATATTCGATTATTCCCGACCAAATTGAAGCAGGAACATATATGTGTGCTGCTGTTGCCACAAGAGGCTGTGTTACAATCAAAAACATAACCCCCAAACACTTGGAGTCCATCACGGCAAAATTCCGTGAAATGGGCGTCAAAATCACCGAATATGACGAGGCAATCAAGGTTGACGCAACCGATTGTACTCTCAAAAGATGTAACATCAAAACAATGCCTCACCCCGGATTTCCAACTGACTGTCAACCGCAGTTTACGGCTTTGCTTACAAGCGTTTCGGGTACAAGCATTGTAAACGAAAACGTTTGGGACAATCGTTATCAATATATCAGCGAGCTTATCCGTATGGGTGCTCATATCTCGGTTGAGGGCAGACTTGCAATCATCGAGGGCGGCTCTCCGCTCACGGCTGCTCCCGTAAAGGCAACCGACCTCAGAGCAGGTGCGGCAATGATTATAGCTGCTTTGCAGATTAAGGGTACGACCGAGATTTCAAACATTCAATATATCGAAAGAGGATATGAGGATGTTGTTGAAAAGTTCCGTAGCATCGGTGCCGACATCAAAAAGGTTTACTTTACCGGCGACAACGAGCAGGAGCTTGGTGCATAAGCTAATCAGAAGTTTTTCATAATTACACTTTGCTTTTACGCAGACCTGACTAAGGCGGTAAACGCAAAGCAAGGAAGGACGAACAGCTAAATGCTGTTCGTCCTTTTTGTGCTGCTTAAATGCTCAAATTTCGCTTCTGAGCTTATTTACAGCAGCAGCCACACTTGGACTTTATCATACTTTTAATCTCGTCCTTGGATTTAAATCCGACAGCTTTGTCGATAACCTCTCCGTTCTTAAAAAGCAAAATCGTGGGAACGCTGTTGATTTGATATTCCTGAGCAAGCTCTGAGTTTTCTTCGGAGTCTGCATTGAAAAAATCCACCTTGCCGCAAAGCTCGTCGGAAAGCTCCTCAATCACAGGAGCAAGCATTTTGCACGGGTTGCATTGTTTTGCCGTAAAATAAACAAGTGCAAGCTTGCTTTTGAGAGCGTCGTCAATATTGTTATTACAAATCTTTTGTACCATAGTCAATTCTCCTTATCTTTTAAATAACTTAGATATTTAACCGCAGACAAAGCCGCACAATTGCCCTGCCCTGCGGCTTTGATATATTGATATGGCGTGCCTGTAACGTCGCCGCAGGCAAACACGCCGTCCACGGAGGTTTGCATTTGCAGATTTACCTTAACGTGATTTTTTTCGGTCTCAAGTCCGTTTATAAGGGCGTGAGGCAATACCGAATCACGCAGTACAAAAACGCCGTCAACCTCATATTTTCCGTTTAGAGTTTCAACCTCGGTTTTATCGCCGCTTTTTGATATGGCGAGCGGCTTTTCTTCGATGATTTTGACATTGGGCTTCCCACAGGGAGCCAAGCCCTTTTTCATCGGAAAAAACACGATTTCGGCGGCAACTTCTGCCAAAAACTCGGCTTCTGCCGCAGAATCGGAAGTGTAGCCGATAACAGCGGCGACTTTGTTTTTGAAAAGAGCTGAATCGCAGGTTGTACAATAGCTGACACCTGAGCCGAGAAGCTCTGTTTCGCCTTTAAGCTGTCTGTTTTGAGCAACCCCCGTGGCTATAATAACACAGCTTGCTTCAAAAATATCCTGTGCAGCTTGCAGAGTAAAAAATCTGCCTGTCTTAAAAACCGCCTTGACCTGCTGTTCGGTAATCGCTATGTCAAGAGCAGACAGGTGTGCAAGCATAAGCCTTGCAAGCTGTTTGCCGCTGATGTCGGGCAGGGCGGTGTAGTTTTCAACCTTTGCGGCTTTTGTTATTTTGTCGCTCAGGTTTTTTGAGCCGAAAAGAAGTATACTTTTTCCACGTGATTTTGCCGTTATTGCGGCGGAAACGCCTGCCGCTCCCGTGCCGACAACGGCAATATCATATCTTTTCATAAGCATCGCCCGATTTCAAAATTGAATTTGCAACATCAACTGATATTATTTTAACCTCAGAAATCAGTCTTATACGCATATTGATTAAAAAGCGAACCATAATAAATTTGACGTTTAAATCGGAGGCTTGTTATGGGCGAATTTTTATATATAGTAATAACGGCGTTTGTGTCGGTTGCCGTGCTGTTTATTTTATCAAAGCTGATTGGCAACAAACAGATGTCGAATTTGAATATGTTTGACTATGTAAACGGAATCACAATCGGCTCAATAGCCGCTGAAATGGCAACAAGCGAGCTTTCGGATTTTTGGCATTGCTTTGTTGCACTCTTGGTGTATGCCGCAGTAATGATTATTTTGACGCTTTTGTCGCAAAAATCGGCGGTGTGCCGACGGTTTTTCACAGGCAAGAGCATAGTGCTTTATGACAAGGGCAAGCTTTACAAGCGTAACCTTGCAACGGCAAAAATTGACTTTAACGAGTTTTTAACGATGCTCAGGGACAAGGAGTATTTTTCGTTTGATGAGGTTGAAACGGTGCTGTTTGAGCATACGGGGCAAATTTCGGTTTTGCCAAAAGAAAAAAGCCGTCCTGTAACGCCGGACGACTTGAAAATCGTTGTAAAGCAAAAGCAAATTGAGGTAGTTGTCATTGCAAACGGCAGAGTTCTCGAAGGCAACCTTATCAGCACAGGCAACAACCGCCAATGGCTTGCAACAGAGCTTGATAAGCAAAACCAAAAGCTTGAAGCAGTGTTTGCGGCGTTTTGTGACGGTGACAACAACCTGAAAATCCTAAAATGCTCCGATGCAAACCCGACAAACAACCCTTTTTGCTAAATTGTAAAACTGAAAATTATTACAACAAAAAGGGCTGCTGCAAGCTTCCTGCCCGCAACAGCCCTTAATATTTGTAGTTAATTAATCAAAAAACTTGTCGTGAATCATACTAACCGCTTTGTCGGCGTCTGCTGCGTCGATAAGAACGGAAACCTTGATTTCACTTGTGCTTATCATCTGGATATTTACCTGACCGTCATACAAAGCCTCAAACATCTTTGTTGCAACGCCTGCGTGACTTTCCATACCTGCACCTACGATTGAAATTTTTGCCACGTTGTCATCGTAAAGAATCTCTGCGGCACCGATGTTTTCCATATAATCCTTCAAGCAATCAACAGCTTCCTTGCCTCTGGACTTTGCAACGGTAAAGCTGATGTCCTTTTTGCCGTCGTGACCGATAGACTGAAGAATGATGTCAACGTTTATATCCTTTGCGGCAAGCTTTGAGAAAAGCTTAAACGCAAACCCCGGAACATTGGGGATACCCATAACCGAAATTCTTGCAACGTCTGTATCTTTAGCAACACCGCTTATTAACATTTTTTCCATCTTTGTTTTCTCCTTTACGATTGTACCCGAAGCCTTAGCCATACTTGAAAGCACTTCAAGCTCTATATTATATTTTTTAGCCATTTCAACCGAGCGGTTGTTCAAAACCTGTGCACCGAGGGTTGCAAGCTCAAGCATTTCGTCATAAGAAATTTCTTTGAGCTTTCTTGCGTTCTTGATTTTGCGTGGGTCTGCCGTATAAACGCCCTCAACGTCTGTGTATATCTGACAAAGGTCAGCGTGCATTGCAGCCGCAATAGCAACCGCACTTGTGTCTGAGCCACCGCGTCCGAGCGTTGTAATATCGCCGTACTTTGAAAGACCTTGGAAGCCTGCAACGATAACGATGTTCTTTTTGTCAAGCTCACGACGGATTCTTGACGGGTCAACTCTTTTGATTCTTGCACTTGTGTGTGCCGATGTGGTTTCAAAGCCTGCCTGCCAGCCAAGCAGAGAAACTGCATGGTAGCCGAGCTTTTCAATAGCCATTGCAAGCAATGAAATCGAAATCTGTTCGCCTGCGGCAAGGAGCATATCCTTTTCACGGCGAGAAGCCTTGGGATTAATCTCTTGTGCCTTTTCGATAAGGTCGTCGGTTGTGTCGCCCTGAGCCGAAACAACAACGACAACATCGTTACCTTTCTTGAATGTGTCTGTTACGATGCCTGCAACATTCATAACACGTTCGGCGTTTGCAACAGAGCTGCCGCCGAATTTCTGAACAATTAAACTCATCTGCTCAATACCCCTTTTTTATTATAAATCACCCATACGAATTGAAGAAAGCAGCTTTACGCCGTCACTTTCAAGTGCCTGTGCTTTCTTTGCATATTCTCCGTAGGGCATTTTGTCGGTAACAAACGCAACCTCGTTTTCGGGTGCGTTGGCTCTTGTAATTACGCTGATTTTACCGAAGATACTTTCAGCCTTTTTCAAAGCCTCGCTTCCGCTTGTGCGTACATACATAGCCGTAATTGACTCGTTTGTGTCAATAATGTTTTTGCCGTCGCCGTCTGTCCAATAAAGATACTTTCTGGTTTTCAGATGCTTACAGCAGTCAACGATGTCAGCCACAACGGCACTTGCCGTCGGCAGCTTGCCTGCACCCTTGCCGTAGAACACAACGTCGCCTGTGCAGTCGCCACGCACCATAATACCGTTAAATTCATTGTCGATATTTGCAAGCTGACTTTTTTCGGAAACAAGCATCGGAGCAACAATAATGTCAAGCTTGCCGTCGTCGAGCTTTTTAACCTTGCCGATAAGCTTGATAACACAGTTGTGAGCTTCGGCATATTTAACATCGTCAAGGGTGATTTTTGTGATACCTTCGGTATGTACCGAGTCGGGATAAATATGCTTGCCGTATGCAAGAGAAGCAAGTATGCAAATCTTGCGGCAGGCGTCGTGTCCCTCAATGTCGGCAGCAGGGTTACGCTCGGCAAAGCCCAAATCCTGAGCAAGCTTTAAAGCGTCCTCAAACTGCATACCGTCTTCTATCATTTTAGTCAAAATAAAGTTTGTTGTACCGTTTAAAATTCCCGCAACCTCATAAACAATGTTTGCAACAAGGCATTGGCTCATCGGTCTGATGATGGGAATACCTCCGCCGACAGAAGCCTCGAACAGGAAGTTTACGTTTTGTTCCTTTGCAACAGCAAGAAGCTCCGCACCGTGAGCGGCAACAAGCTCTTTGTTGGAGGTAACTACGTTTTTGCCTGCCTTAAGACATCTTTTTACAAAGTCATAGGCAGGGTTGAGTCCTCCCATAACCTCAACAACGATTCTGATTTCAATATCGTTTATAATGTCCTCAAAATCCTTTGTAAACCTGTCTGCAATCGGGCTGTCGGGAAATTCACGCAGGTCAAGAACCTTTTTGATGTAAATTTCTTCACCGAGATTTGCAAAAAGCTTTTGTTTGTGGGTCAAAAGAATTTCGGCTACACCTGAGCCTACAACTCCGTGTCCCATAATTGCTACTGATACCATATATTTACCTTACCTTTCGGGATATTTAACTGAATTATTCGCCGTTTTGGTCGGTGCTTACATCACCCTGATGCTCACCGTCGGGGCTTTCGGCGGGGCCACTGCTTTCACCGCCCTCATGTGATTCGCCTGAGCTTGAGCCGTCGGGGTTTTCACCGCCCGAAACAGCCGAGCTGTTATCTGACGCACCTGAGCCGCTCAATTCGTTTGAGTTGCTGTTTGCGTTATTGCCGTCGCCGGAATAGCTGCTGTCATAGTTGTAGCTTCCGTTGCTTTCTCCGATTCCTGTGTTGCTTTCAGCATAATAGGGAGAGCCGAATGACGGCATATTGTCCTCGGTGTAATAACCGATATATTTTCCGGATAAATCCGTTGTTGATACAATAAGTCCCGTGGAGGGGTTGTACTGAGCCTTGATGCAGTTATCGGACAGCTTGTATTCCTTTTGTTCCTTGCCCTCAAGATACTTGCCCATAACCTTTGAGAAGAATTTTGCCGAGCGTGTTGTATCCGAGATTGTGTCCGGCTGGTCAAAGCCTGTCCAAGTTGCCATAACGCCGTAGGGAGAAAGTCCGCAGAACCAGCAGTCCTTGTCCTTGTTGGTAGTACCTGTTTTACCGATGATGTCCCAACCGCTGATTTGAGCATACACGGCACGGGTGCTTACGCTGTTTGAAACGTTGTAATGAAGAAGTCTGTTCATAATTGTTGCGGTTTCGGCTGAATATGCTTGCTTTGGTACAGCATCACGGTTATCTATGATGATGTTGTCCTCGGAGTCGGTAACATAATAATAGGTGTACGGCTCATAGTAAAGTCCGCCGTTGCCCAAATATGTGTATGAAGCTGCCATTTCACGAACCGAAACACCGCCGTTCATACCGCCGATTGAAAGAGAACCCATAATTTGCGAATCTTCTTCGCTGAGATGAGTGAAGCCCATCTTGGTTACAGCCTGCTCATAAGCCACCGACGGCCCGCCGATAAGCTCCATGGCACGAACTGCGGTTGCGTTTGAAGAACACTCGATTGCATCGGGAAGAAGTATGTTGCCCTTGTAATAAAGATATGCGTTTTGCGGTCCCGATTTAAAGGTGCCGGTTGAGGAGTCGTATTCATATTTTTCAAGCGGCTCGTCAAGGATGGTTGATGAATAGTAGAGCTGTTTTTGCTCAATAGCGATAGGATACACGAAAACGGGCTTAATTGCAGAACCCGGCTGCAAAGCCGAATGGCTTGCTCTGTCCCATTCAAGTGCCTGAGTTTTCGTTTTGGAGCTGCCCACCGTGGCAATAACACGACCGTCAAAGTCCATCATAACCGAGCCGAGCTGAATATCGGGGTCTGTGCTTTTGTCAATTTCCCGTGCGGCGGTTTCGATGTAATCCTGCATATCCTTGTCCATTGCACAGTAAATTTTAAGACCCTCGGTGTAAAGCTTGAGCGAAGCGGCGTCCTCGCTGATGTTGTAATACTGAGCAAGGTCCTCTTTTAGGTCGTAATAAAGCTGGTCGATGTACCAGTTTTGAACATAACCGCTGTCGTCGTCATCATCATCGTTGTTTGATTGAAAGCCGACAAAAGTCATATTGTCAGATTCTTTCTTGGCTGCGGCAAATTCATCGTCGTTCAAATATCCCTGATTGTGCATTTCCTCCAGCACGGTTTCACGTCGCTCTTTGTTGTTTTCGGGAAACACAAGAGGATTCCAAAGCGATGGATTTTGAGTAATGCCGGCGATTGCGGCACATTCGGCAACGGAGCAGTCTTTTATACTTTTGTCAAAGTAAAGCTGTGCCGCCGCCTCAACGCCCTGACAGTTGTTGCCGAAGTTTACAACGTTGAGATAGGCTTCAAGAATTTGGTCCTTTGTGTATTCCTGCTCAAGCTTTAACGCTTTGCAGATTTCTCTGAGCTTTCTTGTGATTGAAACCTCGTTATCGTCGGTGATATTTTTGATAAGCTGTTGAGTTATGGTTGAGCCGCCGAAGGATTTGGTTTCGCTTGCAAGGCTGAGAACAGCACCCGCAGTTCTTGTCCAGTCAACGCCGTGGTGGTCAAAAAATCGCTTGTCCTCAATGGCAACCTGAGCATCCTTCATAGCTTGGGGAATGTCTTGGTTGTCCACCCAAATTCGGTTTTCTGTGCTGTACAGCGTTTGATACTGTTCAAATTCGTCGGTGTCTTCGTTTTTTACATAAATAAAGCTCGTTTGGTTAAGTGCTTTTGCGTTAAGGTCGATGCCCGTCGGCTCGGAAGCAAGAGAAAAGAGATATATGCTCAGCGATATTCCTGCAATAAAGAACGCCACAAAGCAAATTGCAGCCGTGGTGAGCAAGGCCTTGCCGAGACCTTTAAAAAATCTTTTTGCTCCGCTGTCTGTTTTAACAACGGGATTTGTGGTTTCAACATTTTTTTCGGTATAACGACTTATGTCGGTTTCACGTTTGTTTCGCATAAAAACTCCTTTTAAGCGGCAAAAAGCCGGAAAAGACGGCAGGTAAAGCCGATTTTTGAATAATTATGTTTAAAAACTCTATAATAAGAATATTAATAATAGTTATTATAGCACTTTCCGAGAAAAAAATAAATATCTTAATTAATTTTTTTATTAGAAAATATATGACGTTGCAGTTTGAATTTTAGTGAATAGGGTGAATATTGCGGCGGTTTCAGGCAAAAATAGCAGTATATTAAAGTTGAGGATTGATAAAAATATGAAAAAGCTGATTGGAATTACGGGAATAATATTAATCGGCTGCGTGTGCGTCAGCAGCTTGTATGCACCCAAGGCAAATGCGGCTTTTACAGCCGAGCAAACGGTGCAAGCTCAAGCAAGCAGTGAGGAAAGCTTTGTTGTTAAGTCCGAAAACAATTTTATTGTGGTGTATCGAAAAGGAGAAAGCACGCCGTATTTAACAACACAGTCACGAGCCGACAGCCTGCCCAAAAGCGATATTATGCAGCTTAAAAGCGGAATTGAGGTTGTGGGAGAGAAAAATCTGAGAAAGCTTCTTGAGGATTATTGCAGTTGACGGGGCGGAATTTTTCGCCCTTTTTTTGCTGTTTGCGGTTGTATAAATTTGGATTATGTATATTGACTTTTGCGTGCTTTTGAGGTAGTATAAAGTAGATATGCTATAAGAGAAAATAGGCGTTTCCGTAAAATACGGTGCAAATTGCAAAATTATGTTTGATTTTGTTAATCAAAGCCGAAGCAATGCAAAAGTCAGCTTTTGCGACAACTTGTTACAAAGGAGATTATACATATGATTTCAACCGTTATAGACCAATCACTCGGACTTGAATTTCCGATTTTTCAGGGCGGAATGGCATGGGTTGCCGACGCTTCTCTTGCCGCAGGCGTTTCAAATGCAGGCGGATTGGGAATTATTGCCGCAATGAATTCAAACGGAGAACAGCTTCGTGAGGAAATTCAAAGGTGCAAAAAGCTGACGGACAAGGTTTTCGGCGTTAATATTATGCTGATGAGTCCGTTTGCCGACGAGGTTGCCGACGTCGTTGTTGAAGAAGGCGTAAAGGTTGTTACCACGGGTGCGGGAAACCCCGGCAAGTATATGGCAAAGTGGAAAGAAGCCGGAATCAAGGTTATCCCTGTTGTTGCAAGCGTTGCACTTGCACGCAAAATGGAAAAAGACGGTGCCTTTGCTGTGATTGCAGAGGGCGGTGAATCCGGCGGTCACGTTGGTGAGCTAACCACAATGGCTTTGGTGCCTCAGGTGGTTGACGCCGTTTCGATTCCCGTTATTGCAGCGGGAGGAATTGCCGACGGCAGACAGATTGCGGCGGCGTTTATGCTCGGTGCGGTCGGTGTTCAGGTAGGCACAAGATTTTTGGTTGCAGAGGAATGTACGATTGCTCAGGAGTACAAAAACAAGGTGCTTAAGGCAAGAGATATTGACACGGTGGTAACAGGCAAAAGACTCGGTCACCCCGTGCGTTCACTTAAAAATACATTTACAAGAGAATATGCAAAGGCAGAGTATGACAGATCAAGCGTTTCCGATGATGAGCTTGAAAAAATGGCAACAGGTGTGCTGAGAATGGCTGCCCGCGGCGGTGATGTTTCAAACGGCTGTGTGCTTGCAGGTCAGGTTGCGGGTATGGTGAAAAAGGAACAGCCGTCCTGTGAAATCATCGTTGAGATGTTTACACAGGCGGAAGAAGTATTGAACGGAGCGACAAAATGGGTAAAATAGCATTTATTTTTTCAGGACAGGGTGCACAGTACAGCGGAATGGGCAAGGATCTTTATGAAGCTTCTCCTGCCGCAAAGGCTGTTTATGATATGGCAGACAGGCTGAGAAGCGGCACTTCGACACAGTGCTTTGAAGGCTCGGCAGAGGAGCTTTGCCAAACGGTGAACACTCAGCCGTGTGTGTTTACGGCAGACCTTGCCGCAGCGTATGCACTTGTTGAAAAGGGCGTAAAGCCCGATTGCGTTGCGGGCTTTTCGCTCGGCGAGATTGCTGCTCTTGCGTTTTCGGGTATGCTTTCAAACGAAGAAGCCTTTAAGCTGGTTTGCAGACGCGGAGAGCTTATGGACCAAGCCGCAAAGGAAAACCCCGGAGCTATGGCGGCTGTTATGAAAATTCCGCCCGAAAAGGTTGAAGAAGTTTGCAAGGGCTTTGAAAAAACCTACCCCGTAAACTACAATTCGGCGGCACAGACGGTTGTTGCAACAACAAGCGAAAACATAGAGGCTTTTTGCAAAGCGGTAAAAGAAGCAGGCGGAACGGCAAAACAGCTTGCCGTAAGCGGAGCGTTTCATTCTCCCTTTATGGCAAAGGCGGCCGAGGGGCTGGGTGAATACTTGAAGGATGTTGAATTTGCAAATCCGCAGATTCAGATTTATTCCGATTACACCGCACAGCCTTATGAGGGCGACTATAAGGCTTTGGTAAAGGCTCAGGTTGAAAACCCCGTGCGTTGGCAGAAAATCGTAGAAAATATGATTGCCGACGGCGTAGATACATTTATTGAGGTCGGCGTGGGAAAAACGCTGACAAACTTAGTCAAACGCATTAATTCCGATGTTAAGGAGTTCAAATTTGAAGTTCCGTCGGATTTTGACAAAATAAGTCAGGCACTTTAAAATGCCGATGACATTGTTCGGAGGAAATTATGAAATTTGAAAACAAAACTGCCGTTGTAACAGGCGGCTCAAGAGGTATCGGACTTGCGATTGCCGAACGACTTGCAAAAGAGGGTGCAAATATCGCCGTTCTTTATGTAGGTGACGAAAGCGAGGGCGAAAACGCCAAAAACGTGCTTTTGCAGTATGGCACAAAGGTTGAGCAGTATTTTTGCGATGTGTCCGATTTTGAGGCTTCAAAGCAGGTTGTGGACAAGGTTATTGAGGATTTCGGCGGAATTGATATTTTGGTAAACAACGCAGGAATCACAAGAGACAAGCTTGTGCTGAATATGGAGGAAGCTGATTTTGACGCTGTTATCAACGTAAACCTAAAGGGTACGTTTAATATGATAAAGCATACCTACAAGCATTTTATGAAAAAGCGTTACGGCAGAATTGTCAGCACATCTTCAATAGTCGGACTTATCGGCAACAAGGGACAGGCTAACTATTCGGCGTCAAAGGCAGGAATAATCGGCTTGACAAAATCCGTTGCCCGTGAGCTTGCAGGCAGAGGCGTTACGGTAAACGCCGTTGCTCCGGGATATATCGGAACAGATATGACAAACGCACTTCCCGAAAAGGTAAAAAGCGAAATGCAGTCACAGATACCTGCAAAGCGTATCGGAGAGCCTGATGATGTTGCAAAGGTTGTAGAGTTTTTATGCTCGGACGACGCAGCATATGTAACGGGCGAGGTTATCAGAGTTGACGGCGGACTTGCAATTTAATCGGAGGTAAATTATGAGCAGACGAGTAGTTGTAACGGGCATCGGTGCAGTCAGCCCGGTTGGAAATGACGCCGAAACAACTTGGAAAAGCCTTGTTGACGGCGTGTGCGGAATTGAAGAAATCACCGCATTTGACACAAGCGACCTAAAGGTTCATATCGCAGGCACGATAAAGAATTTTGACGCAACCGAGTATATTGAAAAGCGTGAGATAAAAAAGACCGACATTTATTGCCAATATGCGATTGCAGCCGCTCAACAGGCGGTTGACGACAGCAAAATACTCGGAAGCATCGACGAAAACCGCTTCGGCGTTTATATCGGTGCGGGTATCGGCGGACTCAATACCTTTGTTGAGAACACGGTCGCATTGCACAATGACGGACCGAGAAAGGTTTCGCCGTTCTTTATTCCTAAGATGATAGGCAACATTGCAACGGGCAACGTTGCAATCAGATTTAACGCAAAAGGCGTTTCGCTTTCGGTTATGAGTGCGTGTGCAACAGGCACAAACTCGATAGGTGAGGCTTTCCACGCAATTAAGGACGGATATGCAGACGCAATTATAGCAGGCGGTGCAGAAGCCGTTGTTGCTCCTTTGACAATCGCAGGCTTCCAAAATATGAAGGCACTTTCAACCAACCCCGACCCCAAGAAGGCTTCACGTCCGTTTGACAAGGACCGTGACGGCTTTGTTATGGGCGAAGGTGCGGGAATGTTGCTTCTTGAAGAATATGAGCATGCAAAGGCAAGAGGTGCTAAGATTTATGCAGAATTTGCAGGCTACGGCAACACCTGTGACGCTCACCACGTCACAGCTCCCGACCCCAACGGTGCAGGGCTTGCAAGGGCTATTAAGATTGCCTTTGATGAAGCAAACGTTTCGGACGACGCCGAAATTTATATCAATGCTCACGGCACAAGCACACACCTCAACGATTTGACCGAAACCATGGCAATCAAAGAGGCACTCGGACAAAAGGCGTACGACGCAAGCATAAGCTCAACAAAGTCAATGACGGGTCATATGCTCGGTGCAACGGGTGCGATTGAGGCCATTGCCGCAGTGCTTGCAATCAAAGACGGAATCGTTCCGCCCACAATTAATCTTGACGAACCCGACGAGGGACTTGATTTGGATTACACACCAAATAAAGCAAGAAAACGCAATATAGATGTTGCCGCTTCAACCAACCTCGGCTTTGGCGGACACGATGCGTGCGTTGTGTTTAAAAAGCTTTGATGAAAGGATTATGTTATGTTTGATGTTAATTATGACGAAGTAAAAAAGCTTATTTCAATCCTTGAAGAATCAGCTCTTTCCGTGCTTGAGCTTCAAACAGCCGACGGTCAGAAGATACACCTTGAAAAGCCCTTGCAGAATGTTTCGGCAGTGGTTGCTGCTCCTGCTCCCGCTGTGCAAAGCACAACGTCTGTTGAGGCGGAGGCTTTGGCTCCCGCAAAGGACGCCGTTGGCAAAAAGTCCATCAAAGCACCCATTGTAGGTGTGTTTTACACCTCTCCGTCACCCGAAAGCGAGCCGTTTGCCCCTGTTGGCAAAAAGGTTAAAAAGGGTGACACCGTGTGTATTATCGAGGCTATGAAGTGTATGAACGAGATACAGGCGGAGGAAAGCGGAGAAATCACGGAAGTTCTTGTAAGCAACGGTGACCTTGTTGAGTACGGTCAGCCTCTTTTCACAATAGTTTAACGGAGAAAATTATGAATCAGGAAGAAATCAAACAAATACTCCCTCATCGTGACAATATGCTTTTGGTCGAGGAATCCGAAAGCGTTGACGAAAACACGGCAAAGGGAAGATATACCATAAAGGGTGACGAGTTCTTTTTGCAGGGACATTTTCCGGACAATCCCGTTGTTCCGGGTGTTATTCTCTGCGAAATGATGGGACAGGCAAGCTGTGTTTTGCTTGCCGACAAGGTAAAAAATTGCACCCCGTATTTTACAAAAATGGACAAGGTAAAGTTCAAAAACCCCGTAAAGCCCGGCGATACTCTTGAAAGTGTTTGTACACTCACAAGAAACAGAGGTGCGTTTTATTTTATCGACGCAAAGGGCTATGTTGACGGCAAGCTGTGCGTGAGTGCAGAGCTTTCGTTTGCTTTGGTTGAAAATAAATAACCACAAAAATTTCGGCGATATTTTCGCCTTGCGGAAGTGAAAAAATGTTTTCTAAAATTTTGATTGCCAACCGCGGCGAAATTGCGGTTAGAATAATTCGTGCCTGTCGTGAAATGGGCATTGCAACCGTTGCAATTTATTCCGAAGCTGACAAAAACGCAATGCACGTTCAGCTTGCTGACGAAAGCTATTGCGTGGGCGGCAGCAGAGTTGCGGACAGCTATCTGAATATTCCCGCAATTTTGACGGTTGCGGTTGAAAGCGGTGCTCAGGCAATTCACCCCGGCTACGGGTTGCTTTCCGAGAACGCAAAGTTTGTTTCGCTGTGTGAGCAATGCAACATAAATTTCATAGGACCTACCTCCGAGATGATAAGACTTCTCGGTGACAAGGATACCGCACGCAAAACAATGCGTAACGCCGGTGTTCCCGTAACCCCCGGCTGCGATGTTGTTGAAGACCTCAAGCGGGCTAAGGAGGAGGCAGAGAAAATCGGCTTTCCTCTGCTTATAAAGGCTCGTTCGGGCGGTGGCGGAAAAGGTATTCGCAAGGTTGATTTTGCAGAGCAGTTTGAAGAAGCGTTTTTGTCGGCGTCTGCCGAAGCAAAGTCGGCTTTCGGTGACGGTGCGTGCTATATGGAAAAATTCATCCACCCCGTAAAGCACATTGAAATGCAGCTTTTATGCGATAAATATGACAATATTATTTGTCTTGGCGAGCGTGAATGTTCAATTCAGCGTAAGAATCAAAAAATGATAGAAGAAAGCCCCAGCCCCGCTCTTGATGAAAAAACACGCAAGGCAATGATGATTGCGGCGGTCAAGGCGGCAAAGGCTGTTAATTATGTCAATGCTGGAACTGTTGAGTTTTTGCTTGACCGTGAAAACAACTTCTTCTTTATGGAGATGAACACCCGACTTCAGGTTGAACACGGAGTTACCGAGATGGTGACGGGACTTGACATAGTTCAGTGGCAAATCCGCATCGCCGCAGGTGCAAAGCTTTCCCGCACGCAGGACAGCATTTTTACACACGGAAATGTAATTGAGTGTCGCATAAATGCCGAAAACCCCTCAAAGGGCTTCAGACCGAGCTGCGGAAGAATAAAAAGGCTTCACACGCCGGGTGGATCGTTTGTGCGGTTTGACACGGCAGTTTTTCAGGATTATGTCATTCCTCCCTACTATGATTCGATGATCGGTAAGCTGATTGTTCAGGCAAGAAGCCGTGCCGAGGCGATAAGAAAGATGAAAATGGCACTTTCCGAGCTTACAATCGACGGCATAGAAATCAACCGTGACTTGCTTGCCGAGATTTTGTCTGACGAGCAGTTTGTCAGCGGTGAATATACAACCGATTTTATGGCTGAATTTGAAGATAAACATAAGATTTAAACGATAAATACATTCAAGGAAGATTGCAAAAATGGATTTCTTTTCTTTTGTAAAACCGAAAAATGAGCTTGAATCTCAGCCGAACGAACAGCAAAATGTGCCGTTTGTTCCCGATGAAATGTGGGTTAAATGCCCCAAGTGCAATACTATGCTTCTCACCACCGATATGGAGGAAAATTTGCATTTATGCACAAGGTGTAATCATCATTTCAGAATCAACGCAAGACAAAGAATTGAAATTCTTGCCGATGAAAACTCCTTTGTTGAATTTGATGCAAATATGCAGTCGCAAAATATTCTTGACTTTCCGGGCTATGACAAAAAGCTTGAAAAAGCTCAAAAAAGCGGCTCCAAGGAGTCTGTGATTTGCGGCGAGTGTACTATGAACGGCATAAAAACCGTGCTTTGCGTAATGGACCCCGATTTTATGATGGGAAGTATGGGTACGGTTACCGGTGAAAAAATCACTCGTGCATTTGAAACGGCAACCGAAAAAAGTCTGCCGATTGTGGTTTGTACGGTTTCGGGCGGTGCAAGAATGCAGGAGGGTATTTTGTCGCTTATGCAAATGGCAAAAACCTCGGGTGCTGTCAAAAGGCATAGCGACGCAGGGCTTTTGTACATCACTGTTTTGACCGATCCCACAACGGGCGGCGTTACGGCTTCGTTTGCGATGGAGGGCGACATTATCCTTGCCGAGCCCGATGCTTTGGTGGCTTTTGCAGGCCCCCGTGTAATCGAGCAAACAATGCGTCAAAAGCTGCCCAAGGATTTTCAAACCTCGGAGTTTGTTTTGCAAAAGGGCTTTATTGACGCTGTTGTCAGCCGTTCAAGCCTTAAATCCACAATATCAAAGCTGTTTAAAATGCACGGCTTAGGGGAGGCGGAGCAATGACTGCATATGAAAAGGTAATGGCGGCTCGTGACAGCAAAAAGCTGACAGCCGTTGATTATATCACCCATATGTTCGGTGACAGTTTTTTTGAATTGCACGGCGACCGCAGATTTGCCGATGACAAAGCTATTGTGTCGGGGCTTGCAATGCTGTATGATATACCTGTTACCGTAATCGGAATTGAAAAGGGACGCAACACCAAGGAGCGTATGGAACGCAACTTCGGTCAGGTTCACCCCGAGGGCTATCGCAAGGCACTCAGACTTATGAAGCAGGCTGAAAAATTCAAACGCCCCGTGCTTTGCCTTGTTGACACAAGCGGAGCTTATCCGGGAATCGGTGCCGAGGAACGTGGACAGGGACAGGCTATTGCCGAAAATATTATGGAGCTTATGACGCTTAAAACTCCCGTTCTTACAATCATAATCGGTGAGGGCGGCAGCGGAGGAGCACTTGCACTTGCCGTTGCAGATGAGGTTTGGATGCTTGAAAACTCAGTATATTCGGTTATTTCTCCCGAGGGCTGTGCCTCAATTCTTTGGAAAGACAGCTCAAAAGCACCTCAGGCGGCGGAAGCTCTTAAGATGACAGCTCAGGATTTGTTTGAGCTTGGCGTTGTTGAGCGTATTATTCGTCAGCCAAACGTTGACGAGCAGGCGATGTTTGAAAGCCTTAAAAGGCTGATTGCAAGAACCTTTGAGAAAAACCTTGCACTCACAGCCGAACAGCTTACCGAAAAGCGATACAACCGTTTTCGCAAAATCGGTGCAAATCAGAATAAATAAAATTAAGGAGCCGAAAAACGGCTCCTTTTATGTTTGTTGATAATTTATCTTTCGATTGCGTCGTTCAAATTTACATCGTACATTGTGTGAATGTCAAATTTGTACTCACGGCTGTCCGAGAAGGTGATTTCAAAAACGACATTGTCAATCCTTTTGGGTAGCTTGTAAAACTCGGTGAAGCATGCTGTTTCGCCTGCTTTTACAACACAGCCGAGGTAATCATCGCTTGGCGGGGTGTCGGAATAAATGTAGTCTGCATACTCTATGTATTCAAAGTTATCAGGATTGAGTATGTCTGAATATTCAGTCAAATACAGGCTTTTGTCGGTATTGTTTGTGACTTCAACGGCAAAACCGTAAATGCTGTAATTTTCATCGTTGAGCTTGTCGCTGACAAGGGTGACTTTTTTTAATGTGATTGTTGCTTTTTCGCACTCAAAGACTTCATCTGACGGCATAACCTCGTCGTAACTGCCGTATGTAGTAAAATTGCCGTAATTACTGCTGTAATCGTTTTCATCTTCATCAATATATCCGTAATAGTTACTGTCGTCGGTGATGTTTCCGTATTTGATTGATGAAATAATCGTCACAACAATTCCTGCCACGATTATCACCGAAACAAGCACGCAAAGCAGAACAATCAAAACATGAAGTGCGGTTTTCTTTTGAGGCTGTTGCACTTGAACAGCATGTTGCGGAAATTGAACAGGCTGTTGAGAAAACTGCATCGGCTGTTGAGGCTGAACAGGCTGCTGAGAAAATTGCACGGGCTGCTGCGGCTGAACAGGTGTGTTAATTTGTTCATAAGGGTTTTCAGGCGGAATGTTATCGGCTTTTGGGGCTTGCACAGGTGCTTGCGAGCCGGTGAATACAAAACCGCAATTCGGGCAAAAACTGCCTGATGGAAATTCAAAACCACAGTTAGGACATTTCATATTATCTACTCCAAAATTAATAATGTAATCAATTGTACATCTTTGTATGTATATCATAACTCTTCACTCTGAAAAAGTCAACATAAATTAATGAATTGAAATCTTTAGTTTAGTGCAATATTAAATAAAATCAGCTATAGTATCAACCTAATCAAGGCTCACGCTTGAGGAGCGTAAGCTGACTGATGGGTGGACACTGCATTGTAGCCTTGATTATGATGTTTCATTCAACTAAGCAACGGCTTTGTGCGAACAAAAATGTTTGCTTTCAATTTTCAGGTCGTATAGAAATCCGTCCCCTAAGGATATTTGTTTTAAATCCAACTTTTCAATTGCAAAATTCCACTTCTGTTTGTCAAAAAAAGGGTTGTCGTACTTCGTTTAGTAAGACAACCCCTGATTTTACTTAAAAAGCTCAGTTGTAGAAATGTTTTCGGTGTCCGCTACGGCGTCAATTGCCGCAACCTCGGTGATGTCGTCATAGGTGCTGACGTGAACACCGCTTTGATTGCGAATACCGTTTGTGTCGTCAACACGAAGCGGATAGGCTTCATGCTCCACAACATCGGTTATAGGTGTGCTTTCTAAGCTGTTTTGACGTGACGGAAGCTCAACGGGGAATTGCTTGTCTTGCTTCGCACGGTTTTCTGAATTTGTTTGCATAAAATAAACCACCTTTTCTGTGAGGTGGTTTTATTTTTTGCAGTTATTTTAATTTTATGCGGTTTAAAAAATTGGACTATTTTACATACTTTCGGGGCAGGAAATGTTAAACATTGTCAAAACATTTTTAATTACGGCTCTTGTGCTGTCGCAAAGTGCAAGCCTTGCCTGCATAAGCTTTTCATCCTCGCCCTTAACACGGCACGCATTGTAAAATTTGTGGAAAAGGGTTGCGGTTTTGGTTACATATCGTGTTATCTTTGTGGGGTCGTAGTCCTTTGCGGCACTTACAATTTCATTAGAATAAAGTGCAAGGTGGGAAATAAGCTCTCTTTCTTCGGGTGAGGTCAGCAACAAAAGCTCGTCAGTCGTGCATTTGTGCGGCTCAATGCCGTCTTTTGCAAGAGCCTTGAAAATACTGCATATTCTTGCGTGTGCATACTGAACGTAGTAAACGGGGTTTTGGTTGTCCTGAGAAACCGCAAGGTCAAGGTCAAAATCCATTTGTGTGTTTGCTTCACGGGTGTTAAACAAAAATCTTGCACTGTCAACGGGAACTTCCTCAAGCAAATCACGAAGCTGAATCGCCTTGCCTGTACGTTTGCTCATTTTTACAAGCTCGCCGCCCTTAACAAGCTTTACAAGCTGCATAAGCACAACGTTGAGCTTGCTTCCGTCATATCCTATGGCGTCCATTGCACCCTTCATACGCATAACGTGACCGTGGTGGTCTGCACCCCAAACGTCAATTAATGTTGTAAAGCCTCTGTCAAATTTGTTTTTGTGATATGCAATATCTGCGGCAAAGTAGGTGGGATTACCGTTTTGGCGTACGAGCACATCATCTTTTAACTCAAGGTTATCAATATACTGCTGAGTTTTTCCCTCTGCAAGAAGCTTTTTTGTGAGAATTTCTTTGTTTTTGTACCAAACAGCTCCCTCTTTTTCATAGGTCAAGCCCTTTGACGATAATATGTCGATAACTTCCTTTACCGCACCGCTTTGGTGAAGCTCGCTTTCAAAAAACCACTTGTCATAGGTGATTTTGTAGGTTGCCATATCCTCCTGCATTTTTTTGATGTTTTTAGGCAGGGCATAGTCAACAAGTGCTTTTTTGCGTTCGTCGCTTGGGACGTTGAGCAGCTTGTCGCCGTAAAGGTCTTTGTATTCATTTGCAAGCTCGGTTATGTCTGCCCCCTGATAGCCGTCCTCGGGAAAAACTATTTCGTCGCCCTTGAAAATCTGCAAATAGCGTGCTTCAAGCGAGCAGGCGAATTTTTCAATTTGGTTGCCTGCGTCGTTTACATAAAATTCTCTGTATGCTTTGTAGCCTGCTTTGTTCAAAACCGCCGCAAGACAATCTCCCAAAGCACCGCCCCTTGCGTTGCCCATATGCATCGGACCTGTGGGGTTTGCGGAAACAAATTCCACCATTACTTTTTCGCCCTTGCCGAAGTCGGAGCTGCCGTATTCCTGAGGGTTTTCAAGAATTTCATTGACAACGCCCGAATAAAACTCACTGCCGAGGAAAAAGTTGATGAATCCCGCCCCTGCGGTTTCAAAGCGTTCGCACATTGTACCCGTCAGGTCAAGGTTTTCCGTGATAGCCTGAGCAATTTTGAACGGCGGCATTCTGAATGTCTTTGCACCGACCATTGCGGCATTGGTGGCAAAATCGCCGTGCGTGGTGTCGGCAGGTGTTTCGATTATAAAATCCGGTACTTGAGCCTGAGGCAAAGCACCGTTTTTGATTGCTTTGTCGATTGCGTTTGTAATTGCGGATTTAAGTCCGCATACGGCTTTTGCATACATATCCATATCTTTACTCCTCATTTTGCGAAGATTTTTCTTCAATCTTTATTTTAAAGCTGTTTTCGCTTACCAAGTCTGTGTTAAAATCAAGCGTATAGCTGACCTCAAGAGTTCCGCCGTGCTTGCCCAGCGTGCTGTTAAGCGTTTTTGTAAACACTCCGATGGTCAAGTTACCCGCAATGGTTTGGTAAATACATTGGTGTCGCCTGTCTTTTTCAAGCAAAAGCTGAGAACCCATCGGCCCTTTGCGGTTGATTGTAACCATATTTTTTTCAACCTTTATCAGGTTGTTAAAAACAATGTTGGGGTCGTCATCGTCATATTCCTTGTAGCCTATGTAAAAATGATCGCTTTTTACAAGATAATTTCCCGTGGTCAGCACCTCAACACGGTCGGTTTCACCGTCAAGAGTTTGCTCACCTATAATTGAAATCAAATACTTTTCCTTATTGTTTTCCGTCATATTATCCTCAATACTGTTCAATGTCGATTTGGTTTACCGTGTGCTCCATATCTCTGCCTAAAAACAATCCGGCAACGCTCTCAAATCCGTCGGGAGTATCGCTGACATAAAATTCGGGGCTTTTAACTCCCTCGTCGTCATTGAGCAGATTTTGCTCTTTTAGGATTTTTGCGGCATACAAGGCTGTTTCACAGCCTGAGTCAACAAGTGTAACGCCGTCGCCCATAAAATCTGAAACAGCGTCCTTGAGCAGGGGATAGTGAGTGCAACCCAAAATCAGAGTGTCGATTCCGTTGCTCTTTAGCTCGCTGAGATAACGTTCAACCGTAAGCTGAGTGATTTTGTCGTTTCGGTCGATGATACCGTTTTCGACAAGCGGAACAAACAACGGACAGGCTTGCTCAAATACCTCAAAATCGGGGTTGAGCTTTTGAAGCCTTTGCTTGTAGCTGTGACTGCTTATCGTAGCACAAGTGCCGATAATTCCAATCTTCCCGTTTTTTGTTTTTTTTGCCGCAGAAAAAGCCGTGGGGTTTACAACTCCCGTATACGGAACAGGCAGGCTTTCTTCAAGCTCCTTGCCGGCAACCGAGCTTACCGTGCCACAGGCGGCAACAATCATTTTGACGTTGTTTTTTAGCAAAAACGCCGCGTCCTGAAATGCGTATTTTTTAATGGTGCTTCGGCTTCGTGTTCCGTAGGGTACTCTGCCTGTATCACCGAAGTAGATGATTTTTTCGTTCGGCAAAACGTGCAAAAACTCCTTGACGGCACTCAATCCGCCGAGTCCGGAGTCAAAAACGCCGATTGCGTTTCGGGAAGACATAGTAAAACCTTCTTTATCATTGATATACAAATTAAATAATACCACAATATCGCATTTCTTGCAAGGTTTTGAGCATAAGGCAAATCAAATTACTCCGAGTTGAAGCGAAAAACGGAAATTTATATTCCCAAGCATTTTTTTAATTCGTCAATATACAAGCTTCCCGTTTTGGTGAGAAGCATATTTTTTTTGATGATATATCCAATCTCCATAACGCTGTTGGGGTTTGCATCGTCAGACTTAAACGGAATCGCCTTGTAATCCGTGCCGTTAAGCTCCTCGCATATGATGCCCGAACAAAGCGTGTAGCCGTTAAGTCCCACCATAAGGTTGAGCATAGTTGCTCTGTCGCAAGCCTTGATGATTCTGGGGTAATCGTTGGTGCTGAGTATTTCCTCCGCAAGATAAAACGAACCGCCGTCGCCTTGCTCAAATGAAAGACAGGGATAATTAGCAAGCTGTTCAAAGGTAATTGAGCTTTCGTTTGCAAGCGGATGACCTTTCCAAAGATAAACATAAGCGTTGCAGCTTATCAGCTTGTGAAATTCAAGTCCGTTTGACGACAAAAGCTTTAGCACGGCTTTGCGGTTGAAATCGCTCAAATACAGTATTCCCAGCTCGCTTTTGAGCGTGCCGACATCGGTTATTACGTCAAGAGTTTTGCCCTCACGAATTGCAAATTCGTATTTTGAGGTGTCAAATGCCTTAACTGTTTCGACAAACGCCTTAACCGCAAAGGAGTAATGCTGAGCCGAAACTCCGAATTTCTTTTTTATGTTTTCGCTTTTGCCGAATTTTTCAAGCAGATTTTCATACTGAACATAAACCTGCTTTGCATACAAAATAAATTCAGCACCCTCGGAAGTGAGAGTAACGCCTTTGCCGCTTCGGTTAAAAATTGCAAAGCCAAGCTCCTTTTCAAGCTCTTTTACGGAATTTGTGAGAGACGGCTGAGAGATAAAAAGCTGCTCAGCCGCCTTGTTCATTGAGCCTGCCTGAGTAATGGTAATAGCGTAATTAAGCTGTTGAAGCGTCATAATACCTCACCCTTTACACATTAGGCTTAAAATTACAGTTCGATCATCACAAAGCTTTGCGGCTGCAATTTGATTTTGCCGTCTGCAAATTCTGCGTCGCCGATTTTGTAAACCGTCTTGCCGCTGTACTTTGTCTTTATTTCGGCTTCCTTGCCGAGCGGATTGAAGAACATAACAAGCTTTCCACGCTTGTAGGCAAACGGAATTTTGCCCTCGTCATACATAAATTCAAGCTCGCCGTTACCCTTTAAATCATCATATTTGTGACGAAGTGCGATAACGTCGGTGACAACCTTGTAGATGCTGTCGGGATCGTCCTTTTGGTTTTCAACCGTCGGTGCGTCCTCGCTTGAATCAACAGGAAGATACGGTGCGTCGCTTGTTGAAAAGCCGAGGTTTTTGCCGCTGCACCATTGCATCGGAGTTCTTGAGCCCGTGCGTGAATAGCCGCCCTCCTTGCTTACAAGGTCATGCTGATATTTCATTCCTATTTCGTCGCCGTAATAAAGGAACGGCACGCCCGGCATTGTGAATATAAATGCGTTGATAAGCTTGATTGCCTGCTTGTCAAGATATGCCGTAACACGGGGCATATCGTGGTTGTTTGTCATAAAGCTGATACAGCCGTTGTCTTTTGTAAGCTCATACGCAGGCAGATATTCGTCGGCAAACGCCTTGATTTCGCCCTTTCCGTTGGGGTTGAACACAGCTTCATCTCCCCATTCGCCGTAGCGGAAAAGTCTGCTGTAACCGTTGCCGTAGTGGTCGAGATAGAAGTCCATATGGAAGCCTGCGTTGTTGATTGCTCTTTCGGGGTTGCACCACTCGGAAACCATAGCGGCTTCGGGATATTCCTTGTCGAGCATTTCACGAACGCCTCGCCAAATTTTTGCGGTGGCGATTTTTTCATCGTCGTTTTTAACAAGAGAATCCGCCATATCAACTCTAAAGCCGTCTGCACCCTTGTCAAGCCAAAAACGCATAACGTCCTTGATTGCTTCAACCGTTGCAAGGCAAGCGGGGTGGTCGGGCGGAAGCTGCCAATCGGGGTGGGTGATTTCATAAAAGCCGTAGTTAAGTGCAGGCTGAGCACTGAAATAATTTACAAGATAGTTGCCGTTTCTTTCACACAAGCCGCACATCATTCTGTATTGAGGCGGAGCGTCCCAAACGGTGTTTGTAAAAATATATCTGTCGCTCAAATCGCTTTTTTCGGCTTTTTTAGACTGCAAAAACCAAGGGTGAGTGTCCGAGGTGTGTCCCGGAACAAGGTCAAGCAAAATTTTGAGTCCCTTTTCGTGAGCCTTGTTAAAAAGGTTTACCAAATCCTCGTTTGTTCCGTAACGAGGAGCAACCTTTTTGTAGTCACGAACATCATAGCCTGCGTCCATAAACGGTGAGTCGAACACGGGATTGAGCCAAATTGCATTACAGCCCAAGCCCTTTACATAATCGAGCTTTTCGATTATACCGTTGATGTCACCGATTCCGTCACCGTTTGTGTCGTTAAAGCTTTGCGGATAAATTTCATAAAATACAGCGTCGTTAAGCCATTTCGGCATAAAAACACAACCTTTCTGAATTGTTTTTTAATAACAATATTATTTTATCATCTTTGTCTTGTATTAGCAATAAAAACTTCCACAAACTTTTCCATTAATATTTACTTGCAAACCTTGAACAATCATCATAATATGATAACAGTAAATAATTTATCGGGAGGAAGGGTTTTGACAGTAAACAGGCTTTCGGATAACAGAATTTTGATTATTTTATGCGAAAAGGATATGAAGGATTTTTCGCTTGATTATGATAAAATGAGCCTTGCTGATTTACATTCACGCAGGATAATTATGCGTATTTTGCAGATGGCGTGCCGAAAAACAGGAATTGAAACAAGGGGCAAAAGCGTTAATGTCGAGGCTTTGCCGCTTGATGAGGACTGTTATATCCTCGTTACCGTGAGCGGCAAAAGAGGACGCACATACCGGCTGAAAAAATCAAGTGGCTGTCTTTGTTTTTCCTTGGGCAACGGAACAAATTTTCTTGATGCAATAGACGCACTTTGCAAGCAAAATGTTTGTTGCAACAAAAATTCGGCTTATGAGTGGAGGGGGCAATACTATCTGGTTTTTGATTATCCGTCAATTCCCAAAAAGCTCGGCAGAGTTTTGTCGGAATATGCCGAAGGATGCTCAGGCGGTTTGTTTGCCGCACGAATAAAAGAGAGCGGCAAGCCTGTTTGCACCCAAAACGCAATTATGCAAATCGGCAGATATTTGTAATTATCCTTTGCACTCAAAAACAGCCAAAGCCCGTGCTTTTTTGCAACGGGCTTTTTTAATGCAATTTTATTTGTAAAACAAGAGATGATATGCTATAATTATGGTGCTTTAATTACGGTGTATAAGGAATGATGAGTGTTGGCAAGAGCGGTTCCGCTTTTCAGCGGCAGTAAGGGCAACAGCTATTACATAGGAAGTTTGGCAGAGGGTGTTTTGATTGACGCCGGTAGGTCCTGTCGTCAAATTGAAAAGGCTATGGAGGCTAACGGGCTGAGTATGAAAAGCGTCGGTGCGGTGTTTGTAACTCATGAGCATATCGACCATTGCAGTGCGTTGCGGGTGCTTGCCAAAAAGTACGGCTTCAAGGTGTTTGCAAGCGGCGGAACGCTCAGGGAGCTTGAACGCACAAACAAAATCGAGGCTCAAACCTCCTGCGAGATAATCGAGAGTGAAATTGCGGTGGGAAATATGCTGGTACAGCGTATAAACACCCCTCACGATGCCGCCGAAAGCTGTTGCTACCGAGTGGTGTCGTCTGACGGAAAATCCGCACTCATCGCAACCGATATGGGCGTTATGCTTGCCGAGGTCAGAGCTGCCGCACAAAAAAGCGACTTTGTCGTACTTGAGTCCAACCACGACATTGATATGCTCAAATGCGGAATATATCCGTATCCGCTTAAACAGAGAATTTTGTCAAGCAAAGGGCATCTTTCAAACGAAGATTGTGCAAAGGAGCTTGTGGATTTGGTAAAGGCAGGCACGCTGAGGCTTATGCTCGGACATCTCAGCGAACAAAACAACACTCCCGTCCTTGCTCAACGCACGGCAATGGAGGCCCTTTTGGGTGCGGGGCTTAAAAGCAATACTGACTTTACGCTTGACGTTGCACCGTGTGAAACCAACCTGAAATCGGTGATTTTTTAAATGATAAGAATTAATATTATCTGCATTGGCAAAATCAAAGAAAAATATTTTACCGACGGCATAAACGAATACGCAAAAAGGCTTTCGGCTTTTTGCAAATTCAGCGTAGTTGAGCTTTCGGAGGAACGCATAAAAAGCAACACGCCCAACTCATCTCAGATTTGCGAGGTGCTTGAGGCGGAGGGCAGACGTATTTTGCAAAAAATTTCGACTGCGGATTATGTTGTCGCAATGTGTATTGAGGGCAAAATGCTTTCAAGCGAGGAGCTTGCAAATACGATTGAAAAGGCGTCGCTTTGCGGCAAAAGCACGATTGATTTTGTTATCGGCGGAAGCTACGGGCTGAGCGACGAGGTTAAGAAAAGGGCGGATTTGCGTTTGTCGATGAGCAGAATGACATTTCCTCATCAAATGGCAAGAATGATTTTGTCCGAGCAAATTTACCGAGCATTTGAAATTTCAACAAACGGAAAATATCATAAGTAAACCGGAATAATCAAGGAGCAGAATATGGCACTCGACGGAATTTTTTTGCGTCACATTAAAAACGAAATAGAGCAGGAGGCACTTTTGGCAAGAGTGTCTCAAATATACCAGCCTAATCGCGACGAGCTGGTGTTGGTTTTGCGTACCTTTGACGGCAGCAAAAAGCTGTTGCTTTCGTCAAGGGCAAATTCGCCACGGGTCAATTTTTGCAAATCAACTCCCGAAAATCCCGCACAGCCGCCTATGTTTTGTATGCTGCTGAGAAAACGCATCGGAGGCGGAAAGCTGATTTCCGTTCGACAGGCTGACTGTGACAGAATCCTGTTTTTGGATTTTGAGTGCATTAACGAGCTTGGTGATACCGAGGAGCTGACCATTGCTTGCGAGATTATGGGAATGTACAGCAACATAATCATCATAAACCGTGAAACTCAGGTTATTATCGACTCACTCAAGCGTGTTGATTTGACTATGAGCAGTCAGCGACTTGTGCTTCCAAATTTAAAATACGAGCTTCCCACTCCGCAGAACAAGCTCAACATACTTGACTCCACACCGCAGGAAATTGTTGAAAAGCTCAAATCACTTGAAGCCGAAACGGCACTTAACAAGGCTTTGCTCAGGGTGATTCAAGGCGTGTCTCCGATAATTTGCCGAGAGCTTGAATACAGGGTGTGCGAGGGAGCAACCAACAGAGTTGAGGGCGTGCTTGCCGACAAGCTGCTCAAGGAGCTTGCAAACCTAAAGACCGTGACCGAAAACTGCACGGGTGAGCCGTGCATTGTTTATCGTGAGGACGGCAGGGTGCTTGATGTGTCATTTATGCCGATAAAGCAGTACGGAGCTTTTCTTAGGGTTGAGAGCGTGAGCGGATTTTCAAATACGCTTGACGAGTTTTACGAAACACGGGATGCCCGTGAACGTATGAGAATGAAGTCGCAAAGCCTCTTAAAGCTTCTGCACAATGCTCACGAGCGAACCGCACGCAAAATTTCAAAGCAACAGCTTGAGCTTGCAAAATGCGGTGAGCGTGAACAGCTCAGAATATGCGGTGATTTGCTTCAGGCAAACCTCTATCGAATCGAGCGTGGCTCTGAGTTTGCAGATGTTGAAAACTTTTACGATGAGCAGGGCAAAGTTCTGAGAATCAAGCTTAATCCCGCAATTTCACCTGCGGCAAATGCACAAAAGTATTACAAGGATTATCAAAAGGCGAAAAATGCCGAAATTGTGCTTGCCGAGCAAATCAAAAACGGCGGCGAGGAGCTTGAATATATTGAATCGGTGCTTGATACGGTTGACCGTGCCGAAACCGAGCGTGAGCTTTCTCAGATACGAGAGGAGCTTACAGAACAGGGCTACTTAAAACAGCAAAAGGGAAAACAGCGAAAGCAGGCAAAGCTTCCTCCGCTTGAATTTGAATCAAGCGACGGCTTTAAGATTTTTGTAGGCAGAAACAACCGACAAAACGATCAGCTCACGCTTAAAACAGCCGCAAAAAACGATATGTGGCTGCACACAAAGGACATACACGGCTCTCACGTTATCATAGCAAACGACGGACGTGAAATAAGCGACACGGCAATTTGCGAGGCAGCGTGCCTTGCCGCATACAACAGCAAGGCACGACACAGCGACAAGGTGCCTGTTGATTACACCCTTGTGCGTTATGTCAGCAAGCCGAGCGGTGCAAAGCCCGGAATGGTGATTTATGTAAACAACAAAACGGTGTATGTCACACCTAAAGAGAATATATAGACAGAACAGGCGGCACGAATTTCGTTCCGCCTTTTTGATTTAAGGATTATTTAATAATTTCCGCGGTAAAATGAGTTCATCAAAGGAAAGGAGCGGAAAGCTTGTATATTAACATTTTAAAGAAAGACCTAAAACGCAAAAGGACAATGAACATAATTTTGATGCTGTTTGTTGTGCTGGCGTCAATGCTTGTGTCAAGCAGTGTAAATAATATGATTGCCGTTTCAACGGCACTTGACGATTATTTTGAAATGGCACAAATGCCTGATTATTTGATTTTTAACACTCCTAATCCGCAGCTTGACGAATTGCTTGATAACAGCAGCAATGTCACTTCGTATCAAAGCGAAGAAATGTTGTTGTTCGGCGGAAGTGAGGGCTTTTCCCACAACGGCGAACAGCTTGAGATTAATCAGCCGATTATAAGCTCGATTTCAAGCAGGTGCATTAATTATTATGACGAAAACAACCAAGAGATAACAAGCGTTGAAAAAGGCGAAGTGTATATGTTCAAATATGAAATGAACAGAAACAACTTGTCTGTCGGAGATACCGTTACCGTTGAGTACGGCGAAAGACGGCTTGATTTAAAGATAAAGGGTTATGTCAAGGACGCTTGCTTTGGGTCACAGTTTATATCGCTTTCAAGGTTTTTGATAGGTCAGGAGGATTTTGATTATTTGTCTGAGAATCAAACAAACCTTGTAAATACCGAATATGTATCTTCAAACAATGTTGAAAAGCTCAGTAATGAGCTTTCGGACAGCGGACTTACGATTTATTTTTATGCCGATGTGCAAACGCTGAAGCTAAGCTATATGATGGAGCAGATAAGTGCGTTTTCTCTGTTTATTGTGAGTGCGATACTCATACTTATTACCTTTGCGATTTTACGCTTTACAATCAACTTTACGCTTGAAGAAGAATACCGTGAAATCGGCGTTATGAAAGCAATCGGCATCAAAAACATAAAAATCAGGGGCATTTATCTTGTCAAATTCTTTGCAATTTCCTGCATAAGCTCTGCGTTGGGCTTTTTGTTTGGTATACCGTTCGGCAAGCTGATGCTTTCGAGAGCGTCGCAAAATATGGTGATAAACAGCATAGGCGGATTTTACGTCAATGCGTTGTGTTCGTTTGCGGTAATAGCCATAGTGGTGCTGTTTTGCTTCCGCTGTACACGCAAAATCAAGAAATTCACCCCGATTGACGCTGTGAGAAGCGGAACAACGGGCGAACGCTTTAAGAAAAAAAGCAAGCTCTCGCTTGCAAGGCTTCGCACAAAGCCGAGTATTTCTATGGCTCTCAACGATATTTTAAGCAGTCCCAAGCGATATGTTGTTATGGTTTTAACGTTTTCGTTGAGCCTGATGATGATAGTTTTGCTTGCAAACACCGTATACACCTTTAAATCACCGAGCTTTGTTGAGTATTTCGGTAGGCTTCAAAGGGATATTTATATATCAATGGACGCAGACGACAGCGACAGCCTTTCTTTTTATGAGACGGTGGCAAAGGAATGTGAAAGCATTGAAAAAACACTTGAAGAAAACGATATGAGTGCCACCTGTTGTGTTGAGCTTCAATACAAAATGCAGGCAAAATACAACGGCAACAGCTTTATTTCCACAGCGTTTCAGGGAGTAAATTCCGATGTGGCGGATTATAAATATACCGACGGAACACCTCCGCAAAACGAAAACGAAATTGCAATAACTTCGCTTGTAAGCGAAAAACTTGGAGCAGAGATAGGCGACACCGTAACAATCAGCGACTGCGGTGACGAAAGGAGCTTTATTGTAAGTGCAAAATTTCAGTCGTTGACGAATTTGGGCGAGGGAATAAGATTTCATCAGGATACACGCTTTAAAAATACAGAGAGTATGGGAATCAGTGCGTTTGAGATTGATTTTGACGATGAGCCAAGCAAAAGTGAAATTGACAGCCGAGTTGATAAGCTCAAAGAGATTTACAACATAAAAACGATTTATGATTCAGAAAATTATGTTGCCAGTATGATAGGAGATACGGCAAGCTATATCAACAGCATAAAAGGGCTGGTTTTGGTTATTTGCCTTGTGATTTGTGCCTTGGTTGTTGTGCTGATGGAGCGGTCGTTTATTTCAAAGGAGAAGAACGAAATCGCCCTGCTCAAGGCAATAGGCTTTAAAAATTCATCAATTTCGCTGTTGCACGTTTTGAGAATTGCCTTTGTAATGCTTGCGGCAACGGTGGTAGGCTCTGCACTTTCGATTCCCGCAACTATGCTTACCTCGGGACAAGTGTTTGCAGTAATGGGAGCGACAAATATGGAGTTTTCAATAAACGCACTTGAGGTGTTCGTTCTCTATCCCGCACTTATACTTGTATGCACCCTGACGGCAACGGCATTGACCTCACTTTGTATCCGCAACATCAAAACATCAGAAATCACAAACATTGAATAAGGAGCATAGCTATGAAAAATATTCTCGAAGCAAAGGACCTTTGCAAAACATATATAGTAAACAAACGCCAAAACAACGTGCTGAAAAATGTTAATCTCAGCATTGCACAGGGTGAGATGGTTGCCGTTATGGGACCCTCCGGTTCGGGTAAATCAACTCTTTTGTACAATGTGTCGGGAATGGACAGCTTTACATCGGGCAGCGTTGAATTTTGCGGAAACGACATCTCAAAGCTCAACGAAAACGAGCTTGCCGCCCTGCGACTTGACAAAATGGGCTTTATATTTCAGCAAATGTATATGCTCAAAAACCTTACGATTTTCGACAACATTTTACTGCCGTCGCTTCAATCAAAAGTAAACACCAAGTCACACAAGGAGAAAATTGAATACGCACAAGAGCTTATGAGAAAGCTCGGAATAATTGAAATTGCAGACAACGACATCAACGAGGCTTCGGGCGGTCAGCTTCAGCGTGCGTGCATTTGCCGCAGTATTGTAAACAGTCCGCAGATGATTTTTGCAGATGAGCCGACGGGTGCGTTAAACCGCACCTCGTCCTCTGAGGTTATGGACGCCCTTGCCAAAATTAACGAAGAAGGCACAACGATTATGCTTGTTACCCACGACGTAAAGGTTGCGGCAAAATGCAGCAGAGTGATGTTTTTGGTTGACGGCAACATAAGCGGAGAGTATAATTTAGGCAAATGCGAAAGCGATTTACAGCTTCGAGAGCGTGAACGCAAATTAAACAATTGGCTTATGGAAATGGGTTGGTAAAATGACCGATATATTAATTGTTGAGGACAACAAAGAAATTGCAGACCTGTTGTGTGATTTTCTGAGAGCGGAAAGCTACACCGTGTCTGTTGCCGAAAACGGCGAAAAAGCCTTGCATCTGTATGAAAAATACGGGGCAAGGCTCATTGTGCTTGATATTATGCTGCCGCAGGTTGACGGCTTTGAGGTTTGCCGAAAAATCCGAGAAACCGGCAATACCCCGATAATTATTGTGAGTGCAAAAACCAACAAGGAGGACAAGCTTAACGGGCTGATTTTGGGAGCGGACGATTACATCGAAAAGCCTTATGATATAGATATTTTGCTTGCCAAAATAAAGGGGATTTTCAAACGCAGGTATCAAAGCGACGCTATTGTTTTTGACAGCTTAAGGCTGAATCGTGCAACTCGCACGGCATATAAAAACAACGTACCTTTGCAAATGACAGCAAAAGAATTTGACTTGCTTTTGCTTCTTGCCGAAAACAAAGGACAAACTCTGTCAAAGGAAGTGCTGTTTAACAAAATTTGGGGCTTTGACAGCTTTTCGGAACAGCAAACGCTTACTGTTCACATAAAATGGTTGCGAGAAAAGATTGAGGACAACCCCAAAGCTCCCAAGCACATTGTTACGGTGTGGGGCAAGGGTTATCGTTTTGAGGATTAGCTTATGAAAAAATTTAGGATTTATACAATATCAGTGGCTTTGCTTGCCGTTGTTGCGATTATTACAGCAAACCTTGTTATGCTAAACGCCGAAAGCAACTCAAACGGCGAATATCGTGTTGAGATAGAGCGTGCGGTCACCGCAATTGAAAATGGCGAAGCCTTTGATGTAAGCGATTGCAAGTATATATCTGCGATAACCTCGACAAATGCTCCCGATGAAGCGTTTTATAATACCGATTGCGATTATGCGGTCAGAATAATAGGTGACGAATATTACCGCTTTGATTATATAAGCGTATCGAAATTCAGCTTTCAGGCAATAGTGACCGTGAACTGTATTCTTGTGTTGCTGTTCGGTTTGGTCTTGACGGTTTTGATATATGTTGAGCATAACATCATAAAGCCGTTTAACCGAATTTCAGACGTGCCGTATGAGCTGTCAAAGGGAAATCTTACCGTTCCGCTTAAAGAGAGCAAGAACAGATATTTCGGGAAATTTATTTGGGGAATAGAGCTTTTGAGAGATAAGCTGGAACAGCAAAAAAGCGAGGAGCTACGATTGCAAAAGGAGAAGAAAACGCTTGTGTTGTCGCTTTCTCACGACATAAAAACACCGCTGACGGCAATCAAGCTGTCGTCGCAGGTACTTGCAAGGGGCTTGTATTCGGATTTGCAAAAGCAAAAAGAAACGGCAGAAAGCATCGGCACAAACGCCGACAAAATTGAAAGCTATGTGGGTGAGATTATAAAAAATTCAAAAGACGATTTTTTGAATTTTAAAGTGGATAATTCCGAATTTTATCTCAAATCCTGTATAGATGATATTAAGAATTACTATCGTGACAAGCTGGTGCTGACCAAAACCGAGCTTAAAATTTCAGATTTTAACAATTACCTTATCAAGGGTGATGTGGAACGCAGTGTTGAGGTGATGCAAAATGTAATTGAAAACGCCTTGAAATACGGTGACGGCAAACAGCTTGCGATAGATTTCGACACAGAGGAGGATTGCGTGCTTGTTAAAATTTCAAACAGCGGAAGCAGTCTTTCCGACAGCGAAATGTTACACTTATTTGAAAGCTTTTGGCGTGGCTCAAATTCGCAAGGCGTCAAGGGCAGCGGACTTGGGCTTTATATTTGCCGTCGGCTGATGCAGCTTATGGGAGGCGAGATTTACGCCGAGCAAAGGGACGGATTATTTTCCGTGGCTTTGGTATTTCGCAAGGCATAATGTATTGCAAAGCTTTTTGCAACAAAAAAGCACCAAGCCCTAAGGCCTGATGCGTTTAATTATTAATCAAAATCCCAGCTCGGAATATATTTTGTATCGGCAGATGACAAATCCTGAGTGAATCCGTCTATACCGCTTGCAAACAGCTCCTGCTTGACCTTTTCGTATTCACGCTGTGTGAGCTTGCGGTTTATGCGTGAAAAATCCTTTGCCATTCCCATTGGAACATATTGACACATAAGGCTGACTAAAATATCTCGGTCAAAATGTTCTTTGAGTATGTGCAGAACGTCAATGCTGTTTTTTGTGTGCGACGGCAAAATCAGGTTGCGTACAATTACGCCTTTTGTCATCATATCATTCTTGTCAAACTGAGGACGACCGACCTGAAACAGCATTTCTTTGATTGCCGTAGTTGCGGTTTCAACATAATTCGGTGCAGCCGACAGCTTAACAGCAAGCTCGTTGTAGCTGTATTTGAAGTCGGGAAGATATATGTCAACAATTCCGTCGAGCATACTCAGAGTTTTTGGAGAGGTGTAGCCACTGCAATTATAAACTATGGGAATGTTCGGCTTGTAAATTTCAAAGCTTTTGACTACCGCAGGGACAAAATGGTCGGCGGTTACAAGGTTTATGTTGTGAACACCGCTTTCCTCCAGCATTTTGTAGCAATCCGCAAGCTGTGATACAGTAAGAGTGACGCCCTTTTTTTGAGCGGAAATCTCAAAGTTTTGGCAGTATACACATCGCATGGTACAGCCTGAAAAAAACACGGCTCCGCTGCCGTTTTTGCCGCTGATGCAAGGTTCTTCGCCGAAATGAGGAGCTACCCTTGCCACAACAGGCAGAGTACCCATTTGACAAAACCCGCTTCCGGTGTGTTCGGTACGCTGAGCGTTACATTTTCGAGGACATAAATTACAAATCATTATAATCACCGCATTGATTATAACACATTTTTACGTCTTTTGAAAGACGGATTATCTAAATTTGATAATCCGTCAGGTAGTCATCGACAATATCGTCGAAATGGCACGGCTCAATGTCGAGTTCGTTGCAAACGTTAACAAGCTCGGTTATGTCGGATAGGTTTGCCGACAGGCTGTCAATTGACCTGACCGTTTTGTTGTCAACTACCAAGTCTATGCCGTACTCAGTGTGGTTGCAGAAATCTGTTCGGTTGATTTTAAATTCTACCATTGTACCTGTATGTGAATAATCTGCACGAGTAACAACTTACATTGCTAATAATATCATCAAAAACCTGTATGGTCAAGAAGAAATTTGTCAAAAATTTGTTCACAGGAAAGTTTTTGTACAATAATATCATTACTATGATTAACGTAAATTAGTTTTATTTATTTTGACTATTATTTTGCCGTAAAATATGCAAATTTTCTTTGCGACTTTAAAGCGTTGATGTTATCTTTGCTAAAATGTGAACTGAAAAATCCGTCGAAATATAGAGCAAAAATCTGATTAAAGCCATACATTTTTGTTGACTTGTATATTTATTGAGGATATAATTATTTTGTATTATACTTGCGATAATACAAATGCTTTTACGTTGAAAGCAAACCAAATTACGCACAAACTGTTTTTAATTTCGTGTCTGTTAAATACGGAGAGTGTAAAACAGGAGAGTTCTATGATTTATGTGGAAAATTTGAGAAAGGAATTTAAAAAGACCATAAAGGACCCCGGTGTCTTGGGTAGCTTTAAGTCGATTTTTCGTCCCAAAAGTGAAAAAATCGTTGCGGTAAACGACATCAGCTTTGAAGTACCCGAGGGCGAGATTTTGGGCTTTATCGGGCCGAACGGTGCAGGCAAAAGCACCGTAATCAAAATGCTGACGGGAATTTTAACGCCGACTTCAGGAAAATGTACGATAAACGGAAAAAACCCGACCGAGAATCGAAAAAGCTATGTTAAGGAAATCGGAGTTGTGTTTGGTCAGCGTACTCAGCTTTGGTGGGATTTACCGCTCAGAGAAACCTACGGTGTGCTTAAGGAAATCTATGAGGTTCCCGACGACAAATATCGCCAAAGGATGTCGTTTTTAAACGAGGTGCTTGACCTTGAGAGCTTTATTACAAGCCCTGTAAGAACATTGTCGCTGGGACAGCGTATGCGTGCCGACATTGCGGCGTCACTTTTGCACAGCCCCAAGGTTTTGTTTCTTGACGAGCCTACCATCGGTCTTGATGTTGTTGTAAAGGACAACATCCGCAACGCCATTGAGTATATCAACAAAACGGAAAACACAACCGTTGTTTTGACCACGCACGACCTTGCCGACATTGAGATGCTTTCAAAGCGAATTGTTATGATTGACAAGGGACAAAACGTGTTTGACGGCACTATATCCGAGCTGAAATCAAAATACGGACAAATAAGAGAGCTGCATTTTGAAACCGCCGAATCGGAGGTTGAAAAAGCACTCGGATACAGCGAGCATTTCGGCTTTGGTGAGGAAGATGTTTCGGTTGAAGTTGACGGCAAGCTTGTCAAGGTGAGATTCAACAGCTCTGTTGTGCCGGTGTCGGATATGCTTTCTTATACCCTTGGCAAAATCAATGTTGACGACATTTCCGTAAAGGACGCCGACATTGAAGAAATTATCCGAAGGCTTTACAAGCAGGGGGTGCAGGATGAAACGGAAGCTTAAAATCTATCTCCCTTTTATTAATGCGGGCATACAGGAAACCGCCACATACCGTGTGAACTGGGTTTTTTATATGCTTGGCAACATACTTGCCTGCTTTGTTTCCTACTTTATTTGGAAGGCTGTTTATGCCTCAAGCGGCGAAAGCTCAATGAACGGCTTTACGATGCCGCAGATGGTGGTGTACATTTTTTTGATGTACCTCACAAGCACGATGGTCAGCAGCGATTCCGCTTGGGCAATAGGCGAGGAAATCCGTGACGGCTCAATCGCAATGCGTCTTATGAAGCCCGTCAGCTTTAACGGAACGTTTTTGTTTCAGGAGCTGGGAAATAAGTATATGACAATATGCTTGCTTATTGTGCCTCTGATTGTCGGAGTTGAAGTTGTGAGAACAATTCTTATAGGAACGGTGCAGTTTAATATTGTCGGCTTTTTGCTCTACATTTTAAGCTGTGTGTTTGCTTATCTGATAAACTTTTTCTTCAACATTTGCTTCGGCTTTTTGGGATTTGTCATCAAGTATCTTTGGGGTGCAAACCTTATGAAAAACTGCATTGTCGGTTTTTTGTCGGGAACAATAATTCCGCTTGCGTTTTTGCCCGACGCACTTGAAAAGGTGTTTTTGTTTCTGCCCTTTGCGTCGCTCAACTATACGCCCGTTATGATTTATATGGGAATGTACACAGGCTTTGAATTGCTTTATTATTTGTGCTTGCAAATGTTTTGGGTGTTGGCCTTTTGGGGCTTGTCAAAGCTTTTGTGGAGCATTTGCGTAAAGCATCTTTCGGTGCAGGGAGGTTGAGTTATGAAGCAAATAAGAAGAATGTTCCGTATGCACAGGATATTCATTGCACAGGAATTTAAGCGTATGATGGAGTACAAGGGCGACTTTGTTGTCGGCATCATCGGCTTTTTGCTGGCTCAATGCTCAAACCTGCTGTTTTTATGGATAATTTTCAGTCAGATTCCCGACCTTATGGGTTGGACGGTGAATGAAGTAATCTTTATTTACGGATTTTCGCTTATTCCAAAAGGAATCGACCACCTGTTTTTTGACAACCTTTGGTCAATCGGCCATTTCACCGTCAGAAAAGGTGATTTTGACAAATATCTCACACGCCCGATTAACACTCTTTTTCACGTTATGGTGGAAAAGGTGCAGATTGACGCCTTGGGCGAGCTTATTATGGGCATTGCTCTTGTGTGCGTCACCCTGCCCACGCTTGCGATTGAGTGGAGCGTTGTCAAGGTTGTGCTTGCGTTGGTGTCGATTTTCTTTGCCACCTTTATTTATACGGGAATCAAAACGGCGACCTCTGCGGTTGCGTTTTGGACAAAGCGAAGCGGCAACGTTATTTATATGTTTTATATGGTAAACGATTTTGCAAAATATCCCGCAACTATCTATAACAATGCGGTAAAGTGGATAATCACATACATAATCCCGTTTGCATTTACATCGTATTATCCGTCGCTGTATATCCTCACAGGCGAAAATCCGCTCTACAATGTCGGATTGACCGTGCTGATTTCAATTGCTCTTATGGTTATCGGTGTTTTTGTTTGGAACAGGGGTATAAGAGCATATGAAAGTGCAGGAAGCTGATATATAATAACAAACATCGAGTCGTTAGATAAATTGCACAAAAACCGTCTGCAAACTTTGTATTGCAGGCGGTTTTATAGTTCTTTATCGGAAATATAGTGTTTTCTTGATTTGTTACAATGGATATGTATAGAAACTGCCGTAATAGGCAAGGATACAAGAAAATTTAGGAGTGAAGGCAATGAAATTCAAAAAGACGATTTCGCTGTTGCTTACCGCTGCTATGTTGATGGGAAGTGCCACTTATGCCGCAAATGCGGTAACAACCGACGAAGAATCGGTTTCGGCTTCCTATTACAACAAGAATTATCTTGAAACATATGCAAGCAATGCGTACAACGAATCAAATCTCGGAAGCACATACAGTGCTTCGTCTACAACCTGGAAAACTTGGTCGCCGGAGGCAACTGCTGTTAAGGTTAAGCTCTACAACACAGGCTCCGACAACGAAACAGGTGCAGGCACAATCGGCGAATATGCCATGACAAAGAACAGCTCAACGGGTGTTTGGTCACTTACACTCAACGGCGACTATAAGAATAAATACTACACATATCTTGTTACCGTAAACGGTACAACCAACGAAACACAGGACGTTTACTCAAAGGCAGTAGGCGTAAAGGGCGAGCGTTCAATGGTTGTTGACCTTGATTCAACCGACCCCGACGGCTGGAACAGCGACAGTCACGTTTTGTTTGACAGTGCTTCCGAAGCCGTTGTTTGGGAGGTTCACGTTCGTGACTTCTCCGCTTCCGAAACCTCGGGCGTGGGCGAAGAAAACCGCGGAAAATATCTTGCGTTTACCGAGGGTGGCACAACGCTTAACTCAGACACAAGTGCAAATGCGGTTTCAACGGGTATTGACTATCTTGTTGAGCAGGGCATCAACTGCGTTCAGCTTATGCCTGTTTACGACTTCCAGTCTGTTGACGAGTCGGTAGCTTCTTCGTCAACCAACCGCAACTGGGGTTATGACCCGCAAAACTACAATGTTCCCGAAGGCTCATATTCTTCAAACGCTTATGACGGCAACACAAGAATCACCGAGTTTAAGCAGATGATTCAGGCACTTCACGACAGAGGAATTTCTGTTGTAATGGACGTTGTTTATAACCATACCTTCCAAACAAGCTCCTGCTTTGAAAAGACAGTTCCGGGCTACTATTACAGAATGACCGGTGCAAGCACATATTCAAACGGCTCGGGCTGCGGCAACGAAACTGCCTCCGACAAGCTGATGTTCAGAAAATATATGATAGAATCCGTTAAATATTGGGCGGAGGAATATCACATTGACGGTTTCCGCTTTGACCTTATGGGAATCCACGACATCACCACAATGAACACAATCCGCACCGAGCTTGACGGACTTTATTCGGACGGCTCCGGCAAAAAGATTCTTATGTACGGTGAGCCTTGGACAGGCGGCACTGTTCAGATTTCAGACGGCTGTTCTCAGGGCAAAGCTACTTCGCTTGACGCAAGAGTAGGTATGTTCTGCGACACTTACCGTGACGGCATCAAGGGTGGCACAAACGATGCAACCAAGGGCTTTATTCAGGGCAACAACAGCAGCACAAGTAAGGTTGTAAACGGTGTTAAGGGTAAGAGCTTTTCTGCAAAGGCTCCGTCACAAACCATCGCTTATGCCGACGCTCACGACAACCTGATTCTTTGGGATAAAATCGTTAAGAGTAACGGCTCAACCACATGGACTTCAACATCTTCTTCCTACAAGGGACAAATGGAAGGCGTAATGACCTTGCTGATGACCTCACAGGGTATTCCGTTTATGACCGCCGGCTCGGAGTTTTGCCGTACAAAGCAGGGCGATCACAACAGCTACAAGTCAAGCGATGCAATCAACAACATTGATTGGACAAGAGTTAAGACATATTCCGATGTTGCTTCTTATTATAAGGGACTTCTTCAGATAAGAGAAAACTATTCCCCGATGCACGGCAGCTCGTTCTCAACTCCGACCTTCCAATCAAGCTACGGCTATGTTGTTGCATACACATACACAAACAACAAATCCGACGAGTGGGGCAATGTTTGCGTTCTTGTAAACAGCGGTACACAGGCATATTCAATCGACCTCGGTGCAAGCGGCTGGACAGTTGTTGCAAACCAAAGCTCGGCAGGCTTAAAGAGCCTTGGCACAGTAACAGGAAGCTCTTATTCAATTCCTGCACAAAGTTCGGCTGTGTTGGTTCAAAGCTCAACATTCTCAAGACTTAACGTTGCCGATGAAGCTTTCGGAACAATGACGGTTAAGCACGTTGACGACAAGGGCAAAACCCTCAAAACATCAACTGCAAAATACAGAGACGGCTCAACCTACCGTGCACTTCCCGACAGCACACTCTTGTTTGAACGCAATCTTATTGAAACACAGGGCTCGGCAACAGGCACGGTTAAAGGCGGACAGAATTACGAAGTAACCTTTGTTTACAGCTCAAACGCTATTCAAACAGGTTATGTAACCGTTAATTACCTTGACAGTAACGACAATAGCATTAAAGAATCAACCAAAACTAAGCTCAAGGCTGGTGAAACCTACGACATTCCCGTGGTTGCCGTTCAGGGCTATCAGCTTGACACCGACAAATACCCCTCAAACACAAAGGGTACATTCACAGGAAGCGACGTAACAGTAAACTTTAAGTATAAGGCACTCGATTACACATCAACAAAGGTGCATTATTACAACTCAAACAACTGGTCAACAATCAGATGCTACGCTTATACCGACGACGGAACAGAGCCTAACGGCAAGTGGTCAAGAGCTCCGAAAATGACAAGCGAGGGCAACAACTGGTATGAAAACACAGTTCCTGCTTCAAGTGCATATGTAATGTTCTATTCCGGAAGCAACCAAGAGCCGGGACAGGGTGATCAGGGCTATGCCGTATCAGGCGAAGCTTGGATTCAAAACAAGATTGTTACATTCAACAGCACGATTATCACAAGCCACATCGACATCAACACAGGCAAAAAGCTTGCAGCTGACGTTGTTGAGTCAAAATCAAAGGTTACAAGCTCAACAAGCTATACAACCTCGGCTCTGTCGGGCAGAACAGATGTTATCACACCTGCAAACGCTTCGGGCAACTGCAGTGCAGGCATAATTAATGTTGTATATCTTTACGGTGACGGTTCTCAGATTGTAACTACTCCGACAACAACACCTATTGAAACAACTACTCAACAGCCTACAACAACGGCTCCCGAAACAACAGCTCCCACAACAACACAGCCGTCATCCGAGTATTATTTCGGTGATGTTGATTTTAACGGCAGAGTAACAATTTCAGATGCTACTTACATCCAAAAGTTCGCAAGCAACGCTGTGATTCTTTCGGCAATGCAGAGGATTCTTGCAGACGTAAATGACGACGGATATGTAAATATCAAGGATGCAACGTTAATTCAAAAGTATCTTGCATCATACAGCGACACGGGCAGAACGGGTGAGTCATATTATGTTCCTCAACCCACAACTCAAGCACCTACCCAGCCCACAACCGCACAACCTACAACAGCTCAGCCTACAACGGCTCAGCCAACAACCCAAGCTCCTGATCCCGACACATACACAATCACCTTCTCAAACAATAAGTTTTGGAGTAGCGTGAATTGCTACTATTGGGCAACCGACGACATAACACTTTCAGCTTGGCCCGGTGAGGAAATGACTTATTCCGAAACAAATGACTACGGTGAAGCTATTTACACAATTGAGATTCCAAGCACTGCCGAATACATTATCTTTAATGACGGCAACGGAAATCAGACTGTTGACATCACGGTTACAGGTGACGCCAAGTATTATATTTCGGGCGGTTCGGGTAATGCCTACACCGTTGAAACTTGGGAATAATTCAAATTAATTAAACAAGCTTAGGGACTTCCTCTGTGGAAGTCCCTTTTGTTGTAAAAAGCGATGTGATAAACTCAAACAAAAAATTCGTTGCAATGTGAATATAAGTAAAATTGTATAAAATATCAATGCAAAATTCGTGATTTGGAATATATACATTTATTTCATTATTTGCTATAATTATTATGAATTATAATGGAAAGGGAGTAAACTAATGAAGACTTTCAAAAAAATTGCAAGTCTGGGTATGGCATTGACAATAATTGCAACGTCTATGGTTTTCTCGATACCTGCAAATGCAGCAGAAGTTGACGATACTGCTTCTGTATCTGCTGACGCAAGTATTCAAAGCAATGTGCAAGACGGCGTGATTTTGCATGCTTTTAACTGGTCTTACAACACAATCAAAGAAAACCTGCCCGCTATTGCAGCAGCAGGCTACTCAACCGTACAAACATCTCCTGTACAGCAGCCGAAGGATTACACAACCTCTGCTGATGTTTCGGGACAGTGGTGGAAGCTTTACCAGCCCGTTAGTATGCAGATAGCAGAAAAATCATGGCTGGGAACAAAAACCGAGCTTACGGCTCTTTGCTCCGAAGCAGATAAGTACGGAATCAAAATTATCTGTGACATCGTTTCAAACCATATGGGCAACGAGGTTGAAACAGATGCAAATTCGCTCAGCTCACAGGTAAAAACCTATCAACCCGATTTCTACAACAACAAATCTTCGTATTTCCACAGCTATACGGCTGATGCCGCTGACGGCAGTATTCAGGGTGTTGTTCAAGGTCATGTTTCAAAAGCTCCCGACCTTAACACAGGCAACACAAATGTTCAGAATGCGGTAATCAGTTTGTTAAAGAGCTGCATTGACTGCGGTGTTGACGGCTTCCGTTTTGACGCTGCAAAGCATATCGAAACTCCCGACGACGGCTCATATGCTTCAAGCTTCTGGCCGAACATTACTTCTTCTGCTCAATCTTACTACAAGCAGAAAACAGGCAAAGACCTGTATATGTACGGTGAAATTCTTAACACCTGCGGAACAGGCAGAAGCTACAGCTCTTACACAAAATATATCAATATCATTGATAACAAAACAAGTGACTCCGTACTTGCAAACGTAACAAACAAAAACGCATCAAGTGCGGCAAGCTCATCATATCAGACAGGTCAAAGTGCTTCAAAGCTTGTACTTTGGGCTGAATCGCACGATACATTTATGGGCGATTCCGGTTCGGCAGGATACAAAAACACTGCTGACATTTCCGATGAAAACATTATAAAGGCTTGGGCTATGGTTGCAGCAAGAAAAGACGCAACAGCTTTGTATTTTGCACGTCCCGGCTCTGCTCTTATGGGTCAAGCCGCTACCGACACATCATACAAAAGCACAGCGGTTTCCGAGGTCAACAAGTTCCATAACCTCTTTGTCGGTCAGTCTGAATATGTAGGCTCATCGGGCAGCATTGCATATGTCAGAAGAGGCACAAGCGGTATTGTTCTTGTAAACACAAGCGGCACATCGACAAGCGTAAATGTTTCCGGCACAGGTATGGTAAACGGCACATACACCGACACAGTATCGGGCAACACCTTTACGGTTTCAAACGGCACTGTAAGCGGTAACATCGGTGCAGCAGGCGTGGCTGTTGTTTACAACGGCAGCGTAACTCCCAGAAACACCTGCTCTGTTGAAAGCGGCTCCTTCAAGGGCGACACAATGACAGTTACACTCGGACTTGACAACGCAACTTCGGGTACATACTGCCTTGATAACTCAACACCCGTTACCTACACAGGAACAACAACCATCCGCATAGGTTCCGATTACAGCTACGGCGAAACAATCAACCTTACGCTTACAGCAACCAACGGTTCAACAACCGAAACCACGACCTATCATTATCAAAAGACAAAGGACGACGGTTCGGGCGTTTATGTGTTCTTCAACGCAGCCAAGAGAAGCTCTTGGACAGCTCCTTACAATGTTTACATCTATGACGAGGACACTTCCTCTACAACTACATACAAAAACGCTTCTTGGCCGGGTCAGGCAATGCAGTATGACTCAGCTTCGGGCTACTACTATGTAGAAGTTCCCAACACCTGCATCGCAGCAGATGCAAGCGGAAACGTAATTGATGAAAATTCATCATTCAATTTGGCAAAATCTTCAAATACATATGTAATCATCAGCGGTTCGGGCAAAAACCAGCAGTATCCGGGCGACGGTTCGACCACAAAGCTCGCATTGGGCGGTTCGTCAAAGATTTTTGCTTTAACAACATCAAAATCGTTTGGCAATACAACACTCAAGCCGGCTTCAACTGTTGTTGCCGCAACTGATGTTACAAAGGGTACAGCTCCCGTAGAAACAACCGTAAAGCCGACCACGGCTCCCGTAACAACTACCGAGCCTACAACAGCTCAGCCCACAACAGCTCAACCCACAACTGCTCAACCTACAACAGCTCCGGCTAAGTATTACTACGGAGATATCAACCTTGATGAAGCAATTGACATTAAGGATATAACCCTTCTTCAAAAATATCTTGCTCACGCTTACGCTCTCAACGATTTACAGCTTGAGTTAGCTGACGCAAGAAATGACGGAATAGTTGATATCAAGGACGCTTCAACAATTCAAATGTATGTTGCAGGCATGGCTCAGTGCGGACGTACAGGCGAGCCTTATAACGGCACAGTTACAACTCCGACACAGCAGCCCACAACTCAGCCTATAACCCAGCCCGCAACTCAACCAATAACTCAAGAGCCTACAACTGTTGCTCCCACAACAACAACTCCCGTTTCATTGACAGGCGATTATTACCTGTTCGGCTACATTGATGGAGCAAACTATGGTTGTGAAGAAGATTACGAAAACCTCGGTGAATATCACTTTGTAAACGGTCAGGTAACAGCAACATTCTCACAAACAAGCTATGTTGCAGTTAAGACAGCCGACAACAGCAATTGGTTTATGACCGACGGATATCAGGGCAAGGTAGAATCTGTAATTCTTGAAAACACAACAGGACTTGGCGTAGATGCAGATAAGCTCATCGTACCTGCCGGAACAGTAACCTTTACACTTGTTGAAAACGGCGACGGCACTCTGACACTTTCTTATGAATCAGACGGCGAGTTTACAGACGATACTACTCCCACAACTCCCGCACCTACAACAACTCCGGGTTCATTGACAGGCGATTATTACCTGTTCGGCTACATTGATGGAGCAAACTATGGTTGTGAAGAAGATTACGAAAACCTCGGTGAATATCACTTTGTAAACGGTCAGGTAACAGCAACATTCTCACAAACAAGCTATGTTGCAGTTAAGACAGCCGACAACAGCAATTGGTTTATGACCGACGGATATCAGGGCAAGGTAGAATCTGTAATTCTTGAAAACACAACAGGACTTGGCGTAGATGCAGATAAGCTCATCGTACCTGCCGGAACAGTAACCTTTACACTTGTTGAAAACGGTGACGGCACACTGACACTCTCTTATGAATCAGACGGCGAGTTTACAGACGATACTACTCCCACACCCACAACTCCCGCACCTACAACAACTCCGGGTTCATTGACAGGAGATTATTACCTGTTCGGCTACATTGATGGAGCAAACTATGGTTGTGAAGAAGATTACGAAAACCTCGGTGAATATCACTTTGTAAACGGTCAGGTAACAGCAACATTCTCACAAACAAGCTATGTTGCAGTTAAGACAGCCGACAACAGCAATTGGTTTATGACCGACGGATATCAGGGCAAGGTAGAATCTGTAATTCTTGAAAACACAACAGGACTTGGCGTAGATGCAGATAAGCTCATCGTACCTGCCGGAACAGTAACCTTTACACTTGTTGAAAACGGCGACGGCACTCTGACACTCTCTTATGAATCAGACGGCGAGTTTACAGACGATACTACTCCCACACCCACAACTCCCGCACCTACAACAACTCCGGGTTCATTGACAGGAGATTATTACCTGTTCGGCTACATTGATGGAGCAAACTATGGTTGTGAAGAAGATTACGAAAACCTCGGTGAATATCACTTTGTAAACGGTCAGGTAACAGCAACATTCTCACAAACAAGCTATGTTGCAGTTAAGACAGCCGACAACAGCAATTGGTTTATGACCGACGGATATCAGGGCAAGGTAGAATCTGTAATTCTTGAAAACACAACAGGACTTGGCGTAGATGCAGATAAGCTCATCGTACCTGCCGGAACAGTAACCTTTACACTTGTTGAAAACGGTGACGGCACTCTGACACTTTCTTATGAATCAGACGGCGAGTTTACAGACGATACAACCCCGACTCCCACAACTCCCACACCCACAACCCCAACACCCACAACCCCAACACCCACAACTCCCGTTGATCCCGATACTTATACCATCACATTCACCAACAATAAGAATTGGAGCAAAGTATATTGCTACTTCTGGTCAACAGACGACACAACCTTGTCAACATGGCCGGGTGAAGCAATGACATATTCAACAACCAACGATTACGGTGAAAAGATTTACACAATCGAAATTCCAAGCACAGCCGACCACATTATTTTCAATAATAACAGCGGCAGTCAAACAGTAAATATTAATGTAACAGGCAGTGCAAAATATTATATTTCAGGTGGCTCAGGTAAAAACCTTACAGTAGCAACTTGGGAATAATCGAATCGTAAGCAAACAAATCAGGCTCCCTTTTCAGGGAGCCTTTTGTTTGTTTTCTGTGCATTTTTGACGAACGAGTGAATGTAAATGCCACCTGACAAGGGTGGCTTTTATATGTAAAAATCAGGTTTAGTTATTTATAAGTAAAATCAAATTCATCATTTCTTATTTTTTTAAAACGAATACAGTATAACCGTATGGAAACAGGAAAATTCGTTGACAAAACGAGTAATCAGCCGTAGAATATAAATAATGAAATCCCCATTGTTGTATTACCATTGTTTATAATTACAAATGAGGGCGGGTGCTGAAGAATGATAATGTAAAGGGCATAATTCAAAAATATCAAGCAGACAAATTAAAAATATATTTGTCAAAGCTCGACATAAAAATTTAAGGAGGAAGAACAATGAAAAAGACTTGCAAAAAATTAGTGTCATTATTATTAACGTTGGTAATTACTTTAAGCGTGCTTACCGTCGCACCGTTTGCGGTGAGTGCGGCTGATGAAAATGCGGAACAGGTTGGCGGAGTGCAAGATACATTAAATTCTATACTTTCAGTTTATCCCACCGGTTCCTATTTTACTGCAAGCGGTAATGTGTGTTATTCAAATAGTTCAAATGATTGTAAGTTATCAAATATTCCGTCAAGAGGAGGATTACCCAGCGGCTCAAGTGTTGCGGCTGTAACAGGAAATGCTTGGTCTTGTTGCAGTTTTGCAAGATATGTCTTTTATTGTACATTTGGTGTTTCTCCTGAGAGTTGCAGTACAGTAAGTTCATCAAATGCTCAAATAGGTGATTATATGAACCTCGGTACTCATTACGCCATATATCTTGGGCAGGATTCAACCTATTGGTATGTTTATGACTCTAACTATACTTCTCCTCCTACAAATGTTGTAAAATACAATAGAGCGTTAAAAAAATCTAATTTTTCTTCAGTAAAAATACATCACGCACCGAATTATAGCAACAACTCCAATCTCCCTGAGCCGGTAGATTTAGGCACAGATTTTTATGCTTATATTATTAACACTTACGCTTGGAAGCATCTTACCAATGTAGACTTAAATGTAGTTATGAATTCCGAAACTGGTGCTGCAAATCAGGTTTGGTATTTTCAAAGACAGAGCGATAGTACTTATAAAATAACGAACTGCTTAGATGGACGAGCTTTGGATGTTCACAATTTTGGAACAACAGACGGAACCAATGTTGCAGTGTGTGAAAGTAATGAGAGTACCGCTCAAAGATGGTTTATCACTGGTGAATCAGGAGCGTATTATTTTAGAGCAGCTTGTGGTGATTTGGTGTTAGATATTGAGGGAGGTTCTACTAGCGATAATGCCAATGTTCAAATGTGGACAAAAAACGATTCAACGGCACAAAAGTTTCAGGTATGGAAATTAAGCGAGCCATCACAGACGTTTGTTCATTGTGCGGCAGGTACAAATTACAGACCAACCTCTATTTGGTGGCTTCAAACAGATAACACTAGGTATTATGATGTGAAAATCTGGAAAAACTCACTTTGGGAGGGAGAAGCATATAAAATACTATGGGGAGTGACCGATACAAGTTGTATGGTGAATTTACCTGCTGGCTATTATGAAGCATATGTTGATACGAGAAATAATTATAGTACAACAATGAGCAGCAATATAGTTAAATTTACCGTTACGGAAGGTGAGCCGGAAAATATCGGAGAAGATTTTTATGCGGCATTGTTAGTCAATAAAAATTGGGTTAATGTATCTAATGTAAATTCTAATGTTGAATTGGCAGCAAGCAATCATGCCTCTGCAGAACAAATATGGCATTTTATGCGACAAAGTGATGGTTCATATATTATTGTTAATTGTTTAGATGGCAATGCTTTAGATGTTAGTAACGCAGAAAATAATAACGGAACGAATGTTCAAGTGCATGAAATTAATTATACAGATGCACAGAAATGGTATATTTACGGAAGATGGTCAGGAGAATACTATTTGAAACCAAAATGTGCCGACAAAGTATTAGATGTAAGTGGTGGAAATAACGTAGTCGGAGATAATATACAAATATGGGAACTGAATTATTCCGACGCACAGAAATTTGCTGTTTATGAAGTAGAATCAGTAGAAAAATCCGAAGTAAGCGTTGAAAGTATAATAAACGACACCTGTTTTAATTGGACGAAAGCCAATAACGCCAATGAGTATGAAGTGAAAATTTGGAAAGAAGCATCTATTAACGGTGAGCCATTTATGAAATATAATACATCTGACACAAGATGGAATGTTGTGCTACCAATAGGCAATTATATTGCTTGTGTTTACTCTAAAAATAGTTTTTCTAGAAAACAAAGCAACTTGGTTACATTCACGGTAGAGTACACCAATGCTATCGGCGACGTAGACGGTGACGGAATAATCAGCGTTTCGGATGCAACTGCACTTCAAAAGCAGCTTGCAAACGGAGTGGAGTTTGATGATGAAATGCTTGCGGTTGCCGACACAAACGGCGATGGCATTGTTTCGGTTAGTGACGCAACACTCATTCAAAAATATCTTGCAGGCAACGCTTCTTCGTTAGGCTGAGCAAGTAATATTGTTATCAAAACACAGGGACGGGCCACACCTCGCCCCTGTGTTTTATATTTGGGTTAGTTTTATAGATGTGGTAAACTTACATAAACAAGCAACGTTTTCGGAACGGTCGTACCGTTCCGCTTTTTGTTTAGATGAACGTTAAAGTTTTAAACCAAAGCTTCCGCACGCACCAAGCCCTCACTTGAGGGAGGGTGGCACGACGAAGTCGTGACGGAAGGGTGAGCTGAGGAAATGTTATATTTAAATAATATGCTAATGCGACGGCAATCCCTCAGTCATTTTGCAAGCAAAATGACAGCTCCCTTTGCACAAGGGAGCCTTGGAAATGTTCATATTTTAATAACAATGATAGATATGAAAAAGTTACATAAATGATTAAACTTTTCGAAACGGTCAAGATCGTTCCTTACAGTGATATAGAGGAAATGTTATATTTAAATAGTATGCTACCGCGGTGAAATGCACAAAAATGTTTGAATTAAATGCAGTGTGCGGACGTGTTTACAGCTTTGAAAGCACATCTGACCTTACTACGATGAAATGCACAAAAATGTTTGAATTAAATGCAGTGTGCGGACGTGTTTACAGCTTTGAAAGCACATCTGACCTTACTACGATGAAATGCACAAAATGTTTGAAATAAATGCAGTATTCGGACGTGTTCACGTTTTTGAAAACGCGTCAAACATTACTGCGGTGAAATGCAAAAAAGCTGTCCTACTTGATTTAGTAAGACAGCTTTTGCAGTTGTTTTATTCTTAGTTCAAAGCATCAATCGCAGCCTGAATAAGAGCAATTTGCTCTCTTTCTTTTTCAGCCTGTCCCTTAACCTTTTCGATAACAGCCTCGGGAGCTTTTGAAACAAAGCCTTGATTGTTTAGCTTGCCCTCGCTTTGAGCAAGGCGTTTTTTAACCTGCTCAAGCTCCTTGTTAAGTCTTGCAAGCTCTGCGGCTTTGTCAACAAGCTCGTCCATCGGAATATATATTTTTGCGTCCGCTGTAACTATCGTAACAGCACCGTCAATGGCAAAGCTGTCTGAAACCTCAACCTCGCTTGCGGAAGCCAGCTTTTGAATAAACTGTGTTCCGTCCGTAAAGGTTTGTGGGAATTTTGTTGCAATATAAACCTTTGCTTTTCTTGACGGAGGCACGTTCATCTCGTTGCGGCGGTTGCGTATTGCACGGATAGCGTCCATAATACGCTCCATTTCCTTTGCGGCTTCGGGATAGTCAAGCTCAGAGTTGTATTCGGGATATTTTGCAAGCATAACCGTTTCGCCGTCGTGGGGAATCGTTTGCCAAATTTCTTCGGTGATGTAGGGCATAAACGGGTGCAAAAGTCTGAGAATGTTGTCAAGCACATAAAGCAAAACCTGACGTGCGTTTTGTGCATCCTCGCCCTCGCTTGAAAGCCTTGCCTTTACAAGCTCAATATACCAATCGCAGTAGCAATCCCAAATAAATTCATAAACCTTTTGAACGGCGATGCCAAGCTCAAACTTTTCGAGGTTTTCATTAACCTCTTTTGCCACCGAGTTAAGCGTTGAAACTATCCACTTGTCCTCGGTTGTAAGGGTAGCGGGCAGCTCGTTTTTAACATCAAAATCGTCAATGTTCATATGAACATAACGTGAAGCGTTCCACAGCTTGTTTGCAAAGTTTGCACAAGCCTCAACACGCTTTTCGGAATAACGCATATCGTTTCCTGGCGAATTTCCCGTTGCAAGGAAAAACCTGAGTGCGTCGGCACCGTATTTTTCGATAACCTCAAGCGGGTCAATTCCGTTGCCGAGAGATTTTGACATTTTAACGCCGTTTTCGTCACGAACAATTCCGTGCATAAACACCGTGTCAAACGGAGCTTGGTCGGTGTATTCACAGCCGGAGAAAATCATTCGTGCAACCCAGAAAAAGATAATGTCATAACCCGTAACAAGGGTATTTGTCGGATAGAAGTAATCAAGCTCAGGTGTTTTTTCGGGCCAGCCGAGAGTTGAGAACGGCCAAAGTGCAGAGCTGAACCATGTGTCGAGCGTGTCCTCGTCCTGATGAAGATGAGCTTTGCCGCATTGCGGACAAACCGAGGGAGCTTCTTTTGCAACAATAACCTCGCCGCAGTCGTCACAATACCAAGCAGGGATTCTGTGACCCCACCAAAGCTGACGTGAAATGCACCAATCCTTGATGTTTTCCATCCAGTTGTAATAAACCTTTTCAAAACGTTCGGGAATGATTTTTGTTTTGCCGTCCTTAACCACCTTGATGGCAGGCTTTGCAAGCGGCTCCATTTTTACAAACCATTGCTTTGAAACCATCGGCTCAATGGTTGTATGACAGCGGTAGCAAGTGCCGACATCATGGGTATGCTCCTTAACTTCTTTGAGTGCATTGATTTCCTTTAGGTCGGCAAGAATAGCTTCTCTTGCTTCAAATGTGGTCATTCCTGCGTATTTTCCGCAGTCAAGAACCTCAGGCTCGTTTTCGGCAAGCTGACCCTTTGCTTTCAATTCATTATATTCTTCAACGTCCTTTTTGCCTGTCAAATGTCCGTCATATGTAAAGCAACGTACAATGGGCAAGCTGCAACGCTGTCCAACCTCAAAGTCGTTGGGGTCGTGAGCAGGTGTAATCTTAACAACACCCGTGCCTTTTTCCATATCTGCATGCTCGTCGCAAACAATCGGAATTTCTTTGTTTAGCAAAGGCAAAATAACGTGACAGCCGTGCAGATGCTTGTAGCGTTCGTCATCCTTGTTGATTGCAACAGCGGTGTCACCGAGCATAGTTTCGGGACGTGTGGTTGCAATTTCAAGATATTCGCCTGTTTCCTTAACTTTATAAAGCAAATGCCAAAAATGTCCGTGCTGTTCTTCGTATTCAACCTCGGCGTCGGAAATTGATGTGCAGCAATGCGGACACCAGTTTACCATTCTGTTGCCACGGTAAATTTTACCGTTTTCATACAGCCTTACAAAAACTTCTTTAACAGCCTTTGAACAGCCCTCGTCCATTGTGAAACGCTCACGTTCCCAATCACAGCTTGAGCCGAGCTTTTTAAGCTGACTTGTAATTCGTCCGCCGTATTCCTTTTTCCATTCCCAAGCACGTTCAAGAAATTTTTCTCTGCCAATATCCTCTTTTGTTACGCCATCTTTACGCATAGCCTCAACAATTTTTGCTTCGGTTGCGATTGAAGCGTGGTCTGTGCCGGGCAGCCAAAGAGCACTGTAACCCTGCATTCTTCTCCAACGGATAAGAATATCCTGCAAGGTTTCGTCAAGTGCGTGTCCCATATGAAGCTGACCTGTGATGTTTGGCGGCGGCATAACGATTGTGTAAGGTTTTTTATCCTTGTCAACCTCTGCGTGAAAGTAATTGCCTTTCAGCCAAAAGTCATAAATTCTGTCCTCAAAGTCCGAAGGCTTATAGGATTTTGCAAGTTCCTTTGCCATAATAATTCTCCTCAAATTAAATTGCATTTGATATACCTTTCTATTATCTCATTTTATATGTGATTTGTCAATTAATGCCGAATAATTTTTGCACAAAAAACGGCACAAACCGACTTTTGGTTTGCACCGAAGTTATTGCTATGCTGTTTTTGTTAAATAATCGTTCCGCCGCCCACAACATAATCGCCGTCATACAGCACAACCGCCTGACCCTTTGAAATTGCCCTTTGCGGCTCATCAAAAACAATGTGCAGGGTGTTGTCGTCAATTTGCTCAACGGTTGCAGGCTGTTCGGGCTGGTTATATCGCACTCGTGCTTTGATGTGAAGCGGTGTTGTGATTTTTTCGACCGAAATAAGATTTATGTCGGTTGCGTAAAGCTCTTTTGAAAACAGCCTGTCGTTTGTGCAAAGAACCACCTTGTTTTCGCCAAGGTCTTTCTCTTTTACATACATCGGGCAGGGCAGGGCAAGTCCAAGCCCCTTTCGCTGACCGATTGTATATCGAATGATGCCCTTGTGTTCGCCGAGAACATTTCCGCTTTCATCAACAAAATCACCGTTAGGGTAGCTTTTGCCTGTGTATTGCTCAATGAATTTTGCGTAATCGCCGTCGGGAACAAAGCAAATGTCTTGACTGTCATGCTTTTGTGCATTGATAAGTCCAAGCTTGTCCGCAAGCTTGCGAACATTTTCCTTTGTCATTGTTCCAAGCGGAAACATAGTTTTGGCAAGCTGCTTTTGCGTCAGTGAATACAAAACATAGCTTTGGTCCTTTGTGCTGTCGACAGCTTTTTTAAGAAGATAGCGATTTGCTCTTTTGTCGTGTTCGATTATTGCGTAATGACCTGTTACCACGCAGTCAAAATCAAGCTCCTCGGCTCTGCGAAGAAGCTTTTCAAATTTTATAAAGCGGTTGCAGTCAATGCACGGGTTAGGCGTTGCTCCGTTTTCATAGGCGTTGATAAAACGGGCAATAACCGTGTCTTTGAAGCTGTCTTTAAAGTTGTAAACATAGTAAGGAATACCGATTTTGTAGCAAACATTGCGTGCGTCGTCAATATCGTCAAGCGAACAGCAGGCTTTTTCACGCTTTTCGCCTATATCATCGTTGTCAAACAGCTTCAGCGTTATTCCCGTGGCTTCAAATCCGTTTTTTTGTGTAAGGTATGCGGCAACAGAGCTGTCAACTCCGCCGCTCATCGCTACAAGAGCCTTTTTTGACATATTTATCAACCCAGTCTTATCATTTCGTCAATACATTTCTTTGCGTCCTTGATTGTTTGGCTGTCAAGCAAGATTTCTTCGCCGCCGTCACCGTTAAGGCAGTTATAAACATCAACAAGCGTTGTGGATTTCATATTCGGGCAAATCAGCTTGAGCGACAGGAAGTGGAATTTTTTGTCGGGACATTCATATTGCAAATGCTCTGCAATGCTGATTTCGGTTCCGATGATGAACTCCTTTTTGTCTGATTTCTTGGCATAATCCATAATTCCCGAGGTTGAGCCTACATAATCGGCAGCTTCCACAACAGCAGGTATACATTCGGGGTGAACCAAAAGCTCTGCGTCGGGATACATAGCCCTTGCTTTTTTCACATCATCGGGATTTACGCATGCGTGAATCGGACAGCCTCCGCTCAAAAGCTTGATGTTTTTGTCGGGACATTGCTTTGCAACATAGTCACCGAGGTTGCAGTCGGGAATGAACAAAATGTCCTTGTTTTCAATGTTGTTTACGATTTTAACCGCAGATGAGCTTGTAACGCAGACGTCGCAGATTGTTTTAAGCTCAGCAGTTGTGTTGATGTATGCCACCACGGTGTGGTTGGGATACATTTTTTTAACCTGAGAGATTAGCTGCTTGTCCATTTGGTCAGCCATTGCACAACCTGCGGTAGGCTGTGCAATATAAACCCTCTTTTCGGGCGAGAGAATTTTGCAGGTTTCAGCCATAAAGCGTACACCGCACATAAGAATGTTTTTATTTTCAACCTTGCTTGCGTCCACGCTCAGCTTGTAGCTGTCACCCGTAAAGTCGGCAACCTCCAAGATTTCGTGAGCCTGATAGCTGTGAGCAAGCACGCAAACGTCTTTTTCTTTCTTCAGCTTGATTATTTTTTCTTGAATTTCCTGAATGTTCATACTCAAATTAACCCCTTTAAAGTATATAAATGTGTTAAACAATAAAGTAAAACGCCTGCAACGCAAGACCTTTTGCGGACGATATATGAGTATTATACAATATTAAACCGCCTGTTGCAAGCCGATGAACAAAGCATTTTTTGCTGATAAAGCAGATATTCATAGACTTTTGCAAAAAATCTGCGGTTTTTAAAAAAAATACTTTACAATTTGATTCTAATGTGTTAAACTATGTTTATCAAATTAAACTATATATATTATAGGAGGAAAATATTATGAAACGCAAATCAATGAAGCTTCTTTCAGTTTTGGTTGTAATGATTATCGCTGCTCTTTCTTGCACTTCTGTGTTTGCAGCAGTAAGCCCAACAGGTGCTCCTACACTTAACGTTGTTGTTATTCCGACAACAGGCGGTACAGGAACATATGAAATCACTACCGAAATCGAGCAAGGTCCTAACGGCGGTACACTTGTAAATTTTGTTCCCAAGGCAAACGACGGCTACGAATTCACAAAGTGGGAGCTTGTTGGTGATTATAAAATCGTTGACGGTACACTTACATCAGGCAAGTTTACAATTGAAGCTTTCAGTGATATTGAAGCTACACCTTACTATACAAAAGCAGGTTCAACTTCAACAGCAGGTACTGTTCAGACAAACACAAGCAGCACTTCGCCTAAGACAGGCACAAGCCCTGTTCTTCCGATTGCAATCGTTGCAGTTGCTTTCTCAGCAGTAGGTGCAGTAGTTGTTAAGCGTAAGCTCAGCAAATAATTTAATCAAACTTATGCCCTTGATGTATTCAAGGGCATTTTTTTGTTTTGAGTAAATAAAATAACTTTATATTGACATACAGCCGACAATAAGATATAATTTTCATATAAATATTGCTAAATTATACATTGTTACAACTTTAATACGGTGATTGAATGAGATATTCCGACAGCAACGGTTCAAATGATACTAAAAAAAAGAATAAAAAGCTGCTTTATGCTCTGCTTATAGTATTTTTGGTTATTATACTTGCGGGGTTGGGTTGCATTTTATTTGTGTTTCTTAACAATCTGAAGGGGCAAAATGAATATCAGCAAATCAAAAACAGCGTCACCACAACAACCGAGCCGACGCAATCCGAGCAGAGAAGCGAAAATTTAGCTGATAATCCCGTGAATTTTGACGAGCTTCGGAAAACCAATGATGAGATTTACGCTTGGATAAATATTCCCGATACCAACATAGACTACCCCGTTTTGCAAAGCATGGAAAGCGATTATTTTTATCTTGACCACGATATTTACAAAAACTACCTTTTTGCGGGTTCTATATATTCGGAGAGCTGTAATCTGAGAAATTTTTCCGATAGAAACACGGTTTTGTACGGTCATAATATGCTTGACGGCAGTATGTTTGCAAATTTGCACAAGTTTGAGGACAAAGACTTCTTTGACGAGCATAAGTATATCTATATCTATCAGCCGCAAAGAAAGCTGACATATGAGATTGTGTCTGCTTACAACTACGATTCACGGCATATTATGAATTCATTTAATTTTGCCGATGATGATGTGTTTCAGGATTACATAGAGGGTGTAATGAATCCACATTCGGACGTTGTGAACACAAACAGCGACATCAAGCTGACGCTTGACAGCAAGCTGATTACTCTCAGCACCTGCCTTGACGGTTACGCCGACGGCAGATATTTGGTACAGGGGGTACTGATTAAAGATGAACAAACAAAATGAGGATATTTCAGAGGTAAATGCAGATTTTTTACAAACCGAAGAAACTGTAAAAGCTGAGTTTGAAAACAAAGCAGAGCAAAAAAGCGTGACAAAAGACGAGCTTGATGATTTTATATATGTAATTCCGAGAAAACACCGCAAAAGAAAGCATCATTCCTCTCGCAAAAAGAGAAACAGAGTGCCTAAAATCATCATAACCGTTTTGTGCGTGCTTATTGCCATAGTTTTGGCGGCTATTGCAGCCGTGACCGTGCTTATAAACGTCGGAAAGGGTGAGCTTGTCGGTGACACGGACAACGTTGTAATTGAAATTCCCGATAAGGTTGACAATTCCGACAACGGTAAATATATTATCTATAACGGCGAAAAGTACAAATACAACGAAAACATTACGAGTATCCTGTTTATGGGCATTGACAAGCGTGGCTTTGACGAAAACGACGAGCTTATCGGTGCAAACGGCGATGCTGACGCATTAATTTTGATGGCTTATGACACCAAAACAGGAAAGTCAAATCTTATCAGCATATCTCGTGAAACCATGGCGTATATGAATGTATATTCGTCAGACGGTGCTTTTGTTGGCACAAAAAAACAGCAGCTTTGCCTTGCGTTTGCATACGGTGACGGCAAAGAAACAAGCTGTGAAAACCAAGTTGACGCAGTACAGAAGCTGTTTTACAATGTTCCCATCAATTCCTATATTGCACTTGACCTTGACGGCATAGCATATATGAACGATGCCGTGGGCGGAGTTACGGTTGAATCTCTTGAAACCTTTAAGAATTTTACAGAGGGCGAGGTTGTAACGCTCTACGGAGATAACGCCGAAACCTATGTGCGTTATCGTGATATTACTCAGGTTGATTCCAATAACAACAGAATGAAAAGGCAAAAGCAATATCTCAATGCGTTTTTTAATCAGCTTGTAACTCAAACAAAATCAAATGTTACAACGGTGGTTGATTTGTATAACGCAGCGTCGCCGTATGTTGTAACAAATGTCGGCGTAGGCAAGGCGGTTTATCTTGCAAACTCTGTTTTGCAGGGCAGCTTCAGCGACTTTGATATGCAAAATGTTCCTGGAACGGTAACGATGGGCGAAAAATATGCCGAATTCAACATTGACGAGGACGCATTTTTCGAGCTGTTCCTCGAAATTTACTACGATAAGGTGTCGTAACAATCGAAAAAACAAATTTAAGGTTGATATTACTGCTAAATAATGTCAGCCTTTTTTGTGCAATAAATCAAATATTAAAATAATTCTAAAAAATATGGAAAATTAAAAAATCTTATGCTATAATCAGATTGTTCGTGTGTTTACACGAAATCGAATCCGCGAATAATTACACTCAGAGCATAATATTATGCAGTAAGGAAGATGCAATTATGGATACATATCAATGCGTGCTTAAACTTATTATGGCATCGGGCGGTTTGGGATTGTTCCTTATCGGTATGAAAAATATGGGTGAGGGACTTGAGCTTGCCGCAGGAAGCAAGCTGAGAAATCTGCTTGAAAAAATCACAAGCAACAAGTTTGTTGCAATGCTTGTCGGCTTGCTTGTAACGGGCGTTATCCAAAGCTCGTCGGCAACCGATGCAATGGTTGTAGGTTTTGCAAATGCAGGACTTATGGAGCTTGAACAGGCAATCGGAATTTTGTTCGGTGCAAAAATCGGAACAACCGTAACCTCACTTTTGCTGGCTATTGACATCAAAGCCTTTGTACCCATATTTATTTTTGCGGGTGCTCTTGTTATCACCTTTTGCAAAAAGAACAATTATCGCTATTATGCTCAAATTTCGGCGGGCTTCGGTATGCTGTTCCTCGGACTTTCGCTTATGAGCGAAAACCTCAGATGGATGGGCGAGAGCGAGGCGTTTCTCAGCATTGCCGATAAACTCAGCTTCCCGTTGCTCGGACTTCTTGTTGGCTTTATTTTTACGGGAATCATTCAAAGCTCCTCGGCTTCCGTTGGTATTCTTATGGCACTTGCAACCGCAGGAGTTATCACAAACATAGACCAAGCGGTTTACATTGTTTACGGCTTCAATATCGGTGCTTGCTCGGCTGCCGCATTGTCGGCAATGGGTGCAAACAGAACCGCAAAGCAAATTGCACTTTCAAACTTCTTGATTAGTTGCTTCGGTGCGGTTATTATGACGTTGATAACGGTGTTCCTGCCGTACACAACGTGGATTGAAATGCTGTTCCCTGCCGAAACCGTGGGCGTTGCGGCTCAAATCTCGGCAGTACATATTTTGTTCAACATCGGAATCACAATTTTCCTCTTGCCGTTCTCAAGCTTGATAATAAAGCTGACAAGGATTATTCTGCCCGACATCAGCGAGGACAGAGAAAAGATGGAAACCGTTTATCTCGATACCCGTATCCTTACAACTCCGCCTATGGCTGTTCGCTCGGTAGAGAACGAATGTAAACGCCTTGGTGAGCTTGCAAAGAAGAACTATCACTATGCAATCAAGGCTTTTCTTGAACAGGATGAGCAATGTATTGAAAAGGTTGAAAAAAACGAAAAGGTTATTGACTATCTCACTCATGAGATTACAAGATACATTGTAAAAATCAACGGTCTTGACATTGTTGACAGCGACCGCAAAACAATGGGCGTTATGTATTCCGCAATTCAGGATATTGAGCGAATAGGCGACCACGCCGAAAATATCGCTGAGCGTGCCTCCGAAATGATTGATGGCAAAATTACGTTCTCCGAGGACGCTATACAGGAGCTTAAGCATCTTGATGAGCTTGTTACAAAGCTGATTGATGACGGACTTCAAATGTTTGATGCTCAAAACGTTGACTTTAAGCTTGCAAAGTCGGTTATCGAAACCGAAAGCTCGCTTGACAGCTATGTTAAGATATACAAGTTTAACCACATCGGGCGTATGAACGACGGTGTTTGTGACGCAGAAAAGGGAGCAATTTTCCTTGATATGCTCACAATCCTTGAAAGAGTGGGCGACCACGCAAACAACGTTGCGTTTTCAATTCCACGCAACAAGCTCGGCAACATAGTTCACAACGTGTAAAATAATTATAAGAAACTTAAATCGGCTGACGATAAATCAGCCGATTTTTTATTTTTAGCTATCCAGACATTTTTTGACGAATTTGCTCAAGAATCTTTTTTTCACGTCTGCTTATTTGCACCTGAGTCATATTCAGAATTTTGGCGGTTTGAGTTTGAGTTTTGTTTCCGTAATAACGCAGGTGTATAATGCTTCGGTCTTTTTCATCCAGCGTATTCACCGCCTGATATAGGCTCAGCCGTTCGGAAATCTCGTATTGAATATCCTCAACGGGAACATCAAGCTGAGGATTTCCCTCGTCGTCATAATCCGCTGTAAGCGAAAGTGGAGAACGCACGCTGTTGAGGGCGTCAACTATCTTTTCCTGCGACACGTCAAGCTCTTTTGCAAGCTGAGAAACCGTCAGCTCACAGCCGTTTTTCAGCTTGTTTTGATTATTCAGTCTGCAAATCTTTTGAGCAAGCTCTTTTAATGACCTGCTCACCTTGACTGTTCCGCTGTCACGAAACAACCGCTTGATTTCACCCATAATTACGGGGAAGGCGTAGGTTGAAAATTGAAAGTTCAAGCTATCATCAAAATTATTTATGGCTTTGGTAAGACCAAGACAGCCTGCCGAAAACAGCTCGTCATATTCAATCCCCTTGCCGATAAATCTTTTGCAGCAGGAGTGGACAAGACCAAGGTGATTTTCGGCAAATTTGTTTTTATCAACTATCATTGTCACCGATTTTCTTTTCAAGCGTAACGGCAGTTCCTTTGCCAAGCTCGGATTTCACCTTAACTTTGTCACAAAAGCTCTGCATAACCGCAAATCCAAGCCCTGCACGTTCTTCTTCCGGAGCAGTTGTAAAAAGCGGTTCCATTGCCTTTTTGATGTCGGCAATTCCACAGCCCTTGTCACGGATTTTGATAACAACAGTATTGTCGTTCTTGATTTTGCCCTTTATGTAAATTGTGCCGCTCTGTCGTTTGTAGCCATGCACAATGCAGTTTGTAACAGCCTCCGAAACCGCAGTTTTAAGGTCGCTCAGCTCGTTTACGGTGGGGTCAAGATTCATTACAAACGCAGACACAACGCTGCGGGCAAAGGCCTCGTTACAGCTTTTTGAGGGAAAGCTGAGGCTCATTTCGTTGTTAATAATCATCTCAGTACCCCCAATCCTTCAAGTCCGGCAAGTGCAAAAATCCTGTAATTTCGGTCGGATATGTTTGTAACCTTCAGATTTCCGCCGATAAGCTTCATTTGGCGGTATCTGCCCATAACAAGCCCCACTCCCGAAGAATCCATAAACGATACGTTTGAAAAATCCAGACATAAAACCTTAGGCTTGAGCGATTGAGCCGCACCGTCAAGATTTGTACGGATTTTGGCGGCGGTGTCGTGGTCGATTTCACCGTCTATGTAGGCTGTCAGCACATTATTTTTAAATTCTGTTTTCAGCATTTTAACATTCCTTTGCAAAAAAATAACTCCATAACTATCATATATAGTATGGAGTGAAAAATTTGTTTTATTCTGTTGTTTTTAAAAATTTATTTTATTTTGCCGATTATGTGGGGGCGAATTTCTCCGGCAAGGTAAAGTGAGCCGCAAATCAGCACAACGCTTTTGTCGTTTAATGCGGCTTGATATGCCGTGTCAAATGCTTTTTCGGCGTTGTCAAAGCTGACAGCGTTGTTGCATTTACCCTTGAATTTTCCAGCCAAGGCGTCACACGGTAACGCTCTTGGGTTGTCAACGGGTACGGTGAACACGTTTTCAAACAGCCCGTCAAGCAGTGAGATTGAGCTGTCAATGTCCTTGTCGGCAAGCATACCCATTATACAGGTGATTTTTTTGTTCGGCAAAAATCTGCGTATTGCTTTTTTCAGAGCCTCAATTCCGTTGGGGTTGTGTGCACCGTCAAGCAAAACGATGGGGTCTTTACTCAGCAGCTCAAGTCTTGCGGGATTAACAGCCCTTGCAAAGCCTTTTTGTATGTCGGTGTCGGTTATTTTAATAAGCTCTTTTTGTCTGAGGGCATCAAGCACGGCAAGAGCGGTTTTGGCGTTTTCAAGCTGATGGTCACCGGCAAGGTGCAAGGTGATTTCAAGTCCCTGCCAATCAAAAACACTGCCGTCGAGAGTTTCCTCTTTTACCGCAAGTTCAATGCTTTCGCTGTTAATCAAGTAAGCGTTGAGCTTGCTTGCGGTGGCTTTGATAACGTTTGACACGGAGATCTCCTGCTTTGAAGTCACAACGCAGGAGCCTTTTTTGATGATTCCGCATTTTTGAACGGCAATTTCTTCAATGGTGTTGCCGAGAACGGCGGTGTGGTCAAGTCCGATTGTTGTAATAACCGAGCAAAGCGGCGGCTCTATTACGTTGGTGCAGTCAAGCAAACCGCCCATTCCCGTTTCAAGCACCACTATATCACAATTCTCGTTTGCGTGAATAAAAAATTCAAGAGCATTTACATATTCAAATTCCGTGATGACAATTCCCTCTCGGCTGAGCTGTTCAACAAGCGGAAAGGTTTGCTCAACAGCTTTTGCGAGCAGGGATTTTGAAATCATAGTGTTGTTGATTTGTATTCGCTCACGAAAGTCCGTGATGTACGGAGAGATAAAAAGCCCGGTTTTGTACCCTGCCTCGGTCAGTACGGAGGAAAGCATTGCACACACAGAGCCCTTGCCGTTTGTGCCTGCAACGTGAATATATTTGAGCTTGTCCTGAGGGTTTCCCATTCTGTCAAGCAGCATTTTCATTCGGTCAAGTCCGGGACGTGAGCCGAATGTCAGCAATGAATGTATTTTTAATATTGCTTCTTCATAGGTCATTACAAAAGCTCCCTGTAAATTTCGTTTTTCTTAAAGCCCGTCATTGCCGCCGCTTGTTTTGCGGCTTCTGTTGACTTTTCACCGTTTTTAATTAGCTTTTTTGCAATTTCAACAGCATCGTCGAGCGTGTAGCTTTCGACGGCTTTGCTTATTTCAGCTCCCTCAAGCACAAGGACGATTTCGCCCTTAATACTGCCGTCGCAGTAGTTTTCGGCGGCAAATTTTGTTGTGGTGCGGATAACTTCTTCGTGAATTTTAGTAAGCTCACGCACAATTGACAATCGCCTGTCACCAAACGTTGCATAAAGGTCACGCAGGGTGGCGGGAAGCTTGTGAGGTGCTTCGTAAAAAATCATAGTTCTGTGTTCGTTTTTAAGGCTTTGCAGATGCTCGTTGCGGCTTTTCTTGTTTACGCTGATAAACCCCTCAAAGGTGAATCTGCCCGTGTCAAGCCCCGACACCGCAAGAGCCGAAATCACCGCACTCGGTCCGGGGATAACCACGGTTTTGATGCCACGCTCCTCGCACAGCTTTATCAAATCTTCGCCGGGGTCTGAGATGCACGGCATACCTGCGTCGGTAACTATGGCACAATTTTCACCTGCTTCGATTCGCTTGCAGATAATTTCGCCACGCTCACGCTTGTTATGCTCAAAATAGCTCACCATCGGCTTTTTTATGCCAAAATGATTCAACAGCTTCAAGGTCACCCGTGTGTCCTCAGCGGCGATAAAGTCAACGTTTTCAAGCGTTTGTATCGCACGGGGCGACAGATCCGAGAGGTTGCCTATCGGTGTTCCGGTAACATATAAAATTCCGCTCATTTTATGTCCTTTCGGTTTTGTAGTTTCCGTAAATTTCCATCATTTCTTCAGAAAATCCGCCGTTTTCGTCCTCAATAAACAGCGTTTGCACAACATTCAAAAATCCACGGTTTCCGCCCTTGCGTCCTTCAAGCAAAAACAGCTTGGGCGGCTTTGATTTCCTTTGCTGAACAAGTCTAAGCACCTTTGGCTCAATGTCAAATTTTCGCATACTTTCCATAACATCGGCAAGACGTTCGGGACGTTGGCAAATGCAGAATTTTCCGCCAAACTGCAAAAGCCTTGAGGCGGCTTCGCAAATGTCATCAAGCGTACATTCGGTTTCGTGTCTGGCAATCAGCTTTGAGCTTTGAGGATTTCTGATTCCGCTGCCGCTGTGCTTGTATGGAGGGTTGCAGGCAACAAGGTCAAAGCACCCGAATTGCAGCTTGCCCTTTAGCTCTTTTAAATCAGCGTTGATGATTTTAATGCTGTTTTCAAGCTTGTTATGCTCAACGCTTTTTTGTGCAAGCTTACAAGCGTCGGCTTGTATTTCAACAGCGTTTATTTCAAGCGATTTGTTGTCCTTGCACCACAAAATCGGAATCGTGCCGCAGCCCGTTCCTAACTCAACGCACCTCTTTTTGCCCTTCGGCTTTGCAAAGTCGGCAAGCAAGATTGTGTCTGTTGAAAAATGGTAGCTTTCAGAAACGAAAATTTCAAATCCGTTGCCCAACGGTTCAAGATGAATGTCTTTCATACATAATTCCTTTGGAAATGTTGTGATAGTGTATTAATATATTATACTACTTTAGTTGGATTACGGCAAGTGCAGAGCAAAAGAAAACGGCAGGGAATAACCCTGCCGTCAAACTTTACCGAATCAGATTAGCCCTCCTGCGGAGCACCAACCGGGCAAACCTCAGCACAAGAGCCGCAGTCTGCACAAACATCAGCGTCAATAACGTATTTGCCGTCGCCCTCAGAAATTGCTGAACAAGGGCAAGCATCAGCACAAGCACCGCACTGGATGCATTCGTCGTTAATTACATATGCCATAGGGAGTACACCTCCTTCAAAGATTTCACCTTTATTGTAACACAAATTTTATAAATTGCAATGGTTTTGTAGATATTCATTTAATTTCCACAAAAAAACGAAGTTATTGTTGTTAATATAGTTCTATTCAAGACCGTTAAGCTCTTCCATCTCTTTTTTGTCAATTTTGATGTAGCCGTCCTTAATCAGCTTGCATTGTTTAACGTTAAAGGTTTTGGGAGCAACGTCATCGGGGGTGTTGTCAAGCTTTACCTTAAGCGTTCTTGCAATGAGGTTGTTTTCAACAACAAGTCCCTTGCCGTCGGGCGTGTTTACAATGGCACCTACCTTTGGAGTACGCTTGAGCAGGTCGGTGTATGCCGCTTGCTCATATTTAAGACAGCACATAAGTCTGCCGCAAGTGCCTGAAATTTTAACGGGAGAGAGTGACAAGCCCTGTTCCTTTGCCATTTTTATTGAAACAGGCTGAAAATCGCCCATAAACGAATTACAGCAAAACGGTCTGCCGCAAACTCCGAGTCCGCCGAGCATTTTTGCTTCATCTCTCACGCCGATTTGTCTTAGCTCGATTCGGGTTCTGAACACAAACGCAAGGTCTTTGACAAGAGCACGAAAATCCACCCTGCCGTCGGCTGTAAAATAAAAAATAATCTTACTGTTGTCAAAGGTGTATTCAACGTTTACAAGCTTCATTTTCAGGTTGTGATGAGCAATTTTTTGCTCGCAAATGCCAAAAGCCTGCTGCTCCTTGAGCTTGTTTTCGGCAACGTGGTTAAGGTCTGCTTCGGTTGCAATTCTTATCAGCGGCTTAAGCGGATGCGAAAGCTCCGAATCATCAACGTTTTTGTTCGGCGTTGCAACCTCACCGCATTCAAGCCCTCTGGCTGTTTCTACAATTACCTTATCTCCGATATTAAGCTTATTGTCAAGCGGGTCAAAGTAGTACACTTTTCCGACTTCTTTAAATCTTACTCCGATTACCTCTGCCATGAAATCCTCCTGTATTCTCCGCACAGCCAAGCTGTGAGGAGCTGTATGCTAATGTTTTGTTTGATTTTTATTTGAGCTTGCTTTGTAATGTCAATCAATTCGATTATCTGTCCTTTGGTCAGCCTTGCCGACACGTTTTCGGAAAATGCTTTGTCAAGCTCTGTTTTTGCACCTACGGATATTGCAAGACCGTCACGCAAAATCAACGCAACCGTTGTTAATATCTCGTCAGACATTTCCTTGCTTTCAAGTGATGTCAGTGCTTTCATCAGGTCATATTCTTTCAGCGACAAAATGCCGCTTACAATGCTTTTTGAGCTTTGTACAATCTCGCCGTCAATTTGCTTTTCGTCGCTGAGCCTTATTGTACTGCAACGTGAACGAACGGTTATCAAAAGCTTTTGTGTGCTTTGGCACAGCAAAATAAAATAAACGTTTTTCGGCGGTTCCTCAAGAGTTTTGAGCAATGCGTTTTGTACCACCTCCGAAAGAGCGTTGTCGGCGTTTTCAAAAACAAAAACCTTGGCGTTTGCTTCGTTTGGAATTATGTATGCCTCACGAATGACGCCTTTGATTTGCTCAACGGAATATGTGTTTGACTTGTTGGTCGGCTTGGGATAGCTTATGTCGGCGTGAGCTTTGTCAAAGGCCTTTTTGCATTGATTGCATTTGCCGCAGGGCTTGTTTTCAGAGGTGCAAACAAGAAGCATCGAAAGAAACCTTGCATATTCAAGCAGCTTTTCGCTGTTGTTGCCCTCAATAATAATTGCGTGCGGAATTTTGCCGCCGTTTTCAAGCGATAAAAGAGTTTGTTCAGCTTCAACGCTGAAGTCAAAGCAGCCGAAATTCACGCAAATCCTCCTTTGCCGATAAAATATGCCAACCGTTTTGTTTATTATAGCACAAGCGGATGTTTATTTCCACAGTTAATTTAAACGAACAATGTTTGTAACAATGCCGCCCTTGTCGGTTATGTCAATATAGCCGTAGCTTGGTAAATAGCCGCCGCATGAGCCGGGATTCATAATATACAGCCCGTCGTCGTATTCGGTCAGGGCGTTGTGAGTATGCCCAAACAGCAAAATGTCAGCTTTTTCTTCTCTTGCGGCACACACAAGGTTGTAGGTGGTGAGCTTTGCATTATAGTAATGACCGTGGGTGACAAATATCGTCTTGCCGCAAATCCGCAAAACCTCTTTTGCCTCAAGTGTACTGCAAAAATCGCAGTTGCCACGCACGCCGACAATCATTTTGTCCTTATAATTGTTTTTGAGATATTGCACCTGCTCATCGCCGTCACCGCAATGTATAATTACCTCGGCGGTCGGTTGAGCGTTTACGGCTTGCAAAAGCCTGTTCAAATCGCCGTGAGTGTCGGAAATAACCAAAATTCTCATAAAAACTCCGTTCTAAAAATTAAAACTCGGCATAGTATATTGCGAGGTGGTTTTATGTCTGATAATAAAAATATGGATAAAATGATAGGGGAGCTTTCAAAACGTTTGGGTGTTTCAAGCGACAAAATTCGCAATGCCGCCGAAAAAGGCAGTGTTGACGATATTTTAAAGAACAGCAAAAGTCGTGACGCCGACAAAATAAATGCGATTTTAAAAGACCCCGAAAAAACCAAAGAGATTTTAAATTCTCCTCAGGCTAAAGCACTTATGAAAATCCTCGGAGAAACAGGCAAATAACGCAAAAAGAGAGGCAGAGGCAAATGTCTGAAATCGAAGAAAAAATCAATCAAATTCTCAGCAATCCCGAAGCGTTAAAGCAGGTGCAGAGCTTAGGCAGACAGCTCGGACTTTCGGGAACGGGAGCAAACGAAGAAGCCACCGTTTTGCCGAGTGTGCCGCAAAAAGCCCCCAAAAACGAAATGCCGAGCGAGGATATGCTTGCGGCTATAACCCGTTTTGCACCGCTAATGCAAAAAATGAAAAGCGATGACGACGCAACACGGCTTTTGTATGCTTTGCGTCCGTTTTTGAACAGCGAAAAGCAAAAAAAGCTTGATAACGCCGAAAAGCTAATGAAATTCATCAAAATAATTCCGCTTTTAAAAGAAAACGGATTGTTCTTTTAGGAGGTCAGAGCGTGCCGAGTTTTGAAGAAGAAGCGTTTGCAAGAGCCCAGCAAATGCACCGCCATACCCAATCGAATAATGCAGGCCCGTCTGCCTCAACAAAAAGGCAGACGCCGCCAAGACAGCCTCAAAGCGAGGCTGTTGAAGAACCCAAGCAAGAAGCAAGTCACCCCAAAGCAGAGGCTTGTGAACAAGCAAACGCCTTTGACAATTTGTTTCAGGACAAAGAACGCAGTCTTATCCTGTTTTTGATTGTACTGCTTATGGACGAAAATCCGGAGCCGACCTTGCTTTTGGCTCTTATGTATCTTTTGCTTTGATTATCTTATTTGTCCGTTGCCCTTGATTATATATTTGCTGCTTGTCAGCTCATTAAGACCCATAGGACCTCTTGCGTGTAGCTTTTGAGTTGAAATTCCGATTTCCGCACCAAGTCCGAATTCTCCGCCGTCGGTAAAGCGAGTTGACGAGTTTACATATACTGCCGCCGAATCAACGGACGAAGTAAACCTTTCCGCACTTTCATAATCGCTTGTAACAATACATTCGCTGTGCCCGGTGCTGTATTTTGCAAGATGGTCAAGTGCTTCGTCAAGGCTGTCAACAACCTTGATTGCAAGTATATAGTCAAGAAATTCAACGGCATAGTCGTTTTCGGTTGCTTCAACCACACAGTCACCGAGAATTGCCTTTGTTTTTTCACAGCCTCTAATCTCAACGTTCTTTTTGTCAAGCTCTGCTTTGATTTTGGGCAGAGCTTTTTCTGCAATGTCCTTGTGTACAAGCACGGTTTCAATAGCGTTGCACACCGAGGGACGTGAGGTTTTTGCGTTGTATATAATGCTTGATGCCATATCAACGTCGGCACTTTTGTCAACATAAACGTGGCAGTTGCCCACTCCTGTTTCAATTACGGGAACCTTGGCGTTTTCAACAACGCTCTTGATAAGTCCCGCACCGCCTCTCGGAATAAGAACATCAAGATATTGCGAAAGCTGCATAAGCTCCGTGGCACTTTGGCGTGAGGTATCTGTAACAAGCGAGATGCAGTCACGGGGCAGACCTGCTTTTTCTATTGCGTCGCACATAATCTGTGCAATGGCTGTGTTTGAGTTGATGGCTTCCTTGCCGCCACGCAGTATTACGGCACTTCCTGCTTTAAGGCAAAGAGCCGATGCGTCGGAGGTTACGTTTGGACGAGCTTCAAATATGATGCCGATAACGCCCATAGGAACGGTTACCTTTTCAATCTTCAAGCCGTTTTTAAGTGTTTTTCCGTCAAGCACTCTGCCAACGGGGTCAGCAAACGCCGCAACCTGTTCAACACCGTCTGCCATTCCGTTTATACGGCTCTCGTCAAGACTCAAGCGGTCAAGAAGCGAAGCCTTCAGCCCTGCGTTCTTGCCGTTTTCAAGGTCGATTTTGTTTGCGTCTATAATTGTTTGAGCGTTCTCCCTGAGTGCTTTGGCAATAGCATAGAGTGCGTCGTCCTTTTTTGAACCTGCTGTCATAAGAAAGCGTGCCGCTTTTTTTGCGTTTGCACCCATCGTTTCAAGTGTTGTCATAATAATGCCTCCGTTATTTTTTTGCGACAAACATTGTTCCTGTATTTTTGCCGTCAAATATTTGATATATGTTTTCGGGCTTTGTGCCGTTGATAACAAAAACGTCAATTCCTCGTTTTGTGGCATAATCGGCAGCCTGAAGCTTTGTTATCATACCGCCTGTTCCTCGGTTTGAGCCTGTGCCTGCCGCCATATCAAAGATTTCTTTGTTGATGCTTTCAACTCGGTCAATCATTTTGGCGTTGGGATTTGTGCGTGGGTTTGAATCATAAAGCCCGTCGATGTCGGTCAGAATAATCAGCCTGTCCGCACAAACAAGCCGTGCAACAATTGCCGAAAGCATATCGTTATCTCCGAAGTTGTTGCCGTCAAGCTCATCAATGGCAACTGTGTCGTTTTCGTTGATAATCGGAATTATGCTCATTTTAAGAAGCTCGTTGATTGTGTTGATTACATTTTGACGTTTTTGGTCGGTTTCAACCTCATAACGAGTCAAAAGAAGCTGTGCAACCGAATGGTTGTATTCGCCGAACAGCTTGTCATACATATACATAAGCTCGCACTGACCGATTGCGGCAAGTGCTTGCTTTTTTTTGTTTTCGGTCGGTCGCTTTTCAAGTCCTGCTTTACCCATTCCGACGCCGATGGCACCCGATGACACAAGTATGATTTCTTCGCCGCTGTTTTGCAAATCCGCAAGCACCTTGCAAAGCTTTTCAATTCTTCTGTAATTTATTTTTCCGTTTTCATAAGTGAGCGTTGATGTGCCTACCTTGACAACGGTGCGTTGTTTTCCCATATTTACACCCGTTTTCCTTAATCCGATATTCAGCCGCCGATTACGGCGTGCCGTATCACGGCAAAGCACCTAAAGAGCTTTTGCCGATATATACAATCATTATATCACAAACCAAGTGGTATTTACAATGTTTTTTGCATAAAAAAGAAGCGGATTGCTCCGCTTCGATGTGATTATTCCGAATATTTCCTTACACGCAGGGGAATATTGAGCCTGTCGGCGATTTTTTGACACTTTTTAATCTCATCCTTGCCTATAACATCAACAACGGACAACGCAACGTTTTGAGTGCAAGCTCTGCATTTTTCGGCAAACTCAAGCATTGCGTCAAACGAATTGATACCGAATTTAGGCTTGACGGTTTCAAGGTAGTCCTCTTTGCTTGAACAATTAAGGCTGATTGAAATTGAGTCGATGTTGTTGCAAATCTCTTTTGAAATGTCACGGTTGTTTATAAGACTGCCCAGCCCATTTGTGTTCAGCCTTGTTTTTATTCCCTTGTCTCTGAGGTACGCGGCGGCTTTAATCAGCACATCAAGCGAGCTTGTCGGCTCTCCGTAGCCGCAGAACACAGCTTCCTTGCAGTCGGAAAAATCAAAATCGTCAATCGCCTGCCTTACCTCCTCAAAGCTTGGGCTGTGGTCAAGCCAAAGGCTTGAGGCGTCACCGATTGCGTTTGTTTTGTTGCGAATGCAAAACGTGCAGGCACAGGGACATTTGTTTGTGATGTTCAGATACACGTTGTTTTTGTATGTATAGATTATTACTTCAAATTTATCCATAATATCACCTCAGCGTTTCGGGAAAAATTTTCTGCTTAAATTTGATTGAGTCAAGCACAAGTCCGAGTGCAATGTAAAAAACAGCACCCACCGTCGGCTGAAGCCAGCAAAGTGCAAGCTCACCGATTGCCGCTGCCCAACCGTACATAAGACTGTTGGCAAGGAAATATCCGCCGACCGTTACCATAGTTGTGGGGATTATCATAAGAATATTCGGAGTATTGATTATTTTGGTGCCTTTTCCTTTTCTCTTTAAAAGAATTGAGCAAAGGGCAAAGGGCAAAGCATTAAATGCTTTGATAACGGCTGTGGGCAACGCCCAATTTGCATATCCCGAAAGCAAATCCGCCAACGCTCCGCCGATTGACGCGGCGATGATTCCAAACGGAGCGGGAAGCACGCTTGCTCCGAGATAAATCATTGAGTCGCCTGCGTGAGAATAGCCAAGCGAAGTGGGAATTTTAATAAATGCCGTTGTCACCGTTACAAGTGCGGCGAACATAGCACTTACGGCGAGCATTTTAACATTCAGACTTGATTTGTGCTTTGCTTTTGAGTTCTGTATGTTCATAAATCTACCTCCTGTCGCAAAGCTCACAGATGAATTTTTCAAAATTAACACCGTAATTCGGCTCATACGGCTCCTTGATTGTGTCGCAAATCACCTTTTCAAGAAAGCTTGCGGCAATACCCACCGCTTTTTCAAGCGGCGTGCCGTTTACAACCGACGCACAAATAATTGATGCGAATATATCGCCCGTGCCGGAAAAGGTATCACCGTAAATTTTGGATTTTACAAAAGCTCGGCTGTCTTTTGAAATAACGCCGTTGTAAATGAATCCGTCTGCTTTTATTCCTGTTACCACAAGCTGTTGACTGCTGTGAGAAATTGTTTTTTCGGCTGTGTCGGCAATAAATTCAAGATAATTTTTGTCGCATTGCTTTGAAATAATGCTGTCGTAGTCCGTGCTTGACAAAATCGAAAGCTCTGTGAGGTTCGGTGTGATAACGTCTGCTTTTTCGGCAAGCTTACGCATTTTGTCGCAAACAGCTTTTGTGTACGCCGAATATATTTTGCCGTTGTCGCCCATAACGGGGTCAACAAGCACAAGATTGTGCGAGGTAGCGAAAACGTCGATAAAATCGGAAATTATATCTATCTGCCTTTCTCCCGCAACATAGCCCGAATAAATCCCGTCAAAGCTCTCATTGTTTTTTTGCCATGTTTCAATGTAGGCGTGCATACTGTCGGTCAGGTCAACACAGCGGTAATTTTTGAAGCCCGTTTGGTTGGTGAGAACCGCCGTCGGCATAGGGCAGGGCTGAACTCCCATTGCCGAAAGCACGGCGATGGACGCAGTAAGCGAGCATTTGCCAAATCCCGACAGGTCGTTTATAACAGCAACTTTTTTAATCATAATTAAACTCCGAGGTAAAAGTGAATACATAAAAATATTGAAATCAACCTTAATTTTCAAGTACAGTTGAATTTTACCACAAAACTGTATGCTAAAAAATAGACAGTTTCGATAAATTTTATATGCACAGTTTTCAGGGCAAAATAACAGGCGGAGCAAGTCCGCCTGAGCTTTGTGCTTAAATTTTACGAATAATCCGCAGTCATTTCCATTCCGTTTGCCATTTCATTGTTTTGAACATATGCTTTGCCCGAAAGTCCCGACGCACATTCCCAAATAAAGGTCGGGGTGTGTTCGCCTTTGCTCTTAACCTTAAATTCAACCGTTATAAACTCGGTTTTGTCGGTAAAGTTATAGCCCTTGAGGAAAACTCCGTTAAATCTTATCTCGTCCTTCAGCTCATAATTCAAAACGGTGCTTCCTTTGTCTGCATAATCGCTCAAATAAGCGTCCTCAACACTGAGGTAGTCACCGTCATAAGTGATTTTGGCTTGGAAATCTTCAATTTTTTCGGGGATTTTTATGCTGTACACACAGGTTACCGTGTCGCCTACTGCGTATTTTTGATTTCCCACAACAAGAGCGGAGCTGCTGTCAACATTATCTGAGCGGTTGTTGTCCTTGCTTGACTGACTGTTTTTATCTTTATCTGATTTTTGGCTTGAGTCGGATTTTTTATCCGTTTTATCGCTGTCGGTTTTAGAGCTTTCGTTCGGTTCCGAGCTGTTTGATTTTGAAGAAGAATCGGTTTTGCCTATTTCAATAACCTTACGGCCTTGGGGATCTGTTCCGTTTTCAACCGTAACCTTTTTTTCGCTTGGGTCAGTACCGTTTTGTACCACAACATTTCCGTTGGCATCTGTTCCGTTTTCAACAACAATGGTGCTTCCTTCGTCGTCGTAAACATAATATGTGCCCTCAATGGTTTTGGTCACAATGCTTGTGCCAACCTCGGCTTCGTCGGAGGTTGAGCCGTTGTTTTCGCCGCAACCGGTCATCAGGCTTGCCGATGCGGCGGAAATAACTACAAGCGATGCAATTAATGTGATGAGTACGCTTCTTGATTTGTGAGATTTGTTTTCCATGTGTTCCACTCCTTTGAATTACATAAATAATACATTTATTTCTATGTAATTCTTAATACTGTTTATATTATACCAATTATTTATGAAAAATAAAGATGTATCACAAAATATTCAAAAAATAATCATAAAGCAAACAGAAAAAAACATAATTATTCCAAAACATTTTCACATTTATGTCACACATAAAATGTAGGTTTAATGCGGTTTAAATTGATTGACTTTTATTATGTGCGGTGTTAGAATAAGCTTGTAAACATATTTAGAAGTTTATAATTAATTTTCGGAGGCGATATTTATGAAAAAGGCACTTTCTTTGATACTTGCGGCAATGATTTTGATTTGCTCGGTATCGGTATTTTCGGCAGGTGCGGTTGACGACACCGCAACCGCTTCGATTTCGTTTAAAACCTCGGCGGCACTTTATGCTCACGCAGTTGCGTGTGCGGCTGATGAGGAAGCGTGGCAGGCTTGGCAAAGCGTGCATGACGAAGATTTTAACGAGATTGACGCAAGCACAAAGTACTTTTTCCTGCCAACCTCGGCAAGCACAACCGAGGTTGAAATTTTCAACGCTTTTTCACAAAGCGTAAAAGTCAACGGAACAACCATTCAATCGGGCGAGTCACAAAAGGTTGCTTATGACGTAAACGATGAATACTCGGTGTCGGCTGACGGCAAAAGCTACACGCTCAAATTTATGAAGTCTGAGGCTGAAGCGGCAATTTATGTAAACAACAGCGACGCAGACGGAAACGGCACTTCGCTGATGGACTATCTCAACGAGGACAAGAGCCTTTCTGCCTCTGCAACAGGTGCAATAGTTGACAAAAGCGGTGCTATTGACAACACACCCGTGAAGAAGATTAAGGGCAGAGGTAACACAACTTGGGCAAAAGCTAAAAAAGCGTATAACATTACATATACGTCAAAGGTTTCGATTGCGGGTATGGACAAGGGCAAAAAGTATTCGATTCTTGCAAATTATCAGGACGATTCACTTTCAAGAAACAGGTTTTTGTATGACCTTTCCGACGCTGTAGGTATGCCCTATGCTTCGGATTCACGCTATGTTGATTTTTATGTCAACGGCTTTTATTGGGGCTCCTACCAAATGACACAGAAGATTGATGTGGGCTCATCAAGCTTGATAAACGACATTGACACCGACTCATACCTCAACGAGGACGGAACGGTTAAAGAGGATTTCCCATTCCTGTGCGAGGTTGACGCAGGTGCAACCGACGGCGACGATTACTATGTGAGTGCTTCGGGCGGTAACAAAATCACGATTAAAGCTCCTGAGCTTGAAGAAGGCGATCCCGGATACGAGGAGGTTAAGGAGTATGTAAAGGAAAAATTTAACGCCTTGTATTCTGCCGCAAGAAGGACAAGCTCGGATTTGTCGCGGTACGCCGACATAGATTCTCTTACAAAGCTCTATCTTATTAACGAGCTTGGCAAAAACTGGGACGCAGGCGTTTCGAGCTTCTATATGGTTTATAAGCAGGACGAAAACGGAACGTATAAATTCTACGGCTCTCCCGTTTGGGACTACGACAATTCCTTGGGCAACGCCGAGGGAGTGGGCTATGAGCTGAGCTATATCGGTGTTGACGACTACACCGATTACAGCGGCTGGTGGTGCAAATTCAAGGGCAAGGACAAAAATCTAAAAAGCAGCACAAACCTGCTTAACAACATTTCAAGAAACAAGTATATTCTTGAGGCGGCTCCTCAGGTTTGGTTTTATGATTTTGTTCCCGCCATTAACCATTTTGCAGGCGAAAAATACAATGCCGCAGTAGAGTCCGAGCTGTACACGGCAACCGAATATTACAATCTGCTCAAAAACAGTGCGGAAATGAACTATAAGAGCGGTTGGCTGATTGACACGGGAAGCTGGATTGCAGACCATTCAAGCCTTAAAAAGGCTGAGTTTGACAGCAAAACAAAGAAATACACGGTTGACAGCAAAGCAACGTCTTATTCGTCTGATTTTGACGGAATGTATAATTATTGCGTTGATTGGATGACAAGCCGTGCCGCTTGGCTTTCTTCTCAGATGATTTCCGACTTCACCCAAGAGCATCCGATTGGTGACGTAAACCTTGACGGAGTGCTGACTGTTTCGGATGCAACGCTGTTACAAAAATATCTTGCAAATTCCGTAAGCTTCAACGTTCTGCAAATTGAGCTTGGCGATATGAACGGTGACGGCAGAATATCTGTTTCGGATTCAACAATAATTCAAAAAACTATTGCAGCATCTAATTAACATAAAATTTTACATCAAAAGGGTTGCTAATGCAGCCCTTTTGTTTTATAATAATTATTGTAAAATGCACAAGTAGGCTATTTTATCAATCCCCTAATGAAAGGAATGCATATATTATGAAAAAAACCAAAATCGTTTGCACGCTCGGCCCTGCCTGTCGTTCAAAGGAAACCTTGCTCAAAATGATTGACGCAGGAATGAACGTTGCAAGAATAAATATGTCACATGGTGTTTATGATGAGCTTGAGGAGGTTTTTGCCACACTCAAAGAGGCAATAGACGAGAGCGGCAAAAACATTGCCATTCTTCTTGATACAAAAGGACCTGAGGTCAGAGTAACGACCTTTAAGGACGGCTCTGCAACGCTTGTTGAGGGCAATGAGTTTTCGCTTTACAAGGGCTGTGAAGCAGGCGACGACAAGGGAGTTAGTATTTCGTTTCCAAAGCTGATAGATTTGTTTTATGCCGATGCTCAGTCGGTTGTGGGCAAAGAAATTTTGCTTGACGACGGACTTATTTCGCTTGTCGTTAAGAAAGCCGAAAGCGACAGAATCGTTTGCAAGGTAAACAAGGGCGGAGTTCTCAAAAACCGCAAAAGCCTTAATATTCCCGGCTATCACATCAATATGCCATATGTAAGTGCACAGGACAGACGTGATATTGAGTTTGGTTTGTCACACGGTGCAAACGTTGTTGCGGCTTCGTTTGTTCGCAACCATGAGGACGTTCGTACCCTGCGTGACTACATCGACAGCATCGGCTTTGAATATGTTGAGATTATTGCAAAAATTGAGAACCAGAGCGGTGTTGACGATATGGACGCAATCATAGATTATGCCGACGGCGTTATGGTTGCAAGAGGCGATATGGGCGTTGAAATTCCGTTTATCAAGCTGCCAGAAATCCAAAAAACAGTTATCAGAAAGTGCGTTGCAAAGGGCAAATACGTTATCACCGCAACTCAGATGCTTGAGAGTATGACAACCTCTCCTCGTCCTACTCGTGCAGAGATAAGCGACGTTGCAAACGCCGTGTATGACGGCACAAGTGCCGTTATGCTTTCAGGCGAATCGGCAGCAGGTAAATATCCCGTTGAAAGCGTAAAGGCTCTTTCCGACATTTGTACCGAGGCAGAAAGCAACGGCGAATTTACCGCACTTCAAAACTACATTGAGTCGCATTGTATGAACGACAGCAATGTAATCAGAAGTAGTATTTGCAAGGCGGCAAAAGATATTTCGGTTGCCGTAGGTGCAAAGGCTATCATTGTTGAAAGTGCAACAGGCAGAGTGGCAAGAGCAATGGTTCATTTCCGTCCCGATGTTCCCGTTATTGCCGTTGTAACCTCCCAGCTTGTTTGCAAAAAGCTCTGCCTTAATTGGGGTGTTACCGCAATTATCGGTGAAGAAAAACGCACCTCCGACGCTATCACACGTCAGGCTATGGAAAAGGCACTTGCAACAGGCTTGGTAAAGAAGGGCGACACGGTTGTTGTGCTTTCGTCAAACAGAACTATACCGACCTCCAGCACAGACTCACTTAATATAAGAATAATTTGATATGAAAAATATAGTATTAATCGGAATGCCCGGCTCCGGCAAAAGCACGCTCGGAGTTTTGCTTGCCAAATCGCTCGGCTATTCGTTTGTTGACACCGACTTGATAATCAGCCGCAAAGCCGAAAAGCCCTTGCAGCAAATTCTTGACTGCGACGGAATTGACCGATTTCTTGAGCTTGAGCGTCAGGTTGGAAGCGAGCTTGAATGTGACAAAACGGTTGTTGCCACAGGCGGCTCAATGGTGCTGAGCGATGAAGCGATGCACCACCTCAAAGAAAACGGAGTTGTTGTGTATATCAACGTTCCGTTTGATGAAATTAACCGCAGGGTGAAAAACATCAAAACAAGGGGAATAGTGTTCCGCAAAAACGAAACCCTTGCAACCGTTTATCAAAACCGCAAGCCGCTTTACGAAAAGTATTCCGACATCGAGATTATCGTGTCGGGCAAGGCACAAAGCATTGAAGAAACCATTGATGAGCTTGCCGAAAAATTGAATGATTTAGCATAAAGCAACTCCCTCACTTTTGAAGTGGGGGCGTCGTTTTGCAGAGATGAGCTTAGCTGTATAATTAGTACGCTGAGTTATTATCGTATGCTCTTGAATATGTTTCATTGTATAAATCGTATGAATCGTTTTCGTGATACGGACTGCTGTTGAGCGGAGTGTTGTTTTTGTCAAGTATTCCAAGCTCCTGCAACGCCTTTGCGGTGTTTACATATGACTTGGGTATGACATAACCCTCCGAGATGCTGATAGGGTGGTTGCTGTCGGGCGGAAGTGAAATGTTAATAAAACCGATACAGTCATCGTACAAATCATAAGCGTAATTGTAACCCGAATAAACACGCTCTTTTATGCGATAATTAAGAAAATCGTTGCCTGTGTCGGCTTCAAGGTCCTTTTTAAAGGCTTCAATGATTTTTTCTCTGTCTTTATCGGCGTTTTCTGTTCCGCTTCTTATGGTTTTATTGACATTGTAATAAGAAAAATTAAACTCGTCGTCAAATTCACTTTCACTGCACATATTGAGTGAAAAATCATCAAAATCCGAAGCATTTGCATTGTATAATGCAGAGTATTTTTCAATGTAGGTCTTTGACGAGGTGATTTCGGTGACTGCTTCGTCAATATCAGATGTATCGTCGCTTTGCCATAATCTTGTAACATCAAGATATGTCTTTTTGACGGTAACACCGCTGTTTGTTTTGTATGAGAAGGTGTAATTTGGAGTGTTTAACTCACTTGGAAGAAATGAACAGAGCAAATTAATCCAAACGCTTTGGTATTTCTCATCAGCTTCAGTAGGAAGATTTTTAATTACCAAATTGTTTGCTTCAACAATATCGGTGATGCTTTCTTTGTCTTTAAAGTCCTTTGCGGCGTCTGTTGCTATTGAATTGACCGATTTGTCGTCCTTGCTGTATATCTGTGTATGGTCAATAAATCCCGCACTTTTAATATTGTCAAGGTCAGGTGTAAAGCTACAATAGCCAAACGGGTCATAAGAGCAAATTGCCATAAGTCCTGCCACCGCAACAATCAGCACTCCGAGAGCTATTGAGGTTTTTATCAGCTTGTCAAAGCCCTTGTAGAAAATCAGGTGACTGATGATAAACGCAGGTACACTGCCGAGTATGAAGCCGAACACAAATCCAAAGTAGCCGTTTAATACATCGAGCGAGCCGAACAACGTGCCAAGAAACACGCCGACTAAAAACGAAATCAAAATTTTTACAATGTGGCAGGGAAGATAAATTGCAAACGACGATTGTGCAAGCTCAAATTTTCTTTTCTTAACAAGAAATGCACCTGCTGTTAAGCAAATTGCAGAGAAGATGAGCCAATACAAAACATTCTTTCCCTCATAAGCGGCAAGGGGATTGAGGGCATTGCATATGAAGCTGTCCTCAAAAAAGTCATTGTAAAAGCCGAGAAAAAACGACTTGATGATATTTACGACAAATTTTATCGAAATAGGGTATGCAATGCAGGTGACAATGAACGTCATAACGGCGTTGATTGTTGTTCCGCAGCAAATTGCAAGAACACCAAAAGCCGAAATGCTTGCAAGCGAGCCTAATACAACCTGAATATAAATCACGGCATTATAATCCATAATAGGCTGACCCATACAAATCGAAATGATTGTTATAATTCCCATAAAGAACAATGATGGAACAACCGCAAAAATAAAAGCGGTGGCACAGCGTGTGAAATACATTGCGATTCTTCCGATAGGCATTGAGCCGTACATATCGGCTTTTCGCTTGTTGTGCAGATATGAAAATATCTTTATTGTGAATATTACGGTGAAAATAATTGTCAAAACAAACACAAGTCTTAGTGCAGCGTTTTGAAAAGCAAGCGTGGAAGTTGCATCAACCGAAAGATAAAGAAATCCGTCGTTATTGGATGAAAATGCGTCTGTAAGCACCGTGAGCGTTAAGATTATCGCTGTCAGCGTTGCCGAAAGTATTGCATACACCGCCAAAGTACCCGAGCAAGACCTCAGCTCCCACTTAAATAAAGAAAATGCCGTTTTTAGTTTGTTTTTAAATGATGCTGTTTGCGTCATATCCCGCAGCCCCCATTTCGCTGATAAATATTTCCTCAAGCGTAAGCGGTAAAGCCGAAATATATGCAGGCTCTAAGGCATTAAGCTGAGGTAAAAAGTCTTTTTCTTCGCCTCTTATGATTATGTTGAACACGTTTCCGTTTCTCGTCACATTTACAACGTTGATTCCCGCAAACAAATCGGGAATATTCGGCACTTCTGTAAAAGCAATCTGAACCTTTCTGAGGTTTTGCTTCAATGTGTCGATTTCACGCTCCATAAGTACCTTTCCACGGTGCATCAAACACACACGGTCGCACAAATCCTCAAGCTCTCTGAGGTTGTGTGAGGCAATCACCACCGTCATATTGTGCTCTGCAACGTGGGTGATGAGGATTTTTTTGAGCATTTGACGTACAACAGGGTCAAGACCGTCAAAAATTTCGTCCATAAACAAATACTTCGGGCAGGTTGAAAGTGCCAAAATCAACGCCGCCTGACGTTGCATACCCTTTGACATATTGATTATGCGTGCGTCTGTGTTGATGGGGAACAATGAGCAGTAGCGGTTAAACTCCGCCTCGCTCCAATTAGGATACAGCCCCCTGTAAAGAAATGCTATGTTATTGATGGTGCTGTTGTTATAGAAAAAAGGAAAATCGGGAATGAAGTAACAGTCGCCTTTTACAGCAGGATTGTCAAACAACGGCACATCGTTGATGGTAACATCTCCGCTGTCGGGCTGATATACTCCTGCAAGAACTCTGAGCAGAGTGGATTTTCCGCTTCCGTTGCTGCCGACAAGTCCCAACACCGTACCGCTTGAGATTGAAAGCGACATTCGGTCAATTGCAACAATATCATCAAACTTTTTTGTAAGATTTATTATGTCAATCAAGATTTGTACCTCCTTTAAAGGTGTTATCTAAAATTTCGCTTAATTGTTGTTTTGGTATTCCGAAGTTGTGTGCGTTGCTACAGGCAGTTTTAAAATTTTCAATCGCAATCAGCTTGTTTGCAGAATCTTGGGAAAGCTTTTCGGAAATAAAGCTTCCTCTGCCGACTGCAGAAAATATATAGCCTTTGGTTTCAAGCTCACGATAAGCCTTGGCAACGGTATTTGGGTTTACTCCCAATTCTGTTGCAAGAGAGCGAACCGCAGGCAGTCGTTCTCCGGGCTTTAGTATTCCCGCCGAAGCAAGTCGGATTATGTCAGCACAAAGCTGTTCGTAAATCGGAACACGAGAAGCAAAATCAATTTGAAACACGGTATACCTCCTTTGAGTTAATTGTATTAGTAGTATTAATACAAATATATAATATTACAACCGTTGTTGCTTGTCAATACTTTTTAAAAAATTTTACAAAAAAATCCTCTCTGCAATAACGCAGAGAGGAAAGAATCCGTGTTTTATTTCAGCTTTGAAGCGTGCAAAGCTTTGTTTATCAATACAGAAAAAACCGACGCGACAACGCATTTGCCCGTGTCAATAAGCAAAAAAACCGACCCCACCGTGCCAAATGCTGCCGACAAGCCGACGTTTGCGTAAATCATATAAAAGCAAATTTCGGGGATATAAATGCAGGGAATACCCACGAAAACCGAAACAAAAGCAAATCGAATTAAGCTGTCGGTTTTTCCTTTGAGCAGGCTGACAAGAAAAGAGGCAAGCAAAAATCCGAAAATATATCCGCCTGTGGGAGAAAAGATTGCTCCAAACCCGCCTTTTCCTCCCGAAAACACAGGAAGCCCCACGATGCCGAGCAGGGTGTAAATAAATTGAGCCGTGAGTGCAAGCTTTGGTTTTAACATAAGAGCGGTCATTATCACCGCAAGCACCTGCATTGTTATCGGCACAGGGGTAAAGGGGAGCGGAACGGAAATATATGCCGAAACGCACAGCATTGCCGAGCAAACGGCAATTTGCGACATAGCGGCAATGGTAAGCTTTGACCTTGAAACGGTGTTTTGCGGCATATTGTCAACCTCGCATAACAAATATGTTGACATTATAGCATTTGCATCACAGCAAGTCAAACTAAAGAAGCTGACGAAATGCGTTTGTTAGAAAGACGTTAAACTTGTATACCTTGTCCTTACACAGGTGGTTACCATGTTACTCTTGACAGGGATCCGTCCCCTACGGATGTTAATTAAAATCCTAATCGGAAAAACTATATGCAGATAAAAACGGCTGTCTTACATTCAGCAAGACAGCCCATAATAATTTATTCGGTTGTATCATCTTGTTCGGCTTTAGAGGCTTCACTAATCAAATCCTCTTTGCTCTTGCGGAGCTTCTTTTTATAAACCATAACCGATGTGATGATTAGCATAACTAAAATTGCGGCGGCTATGCCTACTGCAATATAAAGCATATCCTTGTTGTCGTTGTCAACAGGCTTTGGCTCGGTTGTCGCTTGTGTGCTTTCGGAAGAAAGCATGCTTTGGGTGGATTCGGTGGTTTCGGCTTCGCCGTAGCTTCCCAAGTTTCCGTTTACGGCTTTGCCGTTGACATAGAGCTTGTGCCCGTTAAGATATATATTTGAATTTTCTGTGTCCTCGTTTGTCAAAAAGTCAACATAGCTGTCGCCTGTAAGCGATACAACAGAATCCCTTGAAAGGTCAAGCGTAATTTTTTTAGCTTTGCCGTTTGAATTAATTGAGCCGTTAAATTCGCTTGAGTTGTTCATATTTATATAGAGCGTGGAAGCCTCGTCAACAATAATTCCACCGTCAATTTTTTGGTCTGACATATTCAGATTTACAAAGCCTCCGTTGTCTTTGCTGCTTGCTTGAACACGAAGAAAGTCGCCGTCGGTATTGATGATAGTGTTGCCGTTCAAATTGATTTCCGCCCTTGCGTTTTCAACCAAAAACGTATCGCCCTTGTTGGTGATAACCTTGCTGTCATCAGCGGAAAACTCTGCGAAATCCTGAGAGTTAAAATTTTCGGCTCGGTAAATATATATATTTTTGTGAGTTTCGGAATCGTTGCTCGGCACGGAGTTTGTGTCGATTAGCGTGGTTTTTTTCAGTATTATTGCCCCCGTATCGTTGATAACCGCACCCTCCGAGGCGGTGGAGGTGAGGTTTGCGTTGGATATGGAAACATAGCTGTCGGATAAAACAGAGGGCGAGTTTAAGCCGCTTGTTGAGTATGTTCCGCCGTCAACAAATAACGAACCGCCGCTTTTGTTGGATTTTATTGCAGGAGACGAGCTGCCCGTTGTGCTGACAGTAGCTTTTTTTACGTTGATGGTACTGTTGCCCGAAGCTGTGATGCCGCCCGAATTGCTGCCTGCGGTGATTATTGACGTGTTGTTCAGGTTGATTGCAGCGGCAGAGCCGTAAGCAAAAACTCCGTCCGCGTGATTGCCGTCTGTGCTGACAGAACCGCCGTTTATGGATACCGATGCCGAGTTGTATGCAAGAACAGCGGCGTTTGTGCCGTAATAGTCGGCAGATTCGTTATCCGCATCGCCGCTTTTGGTTATGGTTGCATCTGTAAAGCTTGATGTGCCGCCGCTAATCAGCAGGGCGTTTTCATAGCTTTTTGAGCTTGAAAAAGCCTGAGCTGTATTTTTGGTGTCAAAATTAAACTCGGCACCTCCGCTGTAAACCGAGCCGTTTTTAAGTGTTTCGGCTCCTGTGGTGTTCTCGGTAGCGTCAACAGCATTGACCCCAAAAAACGAACAACAAACCAAAGCACTTGTAAGCACCACAGATATAGCTTGTCTGTAAAATAATAAAGACATTTTCAAAACAACTCACCATGCTTTCTGAAATCAGTATAATCCATATTATTGTAAAATGCAACAAATAGCTGAATATAAAAGTAAAATCGGCAAGACAAGTGTCTTGCCGATTTTGGCGGAGGACAAGGGATTTGAACCCTCGCGCCGCGTTAGCGACCTACTCCCTTAGCAGGGGAGCCTCTTCACCACTTGAGTAATCCTCCGTGCGGTAAAGTGTTAAAATAAAATGGCGGAGAGGAAGGGATTCGAACCCTTGGTCCCTTGCGGGATCACTAGTTTTCAAGACTAGCTCCTTAAACCACTCGGACACCTCTCCGTGTTCGCTGACTATATCAGCAAGAATTATTTTATCATAAGTGTTTCGCTTTGTCAATACAAAATTTATTTTTTATCTGCGTATTCTTGACAAAGCTATGTATTTAATATAGAATTAATAAATAAGACATTCAAAAATCTTAAGAAGAAGGGTGTCGGTGCTTGATTTGCCGATGCTTCGATTGTATTTTTATTAGCAAGCATAGCCGCAATGCTGACCCCGAAATGAAAATCTTAAATACGGCTCCTTAGTTAAATGGATATAATAAACCCCTCCTAAGGGTTAGTTGAGGGTTCGATTCCCCCAGGGGCTGCCACAAACAACGCCGAAAGTCCGAGCTTTATCAGATTTTCGGCTTTATAATTTTATAATAAGTATAAGAAAACGCTCTTGGCTTAAGAGCGTTTTGTGTTTAGATTATTTTAAAGTATTAATACATTGCTTAAAGGTTTCGATTACATACCAAGCGTCGTCGTCCGAGAGCGTGGTGTTCATCGGCAAAGTAAGCTGGTTTTTGTGCATATTGAGTGCGTTTGGATAATCTGAAATCCTAAAGCCCTTTTTGCTGTAAGCCGAAAGCATCGGCAACGGCTTGAAATGCACATTGCACATAATTCCATGCTCAGCCATCATATTGTAAAATTTATTTCTGTATTCATCGTCTTTTCCGATGAAGCGAACAAAATAAAGATGTCCGCTGCTGCGGTGATTTTCATCGCAATGATTCAAAACCTGAATCGGCAAATCTTTAAATTCTTCGTTGTACAGCTTTATAAGCTCGTGTCTGCGTTCAAGGATTTTACCGTATCTTGAAAGCTGGGCAACACCCAATGCAGCCAAAACGTCGGGCATATTACATTTGTACTGAGTGTCAACCACATCATATTCCCAAGCGGCAACCTTGTTTTTTTGGTAGGCGTCCTTGGTTTGACCGTGAAGCGAAAGCAGCATATATTGCTTGTACATATCTTCTTCGTCAATTCCCTCGTGAGCTTTGTGAACAGCCGCTCCGCCCTCGGCGGTGGTCATATTCTTAACCGCATGAAAGCTGAAGTTGGTAAAGTCCGCAATTTCTCCGCACATTTTGCCGTTACGCTGAGCACCGAATGCGTGAGCGGCGTCGGAAATAACAAAAACTCTTCCAAATTTTTCTTGTAGCTCGTTTTTGGGCTTAAAAACACCCTTTTTGCGTTCTACGGCTTCATAAATCTTGTCATAATCGCAGATAACGCCTGCAAGGTCAACTGCAATAACAGCCTTGGTGTTGTGGTTGATTGCAGCTTCCATTTTTTCGTAATCCATCTCAAAGCTTCCGCATTTGCAGTCTATCATAACGGGCTTTGCACCTACATGATAGATGATTGAGGCGGTTGCCGTGTAGGTGTATGCCGGAACAATGACCTCATCGCCGGGGCCGATGCCTAAAATACGCAGAGTAAGCTCGGCACATGATGTTTGTGACGAAAGGCAAACGGCCTTGTTTACGTTGCAGTATTTGGCGATTTGACTTTCAAAAAGCTTTGTTTCCGGACCTGTTGTAATCCAGCCCGATTTTAAAACCTTGACTACTTCGTCTATTTCCGCCTGAGAAAGGTCGGGCGGCGAAAACGGTATTTTTCTCATTCCTAAATCTCCTTGTGTGGTGGGCATTTGAATGAACATATATGCTAAATTATACATCATAAGCCGATAAAAGTAAAGAATTTACTGATATTTTTCTCACACCGAGATTTTATAAGGTTTTTCAGCGGTTACCTGTTGGCTTTTCTTGCTTCTTTTGCAGATATTTGTTCTTGGTTGCCATACCTCCGCGAATGTGTCTTTCGCTTTTGTTTGTATCCAAAATCAACCTTACTTCTCGGTAAAGCGACGGATTAAGCAACTTTAAACGTTGACTGACGTCCTTATGCACAGTGCTTTTGCTCACGCCGAATTTTTTTGCTGCTTTTCTGACGGTTGCCTTGCTTTCTATTATGTATTCGCCCAGCATTGCCGCACGTTCCTCAACTAATCCTTTCAAAATAAGCCCTCCTAACAATCTTGTTAATTTATATGCAAGCAGTCAGGCGGGTATTCTTTTGTGTTTTTATTAAAGTTGTAAAAATAATGTTGTTATTTGTTACATAATATGTATAAAATGTTTAGTGCATTTGCCGATTGTATTAGAAAATTTGTGATGATATAATTAGCATGTAAAGTTATTTGCAAAAAGGAGACGATTTTATGAAAAAATCAAGTAAGCTATTAACAAAGAGCATTTCTGCTGTTTTGATATTTATGCTTGTGTTGACTGCTGTGTTGCCGACCGCAGGACTTTCGGCTTCCGCTGCCGAGGCAAAGGGCAGAATTTACTATGCAAAGGAGTATTATGACAGCCACAAAAAGCTTTGTGACGAAGTGGTAAACGCCCTGAAAAGCTTTGAGGAAGAAATTTATATCGTAGATTATGATGTTACACAGGAAGATGTTGAGGATTTGTACTACTTTGCACTTTATACAAATCCCGAGTTGTTTTATGTTGATTTGCAGTTTTCATATTGTTTAAATCAGGCTACCGGTTATATCATTTATTTATCTCCGATTTATTTATACACCAAAGCCGAGGTGGCTGAAAAGAAGATTGAAATTGATAAAAAGGCAAGCGAATATTTGAGCAAAATAAACGACGGTATGACAGATTTTCAAAAAGCGATGATTTTGCACGATGAAATTGTATTGAACAGCGAATATTCCGACGGTGCAACATTGTATGATTTGATTGTCGGCGGAAAAGGAAAGTGCAGTGCGTATTCAATTACATATTCATATCTATTGTCGCTTGTGGGAATAAACACCGAAATTGTAACATCGGATTCTATGAATCACGAATGGAACAAGGTTGAAATTGACGGAAAGTATTATAATGTTGATTTGACTTGGGATGATCCCTTGCCCGACAAGCTCGGAAAGGTTAACCACAAAAATTTCTTGCTCAGCGACGCCGCTTTTGAAAGCGGAAACAACGGCAAGGGTATTGTGCATAGTGATTTTGATAAGGCTTATTTCAAAGCGACAAGCACAAAGTATGACGGTTACGATGTTATGCACGCAATAAATACTAAGTTTTGCTTTGCGGACAACAACTTTTATTGCATTGACAACCAATACGAAAGCAAGTATGAAAAATGCTTGCTCAAATATAACGAAGCAAACGACACGGTAAAGGCTTTACATTGGTTTGATGCTTATTGGAGGGCAAGCGAAACTTCATATTGGGCAGGCGGTCATTCAAGTCTTGATGAGTATGACGAAGTTTTGTATTGCAATACAGACGATGAGATTTATTACTATGATGTTGAAAACCAAAAGCTCAACAAGTTTGAAACAAGTCTGAAGCTCAACGGTAAATGCTACGGCTTGGTAATAAGGGACAAAAAGCTGTATGCAGTAATCGCAGACAATCCAAATGTTACCGGCACACTGCAATATGCAGGGGATTGCATATTAAAAGCACCTGTTTATGAAACGGGTGACGTTGACCGCAACGGCAAGGTTTCAATACAAGACGTAACCTTGATTCAAAAATATGCGGCAGGTTGCACAAGCTTGGACAGCGAACAGCTTTTGATTGCCGACGCTGACGGAAACGGAACTGTGAACGTTTCGGACGCAACCTATATTCAAAAGATGTTAGTTTCCGCTGCTTGATAATTCGTTTGCATTAATCCTTTGCTTTTTGACAAAACATCGGATAAAGTCTTGCTTTTCTCACCTTGAAAAAGAATTTGCTTTGTGCTATAATCAGCAGTAAGCAAAAACTTCAGGGTGATGACAGATGAAAAGCTTTTTTGGCAAAAAAGTGAATATAGTTTTGTTTTCGGTGTTGTTGGTGCTGTGTATTTTGATAACCGCTACTTCGGTTGTATCAGTTCCTCTTAACGAGGATGAAAGTCGGCTTGCGGCTTTTAGTTCAAACATAAATCCAAAATACAGAACAAATACCCAAAGCGGGGAGGTTGTCCTCGGAGCAACGCTTGCCGACGAAGAAACGACTGTGACGGAAAAATCTACCGAAAAGCCAACAGAGTCAACTGCGGCTTCAACCGCTGCAACCACTCAACAGGTGACTATACCTTTTGCAACGGCAATTGTGCCTGACACTCCTGCCGATTATGATGCTCAGTGGGATGCAGGCTATCTTGTGGCCATTGATAATCCCGACACCACTTACGAGTGTGTTCAGGTCACGCTGTCGGACGAGGATCGAGATTTGCTTGAGCGGTTGTGCATGGGTGAGTTCGGTTCCGGCGGTTTTATCGGAGCTTGCCTGATTGCTCAGGCGGTGAAGAACGCTATGTGCTTTGACGGCTACAAAAGCGTTCAGGAGGTAATCGAAAAATGTCGCTACACGGGCAGTACCGAGGTCGGCAAAAACAACGATTGTGTGCAGGCGGTTAAGTATATTTTTGATGAAAACCACGATGCGGTTCAGCACAGGATTATGTATATGTATAATCCTCAGCTTGTGCAAAGTGCGTTTCATGAGGGACAGAATTACATATTGACTTACGAAGCGGTGCGTTTTTTTGACCGCTGGGGATATTAATAACACGGGGCGAACTTTGTTCGCCTCTGTTTTTATGCTTTAAGCGGAGAATTAATGACGAAAAATGTTGTTTCACAGGCAGAAATGTGGTATACTTATAAAATAAATATTTTATGCTTTAAGAGGTTCAAATGAAAATTTCCGAGTTATTTAAAGATTCTGACAAGACAATTTTTTCCTTTGAGGTTTTTCCGCCGAAAAAGGATTCACCGATAGAGTCGGTTTACAGCAAGCTGGAGGAAATTTGTGCGTTAAAGCCTGATTTTATCAGCGTTACCTATGGTGCGGGAGGTACAGGTGGCCACAGTCGAACGGCGGAAATCGCTTCAAAAATAAAAAACGATTTCAAGGTTGAAGCGGTTGCTCATCTGACCTGCGTAAACAGCACAAGAGCCGACATAGACGCAAACCTTGAGGTCTTTAAGGAGTACGGAATTGAAAATATCCTTGCTCTGAGAGGCGATTTTGTTGAGGGCGTTGAACCGAAAAAGGATTTTCTTCACGCAAGCGACCTTTGCGGATACATCAAATCAAAGAGCGATTTTGACATAGCAGGAGCGTGCTATCCTGAGGTTCATTCCGAGTCAAAGGACGAGGTTGAAGATGTGTTAAATCTGAAAAAGAAGGTCGAAGCGGGAACAGAGCATCTTATAAGTCAGTTGTTTTTTGACAATTCCGCTTTTTACAGATTTTATGAACGCACCAAAATTGCAGGAATAAATGTTCCGATTGAAGCAGGAATTATGCCTGTTACAAACAAAAAGCAGATTGAGCGAATGGTGTCTATGTGCGGTGCGAGCTTGCCTGCAAAATTTTCAAAAATTATGCAGAAGTACGAAAACAAGCCACAGGCACTTCGTGACGCCGGAATTGCCTATGCGGTAGAGCAGATTGTTGACCTTATTGCAAACGGTGTTGACGGAATACATCTTTACACAATGAACAGCCCATATGTAGCCTCAAAAATCACCGAGGCAGTTTCCAGCCTGCTATGATTGTGCTTGAAACGCTTAACCGCCGTGAGGCAATACGTTATCTCGGCGGTGCAAAGGTTGAAATTAACAGTAAAATGCAGGAGCTTATGGACGAATGTGAGCAGATGATTTTATCTGCCGCAAGTCCCAAATATCTGTATAAAATGATAGAGCTGCCCTGCAAAGAAATAGTGAAAGGCAAGGATATCGCAAGCCATCTCGACGGTTGTGACAAAGCAATATTGATGTGTGCCACCCTCGGAAGCGAGGTTGACAGGCTTATCCGCATAACCGAGATTTCGGATATGGCAAAGGCGGTTGTGCTTGACAGCTTTGCAAGCGTAGCCGTGGAACAGGTGTGCTGTAAGGTTGATGAATTGCTTGCACAAAAATATCCCGAAAGCTATTTTACCTTTCGCTTCAGCCCCGGCTACGGCGATTATCCCATTGAAATGCAGGGATGTTTTCTCAGAACACTTGACGCACAAAGAAAAATCGGCTTGACCGCAAACAGCAACAGCCTGCTAATCCCCTCAAAGTCGGTCACGGCTGTGGCAGGGGTTTCAAAATCACCTGTTGAAAAGAAAAAACGAGGCTGTGCGGTCTGCAATATGAGAGATATATGCAAATTCAGAAGAAACGGAGAGCATTGTGGATTTTAAGAATTTTTATAACAGCAAAGAATTTGTAATTCTTGACGGAGCTATGGGAACGCTTATCCAAAAGAGCGGCGTAAAATATGACCACGTCCCCGAAACGCTCAACATTACTCACCCCGAGCTCATTGAGTCTTTTCACAAAGCTTATATTGAAGCCGGAGCGGATATTATATATGCAAACACCTTCGGAGCAAACTCCTATAAGCTGAAGGACAGCGGCTATACAGCCGAAGAAGTTATAAAATCAGCGGTTTCGGTTGCTAAAAAAGCTGTGCAGGGCAGCTCTGCACTTGTTGCACTTGACATCGGACCTATCGGTATGCTGCTTGAGCCTGCCGGTTCGCTTAGCTTTGACGAGGCATATGAGTATTTTAAAGAACAGATAATTGCAGGACAGGGTGCAGACATTATTGTTTTTGAAACAATGACGGATTTGTATGAGCTGAAGGCGGCTGTGCTTGCCGCAAAAGAAAACTGCGACAAGCCTATTGTCGCAACAATGACGTTTGAACGCAACGGTCGCACCTTTACGGGCGTTTCGCCTGCCGCAGCCTCAGTAACGCTCACCGCACTCGGAGTTGAAGCTGTTGGCGTGAATTGCTCGCTCGGTCCCGACGAGCTTGAGCCTGTTGTTTCCGAAATGACAAAATACACCTCGTTGCCTCTTGTTATTAAGGCAAATGCAGGGCTTCCCGACCCAAACAGCAACACCTATGATATTATGCCCGACAAATTTGCCGAGTGCGTGTTGTCACTTTTGAAATACGGAATAAAATTTATCGGAGGTTGTTGCGGTACAACCCCCGAATATATAAAAGAAATCAAATCATCGCTTTCAAAAGAACAATATCAGCCGTTTGAAAAAACGCTTGACACCGTGGTGTGCAGTGCAAGCACGGTTGTTGAGATAAACGGACCGAGAATAATAGGAGAAAGAATTAACCCAACAGGCAAAAAAGCCTTTAAGCAAGCACTTGTTGACAATGATATCGACTATATTCTTACTCAGGCACTCAGCCAGATAAGCGGCGGTGCAGAGATTTTGGATGTAAACGTCGGTCATCCCGAAATCGACGAAAAATCAATGATGGTGCGTGTGGTAAAGGCAATTCAAAGCGTTTGTGACGCACCGCTTCAAATCGACACTACAAAGCCGGAGGTTGTTGAAGCAGGTCTGCGTTATTATAACGGAAAACCGATTCTCAACTCGGTAAACGGAGAAGAAAAGAGCCTTTCCTCAATTCTTCCGCTTGTAAAAAAATACGGGGCGTCGGTTGTCGGGCTTACGCTTGATGAGGACGGTATTCCGAAAAGTGCAGAGGGAAGATTTGAAATAGCCAAGCGTATAGTACAGCGTGCCGAAGAAGTCGGAATCGACCGCAGAGATGTATATATTGACTGCCTCACATTGACGGTTTCGGCAGAGCAGGATGCGTGCAAGGAAACCTTAAAGGCACTTCATCGTGTAAAAACAGAGCTTGGTTGCAAAACCTGTCTGGGCGTGTCGAATATATCCTTCGGCTTGCCGAACCGAGAGCTTGTCAACCGAACATTTTTGACTATGGCACTTGAAGAAGGGCTTGATTTGCCGATAATCAATCCCAACATTGCTTCGATGACGGGTGCTGTGAGGGCATACAGGGTGCTTGCGGGTATCGACAAAAACTCTGTTGATTTCATCAACGAATACAATGATGTAGCCGTATCGCCCCAAGCTACCGAGAAAACGAACGAAACAGACGTGGCTGCCGCAATTTTCGGAGGCTTAAAAAACGAAGGAGCTTCAATTGTCAAAAAGCTCCTTGAGGATAAAGCTGACCCTATGAAAATCGTTAACGAGATGCTGATACCCGCACTTGACAGGGTGGGCGAGGATTTTGAAAAGAATAAAATCTTTTTGCCTCAGCTTATCCAAAGTGCAAATGCCGCACAAGGGTGCTTTGAGGTGATTAAGGAATACATTTCAAAGTCAAGCGGCACACCCGTGAGCAAGGGGAAAATAATTCTTGCTACGGTCAAGGGTGATATTCACGATATAGGAAAAAACATTGTAAAGGTTTTGCTGGATAATTACGGATACACCGTGGTTGACCTCGGACGTGACGTTCCGCCTGAGCTTATTGTTGAAACAGCCGTAAAGCAAAATATAAAAATGATTGGTCTTTCCGCACTTATGACTACCACGCTGAAAAGCATGGAGGACACAATCAAGCTTGTCCGCAGTGCAAAGGAGCTGCAAAATCCCGACGGCTCAAGCAAGTGTGTTGTTTTTGTCGGCGGTGCTGTTCTTACCGAGGATTACGCTATGAAAATCGGTGCGGATTACTATTGCAAGGACGCCAAAGAAAGCGTTGACACAGCGAAAAAAGTTTTGGGCTGAGCATTAGTTTATATCAATAACGCAAATTTCGGCACAGTTATTAAGGCGGGGAATAAAATTTGAATTTCCGAGCCCCGAAGTAATAATCATTTTTGTGCCGTTAATGTCAAATTCGCCCTTGTCATACTTTGGAAAAAAGCCTTGATTCGGGGCGTATAGTCCGCCGATGAACGGTATTCTGATAAGCCCGCCGTGAGTATGACCGCAAAGCACCAAATCAACGCTGCTTTTATTAAGCATATCTTCTGTGTATTCGGGCTTGTGATGCAGGAGAATTGAAAAACAGTCATCTGATTTATTGCTGAAATCGTCCCAAAAGTATCTTTCGGAATTCTCAAAATCAGGTGCGTAAGAATCATAATAAGGATATTCCGTCAAGCCGCCGATGAGAATGTGTTGACCGTCTTTTTCAAAAGTAAGACTTTTGTTGTCAAGCAAAATCGCACCGGTGGCATTTATATCGGTTGTAAAATCAATTTCGTTTTTTAGGAGAAGCTCGTGATTTCCAAGACAGTAATATGTCGGTGCAATGTCGGCAAGCTGAGGCAAAAGTGCTTTCATTGCTTCATCGTTGTAGACGGAATTTGTGACCATATCTCCGACAACTGCGATAACATCGGGGCTTTGCTCCTTAATTTTTTCAACAAGCCTGCTGTCGTTTTTTCCGAACCGACGGTTGTGTTGGTCTGCTATCAAAACAATTCTAAGACTTGTTTCGAGCCGTTCGCTTGAAAGCGTGTATTGATTTACTTGCAGTATGTTACAACAGTAAACTGCGTTGATTATAATTGCCGTTATTACTGTCAGGACTGCAATCAAAAGGATTTTTAAGCTTTTTTTCATTTTCAATCACCTTGCGGGTTATTAAAACAATATTAATATATGCTTTTTATAAGTTGAAAATTTGCAAATGATTATTTTGCAATTAATATTAAAAATTAACTTTTGATTTTAATATACAATAAAAATATCAATAATTGTATATTATTTTATCAATTAATATGAAAAAGTCAACCGTTGCAGCTAATTTTTAAAAAACGATTCCAAATAACACATTGCACAATAAACGTACCTTTTGTATGTTGAAATATACGGAATTACCTAATATATTGTTGATTCCATTGACTTTTTAGCATAAATGATATAATATTAATATGTATTAGTGTTATGTATTATTGGGGTGGTGTAGGTGATGCTTGTATCGGAAAAATCCGAAAAAAGCGAAGCTTTGGGTTATAAAGGCATTTACAACAGAATAATCAAACGAATTATAGACATAATATGTTCCTTTACGGCGATTGTCTTATTGTCAATACTGTACCTTCCTATCTGCATTATAATTAAATGTACAAGCGAAGGTCCTGTTTTTTTTAAGCAGAAAAGAGTCGGCAAGGACAAAAAGTATTTTAACATACTTAAGTTTCGCACAATGCGTATAGACACGCCCAAGGATTGCCCAACTCATCTGTTGAAAAATCCCGATCAATATATTACAAAAGTCGGAGCTTTTTTGCGAAAAACAAGTCTTGATGAATTACCGCAAATTTTTAACATTTTCAAAGGCGATATGTCGGTTATCGGACCAAGACCTGCGTTGTGGAATCAAGATGATTTGATTGAGCAAAGGGACGAATACAACATAAACGCACTCAAGCCGGGATTGACAGGCTGGGCACAAATCAACGGCAGGGATGAGCTTCCTATTCCCGAAAAGGTGAAGATGGACAAGGTTTATTACGACAAAATAAGCTTTGGGTTTGATGTTAAGTGTTTGTTTATGACAATAGTAAGCGTGTTTAAACACGATGGTGTAGTTGAAGGCGGAACAGGAGCATTGGATAATGAAAAGTAAGCGAAAAAAGATTTTGATACTTACAAATCATTCGTATATGTTATATAGGTTCAGAAGAGAGCTTATCGAAGAACTTATGAAAAATTATGAAGTTGTATTGTGTATGCCTTTTGCAGGGCATCACGACGATTTTATGAATATGGGCTTGCGTTGCATTGAAACAAAGATGGAACGCAGAGGAATAAATCCTTTTCACGATTTCGCTCTGTTGAAGCTTTATAAAGAAATTCTCAAAAACGAAGCTCCTGATCTTGTTATAACCTATTCTATTAAGCCTAATATTTACGGAGGCTTGATGTGTCAAAAGCTTAAAATTCCATTTTTTGCAAATGTTCAGGGGCTTGGAACAGCATTTCAAAAAGCAGGTCTTGCACAATTTGTTACTTTGCTTTACAAGCGTGCTTTTAAAGGTGTAAACGCTGTGTTTTTTGAAAATCAAGTGAATGCCGATGAGTTTGTTAACAGAAAAATAATTTCTGCTGAAAAAGAGATTGTTTTAAACGGGGCAGGTGTAAATCTTAAAGAATATGAATACAAATCATATCCTTGCAACAAACCGCCCCATTTTCTTTATCTCGGAAGAATAATGAAAGAAAAGGGTATGGATGAGCTGTTTGCCGCAGCGGAAAAGCTCTGTGATGATGGCTTTGAATTTGTATTGGATCTTGTCGGATTTTTTGAAGATGAGTACAAAGAAAAGGTTGAGCAGCTTGAAAGCAGGGGAATAGTAAAATTTCACGGCTTTCAAGAAGAACCGAGACCTTATTACGCAGCGGCAGATTGTGTTGTGATGCCGAGCTACCATGAGGGAATGAGCAATGTGAATCTTGAAGCCTCTGCCACAGGCAGACCGGTTATAACAACTGATATCCCCGGATGCAGAGAAGCGATTGACGATGAAACAACCGGTTGGCTTTGCAGGGTGAAGGATGTCGACAGCCTATGTGAAAAAATGAAAGCCTTTTTGAATATGAATATCACCGACAGAGAGATTATGGGCAAATCCGCACGCAAAAAGATGGAAGCGGAATTTGACAAGATAGCGGTGGTTTCCGATACCATAGAGGCACTTAATCTCAAAAAACCATAAGTATTGGAGAAATTCAATGATAATTTATTGGTCCATGATAGTCTGGACTTTTCTGATATATTCGCTGTATTCTGTTACCAATAAAGAAAGTGTAGCTCTTACAGATTATAATATCCAACAGGGAATTCAAAAGAAGCTTCCGCTGATATATGCGATTCTTGTATTCGGTTATTTTATATTTTGGGCTTCAATGCGTCATTATGTAGCCGATACAACTCAGTATGTTAGAACGTTCAATAACACCACCACCGATTTTGCATACGGCTTTTCAAAGCTTGACTGGAATCCGTGGTCTTCAGACGGAAAAGGTGTTTTGTTTAGTTTTTACACCTTGATTTTTAAATGCTTTATTTCGGATAATTACACGTTGTGGTTAACTTCAATAGCTGTGTTTTCCGGAGTTTGTGTAATGATAACCTTACGCAAATACTGTGCAAACACCGATTTCTTCTTGGCGTCGTTTTTGTTTTTGGCGTTTTTATGCTATTCGAGTTATATGCTCAACGGAATGAGACAGTTTATATGTGTAGCTGTTTCGTTTGTTTGCTGTGATTTGATAAAGGACGGAAAAACAGCAAAATTTATGATTATGGTGTTTGTCCTTGTTTTTATACATTCGACTGCGGTGTTCTTGATTCCCATTTATTTTATAGCGAGATTTAAGCCGTGGAGCAAATGGATGTGGACTGTTATTTGTGCCTTGATATTGGTAACTGTATTTTCCGAGCCGTTTTTTGGTGCGGTGGATGATTTTGCTCAAGGTACCTCATATAAAAATGATATAAGCAATTACTTTGAAGCAGATGACGGAGTAAATCCGCTCAGAGTGTTGTTTTATGCTATGCCTCCTGTCTTAGCATATGTAAAGCGAAAAAACATTGAAGCTTATTATGAAAACTATCCGATTATACCGATTTGTGTTAATATGTCGGTGTTTACCGCCGCAATTTATCTTGTGGGAATGGTTACAAGCGGACTTTTAATCGGACGACTTCCGATTTACAGCGAGCTTTATGACTATATACTGATTCCGTTTTTGCTGAGAGTCTGCTTTAAGAAGGAAGAAAGAAAATTTGTATATATGATATACGTTGTTGTTTTGCTGGCGTATTATTACCTCACGGGACCGACTTTTTATCATAGCGATTATTTTGGGTCTTTTTATTAAAAGCTTCAAAAAATATATTAGCTGTTACGGGGAGAGCTTATGACAACAGATTTTGATTATTCAAAAATAGACAATTATGAGGAATTGAGAAAGCTTCAGCTTACTCAGGTTGAAATACTTAAGGATATTGATGAGTTTTGTGTTGCAAACAATATTCCTTATTCGATAGCTTTCGGTACTGTATTGGGTGCTGTCAGACACGGTGGCTTTATTCCGTGGGACGATGATGTTGACATATGTATGCTTCGAGAGGATTACAATAGATTTATCTCTTTGTGGAAAGATAATGATAAGTATTTGCTTCAAAACCACAGCACAAATCCTGATTTTACCCAAACATTTACTAAGATTAGAAAAAGAAACACCGCTTTTGTTCAAACCACGGATGTCGGCAAGGATTTTCACAAGGGAATATTTGTGGATATTTTCCCGTTTGACAGAGTTGCCGAAGGCGGTGTAAAGCGAAAAATTCAGATTTTAAACAGCGTTTTATATGCTTTATACAGCAGGGGCTACACACCGAAGAATAACGGAACGCTGATGCGGTTGTGTTCGTCAATAATTTTAAAGCTGAAGCCCAAGTCAAAATACGATGCGGCTGCTCAAAAACAGCTTAAAAAATTGACTAAGTATAACCATAATAAAAAGCTAAAGATTTACAGCGTTTCAACATTCGGAAATATGAAAAAGGAATATGATTCTGATTTGTTTGAAAATCTGTCACGGATAAAATACGAAAATATTACAGTATCGGTTTTTAACAAATATGATCAGTTTTTGTCATATTTCTACGGCGATTATATGAAGCTGCCCCCTGTTTCCGAAAGAAATTGGACTCACCGCCCGATAAAAATTGACTTTGAACATGAATATAAGGAGCAATAAAAATGAAAAAATACAGAATTGGATTTACAACCGGTGTTTTTGATTTGTTTCATGTAGGTCATCTTAATTTATTAGAGCGTTGCAAAGAGCAATGTAATTACTTGATTGTAGCAGTTTGCGATGATGATTATGTGCGTAATATCAAACACAAAGAGCCGGTTATTGAGTTGAATGACAGAATGAGAATAATCGGAGCATTGAAGTGTGTTGATGAGGTTGTAGTAATTACAACAGAAGAAGTTGAGGACAAAATGCTTGCTCTAAAAAAGTACAAGTTTGATGTTTTATTTTCCGGCGATGATTGGAAAGGAACACCGAGATACGAAAAAACCGAAGAACAGTTCAAAACTTTGGGAGCATCTATCGAATATCTGCCGTATACGCAAGGAGTTTCTACTACCGATATAAAGAAAAAGATTAATAAATAATATAAGAGATTAAATACAGTGTTGAAGTTTATTAAACAGTCAGAATTATATTATCAACAGCGGTTGTGGATATTAGGAATAAACAGAGGTAAAAATGAGTAAAGGTACATTGTTGGTTTCGTTGGATTTTGAGCTTTTTTGGGGAGTGCAGGACTGTCATACTTATGATGACTACGGTCAAAATGTCCTCGGCGGCAGAAAAGCCGTTCCTCAACTACTTGAGATTTTCAAAAAACACGACATTCACGCTTCGTGGGCAACTGTCGGAATGATGTTTGCCGAAAGCAAGGATGAAATATTGAAATACTCTCCGTCAGACAAGCTTCGCCCTCATTATGAAAACAAGGCGTTGTCACCGTATAGGCTGTTAGACAAGATTGGCGACAACGAAGCCGAAGAGCCTTATTATTTCGGCAAGTCATTGATTGACCTTGTTGCAGAGTATCCCAATCAAGAAATTGCGTCGCATACTTATTCGCACTACTATGCAAGAGAAAACGGTCAAAATCTTGATGAATTTTCCGCCGATATTATTGCCGCCAAAATAATCGGTAAGGCAAAAGGCTATGATGTTAAAACTCTTGTTTTTCCGAGAAATCAGAGCAAGGACGAATATGTTTCGTCTATGCTCGAAAACGGATATACTGCCTTTCGCGGTGAGGAGGAAGATTGGATTCACAAGATTTCAATTAATCCAATCAAAAGAATGTTCAGACTTGCCGATTCATATATCAACCTGACGGGAAGTGCAACCTACGCTAAGTCCGATTTTGAAAAGGGCGAGCTGCACAATTTTCACGGGTCTCGTTTTTTAAGACCATATAATCACACTTTAAGGCTTTTTGAAAAGCTGAAAATCAGGCGAGTAAAGGGACAGATGAAAGCTGCCGCAAAGCACGGCAAAATAATGCATCTGTGGTGGCATCCTCATAACATAGGCGTGAATACAGAGAGAAATTTGAAAAACATAAATGAAATCTTTGATTATTATGATTTTTTAAGAGAAAAGTACGGTATGGAAAGCAAAAATATGCTTGAGCTTGCCGATGAAATTAACGAGGGATAAAGCTTTGTATCAGTATTATTATTCAAATGAACACAATCAAAAAGCAGAAGCAAAGCAGTCGATAAACGATTACTTTTGTATTGAAAAGGTTCGTGTGACAATGTGGGAGGAGCATTGTCTTGAATGTGCTGCTCCGTTATGCTATGAAACGTGCCTTAACTATGTAAAGCGTCAAGACGGCAGATGCAAGCTGTTTAAGGATTCTATTGCACAATATGAAAACCAAAACGCATTGCTCGGAAAATGTGCGAGGATAAAATTCAGAAAGTGGGGCAATTTGCTCTCAATAGTTTTTCCTCGTATGGTAACGTTGGAGGAGTATAAAAAAATCGACGCTTGGGCAGACAAAACCTCAAAAAAGCTGTTGAAAAAGGTAAACGGAAATTCATCTGTTTCTTACAAATGGAAATACATAAGAATCAAGGAGTTTTTGCGTAGAAGAAAGCTTAAGCAAGGACAAGACGATACCTCAGACGCCTTTGTTTTGCATTGCATTAATCATAAAAAAGACGCTTTTACGTTGTTTCTTGAAATTTTTGACGGTGAACACAATTCTTTGTTTAAATACGGTTTTAACATTGAGCCCGGCGAAAATCTAATTGTTTTGCCTAAGGAAAAATACAACTCAAGCTGTGATAAAAGCGGTAATTTAATAAAGATATATCCGGAAAACAATTTTGAAGCAGATGTAACGTTTTTGTGGTGCGATTTTGTAAAGGGACATACAGTTTCATCTCAAAAGCCTGCCGAAAAGGTAAAATGCGTTGTTTGGGATCTTGACAACACGCTTTGGGACGGGATATTGATTGAACACGATAAAGAAGAGCCGTTGAAATTAAAAGACGGTGTAAATGAGCTTATCAAAAAGCTTGACGAGCGGGGAATAATTCAGTCAATCGCAAGCAAAAACGATTTTGAGCCTGCTATGGAAATGCTCAAAAAAATCGGAATAGCCGATTATTTTATATATCCGCAGATACATTGGAACGCAAAAAGTGATTCAATAAATCAGATTGCTGCCGATTTGAACATAGGCATAGATACTTTTGCTTTTATTGACGATTCACCGTTTGAACGCAAGCAGGTGGAGTCTGTGTTGCCGCAGGTAAGGACTTTTTCGGACTCTGAGGTTTGCGAATTGCTGTCAAAGCCCTGCTTTGATGTGCTTGTTACAAAAGACAGCAAAAACAGAAGGGCTATGTACAAGGCAGAGGAAAAGCGAAATCATATAAGAAAAACCGAAAGCTCAAATATTGAAGACTTTATAAAGCAATGCGGAATAAAGATTAATTTGTTTAAACCGCAAACAGAGGAAGAAATCCTGAGATGCTATGAGCTTGTTTTAAGAACAAATCAGCTTAATATTTCAGGCAAAAAGTATACCGATGATGAATTTAAAGCTGTGCTTGGCAGAGAAAATGCCAAAACCTATGCTTTTGCCTGTGAGGATGTATTCGGCAAATACGGAACTGTTGGTTTTATTCAATATGTTGCAGAAAACAATGAAATTAGCTTCACCGAGTTTGCAATGAGCTGTCGTGTTGCGGGAAAATTTATCGAAAGTGCTTTGTTTACATATTTGCTTGACAAGGAGTCTGCTGAAAAGGGTAGATTTTGCGTAAAAATTACCGAAAAGAATTCTTTGCTGAGAAGAACTCTGGAAGGCATAGGATTTGATAAAGTCAAATCCGACAAGGACGCTGTTGATTATGAATTCGGCAAAGCGTTGAAAAATAAAGAGCTTGTAAATGTTGAGGAGAATTAATATATGGATAAGAGTAAAAAGATATCTGTTATTATGGCAACTTACAACTGTGCTCCCACTGTTTCTGCGAGTATTGACTCAATATTAACGCAAACCTATGATAATATTGAATTTATAATTTGCGACGACGGGTCAACTGATAACACATATGAAATATTAGAGGAATATAAGCAAAAATATCCCGATAAAATTGTTTTGATCAGAAACGAAAAGAATATGAAGCTTCAATATACGCTGAATCATTGCTTAAAGTATGTTACGGGTGATTATGTTGCAAGAATGGATGCAGATGATTTGTCAAAGCCCGACAGGTTTGAAAAGCAGGTTGCTTTTTTGCAATCACACCCTGAATATGATTTGGTGAGTACGGGAGAAGAAATCTTTAACGGCAAGGAAATTGTCGGTAAAATTATTCTGGAAGAATATCCTAATTCAATGTCGATGACGCGAAACAATGCTTTTTCTCACGCAACCATAATGACATATCCCTATGTTTACAGCAAATTGGGCGGATATTCACTTGACAAATATGCAGAGCGTGTTGAGGACAAAGAGCTTTGGTTTAGATTTTTTGAAGCAGGTTTTAAAGGCTACGGAATACAGGAGGTTTTATACACGGTTTTGGAAGATGATTCCGCTTATAAAAGAAGAAAATATAAATATCGCATAAACAGTGCTGTTGTTGCACTAAGGGGATATAAAAAGTTACACATTCCCAAAAAATATTGGATTAAGCCGTTGTTTCCCTTAGTTTACGGCTTGATTCCGAGTCCTATTTATAAAAAAATACATATAAAAAGGAATTTGAACAAGAAGAAATGAAAAAGGTATTGTTTTTTATACACGATTTGGGAAACGGCGGAGCAGAAAAAGTGCTTGTAAACCTTGTCAATAATATGGACAAGACCAAGTTTGACGTTACTGTTCAGGTTTTGTTTAAAAACGGAGTGAATGAGCAGTTTTTAAACAGCGATGTAAAGTACAAATATTGTTACAGCAAAACCTTTAGGGGCAACAAGTATTATTTTAAGCTGTTTTCTCCCAAAACCTTGTATAAACGATTTGTAAAAGAAAAATACGATGTAATAGTTTCGTATCTTGAAGGCCCGACTGCACGAATTGTAAGCGGCTGCACAGATGAAAATACAAAGCTTGTGAGCTGGATTCACGTTGAACAGCATACAAAAGAAAAGTTGGCAACGGCTTTCAGAAGCTTTGAAGAAGCAAAACGCTGTTACAACAGATTTGATAATACCGTGTGCGTGTCGGAATATGTAAAAAATGATTTTACGGGAATATTGGATTTTAAAAAGCCGACGGAAGTTCTTTATAATACCAACGAAACCGATAAGATTAAAGAGCTGTCAAACGAAGAAATAACAGATTATGTTTTTTCAAAGGACTGCAAGACACTGGTTGCTATCGGTACATTAAAAAAGTCCAAGGGCTTTGACAGATTGATAAGGATTCACAAGAAGCTGTTTGATGACGGCATTAAGAATAATATTATAATTCTCGGCAAAGGTCCCGAAGAAAGCAATCTCAACAGCTTAATTGATACATTAAAAGTAAACAAAAGCGTAAAGCTGTTGGGCTATAACACTAATCCGTATAAGTATATAAAGCACAGCGATGTGTTTGTGTGTGCTTCCTTTGCAGAGGGATTCAGCACAGCGGCAACCGAGTCGTTGATTATCGGCACACCTGTTGTAACCGTTGATGTTTCGGGAATGAAAGAAATGCTCGGAGAAAACAACGAATACGGCATTGTGACCGAAAACAACGAAGAAGCGTTGTATGAAGGAATTAAAAAAATGCTCACGACAGAGGGAATGCTTGAAGATTATGCAAGCAAAGCCTTAGAGCGTGGAAAATATTTCAGCAAGGAAAAAACAGTAAAAGCGGTAGAAGATATGTTCTTGAAGCTTTGAGCCGAGCTTAGGAGAGGTTATGTTTATTTCAAAGGTTATATCAAAAGTTAATTTTTTAGCAATTCTACGAAAACAGAAAATCAGAAAAAGTTTAAAGAACAAGGATATTACCTTGCTTTGCCCTAATTGCATAGGTGGAATACTTTTTCACGATTTAGGGCTGAAATTTATGTCGCCGACAGTTAATTTGATGCTTACTCAAACCGATTTTGCTAAATATGCGTTGAATATGGATTTATACAACAACGGAGAATTCAAGTTTTTTGATCACTCCGAATACAGTTGTCCTTGTGCGTATTTATCCGCTGACGGATTAGATGATATAACAGTACACTTTACCCATTACTCAGATGCCGAAATTGCTTTGAGTAAATGGAATGAGAGAAAAAAGCGTATTAATAAGAATAACTTATTTGTTTTCTTAGAAGAACGTGACGGTATTACATTCGAAGAAATTAAAGCCTTATCAAATATTAACGCAAAGGGCTTGGTTGTATTTACCGCACACGATTATGATTTGCCGTACACAGTATTTATTGACAAATATAAGAGCGACGGAGAGGTTGGAAATATACTGAAGAAAAACCATCTTACAGAAAGTCGCGAATATGAAAAATACTTTGATTTTGTGAAATGGTTTAACGAGGCAGACGGCGGAAGCTACGATGTTTCAAAATTTGTAAAGCGATGAATTTATCATAATGCTTTGTATAGCTTAACAAACAGATAAACAGGTGAATTTTATGGTACAGTTTGAAAAAATAAAACTTATAATCTGGGATATGGATGAAACCTTTTGGAGCGGAACTCTGTCCGAAGAAAGCGTTTGTTTATCTGATGAAAACAAGAACTTGATTGTAAATCTTACCGACATCGGAATTGTTAATTCAATTTGCAGTAAAAATTACGAGAATCAAGTTGTTGACGAATTGAATAAATATAATCTGACAGATTATTTTGTGTTTAAATCGGTGAACTGGGAGCCTAAAGGAAGCAGAGTTAAGCAGCTTATAGAGAATATGCAGCTTCGTGCTGCAAATGTGTTGTTTATCGACGATAACCCCTCAAATCTTGAGGAAGTTAAATATTTTTGCCCCGAAATAATGCTTGCAGGTCCTGAAATTATCAGCGATTTGATTAAATGGACAAACAATCAAGAAAAAAAAGACATTGCCCACAAAAGGCTTAAGCAATATAAGGTGCTTGAAGAAAAAAACGTGCAAAAGAAAAACTTTGCGTCAAACGAGGATTTTTTGTTCAGCAGTAATATTAAGCTTGAGATAAAATATGACTGCATAAATGTTGCAAAACGAATCCAAGAGTTGGTAATGCGTTCAAACCAACTTAATTTCACCAAAAAAAGAGATTCTCTCGACGAGATTGTTTCATTGCTAAACGACGATTCGTACAATAACGGATATGTTACGGTAAAGGATAATTTCGGTGATTACGGTTTAGTGGGGTTCTTTTCCGTTAAGGATAACGAGTGTGTTCATTTTCTGTTTTCGTGCAGAACATTGGGAATGGGAATAGAACAGTATGTTTATAACTTTTTGGGACGCCCTAAGCTTAAGATTGAAGGCGAAGTAATCAGCGACTTGTCCTCGGAAAAGCTGCCTGAATGGATTAATCAAAATGCCAAAGGGCAAGACATTGACAGCTTTGAGATAGAAAACGCCCAAAAGCATACCGTGTTAATTAAAGGCCCGTGTGATTTATATCAGATTTTTCCGTTTATAGGAAAGTCCGATTGTATTGACACTGAGTTTACATATGTTACCCAAAACGGTGCAACGGTTGAAAGCACGGGACACACCACCCATGTGGTTGAAGCAAACAGATTGTCTGATTCTCAAAAGCAGACAATAGTTGATGAGCTGCCGTTTATGGATATTGGTGCATATTGCGACAACATTTATAAATATCCGTATAAGGTTGTTGTTTTGAGTTTGTTGCAGGATTGCAATTTTGGCGTGTATCAAAGAAAGCAAACGGGCGAAAGGTTTGCTTTTATTGAATATACAAGCAATATGACAGATCCGAAGAATTATGACAAGCTTATAAACAAAAAATGCAATGTGGGCGGATTTGATTTTACAGAGAGCTTTTTGAAGGAATTTTCCGAGAAATATGAGTTTTTGGGTAGAAATACTCCTGAAACAATTTTGGAAAATGTAAAATATATTCGAGAACATATGCAGTCCGATTGTGTGTTGGCTTTAATGCTGGGAACGGAAACATTTTATGATATGGGCGATAACCCTGCATATAAGGACAGGCATATTGTGCATAAACAGATGAACGACCTTATCAGAGAATGGGCAAAAACGCAAAGCTTGGTTGAGCTTGTCGATGTTAATAAATATATCACCGGTCCTGAAAGCTATTATGACCATATCAACCATTTTGTTAAGCCTGTGTATTATAATATGGCTAAGGACATAGTTGAAATTATAAACAAATATACCGATAGCAATGTGTCCGAAACGTCAAAGGCTAAGATTGCGTATATGAAGCTGCATGATTATGTAGGGGATTTATTGGCGAAAATCAAAAACAAGAGGTAGACAAATGAGTATAAGTAATGCGAAGAAACAAAGAAATGTTTCGATTGAAGTGCTGAGAATACTATCAATGCTTTTGATTATATTCTTACACTCCATTGACCACAGCGGGGTGCTTGAAGCGGCTGATTATGCAAGCAGCGGTATGTATTTATATGTACAATTCACATATATGCTGATGCAAGTTTGCGTGAATATATATGTGCTTATAAGCGGGTATTTTTTGGTGACGTCCAAATTTAAACTGCAAAAGCTGTTTGTTTTGTGGCTTGAAGTTATATTTTATTCACTGATAATCAGGTTAGCTTTTATTGCTGTCGGATATTCAACTTTTTCAATCGGTTCAATACTCAGTTGCTTTATACCTGTTTTTACAGGCAGATATTGGTTTATAACTATTTATTTTGGGTTGTATCTTGTTTTTCCGTTTCTTAATAAATTTATTAAAGCGATGAACAAAAAACAGCATACAGCATTGAACATTTTGCTGTTTGTATTATTTTCGGTTTGGATTTCAATATATCCGTCGTTTGCCGGTATGAATTCAGGCGGAGGCTGGGGATTGCCTTGGTTTGTTGTTTTGTATTTTATGGCATCGTGGTTCAGACTTTATTACGTTCCCAATAAAAAAGCGTTAGGCAAAGTGCTGATTTGGCTTTTGCTTTCTGCGATAATCGCCGCAGTTATGCTGGTCGGCAAAACAAGATTGCCGATTTTGCAAACCTTTGCTTCACAAATGCACAGATACGATTCTGTGCCGGCACTGATTTCTTCGTTGTGTTTATTTGCGGCATTTTTAAATATTGATATTAAAAACAATATCTTCGGAAAAATAATTTTATTTATATCACCGTCTACACTCGGCGTTTATTTAATTCATGCTCACGCTGATTTTTCGCCTTGGTCATGGGAGTTTTTAAATCTACCCGCTTATATGGATTCGTATATGTTTATATTAATTCAAATAGGTGTGGTTTTGGGGATTTTTGTTCTCTGTACTCTGATTGATATATTGAGAAGATACACTGTCGGAAGAATCGAAAACAGCAGAATGGTTACTGCTGTTTGTGATGGTATTACAGGTTTTGTCAGCAAAAAGATTTTAAGTAGGATTAAATGTGGGAATGAGAAAAATGAATGTATTAGTAATTAACGGCGATTGCGTCACGACAAACACTTCGGCAAATTTGTGCCATTTGGCATATATAAACGGTTTGGTTGATTTGGGTTGCAATGTAACTCTCTTGAGTGCAGACGGCAAGGATTACGTAACCGATAAATCAATGGTTATTCCGAAACAGGTTAAGTCTTATACATATTACGGCGTTACGCTTTACGAAAAACTATCCCTAAAAAAAGGCTCCGGCGGTACGGCAAGCATTTCTTCTTTTGATAATACTGCCGAAAGCAAACCTAAAAAGCAAAGCGTTAAATCGAAAATCATAAATAAAGCCAAAAGCATTGTGCTTGCTTCTTACGGAGTTCACGGTATTTACTCAAAATTTGTGAAGGTGGCAAATAAGTTTTCGTCTGATGTAAGCTTTGACTATATTATCTCAATTTCAACTCCCGTAACAAGCCATTTGATTGCACATAACCTTTTAAAATCGGGTAAAATCAAGGGTAAAAAATGGATTCAAATTTGGGAGGATCCGTGGTTTAGCGATGCTTATGGTTTTAACGGTAAACAGAAAATTTATAAAGAAGAAAAAAGGTTGTTGTCATTTGCCGAAAAGGTTTGTTATGTCAGCCCTATAACATTAAAAAATCAGCAAAATATTTTTCCGGAGTATGCTGAAAAAATGTATTGGCAACCATTGCCTTATTATTACAAAAACGATGAAGTGAAAACGCAGGCAGGCTCAAAACCCGTGTTTGGGTATTTTGGTGCATATTATCCTGCTTCAAGAGATATAATTCCTTTTTATAATGCCGCAGTTAAAACAGGTGTTGAAGCAAACATATGCGGCGATCCGAGTAATTTGTTTGAACCGACCGATAACATAAAAATTTATTCGAGGCTTCCTTTGGCTAAACTAAAGCCTATTGAGGACAGCACAAATGTTTTGGTTTTCTTGTGCAATCGAAAAGGCGGTCAAATACCCGGAAAAATATATCAGTATTCGGCTACCGATAAAACAATTTTATTTATTCTTGACGGCACCGATGAAGAAAAGAAAATTTTAAGAGAGTATTTTGAACCCTTTAACAGATATGTTTTTTGCGAAAATACCGAAGAAGATATTATAAGAGCGATTAATCTGATAAAGGGTAATGATTTGGGAGAGGTTAAAAACCAACCCGTAGAATATTTTAATCCACAGGATACTATAAGAAAAATTCTTGAAGGTGAGAGCATATGACTACGCTGCCGCTAATCAGCGTAATAGTTCCTATATACAATGTTGAAAAGTATCTTGACAGATGTGTGGAAAGCATAATCAACCAGACTTATAAGAAGCTTGAGATTATCCTTGTTGATGACGGTTCGCCTGACAATTGCCCTAAGCTGTGCGACGAATATGCTCAAAAAGATAATCGAATCAAGGTTGTCCACAAGAAAAACGGCGGACTTTCTGATGCCAGAAATGCCGGAATGGCTGTTGCAAGCGGTGAATTTATCTGTTTTGTTGACAGTGATGATTATATCGAATTAAATATGCTTTCGGATTTGTATGACTGCATTGTGAGCGACAACAGCGATGTTGCCTCAGGCGGAGTGAATTGGGTGGATGAGTCCGATAACGTTATTCGCAAGGATTGTGTTGAACAGCCTTGTGTTTTGAATGATAAGGAAGCAATGATAGAGCTTTTGCACGACAGAAAGCTGAAGCAGTATGTTTGGAATAAGCTCTACAAAACGTCGATAATTAAGAATATTCCGTTTGAAAAAGGCAGATATCACGAGGATGTGTTTTGGTCATATCAAATGGTCGGAGATGCTAAACGGATTTCAATATTACCGAATATGTGCTATAATTATCTTCAGCGTTCAAACAGTATTATGAGCGTCGGATATTCCGAAAAAAGGCTCGATGCGTTAGACGCATATGCAGAAAGAAGCCGATATATAAAAGAAAAATATCCCGATTTGTATAATTTAGCACTCTATACCTATGTTGGCAGTTGTATGTATCATTTGCAGTGTGCCTTGCAGGTTAATGCCGATAGCAATATAAAGGATAATATAATAGGCAGAATCTCTGTTTATAAAAACGGCAACATATTTGAAAACCTTTCTGGCAAGCAAAGGCTGTGGCTTAAAATGTTTTGCAAAATGCCTGTGTTTACCTGCAAGCTCAGAAATTTACTCGGAATAGGAATATAAATATGAAAAAAGTTATGGTTGTGTTCGGAACACGTCCCGAGGCGATAAAAATGTGTCCTCTCGTGAATGAACTGAAAAAAAGAAAAAGCATAATAACCAAGGTTTGCGTTACCGGTCAGCACAGACAGATGCTCGATCAGGTATTGGAGATTTTCGACGTAAAGCCCGACTATGATTTGTCAATTATGAAGGACAAGCAGACGCTGTTTGACATAACAGCCAATATTCTTCTGAAAATCAAGGAAGTGCTTGAAGCCGAAAAGCCCGACGCCGTGCTTGTGCATGGCGATACCTCAACAACCTTTGTTACCGCACTTGCGTGTTTTTATTTGCAAATCCCCGTCGGTCACGTTGAGGCGGGACTTCGCACATATAATATTTATTCACCGTATCCCGAAGAATTTAACCGTCAGGCTGTGGGGATTGTTGCAAAATACAATTTTTCACCCACCGAGCTTTCAAAGCAGAACTTGCTAAACGAGGGAAAATCAGCAGATAGCATATATGTGACGGGCAACACTGCCATTGACGCTCTCAAAACAACCGTAAGAGAGGATTACAGCCACCCTGAGCTTGAATGGGCAAAGGGAAGCAGGCTTATTATGTTGACCGCTCACAGACGTGAGAATTTGGGCGAGCCTATGCACCATATGTTCAGAGCAATCAGACGAATTGTTGATGAAACCCCCGATGTAAAGGTGATTTATCCGATTCATATGAATCCCGTAGTCAGAAAAGCTGCCGATGAGGAGCTTGGCAATGACGACAGAATACATATTATTGAACCGCTTGATGTTTTGGATTTTCATAATTTCTTATCAAGAAGCTACTTGATTTTGACCGACAGCGGCGGAATCCAAGAGGAGGCACCGTCGCTCGGAAAGCCCGTGCTTGTGATGAGGGATACCACCGAGCGACCCGAGGGTATTGCGGCAGGCACATTAAAGCTTGTCGGAACGGACGAAGAGATTATTTACACGGAGTTTAAAAAGCTGCTGAACGATATGTCTGAATATGAGAAAATGAGCAAGGCTTCAAACCCTTACGGCGATGGCTTTGCCTGCAAACGAATCGCAGATGTGTTGGAAAGGAATTAATATGTCGTTAAAGAGCGTAATTAAAAGATTGTTAGGCAAAGAAGAAAAGCTCAGCGTTGAATATTATAGAAGCCTTGGTGTTGAAATCGGTGAGAATTTTCAGTTTAACAGCGGTTATCCGATAGATATAAATTTTCCTTGGCTGATTTCCATCGGTGATAATGTAACATTGGCTTCTGATGTAAGATTGTTGGCACACGATGCAAGTACGGCTAAAATTGACGGAGTTCGCACAAAACTCGGTATTGTTAAAATAGGCAGTAATGTGTTTATCGGTGCAGATTCGGTAGTCCTTTGTAATGTGAGAATAGGTGATAATGTTGTTATCGGTGCGAACAGTGTCGTTACGCATGATGTACAGAGCAACAGCGTGTATGCCGGCAATCCCGCAAAATTTATTTGTACTTTTGATGAGTTTTCCGAAAAGCATAGAAAGAGCTTTGAAAGTCACCCGACTTTTCACGAGCATCCGTGGTATGAATGGGGAAACGCTTCTGATGAAGAAAAACAAAAAATGAAAGAAAAGCTCACCGATACTTTCGGGTATCTTTAAATGGGAATGATGAAAATGAATTACAAATACAAAATTACGTTATTTACGCCTACATACAACAGAGCGTATATTATAAATACGCTTTATGACTCAATTAAGCGTCAGACATTCAGAGATTTTGAATGGATAATTTTTGACGACGGCTCAACCGATAATACAGCCGAGCTTGTAAATAAGTGGAAAAGCGAGAATAATGATTTTCCGATTGTGTTTATGCAGGGAAAAAACGGCGGTAAATGCAGGGCTACAAACCGTGCGTTGGAAATAGCACAGGGCGAGATTTTCTTTACAATAGATTCGGACGACTATTTGACCGATGATGCCTGCGAAAAAATCAATAATTGGATGGAATCTATCAGAGACTTGAAGGATTTTTGCGGAATTGTCGCAAACAGGGGGCAAACTCCTACCGAAACGAGAAATACAGTATGGAGAACTGACCCTTCAACCCCATGGTTTAACAAGCCTTATCGTGACGCAACATTTTTGGAAAGATACGAGGAAGCTACGGATTATCCGATTGACGGAGAACGTGCGGAGGTTTTTTGGACTGATGTATTCAAAAAGTATCCTTATCCTGAGTTTGAGGGTGAGAATTTTATTACACCTTGTATTCCGTGGAATCGAATGGCTCATGACGGATATAAAATCAGGGTATTTGAGGACATTATATGGATTTGGGAATATCTTGAGGATGGCTTGACGGTTAAAGGTGCAAACAACAGATTTATTAAGAATCCTCAGGGGCATTTTTTGGCTCATAAGGAAAAAGCGGAATTTTTGCACTATCCGCTGAAAAAGAAGCTTAAAATGTACTACACCTTTTATTGCGATTTTGCCGAAATACTTTCAAAAAAGCAAATTGCACAATATTTGGACGCTCCGTATTGGTGGATTAATTTTTGTGCCTTTTTGCACAAAGCAAAGCATCTCAAATAAGATAAAGGTTTTTGCTCATACAAAAAATTCGGAGGACTCAAATGAAGAAGATTTTTATAGTCGGTGGTGGATTCCACAATAAGGGTGCACAGTCTATGACATTTATTGCCGTGGATGAAATGCGTAAAAGGTTTCCGAATCACGAGATTTATGTTATTTGTGATTCGGAGTATGAGCGTGCCAAAAAGCACGAAGAAATGTACAATTTTAAAATCAAACAATTTGACAGCATAATTCCCGTGCTTAAAAGAAAGAGTCCAAAGCAATTTTTATATTATCTTTTAAAAGGAGATAAAGTAAACGAGAAGCGTGTGAACGATTTTTACAGTCAGGTTGATATTATGCTTGACATAAGCGGATACGCTCTCGGTAGCGATTGGCCTGAGTGTGAGGTTGAAAATTATTTGTACAGAATTGATTGTGCAAAATATTTCGGAACAAAGGTATATGTGATGCCGCAATCATTCGGACCTTTTGAATATGAGGCAAAAGAGAAGAAAAAAATGTTTTCTCGGATTAAAAAATCTCTTTCATATGCAAAAACGGTTTGTGCGAGAGAGCAAGAGGGTTATGACACTTTAACCCAAGATATGGGGCTTGATAATGTTATTAAAACATATGATTTGGTTTTAAACAATAAATCGGTTGATTTAAAGAATATATATAAAAATGTTCCCGATTTTGATATTCCGCAAATAAAGCCGAACAGCATTGCAATAATTCCGAATGCAATGACAGTAAAACACGGCAATAAAGACAAGATATTATCTTTATACAAAGAGTTGATGTCGGTTGTTTTGAAAACAGGAAAAGATATTTACATATTGCATCATTCAAATATGGACAAGGACTTCTGCAAAGAAATTTTTGAAATTATCAGTAGTGATAAAATACATTTGCTTGAACAGGAGTTTAATTGTGTGGAGTTTAACAGCTTGGTGAGTCAATTTGACTTTATCGTTGCATCCAGATTTCATGCAGTGGTACACGCATACAAAAACTTTGTACCTTGCGTTACTCTCGGCTGGGCTGTTAAATATCGTGAGTTACACAATGCTGTTGCTCAAGATAAGTATGTTTTTAACATTCGTAATGATTTTGATAACAAGTCTGTTTTAGATGCTTTGGGTGAAATGTTGCAAAATTATGAAAAAGAATCATCGACAATAAAGGATAAGATGAGCGAAATACAAAAAGATAATATTTTTGACATAATAAAGTTGGAGTGAAAATGAATTCGGTTTCCGTAATCAATGATAACAATTTGTGTTGTTCCTGCGGTATATGTAAAAATGTATGCCCGACAAAAGCTATTGAATATACAAGACAAAACGGAATGTTTGTGCCATCTGTTAATGACGACTGTATTAATTGCGGCAAGTGCTTGGAGATTTGCCCGTCAAGGCTTCATAAGTACGAAGATGAAAGCATTGACGAGGCAATGCTTGGTTGCGTGTTGACGAGTATGAATGCTTGGAGTAAAAACGATGCTCTCAGATTTGTGAGTGCGTCATCCGGTGTTGTGTCAACAATAATTAAGTCGATGCTTGACAAAGATGAATATGATTGCGTTTTCACCTTGGATACATACAACTATGCGGATAAAATTGCAACCAAAAGGTACGACAAATCTACCTATGCTATTGATAACACAGAGAAGCAAAGCTTTACAAAATCTCGATATTTGCCTGTATCTCACGAGCATTTGATTGAATATATGCTTGGCAACAAAGAATCAAAAATCATTATTGTTGCTGTGTCCTGTGCGGTGCGTGGAATTGTTAACGTAATAAACAAATATAAGCTTAACAGAGAGAATTATTTGATTATAGGTTTGTTTTGTGATCAGGTCTTTAATTATAATGTGTATGATTATTTTTCCGACCATACCTTTACAGAAGGAAAGATGCTTTCTTCGCTTCATTTCAAGAACAAAGAAAGCGGGGGGTGGCCCGGTGATGTTAAGCTGTTATTTTCCGATGGAAGCTTTAAATATGCGGACATAGACGAACGTGTCAAGGCAAAAGCATTTTTTATGCCCGAAAGGTGTATGTATTGTGTAGACAAGCTTAATGTATTTGCCGATATATCCGTAGGTGATAATTATACCGATCAAAACTCAACCAAGCTTGGAAGTAATTCGGTTATCATCAGAACCGAATTAGGCAAAAACGCATTTGAAACAGCGAAAGAATTTTTGGAATATGAAGCTGTTGATATAAATAAAATAGCAAACGCACAGTATTTAGAAGGAAGAAAAAAGAATTATTCTTTTGCACAGATTAAGCTTAAAAACGTAAGCGGTGATGGAATTAAGCTTAATTCACATTTGAATAGCAATTTGCGGTGTAAGGACAGCTTAAATGAATACAAAGCAAAAACAAAGTGTATTAAGCTGGGAGAGGCTTATCCGACAAGCAAAGAGATTTTGAAAACAAAAATCAATCAACCTGTAAAAATCAAAAAAGCTTCAATTTTTTACAGGACGAAACGGTTTTTGAAAAGGAGATTTGGTAATGAAGGTTAATCAACTGCGAGCAGGGGCAATACTGTCTTATATAAACCTTGCGATAGGCAGTATAATTCCAATGGTATATACGCCGATAATGCTGCGTATGCTGGGACAGTCGGAATATGGCTTGTTTAGTTTATCAAATTCAATTGTAGGTTACCTTTCACTTTTGAGCTTTGGCTTCGGCAGTACAATTATAAGATATATTTGCAAATACAAAGCCGAGGGGAAAAAGGACGAAGTAAGAAAAACCTTCGGTTTGTTTTTGATGATTTACGGAATAGCGTCATTGCTGGTAATAATCGGCGGCATTATTTTGAGTGTATTTTCAGACAAATTTTTTGCAGCGGGATTAAGCAGCGGAGAAATTGAAAGATTAAAAGTGCTGATTATAATTATGGCATTTAATACAGCCGTATCTTTTCCGCTGAGCGTATATTCATCAATAGTTTTGTGTTATGAAAAATTCATATTTAAAAGATTAATTGATGTTTTCGGAACAGTTATGATTCCTGTAAGCAATCTTCTTCTTTTATTTATGGGCTTTGGTTCCATCGGAATGGCATGCTCCGGACTTATATTAAATTTCATTTCTTTGCCCATATATATTGTGTATTGCACACGAAAGCTCAAAGTTACACCTAAGTTTTCAAAGCCTTCTGGCGATTTTATAAAAGAAATAATGAAGTTTTCTGTGTATATTTTTATCGGCACGATTGTTGATATGCTTTTTTGGGCAACGGACAAGGTTATTTTGGGAGCACTTTTAGGCTCTGTTGCCGTTGCGATTTATAACGTCGGTTCAACCTTTAATAATATTTTACAACAGCTTTCTCAGGCTATTTCCGGTGTAATAGGGCCAAAAATCAATCAAATGGTTACGCTTGACGGCGAAAACAAAACCGCATTGAGCGAAGTGTTTATTCGTGTCGGACGCTTGCAATATTATATTTTGGCGTTGGTAATAGCGGGATTTATAGCATTCGGTCAGCCTTTTCTTGTTCTTTGGGCGGGCGAAGAATATTATGAATCTTACTATATTGCATTGCTTACGATGATTCCGCTTGTAATACCGTATATACAAAATACCGGTTTGAATATAATCATTGCTCAAAACAAGCATCAATTCAGGTCAATTGTTTATTTGGTGATTGCAGTTGTCAATGCGGTGTCTACATTTCTTGTTACGCCATATTTAGGCGGAATCGGTGCAGCACTTTGCTCTTGTGTTTCATATATAATAGGACAGGGCTTAATAATGAATTTCTATTACTATAAAGTAACAAAGATTAATATACCGCTGTTTTGGAAAAATATATTAATGATTTCTATTGTACCTACTGTATTATGCGTTTTGTCTGTGATTTTGATGAATTTTATCGTTGTAGATAATTGGATGATATTACTTTCACTTATTGTAGCTTTTACGGTTTTGTATGTATTAGGCAGTTGGTTTATTTCAATGAATGATTATGAAAAAGATGTTGTCAGAGTGCCGTTAAAAAAGGTTTTCGGAAAAATAAAAAAGCATACCTAAAAGCTATAAGGTGACCTTTTATCTGCATATTTAGGTGCTGATTCATAGAAACTTATATTATTTGACATATCATACGAAATATTGTATAATTACATTAGATTATTATTGTTATATCCTATAAATTCTATTTATAGGATATAACTTTATTGTAGAAGTTGACCTTAGTTTTTTGAATGGTGAGAGATTAAAATGAAAAAGATCAATTTGCGTAAGGTGGTTCTTGCTGTTGCTGATATATTTATTATCACAATCAGCGGAATTGTGCTTAATTATATCCTTTCATTTGTCGGCGTGATAGGTTCCGAAGCAAACAGAGGCTTGCTGTATTATATCATCATCAACCTTGTGTGTTGCGTTTTGATGATGTATGTGTTCGGTGCGTATTCAAGACTTTGGCGTTATTTCAATATAAAAGATTATGTCGCCTGCACGCTTGCCATGGGTTTCGGCTTTGTGATAGGGTATTTGATTTTGTTTGCATTTTCACAGCCTCCGAGAAAGCTGTTTGATGTGCTTTATTTTGCAGTTGCAACCTTTGGTGTGCTTGCCTTCAGGTTCATTTTTAAAAAGGCATTCCTTGATTTGACAGAGGCAGGTCGTGCGGATAAATATGAACGCACGCTTATTGTCGGTGCGGGAAATGCCGCTCGAATGATACTTACCGAAATCGACAATGCCAAGTATGACCCCAACAATCCCGTCAGCAACATTCTTCCCGTGTGTCTTGTTGATGACGACATCACCAAATTTCACAGCTCAATAAACGGAGTTATGGTTGTCGGTACTTGTCCCGAAATCCCCAAAATTTGTACCGATTACGATATTGAAAACATTATAGTTGCGATTCCGTCCTGCGAGGGTGAGCAAAAACGAAAGATACTTGATTACTGCTCGGCAACCGAGTGCAAAATCAAGGTTGTTCCGTATTTAAGCGAGCTGTTCTTTGATGATAATAACACAACGCTTCTTACTCAAGCAAAGGAAATCAAAATTGAGGACCTTCTCGGACGCAAGCCGATAGAGTTTGATAAGGAAGAAATTCGCAATTTTATTACAGACAAGGTTTGTATGGTAACGGGCGGAGGCGGCTCAATAGGCAGCGAGCTTGTCCGCCAAATTGCAAAGTATAATCCGAAGCAGATTATTATTGTTGATATATACGAAAACAACGCATATGATATACAACAGGAGCTTTTGCTTGAATATGGCACAAAGCTTAATTTGGTGACACTCATTTCGTCTGTCAGAGATTACGACAAAATGGACGCTGTTTTCAAAGAATATAAGCCACAGCTTGTATTTCACGCCGCTGCTCATAAGCACGTTCCGCTTATGGAAACCGTGCCTGAAGAAGCTGTTAAAAACAATGTTTTCGGAACCTTTAATGTTGCTACGCTTGCGGAGTTTTATAAAGCTGACAAGTTTGTTATGATTTCTACCGACAAGGCTGTAAATCCAACAAATGTTATGGGCGCTACCAAGCGTGTGTGCGAGATGATTATTCAATATAAAGCACAAACAAGCAGTCATACGGAGTTTGTAACAACACGCTTCGGCAACGTTTTAGGCTCAAACGGTTCGGTGATTCCGCTGTTTCGACGCCAGATTGAAAACGGCTCTCCCGTAACGGTGACTCACCCCGATATCATCAGATATTTTATGACAATCCCCGAGGCTGTTTCGCTTGTTCTTGAAGCAGGAGCAATGGCAAAGGGTGGCGAGATTTTTGTGCTTGATATGGGTGCTCCCGTTAAAATCACCACGCTTGCGGAAAATCTTATCAGAATGTACGGCAAAGTACCGTACAAGGATGTTCCCATTGTGTTCACGGGACTTCGTCCGGGCGAAAAGCTTTTTGAAGAATTGCTGATGGACGAAGAAGGGCTTAAATCAACCGCAAATAAGAAAATATATATCGGAAACCAAATTAATATAAATGCAGATGAAATGCTCAATAAGCTCGGCGTGTTGCGTGAAGCTGCCGAAGCCAACCAAAGCGAAAAAACCGTTGAGCTTTTAAGCGATTTGGTGCCTACATTTAATCATAAGATTAATTAACAGATAAAAAGGAGAATAGATATGTGTGGAATAGTCGGATACGTCGGCACAAGAGATTGCAGTGAGGTCCTTGTAAATGCACTTACAAAGCTTGAGTACAGAGGCTACGATTCTGCCGGTATTGCCGTTTTTGAGAACGGAGAAATCAAAACGGTAAAAACTCAAGGCAAACTCAAAGACCTTGAAAACAAGCTTGAAGCTGTCGGCAAGCCAAGCGGTCACGTCGGCATCGGTCACACACGCTGGGCAACGCACGGTGAGCCGTCTGATGTCAATTCTCATCCGCACAGCGGTGCAAGGGTAACGATAGTACATAACGGAATTATCGAAAACTATCTTGAACTTAAGGAATTTTTGATTGCAAACGGAAGAAGCTTTATCAGTGAAACAGATACCGAGGTTGTGGCTCAGCTTCTTGATTTTAAATATAACGGAAATCCGCTTGAAACCATAGATCAGGTTTTGGCGGAGCTAAAGGGTTCGTTTGCCTTGGGAATTATGTTTAAGGATTTTCCCGACAGAGTGTTTGCTGTTCGCAGAGAAAGCCCGCTGATTGTCGGCATTGCAAACGGCGAAAGCTTTATTGCGTCGGATGTTCCCGCAATTTTAAAATATACAAGAGATTATTACTTGCTTGAACACGACGAAATCGCAACCTTGACCGACGAGGGTGTAAGCTTTGTTGACGAGCATTTGCAGCCGTTAACCAAAGAGCTGAAAACAGCCGATTGGGATATGGAGGCTGCCGAAAAGGGCGGTTATCCGCATTTTATGATAAAGGAAATCAACGAGCAGCCCAACGCTATACGAACAACAATAATGCCTCGTATTCGCAACGGCTTGCCGTGTCTTAATGAGTGCGGAATCACGCTTGAAAAGCTAAAGGAATTCAAAAACATCACAATAGTAGCCTGCGGAACTGCTATGCACGCAGGTATGGTGGGCAAGTATGTAATCGAGGACTTGGCTCGTGTTCCCGTTACCGTTGACATTGCCTCGGAGTATCGTTACAGAAACCCGATTGTTTCAAAGAATGATTTGGTTATTATTATTTCGCAGTCCGGCGAAACCGCTGACAGCCTTGCGGCAATGCGTCTTGCAAAGCAAAGGGGTGCAACAACGCTTGCCATTGTCAACGCAAAGGGCAGTTCAATTGCTCGTGAGGCAGATATGCTTATTTACACGCTTGCAGGTCCCGAAATTGCCGTTGCGTCAACAAAGGCATATATAACTCAGCTTTCGGTAATGTATTTGTTTGCATTTGAGCTTGCTCTTGCAAATGGCTGCTTAAGCGAGGCAGAGTGCAAACGTCTTGTGTCGGCTCTTATGAAAATGCCCGACGCCGTTCAAAAGGTTATTGACAGTTGTGAAGAAAAATGTAAATATATCGCAACTAAGCTAATAAACGCAGACAGCCTGCTTTATATCGGCAGAGGGCTTGATTATGCACTTTCGATGGAGGGTTCTCTCAAGCTCAAGGAGGTTTCGTATATCCATTCCGAAAGCTATGCGGCAGGCGAGCTGAAGCACGGTACGATTTCCTTGATTGAGGAAGGTATGCCGGTTATATCTGTGGCAACTCAAACCGATATTATCCCCAAAACCATCAGCAATATTGTTGAAGTGAAGTCGAGAGGTGCAAAGATTATCCTTGTATGCACCGACGCTTGTGCAAGGGGACTTAAAGACGGAGTTGCGGATTATGTGGTTGAAATCCCCCATTCCGAGGAGCTGTTGATGCCAATTACCGCAGTTGTACCGCTTCAAATTTTGGCGTATTATACGGCGATTAACCGAGGAAACGATCCCGATAAGCCAAGAAATCTGGCTAAGTCGGTTACGGTTGAATAAATTTTTATGTATAGATCCGGAGTGGTTTTATGAAAGGGATTATTTTGGCAGGCGGTGCAGGTTCACGTTTGTATCCGCTGACAAAGGTTACGTCAAAGCAGCTTTTGCCTGTTTATGACAAGCCGATGATTTTTTATCCGTTGTCAACGCTTATGCTTGCGGGAATCAGAGATATACTGATTATTTCCACGCCTGAAGACACACCTCGCTTTGAGGCACTTTTGGGCGACGGAAATCAGTTTGGAATCAAGCTTGACTACAAGGTTCAAGAATCTCCCGACGGCCTTGCTCAGGCGTTTATCTTGGGCAAAGAGTTTATCGGTGACGATGCGTGTGCAATGATTTTGGGCGACAACATTTTTTACGGAAACAATTTTACCAAAATGCTCCGCACTGCTGTAAGCAATGCAGAGGATAACAACAGAGCTACGGTATTCGGGTATTATGTTAACGATCCCGAAAGATTCGGAATAGTTGAGTTTGATGAGAACGGAAAGGTTATTTCCGTTGAAGAAAAGCCCCAAAATCCGAAATCAAATTATGCGATAACCGGCTTATATTTTTATCCGTCTGGCGTGCCCGAAAAGGCAGAAAAAGTAAAGCCGTCAGCAAGAGGAGAGCTTGAAATAACCACTCTCAACGAAATGTATTTGCAGGATGGCAAAATTGACGTTCAACTTTTGGGTCGAGGCTTTGCGTGGCTTGATACAGGTACTGTTGACAGCCTTGTTGATGCCGCAGACTTTGTGCGTATGATTGAAAAACGTCAGGGAATAAAGATTTCCGCACCCGAGGAAATTGCTTATAAGTATAAATGGATAACAAAAAAACAGCTTTTATGCAGTGCCGAAAAATACGGCAAAAGCCCTTACGGAAAGCATTTAAAGGCTGTTGCCGAGGATAAGTTTAATTAGAAAAGAGTGTATTAATTAATGAAAATAATTGTAACAGGCGGTGCCGGATTTATCGGCGGTAATTTTGTATATTATGAATTGAAAAATCATCCCGATGATGAAATAATATGCCTTGATAAGCTCACCTACGCCGGCAATCTTGAAACACTTGAAGAAGCGATGAAAAATCCGAAGTTCAAGTTTGTAAAGGGAGACATTGCCGACCGAAAATTTATTGATGAGCTTTTTGAAGCCGAAAAGCCGGACGTAGTTGTAAACTTTGCCGCAGAAAGCCACGTTGACCGTTCAATTGAAAACCCCGAAATTTTCTTGCAGACAAATATAATGGGTACGCAGGTGCTTATGGACGCTTGCAGAAAATACGGAATAGCAAGGTATCATCAGGTTTCCACGGATGAGGTTTACGGAGATTTGCCGCTTGACAGACCTGACCTTTTCTTTACGGAGGAAACTCCGATACACACCTCAAGTCCTTACTCGGCTTCAAAGGCGAGTGCCGATTTGCTGGTGCTTGCGTATCACAGGACCTTCAAGCTGCCGATAACCATAACAAGGTGCAGCAACAACTACGGACCGTATCATTTCCCCGAAAAATTGATTCCGCTTATGATAGCAAATGCTTTGGCAGACAAGCCTTTGCCTGTTTACGGCAAGGGTGAAAATGTGCGTGATTGGCTTTATGTTGAGGACCATTGTGCCGCTATTGATTTGGTTGTCAGAAAAGGCAAGGTAGGAGAGATATATAATATAGGCGGACACAACGAAAAGACGAATCTTGACGTTGTAAAGACCGTTTTAAAGCAGCTTGGCAAGCCCGAAAGCCTTATTACCTTTGTTACCGACCGCCCCGGACACGACAGACGTTATGCCATAGACCCAACCAAAATCCACAATGAGCTTGGCTGGTTGCCTCAGACAAAATTTGACGACGGCATAAAGCAGACGATAGATTGGTATTTGGAGCATAAAGCTTGGTGGCAAAATATTTTGTCGGGCGACTATCAGAATTATTACAAAAAAATGTACGGCGACAGATTAAACGCCGAAAGCTAAACAAAGCTATTTACCCCTCCGTTGATTTACTCGGAGGGGTTATTTTTTGATAATTATGTTTGTTATTAAAGCTTTATTATCTTTAACAAGACTGTATTTTCTCGGTGGTTGAATGATTTGGAAAGTAACTTTTGCGTAAAAGTTAAATTTTTGTAATAAAAAACTTGTATTTTATCGGCGGATTATGTATAATAAAAAATGTATGTAAACAAAATGTTAAAATCAGGCAAATAATATAATCTTACTTAGATAATTTCAAGTTTCGGAGGATTTGGGTAATGATGAATAACAGACTTAAAAAAGCCGCCGCCTTGGCTGTATCGGTGGTTTTGTGCATGCTTTCGGTGTTTGTATGCAGTGGTGAGGATAACAGCTATACCATAAAAGAGATTAACGGTATGCAGTTGACGCTGCCCTCCGATGTAACAACGGTTACGCGTTCAAGTAAAGCCGACGACAAATATTTTTCGTTGTTTGGACTTGATTATGACACCACTATGACGAATCTGAAGAACGGCAACATCTATCTTCAGGGAATGGATAGCGGCTCAACATATACCGTTACGGTAACAATGACTCAAACCGAGGAAAGCAAAGCCATTGCAAATTACAGCCTTTTGGATAACGATAAGCTCAATGAGGTTACTTCTAATTTTCTAAGTCAAAGCGAGTATTCAAACTGCGTTGTAAGTCACACAGATAATATAGTTTGGTTATATCTTACGGTAACCGTTGACAACAACGGTCAAAAAATCAAAACCTATCAAGCAAACACGGTTTATGACGGAAAAAATGTTAATATTATCATTCAGCGTAACGGCGGAGATGTTACCGACGAGGACGGAAACAACCTGCAAACAATTGCATCTACCGTTGTATTTAACGAGGGCGATTCCTCTGCATATGCGTTGTTGTTTGTGATAATCGGAGTAACTGTGCTTGCAATTTTGATAATCGTATTTTTGATTATTATTGTCAAGCATTTCAAAAAGAACAAGAAAAAGAGAAAAAACACTCAAATTCTTGAAGAGCTTGCCGATGAATATAATGTTAAGCGAAAATCAAGTGCTTACGATGACTCTCAAAATGATTATGTTGACATAAGTGCTAAGCAAACGGAAGAATCGGATGAAGGCGATTTTCTTGAGGGCGTAACCTTCGGTGATGCTTCTACACAACGCCAAGAAGCAGAGAAAATTAAATTCTCCGAGGCTGAAATTGACGAGATTTTGGGTTATAAGTCGGCTCAGGCACAAGCAGTAGGCGGAGCTTCAGAGAAAATCACGGAGCCTGTTGAGGAAAAGCCGGAGGATATTGAAGCCGAGCTTACGGACGAAAGTCGTCAAGAAAATTATGACGAGACGGAAGCCGACGAGGCAACTCAAGCTTATGAGCCTGAAAACGATGAGGTCTCCTCTCTTGAAGCTGACGACGATTTTGACGAATATGTAAGCGATGACGAGCTTGTTCGTCAGGAAGCAAAGCAGGCAAAATTCAACAGCGGATATGATTTCTTTGAAGAAGCACCGAAAAAGACTGTCGGCGTTTTCAGTAGCAAAGAGATTATGGACGCCGAGGATTATGATGTTATAAACGAGGTTGAAAAGCGTGCAACCGAGGTCGAAAAGCCCACACCTGCTTCGGGAAAATCTGCATCAGATACGCTTAAAGGAATCGGAAGTGCTGTTTCTTCGTTCTTTGTTCATTGCGGATATTTCTTTACAAATCTCAGCAGAATGATAAAGCGTAAAAATGCCGCCAAAAAGCGTAAAAAGGCAGAGGAAGAACGCCGTCGTCGTGCAAAAATGCGTGCTGAAAGACAACGCCGTCAAAGGCTTGAAATGGAAAACGGAGGACTTGTTCAGGTGCATAAGAGAAGCAACGGCAGTACAAATCCTTCCCCGGCTTCTCGCCAATCAAGCAGAAGCACACACCACCCAAGCAGCAGAACAAATACAAGACCGTCGAACAGACCGACAAACAGAAGATGATTATATGAAGGATTTACTTATTAAAAACGCACATACGGTTTCTCCCGCCGACAAGCTCAACGGGAAATATGACATACTGATACAAGGCGGAATAATTGCTAAAATCGCACAAGAGATTTCAGCAGATTCGTTTGACGCTGAGGTTATAAATGCCGAGGGACTTTATGCGATTCCGGGACTTGTTGATATGCACGTTCATTTGCGTGACCCCGGTCAGACACAAAAGGAGGATATTATCAGCGGTTGCAAAGCGGCGGCGGCAGGCGGAGTTACAAGCTTGCTTGCAATGCCCAACACAAACCCCACCGTTGATAATGCCGACACGGTAAAATATATTCTTGACAAGTCACAATCAGCCGACGCACACGTTTATGTTGCCGCAAGCATCACAAAGGGACTTGAAAGCAAAGAGCCGACCGACGTTGACGAGCTTAAAAATTCGGGTGCTGTTGCACTTTCGGACGACGGTAGACCTGTTGTGAACACGGAGCTTTTAAGACATGCAATGCAAAAAGCAGACGAGCTTGATATGAGAGTGGTTGCACATTGTGAGGACCTTTATCTTGCCGACGGAGGAAAAATCAACGAGGGCAAGGTGTCAAGACAGCTTGGAGTTAAGGGTATTCCAGCCGCTGCCGAGGATTGCGGAACAGCAAGAGAAATTGCACTTGCGGCGGCACTTGATGTGCCGATTCACATTTGCCACGTCAGCACCAAAACAAGCGTTGCACTTGTCAGAGATGCCAAAAGCCGTGGGGTAAAGGTGACAGCCGAAACCGCACCGCATTATTTCTCAATGACCGAGGAGGAGCTTTTGAAGCGTGATGCGGATTTCAGAATGAATCCGCCTTTGAGAACCTCGGAGGATGTCGAAGCAATAATCTCGGGGCTTTGCGACGGAACACTTGATGCAATTGCAACAGACCACGCTCCGCATACTGTTGAAGAAAAGGCTGATTTTGAAAAATCTCCGAACGGCTCAATAGGTATGGAAACCTCGCTCGCCGTTGCATTGACATATCTTGTGAAAGCAGGCAAGCTGAGCCTTGAAGATTTGATAATGAAAATGAGCGTTAATCCCGCAAAAATTCTCGGAATTGACGCCGGTACGCTTGCTTTGGGAGCGAATGCGGACATTGCTCTTGTTGATATGAACGAGGAATGGACGGTTGACGTCAACAAGCTTCACGGCAAAAGCAAGAACACGCCGTTTAAAGAAAGAACTCTTTGCGGCAAGGTTAAAAAAACAATATTAAACGGAAAAATTGTATTTGAAGATATACAGGATTAGGAGTAATTATTATGGCACAAAAAGGTGATTTGCTGTCGGTAAGACAGGACATACGAGTAGTAGATGCCACCATTCGTGACGGCGGACTTTGCAATGATTTCAGATTCAGCGATGATTTTGTAAAAGACCTTTACAAGGCGAATATCAAAGCCGGCGTTGATTATATGGAGTTCGGTTACAAGGCTTCAAAAGAGATTTTTAACGAAGAAAATTTCGGCAAATGGAAGTTTTGTAACGATTCGGATATAAGAAAAATAGTGGGCGACAACAAATCAAAGCTCAAGGTTGCGGTTATGGCAGACGTGGGCAGAACCGACTTTGAAAAGGATATTATCCCCAAAAAGGACAGCCCGATTGACCTTATAAGAATTGCAACATATATCAACGCAATTCCTTCGGCGGTTGAGATGATTGAATACTGCTCAAAAATAGGATATGAAACAACAATTAACATTATGGCTGTGTCAAAGGCAAGAACCGAGGACATCCAAGCCGCACTCAATATATTCGGTCAAACGCCTGTATCTGCCTTTTATATTGTTGACAGCTACGGCTCCTTGTACCCCGAAGAAGCAAGAAGGCTTGCCGAAATGTACGGAGAAACCGCCGAGAAATTCGGAAAATCCGTCGGTATTCACGCTCACAACAACCAGCAGCTTGCGTTTGCCAATACCATTGAGGCTATGGCTTTCGGTGCAAGCTATCTTGATGCAACCGTTGACGGAATGGGCAGAGGTGCAGGAAACTGTGCACTTGAGCTTTTGCTCGGCTTCCTCAAAAACCCGAAGTACAAGGTGAATCCCATAATCAAAATCATTGAGGAATACACACATAAATTTCGGGAATCGGGCGTAAAATGGGGATATGACATTCCCTATATGCTCACGGGACAATACAACACCCACCCTCGTCCCGCAATTCAATTTCAAAACGAAGACAGATCCGACTACTACCGATTTGCAAACGAGCTTTACGATATAATTAACAGCTAACGTAAAACAAACAGAGGAGGCAAACTATGTCACTTGACAGATTGATTGAAAAAATCGCAGAGAAGCAAAATCCCACCGTTGCAGGGCTTGACCCGAAGCTTGATTATGTTCCCGCTTCGATTAAGGAAAAATGCTTTGCAAAATACGGCAAAACCCTTGATGGTGCGGCAACGGCACTTTTTGAGTTTAACAAGGCACTCATTGACAGCCTTTATGATATTGTTCCTGCCGTTAAGCCGCAGGCTGCATATTATGAAATGTACGGTTGGCAGGGAGTAAAGGCTCTTTGCGACACTATTGCATACGCAAAATCAAAGGGTATGTTTGTCATAACCGACGGCAAACGCAATGACATAGGCACCACTATGGAGGCTTATGCCGCTGCACACCTCGGCACAACAGAGGTAGGCGGCGAGCTTACAGAGGCGTTCGGTGCGGACGCACTTACGGTGAACGGTTACCTTGGAACAGACGGCATAAAGCCGCTTGCAAGCATTTGCAAGGAAAGGGACAAGGGCATTTTTGTGCTTGTAAAAACCTCAAACCCAAGCTCAGGCGAGCTTCAGGATATGAAGCTTGACACAAGCGAAACGGTTTACGAGCATATGGGCAAAATGTGCGAGGCTTGGGGCAGTGAGCTTATGGGAGAATACGGCTATTCCGCAGTGGGTGCGGTTGTGGGTGCAACATATCCTCAGCAGCTTCTTGAAATGCGTGCAAAGGCAGAACACACGTTTTTCCTTGTTCCGGGCTACGGTGCTCAGGGAGGCGGTGCAGAGGATGTTAAAAATGCGTTTGATAAAAACGGCTTGGGTGCTGTAATAAATTCAAGCCGAGGAATTATGTGTGCTTGGAAAAAGCAGGGACTCAACGAGGACGACTTTGCACTTGCGGCAAGAAACGAAGCAATCAGAATGAGGGATGAGATTATCTCAACAATCGGTCAAATCTCTCTTAAATAAGCATTAATGCAAACCATACAAAAATTTGTTAAAAAATTAACCAAATAAATCTATTCTTATTGACTTTATCGTCAAATAAGCGTATAATTTATTTTGTAAACGATTTTCGCAGCTTACTTGCAAAGCTGTTACTTTAAAAATATAAAGGGAGTTTTTACAATGGCAAGAGTTTATAATTTTTCAGCAGGCCCCTCAATGCTGCCGGAGTCTGTATTAAAAACAGCAGCAGATGAAATGCTTGATTATCAGGGTACAGGACAAAGCGTTCTTGAAATGTCACACCGCAGTGCGGCTTTTGACAAAATCATCAAAGACGCAGAGGCACTTCTTCGTGAGGTTATGAATATCCCCGATAACTACAAGGTTCTTTTCCTTCAGGGTGGCGGTTCAACACAGTTTGCAATGACCGCTCTCAACCTTATGAACAAGAGCAATAAGGCTGACTACATAATCACAGGTCAGTGGGCTAAAAAGGCTTATCAGGAGGCTGTTCGTTACGGCGACGCAAAGGCAGTTGCTTCTTCTGAGGACAAAACCTATTCTTATATCCCGAAAACAGACCGTTCAATGTTCAGAGATGACGCAGACTATGTTTATATCTGCCTGAACAACACAATCTACGGTACTGTATTCCATGAGCTTCCCGACACAGGCGATATTCCGCTTGTTGCAGATATTTCATCTTGTATTCTTTCTGAGCCTATTGACGTTTCAAAGTTCGGACTTCTTTTTGCAGGTGCTCAGAAGAACGTTTCGGGTGCAGGCGTTACAATCGTTATCATTCGTGAGGACCTTATCGGCAACGCTATGGACATTACTCCTACAATGCTCAACTACAAAACTCACGCTGACAAGGATTCTCTCTTTAACACACCGCCTTGCTATTCAATCTATGTTGCAAAGCTTGTGTTTGAATGGATTAAGAACGAAATCGGCGGCCTTGAGAAGATGAAAGAGCTTAACGAAAAGAAGGCTAAGCTTCTCTATGATTTCCTCGACAGCTCAGAGCTGTTTAAGGGTACGGTTGTGGCTGAGGACCGCTCTTTGATGAACGTGCCTTTTGTTACAGGCGACAAGGAGCTTGACGCTAAATTTGTTAAGGAAGCAGCAGAAAACGGCATCGTAAACATCAAGGGTCACCGTTCGGTAGGCGGTATGCGTGCTTCTATTTACAACGCTATGCCTTATGAGGGCGTTGAAAAGCTCGTTGAGTTTATGAAGAAGTTTGAGGCTGAAAACAAATAATTTATTTAGAGGTTGATTAAAATGTATAATGTACTTACATTAAATAAAATCGCTCCGATCGGCACAAGCCGCCTCGGCAGCAATTACAGCTACGGCGATGACGTTGCAAATCCCGACGCTATCCTTGTAAGAAGTGCCGCAATGCATGATATGGAGCTTGGCGACAACCTTCTTGCTATTGCAAGAGCAGGTGCAGGCACAAACAATATTCCCAAGGATAAATGCACAGAACAGGGCATTGTTGTTTTCAACACTCCCGGTGCAAACGCAAACGCAGTTAAAGAGCTTGTGCTTGCAGGACTTTTCCTTTCTTCCCGTAAAATCGTTGAGGGCATTGAGTGGGAAAAAACAACACTCAAGGGCAACGGCGACGCTGTTGGTAAAATGGTAGAAAAGGGCAAGAGCCAGTTTGTCGGCCCTGAAATCAAGGGCAAAACCCTCGGTATCATCGGACTTGGTGCAATCGGTATTCTTGTTGCAAATGCAGCAGCAGCTTTGGGAATGAACGTAATCGGCTTTGACCCGTTTATGTCGGTTACAAACGCACTCAAGCTTGACCCGACCGTTAAGCTTATGAAGAATAACGAAGAGGTTATGACTAACTGCGATTACCTTACAATTCACGTTCCGCTTACAGACGAAACAAGAGACCTTGTTGACGCTGATATGATTGCTAAGATGAAGGACGGCGTTCGCATCCTCAATTACAGCCGTGACGGACTTGTTAATTCAACAGCAGTTCTTGAGGCTATCAAGAGCGGCAAGGTTGCAAAGTATGTTACAGACTTCGGCACAGACGACATTCTCGGTGAAGAAAACGTAATCTGTATGCCTCACCTCGGTGCTTCAACTCCCGAAAGCGAGGACAACTGTGCTGTTATGGCTTGCGATCAGGTTAAAGAATACCTTGAAAACGGTAACATCATCAACTCGGTAAACTATCCTGCAATTTCACTTCCGAAAAATGCAAATGACACACGTTTTTGCGTAATGCACAAGAATGTGCCTGAGCTTCTCAAAAAGGTTCTTACAGAGATTAACGGCAACGTTGAAAATATGCTTTCAAAGAGCCGTGGCGACTACGCATACACAATTCTTGATGTTGCAGGTGCCGACAAAGCAGATGCAGACAAAATTGCAGCTGTTGACGGCGTTGTAAGAGTAAGAGTAATCTGATTTATTAATCAAACAAATTTGCGGCGTAACCGAAAGGCTACGCCGTTTTGTCTATGTTTGAGCCTAAATAATGCAAGAAAAAGGTTGGTGTAAAATGTTAAGACTTGCAATTTTGCAAATGCGTTCGATAAACAAGGCTTATGATAATAATACTGAAACGATAATCGAATATATGAAAACAGCTTCTGATAATAATGCTGATATGCTGTTGTTGCCCGAATGTTTTATGACAGGCTATGATTTGTCAATTGATAATGACCATGCCTTGACGGAGGACGACAACCGAATTAAAGCTCTGTGTGTTGCGGCAAATGAACTGAAAATCGGGCTTGTTGCTACGGCATTGACAAAGGGAAGCACAAAGCCCCAAAATTCAGCCTTTGTAATAAATAAACACGGCGAAATTCTTATGAAATATTCAAAGGTTCACACCTGTGATTTTGCAGACGAAAGGGTGCTTGAATCAGGCAAAGAATTTAGGGTTTGCGATTGTGATGGTGTGAAAATCGGTATAATGATATGCTATGACAAGGAATATCCCGAAAGTGCAAGAATTCTTATGCTGAAGGGTGCCGAAATCATTTTAGTGCCAAACGATTGCACAAGTATGAAGCCCCGTGTTCAAGCCTTGTCCACAAGAGCCTATGAAAATATGTGCGGTGTGGCAATGGCTAATCCAAACGGCTTTAACGCCGGCAACTCTTGTGCGTTCAGCCCTGTTTGTTGGGATAATGACGGAATCTGCGTTGACAACACGCTGTTGCTTGCCGACGATGTAACAGAGGGGATTTTTTACGCCGATTTTGATATGGAGAAAATCAGACATTACCGTGAACACGAAATGATGGGTAATACATTCAGAAAGGTTTGTGCGTATGACGAGCTGTTAAACGCAAAGGTTGAATATCCGTTTGTCAGAAGTGGGCAATAAAATCGGTGAAGATATTTATAAATTGCTTGAAGTTTAGCTGTCATAGCTCTTGACAAGCATTTAAACGCAAAACAGCTCCGTATTCATCACGAGTACGGAGCTGAGTTTTTAGCTTTAATTCTGATTGTCGGTCGGAGCGTAGGGGCTTGTGGCGGTCGTATCAACAGGAGTGCTTTGTTGAACAGGCTGTTGTACGGGCTGTTGAACGGGTGCTTGAGGAATAGGCTGTTGCACGGGTTGCTGAACGGGGGCTTGAGGAACAGGCTGTTGCACGGGTTGTTGTATAGGCTGTTGAGCATATTGTTGTCCGTATGGCTGTGTAGGTTGCTGATACTGCCCCTGCATATTTACCATATACTGAGTATTATGTCTGAGCGGCTTACGGCATCTTGGGCAATACACAAAGCCGTGAGGATACCAAGCTCGGTGACCGAGGTCCTTTAATCTGTATTCAAATGTGCAATAACAATATTCACATTGGATTCTGAAAACAGGGTCGGGTGAATCTATAACATTAACACCGTATGGTGGGTATTGTGGCTGAGGTGCCGCTTGTCCCTGTGTATTAGGTTGTTGAGCAGGCTGACCTTGCACGGGAGCTTGCATATTAGGGTCAACGGGAGTACCGCATTTAGAGCAAAACTTGTCTTGCGGTTCCATTCGATTACCGCATTTGGCACAAAAACTCATAAAATCATCTCCTGACTTTCATTTTGTTTATCTTAATTTAATTTTATCAACGGAGCTGTCATTTGTCAATATAATTGCGTTTGTCAAAACCGATAATATTTTAGTTAAGGTCTTGTTGAAAACAACGTTTAAATGTGCTAAAATTAAATTGTTCAATTACACAGAAAATCGAAAATACATTTGTAGTAGTCCTCGATAATATCGTTTGAACAGGTAAAAATTGTGTGATTAGCGTTTTTTACAGTAACGAGCTTGCAGCTTCTTAGCTTTTTTGCAAGCTTGTGTTGAGGTTTGATTTTTACAACCTTGTCGTTTTCCGCACTTACAATCAAAATTTGTGTGTTTATTTTTGCATTTGCTTTTTTATTGAGAATTTGTTTTTCAATGCTCAGCGATTCCCAAATCCAGCGATTTGTGGGGTAATTGTTCTGATAGCTTTTATCGTAGATGTGAAAATTGAGCGTGCGGCGAAAGCGGCTCAGGCTCAAGGTTGGGTTTGACAGCACATTTTTGTCGGGACTCGGCTTTTTGTCCTTTGATTGCTTAAATCGAGCGTCCCAGCCGTCCTCTTTGGCGTATTTTTTTAGGGCTTTGCGTACAAAAAACGCAGGAATGTTATAGGTTTGGGGTGAAACAAGCGGAGATGACAAAACAGCTTTTTCAACAATATCGCCGTGCTTTTGCATATAAAGCATCGCAATGCCTCCGCCCATAGAGTGGGAATAAATCCAAATCGGAGCATTGCCCAAGCAAGGAAGCACAACCTCGTCCATAAGCTGTTCAAGGTCTGCAACATAGTCGTAAAAGCTGTTGATATGGGCAAGGCTCATATCGTCAACCTCACGTCCCGAAGTTCCGTGACCTCGTTGGTCATAGATGAAAACATTAAATCCCATATGCAAAAAATACCAAACGGTTTCTTCGTATTTTTTCATAAATTCGGTAAAGCCGTGCAGTATAACAACGGTTGCACGGGCGTTCTCGGCTTGGTAGTATTTATAGCGGATAACGCAGTCGTTTTTTGCATTAATACTTCCCGAAGTTTCGTATTCTTCAAGAGATTTGCTGATTTTGTCAATCTCAGCCGTAAATTCTTTTTCGGGTATTACGTTGTATTTTTTGTCTGCTTTAAACAGCATTTCATTCACTCCGATTTCAAATTTTCAAATATAGATTAAAGCACAATAAAATGGGGAACAATTATGGTATTCCAAAAATTTAAAGTAAATTTAAAAAAGGTTTTGAGGAATATTTTAGTAATTGTTTTAGCGTTTTTAATGTGCAATTTTGTACTTACAAAGGTTGTATACGATTCCTGCTTCAAACGTCAGGACGCAACTCGCTCGCCAAGCACGGTTGCAAAGTTTTCGCAGATGGTTTCTTCACGTCGTGAGCTGAGCTTTCAGTCCGGAGAAAACACGCTTGCCGCATATTATTATTCGGGCGGCTTGGGGCTTACGCTTGTTGTGGTTGTTCCCGGCTACACATCGGGTGCAGACGATTATCTTTGCCAGATAAACAGCCTTGTAAACGATGGTTATGATGTGTTTGCCTTTGATACAACAGGCAGCTTTAACAGCGAGGGCGAGTCATCTGTCGGCTTTTCTCAGGTGCTTTGCGACCTTGACTCGGCACTTGATTATATTGAAGCAAATAACCGCTTTGGTTGCAAAAGCCTTGTGCTGTTTGGGCATAGTCGAGGAGGCTATGCCGCTGCGTGCGTAGGCAGGTTTGGGCATACGGCAGACGCAGTTATCAGCGTGTCGGGTGTAAACAGTGCAATGGAGGGGATTATGGATTCCTCCGTTCAAAAAATCGGTGGGATAGCATACTTGAACTATCCTGCACTATGGTTTTATCAAAGCACGATTTTCGGTACGGAAACCGTAAATGTGTGTGCTGATGAAGAAATTTCTCAGAGCGGCACTCCGACCTTTATTATTCACGGCAAAAATGACGTTCAACTGCCGTATGATGAGTATTCGATAATTTCGCACCGTGATGAGATTACAAACCGAAATGTGCGTTATCTTCTTTGGGACGGCGACGGAAACGACGGCCATACAAGCATTTTGTTTGACAAAAGCGGTAACGCAAACAAAGAGCTTATGAATGAGATTGATGAATTTATAAAACAAAGCGTAGCTTAGAATGGGGGTAAATATGGAGGACGTAGTTGTAATTCCTGCCTATCAGCCCGACCTTGCTCTTGTGCGGCTTGTTAATGAGCTGTATGATAACGGGTTTGGAATATTGATAGTTGATGACGGCAGCGGAAGTGAATATAAGGATATTTTTGATGAAGTCGAAAAAAAATCCAAGGTAATCGTTCATGAACAAAACCGAGGTAAGGGCGATGCTCTGAAAACCGCATTTTCAAATGTTAAAAGTGAATTTCCTAATTGCAGATATATAATTACCTCCGACGCCGACGGTCAGCACCGTCTTTGCGACATACTGCGTGTAAAGCAGGAGCTTCACAACCAAGCAACCTTTGTTTTAACGGTTCGCAAGCGAAAAAACAAGATTCCGTTTTTGTCACGACTCGGAAATGATTTGTCAAAATTTGTGTATACTACGCTGACGGGTCATTATTTTTCCGATAATCAGTCGGGACTCAGGGGCTTTTCGGCACAGCATCTTGATTGGCTTATGCTTCCCAAAGGCAGCAAATATGACTACGAGATGAATATGCTGTTTTATGCCGACAAACAGGGGATTCCGATAACAACGATTCCGATTGAAGCAATTTATATAGATGACAACAAATCATCGCATTTTAATCCGATTGCGGACACAGTGAGAATTTACAAGCTGCTTTTTTCAAGTGCGTGGGCGTCATTTGCCGCTGTTGTGTTGTGCGAAGTTTTGGTGGCGTTGATAAGTATTTTCTTCGGCAGCAAGGCACTTTACATAACAATTCCGTCGGCAGGTATTCTGTCGGGATTTGTGGGAGTTTTGCTTAACCGCTTCGTTGTGTTCAGAAGGGTTCACTACGGTGACGGTACAAGAACGATAATATACACAATTATGCGTTTTGCGATATACACGGCAGGATGTATGCTCCTGAATTTGTATTTGCCGATGATTCCGTTGTTTTTTGTATTTAATATAATTGCGGTATTGTTTATCCCGTTTAAGTATTACATTAACAAGGGAATACACTACACTGAGTATCACGACATAAACAAAGAAAAAGAATAGTTTGCACTTTAATTATAGTATAATATTGTACTTTTGTCCATCAAAAATAACAGCGTATTTGATAACAAAGCACCGTTGACAATTATTTTTGATTCTGTTATACTGTTTAAGATAAGAGGTGGTTACATTGAAAAAATTATTTGCATTTGCTTTGGCAATGTGTGCTTTATTGTGCGTGGGCTGCAACGATTCCTCGCAAAGCAGCACGGTGCAAAACGCATCGGCAAATTCACAACAGGTTACTAATGCGACTGAGATTGTTGAAAAGAATGTTCAGCTTTTTGAGAACGAGGATATGGCATTGTATTACAACAGCACCGAAAGCGGAACAATCAAATTCGGCGTGGTAAACAAAACTAACAGACATCTCTATGTTTTTGCCGACAAGAACATTGTTGTAAACGGAAAAACCTACGACGAAGACAGCAGCTATGGTATTATGTCGGGCGAAATTCAGGCGTATTCCGAAAGAGAGCTGGGCTATTTTATGCCTGCCGGCTTTGATGAGAATGTTTCTTCAATCGGTATGGATTTTTGGTATGCAACCGAATACGGCAAGGACGGTGTATATCACGACAAAGAAGAAATACATCTTGACGAAGTGTCAGTAAAAAGATAAAAATTAAAAATTAATTCTGCCACCGGGTAGAGATGCAAAAGGCATCCGCAGTACATCGTTAGGTCTTTGAAGATGTGCTGGCGGATGCTTTGTTTTTTGGAGGTAATTATGAAAAAAATAAAAGCTTTGCTTAACTATTTCAGCACGGGCGAGCTGGTGTTGTGGATAAGCTCAACTGCACTTGTGCTTATATCGTTTATTGTGTTTGACCGAACAAACTACCTGACGCTTGCGGCGTCGCTTATCGGAGTAACCTCGTTGATTTTTAACGCAAAGGGCAATCCGTTTGGGCAGGCACTTATGATTGTTTTCAGCATTGTTTATGCGATAATTTCATACTCATTTGCATACTTTGGCGAGATGCTTACATATTTGGGAATGAGTATGCCAATGGCGGTGTTTGCGTTGGTTTCGTGGCTCAGACACCCATACAAGGGCAAAAAGTCGGAGGTGCAAATCAATCATCTCGGCAAAAAAGAGCAGGTGTTTATGTGGATAATTACATTTGCCGTTACAGCCGTGTTCTACTTTGTGCTAAAAGCCTTTAACACTGCAAACCTTTTGCCGAGTACAATTTCGGTAACAACCAGCTTTCTTGCGGTGTATTTGACATTTCGCAGAAGTCCGTACTATGCTGTCGGCTATGCGGCAAACGACGTTGTGCTGATTGTGCTGTGGGTTATGGCATCGTTTGAAAACATAAAATACGTTTCGGTTGTAATATGCTTTGTGGCTTTCTTTGCCAACGACATTTACGGCTTCATAAATTGGCGAAAAATGGGGATAAAACAAGCGTTGGACGAATAATCCAACGCTTTTGCTTTGTGAAAGGATATAAAAAGCAGGAGTCGTTTATTAAACAACTCCTGCGATATAATCGTTATTACAGCGAAATGTTACTTAGCTTCGGGATTTTCAAAAACAGACATAATAAGTCTTATGCCGTAAATCATCAGCTCAAATCCGATGATGTAACCGATTGAAACGGCTGTAAACAATATATGGGTTACTCCGTAAAGTCCTGCAAGGATTACCGCAATGCCCAAAATCAGCGACAAAACCCAGAGCTTAGCACCGTTTTTCTTTTGCTTAACTGCACCGATAATTCCGAAAATGCCCGAATATATAAGCCAAAATACAAAGACAAACAAAATAGTGATGTCTAAGATTGCACGCATTCCCGTGCTGAACAATGCAACAAACGACAGAACTGCTGCAGCTATGCCCACGATTAATCCAAGCACACCGCTTGCGATGAAGCCCTTGTCTTTGTTTTCTTTTCTTTTTGGATTTGCAAAATATTCAAAAATACTGCAAGTGCCGTAAATTCCGATGAGAATAGCAACTATCCATCCTGTGTTAAGGAATGAAATTCCGGGGAAGAATATGCAATAAACTGCACCGATAATAGAAAACACGCCGATAATACAATTAAAAACCTTCATAAAAATCCTCCTTTGTTGTATGGTGCCTTATAATCATATGCGTAGGATTATAGCTTCAGCACACAACAATCCTTTTGGATAATTATAACATAATTCAATTGCAAATTCAATATATAATATCAATCTTGTTGGATTAGCTTTGACGCTTTTGCGGAATAGGTTTGCCGAGCTTCATTGCTTTTGCGGTTCCGAATGATCTGCGTATCATAGTTTCAACGTATTTCTTAACCAGTAACTCATCGTCAGTAAAGGTGATAAAACGCAATACTTGAGAACGTGAGCTTTTTTAATATACTTCACTCAATAATTTCTAAATGCCATAATGTACGGTTTTACTTGACAGATAAAATATTTCAGTTAAAATAATAAGCAAGACAGCACTCAAGTATGAGGAAGGCAAAGCTGAGGGGAATTTATATGGGAAACAGATGGACATTAAATGATGAGCATTTGAATGTAGACAAATATCTTAGAGCGTGTGCGAATTTATACGGACATGTAACTCCAAGACAGTTTCTTAAGCTGTATAACAGATATAACACACAGAAAATTAAAAAAGAGAAATATCTGCTTTGGATGGAAAAGCTGCAAAACCATTCCTATGCTTATTATACGCTTTACACTAACGCAATCGTTTCTTCCGGAGTGTCAAACAGCAAAATGGATGAGATTATTTATTATCAAGAAGGAAAGAAATATTATGATCCCACAAAAGAAGAATTGCTGTTATATAAAAATCCCAATAATTTTGAAGAAACCGAACAGACGCAAGAAATGCGAGATTTTTTGCTCAATCATATGAAAATAAACAAACTCGCCGTAGAAGGGCTTTTATCTAAGCTTATTTGGTGCATAAGAACCGAAGAACCGCTACAAGCCCAAATGGAATTATTTAATAGCTACGGGATTGTTTTTAAGAATATGAATCAAGCAAACGAGTATTATTTCAGATTGCAAAATTTAAACAACAATACCCGCAAATGGGCAAATTGCGGATACACTCCGAAGGAGCTTTTTGAAATGGGATAATCCTTTGCCCTGCTTTTAGAAAAATTAAAATGCTGACAGAATTAAAACCGCAGAGAGTTTTATGCTTTCTGCGGTTTGTTTTTGTAAGATCAACTATAAAAATGTGTCATTTTACAAAAACTTGACTTTGTTTTTGGCGGATGTATAATAAAAGTGAAAGAAAGGCTTGATTGTTCGAGCAGACTTTTTTATGATACGGAGGAATTGAAAATGGGGTTCTTTGATCGTTTAAAGAAATCAAGCGAAGATAGGGCATTTGTTGTGTGGCACAAGAAATTGGACGTACCTGTATTTGACAGCAATCGGCAATTGAGAATATATTCAAACACTAAGTTGTTTGAATCTGACTATAAAAGGGAAAGAAATATTTTTTGGGGAATTCCTCGTGATATTATAGAATTAAAGAAAATTGATGATATTCCGTTATTTTATAACACGATGTGGATTTACTATGGTTGTAAAAATATTGTGATTGATCATAATGCACCGGAATCATTGAAAGATATGATAACAGTTGATTTAACGCATTTTGATAAAAGTGTACCCGATCATGAGGTGTCTAATCCTGACTTTAGAATGTGTACGATTTTGTTTAATATGCTTACCTTTCACGGACTAACTGCAAACAAAGCCGTTTTGGAAGCTTTGTTGAACGAATATTTGTCACTTTTAAAATCAGCCGAATTACTTTTGCCGTTTAATCCACAAGATTCTTCTCTCATGCTTTCAATGAATTTACATGGTTCGGAAAAGCTGATTGCTTTTTCATCTTTCGAAGCGATACCTTCAGATATAATAAAACAGGGTTATACCTCTTGCGTTATGCAGAAAATTGATGATCTGATTGAAGTTGCGTTAAATAAAAATATGAAGATTGCAATTAACATCAACAGCCCCGGTGGTGGTGTACTAATTACATATGATGATATGTTCAAAATAAACGGTGTACGGGATATTTTTGATGAAGCAGAAAGGTGTCGAACGGTACAGGAATATGATAAAGCAGTTGCTTTATATGAACAGGCGGCGAGAGCAGGATATAATTTGGCTCAAAATAATCTGGCGGTAATGCTACAAAATGGTACAGAAAATATACCGGCTGACATTAGCAAAGCAATCTATTGGTATGAAAAAGCAGCCGATACTTTAGCTTTTTCTGCATTTACTTTGGGTAGAATATATGATGTAGGTGAACAAGTTACTCAAGATTTGAGCAAAGCAGCGGCGTATTATTCCAAGGCAGCAAACCTTGGAAATGCACAGGCAATGTTTAATATTGGTGTAATGTATATAAAGGGAGAGGGCGTAGAAAAAAACGCAACACTTGGAATGGATTATTTGAGCAAAGCTGCAAAATTAGGAGATTCTCGGGCAATCAGTGCGATAAAGGCATTGCGGCAATAAGCGTTGAAAACAGAAAAGCGAAAATGAATTTGCCGTTATTTAACACGCCGAAAGCGTAAATCTCGGAAGATAGCTTTAATCACGCACGCAGTAAGCATCTTGTTTCGCAAGAATGTATTGCTATAGATTCTGTAAACAAAAACGACCGTCATACGATGGTCGTTTTTATTATCTGAATATAAAAAGGTAAATATTGTTGACATTATCACGGTTGACCGATATAATAATAGCATAGGGAGGTGAAACACCGTGATGATAAATGAATTATTGAAAAACAAAAAAATGACGCAATATCGGCTGGCAAAAGACAGCGGCATTGCCTATACTACCATTAACGATATATGCAACGGCAAAGCACAGCTTGAAAAATGCTCTGCCGAAACAATCTACCGAATTTCTAAAGTGCTTGGTGTTTCGATGGAGAGCCTCATAGAGCCTTGCTTTGATAAACGCAACGACTTTGAGTTATTTAAAAGCAACACTTGTCACAGACTTAAAGAACTCGGCGATATTAAATTTGTTATTGAGCTTTTGGAAGAAGATTCAATTCGCAAATACTATGAGAAAAAGTGGTATCGCGAAAGCTTATACCTTCTCGCAATGCTCGATTATATTAGCAGAGAGAACAATATACCGATTTGCACGCAGTATGACGATATGCGTAGCTTGAAATTGAAAACAATTCTTTTTCCTGCCGGTGTGTTGGTTGCAGACAAGGTCGCAAATACCGATGAATTTAAAAAACATTCAATTAAAGAAGCAATTCCGGAATTTATGCGGTTTAATATCGTGGAGTGTGAGGTGCGAAATGTTATCTGAAAGTTTTACAAAAGAAAATCTTGATACCTATCTCAAAGAATTGGCAAAAATTCTTTTGCTTGTAAAAACGTTGTATTTGTCCGCTTGACAAATACAGCGTTTTTCGTATCACTTTTCTGATATTCAATATGATTTATTTTCAAAAATTATGACATTTCAAATTTTAGTAGTGAAATTGCGTAGCAAATAATGCAAATTCAAGCAGAAGCTTTCTGCATATAAATTCTAAAAATATATGCAGTTAACTGTTTTATATATGGTCGAGGTGACATACTGTTCATCTTGCGAAAGTTTTGACCTCGTCTTTTGGGTTCACATTTGTTGGATAAGTTTTATCTGCTCGGCGGGCTAAAAATGTGCCGCCGGCACATTTTCTTAACGCCCTGTTCAAGTCCTGTCACTATTATAAAATATAAAAAAAGCCGTCTGATGACGACCTTTTTTATATGGTCGAGGTGACAGGACTTGAACCTGCGGCATCTTGGTCCCAAACCAAGCACTCTACCAAACTGAGTTACACCTCGCAGTCTGTCGATATTCGACAGCCTTTTTATTATATCTTATGTTTTAAACTTTGTCAACCGCAAATTTGTGCCTGATAAATCACAGCACGGAAAGCCTTGAATACAAATCTGCGGCAGAATTAACATATTCTTTGCAATCAAACGCTTCGGCGTCGGACTTTGTTTTGAAGCCCATTCCGTACAGCACGGCAACAAAATCCATTCCCACCTCTTTTGCTCCGATTGCGTCAACGCTACTGTCGCCGACAAGCACGCTATCTTCAATCGAAACGTTTAAGGAATCGCACGCCTGTCTTAACAGGTCGCATTTGTTAAGGTTTGTTCCTACGTCTGTTGCACAAACTGCGTCAAACAGTTTTCCGATTTCTTCACGGGTTTGGAGCATATCGTTAAGGTATCTTGCGTTTTGCTGAGTTGCAATTGCAAGCTTGCAGCCGCAGTCTTTGAGCTTTTGAAGCGATTTTTCAATGCCTTCGTAAAGCAAGAGCATTTCTTCACCTTTTTGTGAATAAAGCTTGCTGTAATTGTTTACGGCATATTCGATTTCGTCCTCTTTCATACCGAACAGCTTTTCAAAGCTTTGCTCAAGAGTAAGCCCGATTGTGTCAACAAGCGATTCTCGTGCGATGGGTTGATAGCCCATTGCAGCAGCGGTTGTGTTAAAGCAATAAAGCGTTCCGGGCGAAGTGTCCGCAATAGTTCCCTCAAATCCGAAGATTATAAGCTTCTTCATATTTATCACCTCAGATGTGCTTATGAATTTATGGGGTAACAAATTCAATAAATCAAATATCTGTCAATATTTTCTTAATTATACCACTCAATTTTGATAAATACAATACTTTTCATTTGACATTGTCAATGATACGGTATAAAATTATTTTATGCAGAAAAATACGGAAGGTTAATAATATGTCTGATTCACAAATTATTGCTAAAAAATCAAGCTCTGAGCCACCTAAATATCAACTGAAAAATGCGGTAGTGAATTTTTTTCTTGTGCTGATGTTTTCACTTTTTCCGCTTTATCTTGCGATTTACGCCGACGGAATTTTTCCGTTTATACATTTTGACAATGCGTTTGGCAGTATAAGACACGATAAGTATTTTTTGTTCCTTATCTTGACGGGACTCACGCTTATTGTTGAGGTGTTGCTTGTTGCAACCTATGCTGAGAAATCTCAAAAGCCCGAAATAATTAAAAAGGAAAGAGGCTTGTTTAAAAGCTTTTCTTTTACAGATTATGCAGTTCTTGCGTTTTTGCTTGCTTGCACAATTTCGGCGTTGTTTTCGCCGTATATCGAAACAGCACTTTTGGGCGAGCCTAACGGAAGAAACAACGGCTTGCTGTTGATTGCGTTTTATGTTTTGGCGTACTTTTTGATTACCCGATTTTACTACTATATGGAGTATGTTTTTGCGGTGTTTGCGGCGGCGTCGGTTTTGGTTTATTTGTTGTCCGTGCTTAACGGATTTTACATTGATCCGCTCGGCACGCTCAGTCTTCTCAGCGAAAAACAGGCAAACGACTTCATTTCTACAATCGGCAACAAAAACCTGCTTTCAAGCTATATTTGCGTGTCTTTGCCAATATTCGTGACGATGTTTGTACATTCAAAAAGAACCGTGTTTAAGGTGATTTACATAATCTCGGCAGGGTTCGGGTTTATGTCGCTTTTGGTTTCGGACAGCGATTCCGCAATACTCGGAATCGGTGCGTTTTTGCTGATATATCTTATCGTCTATTCACGAAAAGTTGCTTGCCTGAAAAAGTATTTTTTCGTCCTCACCGTTATGCTTGCTTCGGCAAAAATTCTCAGGCTGTTTTCGCTTGCTATGGGCGACAAGTACAAGGAAATAGGCACATTACAGCAAATGTTTGTTTTCTCAAGCCTCGGATTTTTACTGCTTGGAATTTGTGCGGCAATAACCCTGCTGCTTTGGTTTGTTGATTACAAAAAGCCCGATTTGGTTTTGCCCAAGGCTGTTCCTGTAATCCTTTCGGTGACGCTTGCGGCGGCTGTTGCGGGAGCTTTGGGTGCGGTGATTTATTTCAGTACGGTTGACACAAAAACCGACCTCGGAAATTTTGAAACCCTGCTTAGATTTAACGATAGTTGGGGTACACACCGTGGATATATGTGGATTAGGTCAATGTGGATTTTTAGCGATGCTTCAATTTGGCAAAAGCTGTTCGGAACAGGCCCCGACACATTTTATTATCCGTTCAGCAAGTATTTTGTAGGCTTGATGAAATTCGGTGACGGCTCGACAAACGCCGCCCACAACGAATATATTAACTATCTGATTACAATCGGAGTGTTTGGGCTTGGTTCATACCTCACTTTTGTGGGCGGAGCTGTTGTGAGAGCGATAAAATCCGCCGCTTCAAATCCTGTTGCCGTTGTTTTTGTATCGGCAGTAGTCGGATATTCCGCTCAGGCTTGCGTAAACATCGCCCAGCCGATTACAACTCCGCTTCTCATCATTTTCGTTGCATTGTGCGAGGCGACCGCAAGAAGCAAAGCCGACAAACAAAAAGTCGCTTAGTCAAAAGCCAAAAACAGAATAAATACAAAAAACGAGTAAGAATCGGAGAGCCGAACTTACTCGTTTTGTTTTAGGTGTAAAATTTTAATCTTTGGCAATCAGCTTAAGCATAAGCAAGCACTGCACCGCCTGCGACAAGAATTACAATCCAATAAACAGTGTAGATTGAGCATAATACGATGCTTACGATACCGAATACCTTTGCGATAATACCCATAGGACGCTTGTTGTAGCCTTGGTTTGAATATGCAATTGCTTCCTTACCTGCTTTCAAAGCAAAAATGCCGAGAATGATGCTTGCGATAGGAAGCCAGCAAAGGCAAAGTGCGATGATGCCGAGTGCCAAAGCTTTGCCTGCAGCAGGGTTTTCAACGCTCATAGGTGCTTGCATAGGCTGTTGATAGTTGTTTTGTACCGGCTGCTGATAATAGTTGGGAGCAGCGTTAAGATTAGAACCGCAATTTGTGCAGAAGGTTGTTCCGTCTGCATTTTGGTTTCCACAATTAGGACAAATCATTTTTATACCTCCAATATATTGATTATATTATATTTTATTTTATTTTGCGACAAAAGTCAACCGATTTTTGCATTATTTGCTTTTTTTATCAATACAAGTCAAAGCATCCCCCACGGTTTTCAGATATTCAAGGTCTTCGTTGCAAAATTTTATGCCGAATTCCTGTTCAATGTCCATAGCCATGGAAAGAAGTCCTATTGAGTTCATTCCGAGGTCCTCAACAAATCGTGAGCTTTCGCTTACGCTGTCAAGGTCGATTTCGTCACCGAACAAATCGGAAAAAATGACTTTGAGTTTTTCAAGTGTGTTCATAACTTTAATTCCTTTCGATTTTTTGAAATACAGCTTTACATTCGTTGATTTTTTGCGAAAGCAGGTCGGAAATCTGTTCGGTTTCAGCAACCGACGGAAGCTTTTTTTTGCAGTGTTGCGAGCAGTAAAACGGCTCACCGATAATTATTCTGCGAAATCCGAATTTATGACTTCGTTTGTTTGAATACATCGGAATTATCGGCACGTTTGCCTGCAAAGCCATAAGAACAGCCCCCGATTTTAGCTTGTCGTTACTGTCATCTTGAACTATTTGACCTTGGGGAAAAAGCAACAGCAGTTTTCCGTCTTTTAAAACGCTTACGGAGTTTCTGATTGCTTCAATATCCGTGGTGTTTCTGTCGATTTTGATGCACCCCGCTTGCTTGAGCCAAAATGCGATGAATTTGTTTTTCATCAAAGCCTCTGCCGCCAAAAAATACACTCGGCGGAACCAAAACGCCGAACCTATTGTCAGCGGGTCGGAAAAGCCTGTGTGATTTGCCGCAAGAATTGCTCCGCCTTTGAGGTCTGTTTTGTAACGCTTGCCGTCAAGTCCCAGCTTTTGCACACGCATAAACGGAAACATAATCATCATAAAAAACCTTGCTGTATCCAACGGAAAAAGGCGAAGATCAAACAGCTTTGATTTTTTGCTTGTTTTATTCTGCATATCATTTGTCCAATCTGTGCTTTAGCTCGTCGCCAAGCTCAAACACGATTTTTTCGAGTTGTTTTGTCATAAAGTCTATTGCTTCGGCTTCGCTGAGATTTTCGGGACAAAGCTCTTTTAAGCGGATTTCGTTGCCAATCATAACGTGAGTGCGTTTGAAAATCCCGTAATTTCCGTCGGTGAAAACAGGCACAATCGGTGCGTCGGTGTGTAATGCAATAAATGCGGCACTCGGAGCAAACGGAAAGCGGTTGCCGTTTACGGGCAAACGTCCCTGAGGAAACACGCCCACGCTTTTTTGGTTGTCAAGAGCTTCAAGTGTTTCGCCCATAAAGCTGAAATTAAAAGCGTTTCGGTCAACATAAATTCCGCCGAGCCTGTACAAAAGCCTTGATAAAAACGGGCTTTTGTTAAACAAAACCTCAGCCATCAAAAACCTGATGCTTCTTGTGAAAAACACCATTAAATACAGCGGAAAATCCAGCAATGACGTGTGGTTTGACACAAGAATAAATGGTTTTGGCAATTTGCTTTTTTTCATATTTTTATCTTGATAAAACACCTTGGGCTTGTAAAAAGCAAGTGCAGCGGGGAGTCCCGTTATTTTTACAAAGGCGGTAACAAAATTGCTTTGTTTAACTTTTTGTTTCATTCTTTAAATGACCTTCCAAATAATCGCAAAATTCTTTGACGGTGTAGCAATATGTATCCTTTTCGGACCAATTATTAATGCCGAAATCATCTGCTATTGCAAGCAACACGGCAAAATATTCCAGACTTGAAGCTCCCAAATCGTGAATGATATGAGAGCCGTCGGTGATGGTGCTTTCGTCAACAGACAGCGTGTTTGCGATGATTTTTTTGATTCTATCGGCGTATTCAGAGCTTGCAAACACAGCGGATTTTTTACGGCTGTGAATTTCGGCAAAAGGTATCAGCTTGATTTTTTCGGAGCTTATCGAGCGGATAACATATTGACGTCCCACCTTGATTGCTCCGTCGGAGGCAATCGAATCATAGGTGAAATAAAATTCTGAAATCTGCGAAGCAATCGGTAATGAATTGTTGACCTCTTTAATATGATTTATTATGTAATCAAGCTGTTCGTTTGTTACGGCAGGGCTGATTTCAACAACTATCGTCAGCTTTTCTTCACCGCTTTTTTCAAGTCCGAGAACCGAAAATCTGTCGGCATATTTTAAGTCGAACATCTGCTCCAGCAAGTCGGGGTTGATGTTTTCGCCGTTGGAGCCGATGATTACGTCGCTCATACGACCTTTTATATAATAATTGCCGTTGCGACATTCCATAATGTCGCCCGTGTCAAACCACTCGTTGTTGACGATTTCTTTTCCGTCAATCATCATACGCTTGCAAATTGACTTGCCCTTTACAAGCAGAGTGCCTTTGTCTGAAATTTTGTATTCAACCGACGAAAACGGACGACCGACGGAGTTTTCGTTTCTTTCGCTTGCTTTGTGACGAAGTTCAACCGAGGTTATTCCGATTTCGCTCATTCCGTACCCGTTGTGAAGCGGGTATCCGATACCGTTAAACAGCTTAACGGCAGAGTCCTTTAGGTAGCTTCCGCCGCTGATGCAAAAACGCACGGATTTTCCGAAAAGCTCGTCGGTTACTTGGCTCATAATGTGCTGAGAAAGCTTTACGCCCAAGAAAGGAGCAATGTCCTGAATTTTTGTGCAAAGCTTTATGCCCTTGTAAAATTTTTTTTCCTGTTTTTCGCCTCGTTTTTTAATTTCTTCACAAAGCTCCTTTTCAACCGTGTGCCAAAGCATCGGAACGGCAAAAATGTGCGTTACCTCATGCTTTTGGCAGGTTTGAAGAATGGATTTCGGTGAATAGTCGGGCAAAAACACAAGCGTTCTGCCGAAAAATATAAACCAAAAATATACCGCAAACAAACCGAAAACATGATAAAAGGGCAGAAAGGCAAGCTGCTTAAGACTGCCCTTGTAGTGGCAAGCTATACGCTTTGAGTCTTTTAAGATGTCCTTTGCGTTGAGTATTTGGTCTGAGATTTCCCGACCTGTATAAAAGCACACCACTCCGTGCAGAGAGGTTGCCGAGGTTGATAGGGCGATTTCGTTTTCAAACAGCCCGTCAATGTCAAAATCCTGCGGTATATTGATGTCTTTCTTGTCAATTTCAGAATAGTCTATGTAATCGGCGTTGAGCTTTGTGGGAGAAAGCCCCAAAATATGCTTGATTTTGAGCGATGATGTGATTTCAGCCGAAAGCGAAAGCGGGTGACGGCAGTTGATGAGATAGGGTTTGTTTCCGCTTTTGAGAATTGCCCAAAACGCAACTATCCATTCGATTCCGTTTTCCATTTCAAGTCCCACATATTCGTGAGTTGCACCGATTTTTTGATACAAGGCATACGCCGAGCGGTTTATTTGTTCTTCAACCTCGCCGTAGGTGTAGCGACGTATGCGGTAGTTTTCGGTTGTTTCGGCAATGATGCTTTCTTTGCAACGAAACATAAGGTTAAAAACAGTTCTCAAATCCTTGGGTGAATTTGCAAGGTGACTGTCGTTGTAGTTTATATAATCTCTCAGATATTTTTTCATCAAACGTGTCGCTCCCGTTATTTTATACCGCTTACAAAATCGCAGACGGATTTGTCATATTCGGCGGTGTTGTTTATGCGAAGATGTGAATGTGCACCCTTGTCAAACCACACAATCTGCTTTTGCTTTGAATTGCAGGCGGCATACAGCTTTTTGCTTTTGTGCGGCAGAGAAAAAACGTCTTGCTCTCCGAATATAAACAAAATCGGCTGTTCAAGCTTTTTGACAAGCCTTATAGGTGCCTGACGTGTGAGCTTTGCGTGTGCATATTTGCGTGTGAGAAGCATAACCAAATCAAGCACAGGGAATATCGGTCGCTTTTCATAAATCATATGTGTTCGGTAACATTCACGGAACGAAACAAAACAGCCCTCGGTTACAAGACCTTTGATTGAGTCGGGACAGCCTTCCGACGTCATTGCCGTTATTGCGGTTGATGTTCCGACGCAGATTGAATGAATAAAGACTTTTTTGATATTGTGTTCACTTTCAAGAAATTCAACCCATTTGATTAAATCTCCGCTTTCCTTTGTGCCGATTGTGTTGTATTTTCCATCGCTTTTTCCGTGAGCTCTGGTGTCGATAACAAGCACATTGCATCCGCTTTTTTGATAGGGCGATGCAAAGTAATAGGAATACTTGAGGCTTTCACATCTTCCCGGCAGTATTATAACGCAGGAGTCAAACCCAAAGTCGTAATATTCGCCGTAAAGCTTTAAATTATCGTTTTCAATCATGACCTCGCTCATAGAGCTTTTGTTTTGTTCAGCCCATTTACAGCCTGTTTCCCACATCTCAACCTGTTCTTCGTTGGTTGTGTCCGAGCAGGCTCGTCCCCACTTGTTGGGGGCATCTCTCACAAGTGTGTTAAAATATACTTTTTTTGAAATTGGGAGAGTAATTATCAGCATGGCCGTCAATCCTCCGATGAGCAAAACGGCAGCCGCAATTAGCAAAATTATCCACCACATTTTAAGTCCTCCCGATAAGGCAATATATAATTTATTTTATCAGAACAGCCGTGTTATTTCAACCAAAATCGGCAAAAAATCGACTTTGCACGGATTTTATAGGCAAACTGCCGTTTTTAACTAATTTATCATTGTCAAAAAATGTTGAAATAGCAATTTTTTTATGCTATAATATTTTAGGTTTGTGTAAATTGAGCTACGATTATAAACGGCTGAAAACTTTTTATCGACTTAGAGGTGATTGCTTATGAACGATTTTGTTATAATACCAGATGCGTCCTGCGACCTTTCGGTAGAGTTGAGAAAACGCTTTGGCATTGAGGATTATCTCAAGGGTATAATTTATTATCCCGACGGCAAATCGGATTTGATTGACCTTGATTGGAGCAAGATGACTCCCGATGAATATTATTCTTCGATGAAGGGCAGAAATGTTCTTTATAAAACAGCAAGCGTTCCTGTCGGACAGATAACCGAGATGTTTGAAAAATACCTTTCACAGGGAAAAGATATTTTGAGCATTTCACTTTCTTCGGGGCTTTCTTCCACATATAACGAAAGTGTGATGGTGGCAAAAGAGCTACAAAGCAAATATCCCGAAAGAAAAATTTATTGCGTTGATTCGCTGCGTTATTCAACAGCACTTGCTTTGCTTGTTGTGATGGCGTGTGAAAAGAAAAACAGCGGAGCAAGCATTGAAGAAATATATGAATATTTGGAGAATGCAAAGCACAACGTTCACCAAATGGGTGCTATGGATGACTTGTTTTTCCTTGTTAAAACGGGCAGAATTTCAAACTTTAAGGCGTTTTTCGGCTCGCTTGTCGGCGTTAATCCCATGGCTGACTTTAATGACAAGGGACTTTCCGAGGTTATTGTTAAAGCCAAGGGCAAAAGAACAGCGTTTGATATGACAATAAAGTATATGGAAAAAACTATTAAAGACCCGCAAAATCAAATCATATTTGTTGCACATTCTCAGCGTGAGGAGTTTGCAAAAATGCTTGCCGATATGATAAAAGAGCGTTTTTCACCTCGTGAGGTTATTATAAATCCTGTTGGAATGGCTTGTGGTGCAAGCATAGGACCGGGACTTTGTGCGGCGTTTTATCAAGGTACAAAAATCAGCGAGAATCTTGAAAACGAAAAGGCAATAATGGCTGAAATTGAAGAATCAATTAAGGCTAAAAAATAAAATATCTCAAAAATAAAATATAAGGAACAGGAGAGTTTAAATGGATAATTATGTGATTTTTGCGGATTCAACTTGCGATCTCGGCAAGGACGTTCGTGAAAAATACGGAATTGAATACGTTGCGATGAATTATGTAATTGGAGAAACCGAATACAGAGCGTCGCTCGACTGGGAAAACCATTCGGCTAAGGAATTTTATGACATAATGAGAAACGGTACTCGTATCCGCACAACACAGGTTGCTGCTGATAGCTACCGCAAGGATTTCGGAAAATTTTTGGAGCAGGGTATGGATATTGTCTATGTTGCCTGTTCGTCGGCAATGTCCGGTTCTGTTAATGTTGCAAAAGTAGTTGCAGACGAGCTTAAAAAGCAATATCCCGAAAGAAATATTTACTGCATTGATTCGCTTACCAGCTCGCTTGGACAAGGCAGTCTTGCGATTCGTGCCGCACAGCTCAAAAGCGAAGGTAAATCTGCCGCAGAAACCGCAAAGTATATTATTGACAATCGTTTGAAATATAACCAATTTGCAACCGTTGGCACGCTTTCGTATCTTAAACGTGCAGGCAGAGTTACGGCATCGAGTGCGTTTTTCGGCGATTTGTTCGGTGTAAGACCGATTTTGATTTCCGACACACTCGGACAAAATTATGCAATAAAAAAGGTTAAAGGCTCGCTTAACGCCAAAAGAGAAATTGCCGCTTTGCTTGAAGCCGCAGTTGAAAATCCCGAAGAACAAACGCTTTTTATCTCACACTCAGACGTGCTTAACGAAGCAGAGCAGCTTCGTGATGAAATATTAAAGCGTGTAAAATTTAAAGATTGCTATATCAACTACATAACAACAATCACGGGAGCTTCGGTAGGACCGGGAGCTATAATCGCAAATTGCGTTGGAAAAGAAGTTACAATAGAGGGAAGAGATTAACTATGCACTCCATAATTGACGGTGAATTTTTGGAATTGATGATTAACAACGGCTTTTGCTATTTGCACGCAAATCAGCAGTCGGTGGATGAGCTGAACGTGTTTCCCGTTCCCGACGGCGATACGGGATTGAATATGACAATGACGATGAACGGAGGAATTACAAACCATACTTCCTCCTCGGAGGTCGGCGTTCTTATGAGCTCGTTTGCTCAGGGAATGTTATTTACCGCAAGAGGAAATTCGGGCGTAATTTTTTCTCAGTTCATAAGAGGATTTGCCGACGGCTCAAAGGAGCTTTCAGCTATGACGCTTGCCGATTTTGCAAAGGCTATGCAAAGCGGTGCGGCTCAGGCATATCGCTCTGTTGCACGCCCTGTTGAGGGAACAATGCTTACGGTTATCAGAGAAGCGGCAGAATATCTTGAAAAAACACACAGCTCGTTTGACAGCTTTGAGGATTGCTTTAAAAGCCTTATTCCTGTAATGAAAAAGTCACTTGAATCCACCCCGTCACTTTTGCCCGTGCTTGCCGAAGCAGGCGTGGTTGACAGCGGCGGAGCGGGACTGCTTGCGGTGTTTAAGGGAATGGAGCTTGCCCTTGAGGGCGAAAAGCTCGAAAAAGGCGTTGCGTTTGAGCATAGCAATGTTGCAACTCAAAAAGCAATGACCTTGAATGATGACGGCAACTTTGAATACGGCTATTGCACGGAATTTATTTTGCAGTTGATGTTTGCCGACGGCAGAGGCGATGTTTTTGAGCTTGATTCTATGATAAAAATGCTTGAAAATCTCGGTGATTCAATCGTTGCAATCAGAGATGGCGATATTGTTAAGGTTCACGTTCATTCCTTTAATCCCGAACAGGTGCTTGCGTACGCTCATCAGTTTGGCGAGTTCCTTACGCTGAAAATTGAAAATATGGCATTGCAGCATAACGAAACCGTTAGCAAAAAAGCCGAAAAGCCCAAGCATAAAAAATACGTTGTTGCCGCTGTTGCTTCGGGAAAAGGCATTTCGTCCTATTTTTCGGGAATCGGAGCCGACATAATTGTGAACGGCGGTCAAACCGAAAATCCTTCAACCGAGGATTTTATCGAAGCGTTTGACACGGTTGACGCCGACCATATTGTTGTTTTGCCGAACAACTCAAATGTTGTTATGGCTGCAAAGCAGGCGGCTGAAATGTATGAAAAATGTGACGTCAGAGTGATTGAAACCAAGTCCTTGGCTGAGGGCTACTCTGCACTTTCGATGATGAACAACTCCGTTGAAACCGTTGAGGAGCTGATTGAGGGAATGTCGTTTGGGCTTCCTTATGTTACATCGGGTTACATCACTACGGCAACCCGTGACGCTAAAATCAACGGGGTCGAAATGAAAGAGGGCAACTATATCGGTCTTGACCGTGACAATATTTTGGCTGCCAACGAAAGCAGAGAAGAAGCGGTAATTGAATTTTTGAAAAATGTTGAAAGTATAAATGAAAAAGAAGTTTTGACGGCATTTTACGGCAAGACCGTGAGCATCGACCAAGCTGAAGCTATGAAAGCACGTATTCAAAGCGAATTTCCTCTGTTGGAGTGCGGATTTATTGACGGCGGTCAGCCTGTTTATGATTATATTTTTGCAATAGAATAACGGAGGGCTTATGCGTAAAATTGTAATCGACAGCTATGGAGCGGATTTGGGCGACGAAATCATTGTAAAGGGTGCTTTCGAGGCATTGAAGGCATATGATGAATTTGGAATTATTGTTGCGGGCAACCGCAAAACCTTTGAAAAATGCCTTGCCGAAAGCCAAATTGCCGAAAACCGTGCCGAGCTGATTGAAACAGATGACGCAATCAAAAACGATGAGCCGCCAACCTGCATTTTTAATGACCGCAACGATTCCTCAATGGCACTTGCCCTTGACAGGCTTAAATCGGATGAGGATTGCTTTGCTTGCCTTTCTCCCGGAAATACCGGTGCGTTGTTTGTCGGCAGCATATGCAGACTCGGAATGGCAGAGGGGGTTAAATCTCCTGTGCTTTCCTCGGCATTGCCAACACCGTCGGGAGGTTGGGTGTGTTTGCTTGACTGCGGTGCAAGGATTTCCTGCAAGGCTTCCGAATTGCTGAAATTCGGTGAGCTTGGAGCAGAGTTTGCTCGGCTTGCATTCGGGGCGAAAAATCCTCGTGTCGGGCTTTTGTCCGTTGGCAGAGAAAAAGAAAAGGGCAACGAGCTTACCAAGGAAACGTATGCTCTGCTTTCAAAGTCAAAGCTGAACTTCTTGGGCAATGTTGAAGCGTATGACTTGCTCAACGACTATGTGGATGTTGTGGTAACCGACGGCTTTTCGGGAAATTTGTTGCTCAAAAACGTTGAGGCAACAGGCAAAGCCGCAATGCAGATAGTATCAAATTTACAAGCTGAGCTTGGCGAAGAAAGTAATCCGATTTTCGATAAAATTCAAAACGCCCTTTCGATGAATTTTGAGCTTAATATGCGTGGCGGTGCAACATTTCTCGGCACAGTAAAGCCGATAATCAAAATGCACGGCTGTTCAACCGAAGAAACCGTAAAAAGCTGTATTGACCAGCTTGTGCGAGTTGAACGTGCTTCTGCCGAAAACAAATAATGATTTTTTTGCAAGACAAATAAATATAACCAAACCGTTTGCCTGAGCTTTTGGCAAGCGGTTTTTTGTTTTGAGACGTATTCTTATAATCTTGTATTGATTTAACGGCGGAAAAGTAATATAATAAATTATATATAGCTATGAAATCAAAAGAGGGTTAATATGGATTTTGTAAAAAGAACTTGGGCTGAAATCTCGCTTGATGCGATTGCTCACAACTTTAATGAAATAAAAAGCAAGGTGAGCGAAAAATCGCATATTTGTTGCGTTATCAAGGCTGACGGCTACGGTCACGGAGCGGCGGAGCTTGCACACATTTACGAGAAGCTCGGAGCGGATTTTTTTGCTGTGTCAAATATCGACGAGGGTATCGAAATTCGCAATTCGGGCTGTAAGCTGCCGATTGTGATTTTGGGCTACACACCTGTTGCCGATGCAAAAAGACTTTCCGATTACGATATTTCGCAGGCAGTGTTTTCTCTTGAATATGCAAAGGATTTGTCGCAGGAATGTGCAAAGCAAAGCTGTAGCTGTAAAATTCATATTAAGGTTGACACGGGAATGAGCCGTATCGGTTTTATGTGTCAGGAGTTCCCAAGGGATGATTATTCTATTAAAGAAATATGCAAAGCCTGTGGTTTGCCCAATCTTGAGGCGGAGGGCTTGTTTACTCATTTTTGCGTATCCGACGAAGCCGACGAGGGCAGAGCGTTTACGCAAAAGCAATATGAAAACTTTGTCAGCGTGAAAAATTCGCTTGCGGAAAACGGCTTAAAATTTAAGTATTGCCATTGCTCAAACAGCGGTGCAATCGAGGATTATTCCGATACATACTGCGATATGGTGCGTGCGGGCATTATTTTGTATGGTCTTGCACCGTCACCTAAGCTTTTCGGCAAGCTTGAGCTTACTCCCGCAATGACGCTTAAAACAGCCGTTGCTTATGTAAAAGAGCTGAAAAAAGGCTCGGACGTTTCATACGGCAGAACATTTACAGCTCCTTGTGATATGAAAATCGCCACCGTTCCGATAGGCTATGCCGACGGATATATCAGAAGCAATGCAAAAAACGGATATATGCTTGTAAACGGGCAAAAAGCCAAAATTGTGGGCAGAATATGTATGGACCAAACAATGCTTGACGTTACGGGTATTGACGATGTTAAGACGGGCGATGAGGTTATTGTTTTCGGAACAGGCGAAAACGGCGAGCCTACCGCCGACAGTATTGCTGAAAATACCGACACCATAAACTATGAAGTGGTTTGTTTGGTTGGCAAGCGAGTGCCGAGAGTATATTTTAAAAACGGTGTAATAACGGATGTGATGTATAAATTATGAGATTACTTGTTGTTGACGGAAACAGCATTGTTAACCGTGCTTTTTACGGAATCAGACCGCTTACCACAAAGGACGGTCAGTTTACAAATGCAATTTACGGCTTTCTTACAATGCTTTATAAAATTCAAAAGGAAGAAGACCCCGATGCCACGGCAATCGCCTTTGATTTGAAGTCACCGACATTTCGCCATAAGGCGTATGCAGGCTACAAAGCAAACCGCAAGGGTATGCCTCAGGAGCTTGCGTCGCAAATGCCGCTGCTCAAGGAGCTTTTGGGGTTGCTGGGCTTCAAAATTATTACCTGTGAGGGATATGAAGCCGACGATATTTTGGGTACGCTTGCTTCTGCCTGTGAGCAGAGCGGCAACCAATGCGTAATTGCTACGGGTGACCGTGACAGCTTGCAGCTTGTGTCGGACAAAACCTATGTTCATCTTTGCACAAACCGTGATGACATTTGCTATACGCCCGACAAAATTGCTGAGGATTATGGGGTTACTCCTGCCGAAATGCTTGAACTGAAAGCTATTCAGGGCGATTCGTCGGATAATATTCCGGGTGTTGCGGGAATAGGTCCTAAGGGTGCGGTCGACCTCATCAAGCGTTTTCACAGCATAGAATATATTTATGACCACATAGACGAGCTTGACATCAAGGACGGAGTTCGCACAAAGCTGAAAAATTCAAAGGACAATGCGTTTTTGAGCCGTATGTTGGGTGAGATTTGTCGCAATGTTCCCATTGACACAAATATTAAAAGCTATAAATACGACAATGCAGACAGAGAGGCTGCTGCGAGGTTTATGGCTAAGCTTGAACTTTTTTCTTTAATAGAAAAATACGGTTTGAATGATATGCCTCGAACACAGCAAACAACCGCCGAGCAGGTTGAGCTTGAGGTGTTTACAAATTTTGATGCCAATGCTCTTGCAGACGGACTTAGCAACTTCGGAAAAGTATATCTTCAATTTAAAATTTCCGAAAAAGAATTAAAAGCGTTTGCGGTGCTGTTTGATGGCAAGGTTTATGTTTCTCGGGACGGCGAATTGTTCAAGAAGGTTTTAACCGATGAAGCAATAAATGTATATACACACGGCTGCAAGACTTTGTTTGCCTATGCGGATGCAAATGGTTTTGAGGTTAAATCGCTTGTGTTTGACGTTGAGCTTGCGGCTTATCTGCTTGAGCCGTCGTCAAAGGATTACTCGGACGAAAATCTTTGTGCAGCATATGAAATTAATCTGCCTTTTACCGAAAATGATGAGTTAAAGCCGTATTGCACGCTTGCGGTATATGACAAGCTGTGTGAAAAGCTAAGCTTGCAAATCAAAGCAAACGAGCAGGAAAGCTTGCTTAAAGATATTGAAATACCGCTTGCAAATGTGCTTGCGAAGATGGAAAACGTTGGCTTTGACGTTGACAAACAGGGAATAGAAGCCTACGGAAAAATGCTTTCGGCTCAGATTGAAACGCTCAAAGAAGAAATATATCAAAGTGCGGGCGGTGAATTTAACATTAATTCGCCCAAACAGCTCGGCAAGGTTTTGTTTGAGGATTTGAACCTGCCGTGCAAAAAGAAAACAAAAAGCGGTTACAGCACCAATGCCGATGTGCTTGAAAGCCTGCGTTATCAACACCCGATTGTTGATATGGTGCTGAATTACAGAACTCTTGCAAAGCTCAATTCCACCTATTGCGACGGCTTGCTTAAGGTTATCGGCTCAGACGGCAGAATACACTCTTGCTTTAACCAGACCGAAACACGCACCGGCAGAATCAGCTCAACAGAGCCTAATTTGCAAAACATTCCCGTTCGCACCGAGCTTGGTCGTGAAATGAGAAAGTTTTTCTGTGCAAAAGAGGGCTGGACGCTTGTTGACGCCGACTATTCGCAAATTGAGCTTAGAGTGCTTGCACATATATCGCACGACAAAAATATGATTGACGCATTCAAGAATAATGACGATATTCACTCAATCACCGCATCTCAGGTGTTTAATATGCCGCTTGATATGGTAACTCCGATTATGCGTAGCAGGGCTAAGGCGGTAAATTTCGGCATAGTTTACGGTATCGGTGCGTTTTCGCTGGCAAAGGACATCGGAGTCAGCAACAAAGAAGCCTCGCAGTATATCAAAAACTACCTTTCGCATTACAACGGTGTTGATGAATATATGAATAATGTGGTTGAAAAGGCAAAGCAGGACGGATATGTTGAAACGATGTTCGGCAGAAGAAGATATTTGCCCGAGCTAACCTCCGGCAAGGCGATGCTTCGCAAATTCGGTGAAAGAGTAGCACGCAATATGCCGATTCAGGGGACAGCCGCAGATATTATCAAAATTGCAATGGTTCGTGTAAACGAAAGACTAAAGCGTGAGAATTTGCAGGCTCGGCTGATTTTGCAAATCCACGACGAGCTTATTGTTGAGGCTCCGCTCAACGAAAGCGAGTATGTGGCAAGACTTTTGCAGGAAGAAATGGAAAACGCAGTTGTGCTTGATGTGCCTTTGACGGCTGATGCCGCTGTGGGAAAGACGTGGTACGATGCAAAGAGCTAAAAGATACGTTGCATTTGTTTGCACGGGCAACACCTGTCGAAGCCCAATGGGTGAAGCGATATTCAATAAGCTTGCGGCTGAAAAAAAGGCTGATGTAATAGCGGAGAGCTTTGGTATAGCCACGGTGACAGGAGCGGCGGTGTCGGATAATTCCGTTGCGGTTCTTAAAGAAATCGGAATTGATATAAGCGGCAAAACCTCGACTGCCGTAAGCGTCGTAAGCCTGGAAAAATTCGAAAAATTCTATTGTATGTCGCAAAGCCACGCAAAAATACTCAGCGAATACTTTAATATTTCGCCCGACAAAATTGCTGTGCTTAATGTTTCCGATCCGTATGGCGGAAGCGTTGACGTTTACAGGCGTTGCAGAGATGAAATTTATAATTCGATAAAGGAATTATTTACTGATTAATATGAATATAAAAACAATGGACGAAAGCCACCTTGACGGTGTTTGCAAAATTGAACAGCAATGCTTTGCCCACCCTTGGTCAAGAGATAGCATTGAATCTGAGCTTCGCAACGATAACTCTGTTTTCTTGGTTATGCTTGAAGCCGACAGGGTTATCGGGTACATCGGTATGAATTATGTGCTTGACGAGGGATATATATACAATGTTGCGGTTGATAGGGAGTTTAGATGTAAGGGCGTGGCAACTGCTTTGATAAACGAGCTTGTAACCTACGGAAAAAAGCACAGCTTTGCATTTTTGACACTTGAGGTGAGGGAGAGCAACCTTGCGGCTCGCTCGATTTATTCAAAATTCGGGTTTATCAAGGTGGGAGAGCGAAAAAATTATTACTCAGAGCCAACCGAAAACGCCGTGCTTATGACAAAATATTTTTGAGAGGTGCTGTGTGTGAAAATCGAGCTTTCTGATAATATCTCGCTTGAAGAATATTTTTATATGCGAAAATCCTCAGGGTGGTATTTGCCCGAAAAAAATCAGGCTCAAAAAAGTCTTGAAAACTCGTTGTGCTTAGTAGCGGCAAGAGATAACGGCAAAATTGTCGGAATGGCAAGGCTTGTGGGCGACGGTGCATTTTATACCTTGCTTGTTGATGTGATTGTTCTTCCGCACTATCAAGGAAATCACATCGGCAGGATGATGGTTGAGCGTGTTTTGGAATTTGCAAAGGGTATGCGAAAGAAAAACCAGATTATTTCTGTTCAGCTTTCGTCTGCAAAAGGCAAGGAAGGCTTTTATGAGCAATTCGGCTTTGTAAAAAGGCCTAACGAAGCCTTGGGCAGCGGTATGGGAATAATTTTCCGTGATGAATAACAGTTTAATTGAAAGGTAGCAAATGTTATGAAAATTCTTGCAATAGAATCCTCTTGTGACGAAACAGCGGCAGCGGTGGTTGAGGACGGCCGAAGGGTTTTGACCTCGGTTGTTGCAACTCAGGTTGCCGAGCATAGACAATACGGCGGAGTTGTGCCTGAAATAGCTTCTCGACGCCACGCCGAAAATATCGTCCCTGTTGTTAAAAAGTCGCTTTCAGACGGAGGGCTTACGCTTGATGACATTGACGCTTTGGCGGTTACATATGCACCGGGGCTAATCGGTGCGTTGCTTGTGGGCGTGAATTTTGCCAAAGGCTTGTCGCTTGCCACAGGCAAGCCGCTTGTGCCGACTCATCATTTGCGTTCTCACATAGCGTCGAATTATATTTCTAACAAAGAACTAAAACCGCCGTTTTTGTGCCTTGTGGTGTCGGGCGGACACAGCCATATTGTTATGGTTGAGGATTACACAAAAATGAAAATCCTCGGAAGAACTCGTGATGACGCCGCAGGCGAAGCGTTTGACAAAGCAGCTCGAACAATGGGTATGCCTTATCCCGGCGGAATTGAGCTTGATAAGGTTGCCGAAAACGGTAATCCGCTTGCTTTTAAGCTGCCAAGACCTGTTGTTCACGACGCACCGTATGATTTCAGCTTTTCGGGGTTGAAAACTGCTGTAATTAATCTGATTCACAACGCATCTCAAAAGGGTGAGGAGCTGAACAAGGCTGATATTTGTGCGTCGTTTCGCTATGCTGTTGTCGATTGCCTGACAACAAACTTTCTTAAAGCGGCAGAGGATTATAAAGTCGACAAGCTTGTAATTGCAGGCGGTGTATCGGCAAATTCGCTGTTGAGGTCAACCCTGCAAGATGAGTGCAAACGCCGAGGCTATGGGTTTTATATGCCCGAAAAGTCGCTTTGCGGTGACAATGCCGCAATGGTCGGCTCTCAGGGCTACTATGAATTTCTCAGCGGAAATGTTGCAGGCACAGATTTGAATGCCTTTGCAACAATGTCAATTGAATAGGTGAAACACATTTATATAAATCATTAATAATTTACGGAGGTAATTTATGGACGAAAATTTCAGAATTGACGGCGGCAATAATCAGCCGAACAATCAGGAGGGCTTTGCTCAAAACGAGCAGAACGCAACTTATGATTATACCGCTCAAAACGCAGACAATCAGCATGAGCAGAGTGTGCCGTATTATCAGCAATATCAGGAGCAGAACAATCCGTATTACACTCAGCCGCAAAACGATTATACCGCACCGCAAAGCACCTACGCTCAGCCGCAGAATAATTATGCCACACCGCAAAACGGATATCCTCAGCCTCAGAACAGCTATTCAAATCAGTATTCCTATCAACAGCCGCAATACGGATATGCCAATCAAAACAATCAGCCGATGCAGTATCAAGCCTACAATCAGCCAAGCGGCAAGGGCTATGCAATAGCTTCGCTTGTTTTGGGCATAGTATCAATGTGTACCTGTTGCGGAGGTGTGATTCCCGCAATTTTAGGCTTGGTTTTCGGTATAGTTTCAAAGGTGCGTTGCAGTAAAGGCAATACAATGGCGGTTGTCGGAATAATTCTCTCAATTGTCGGTCTTGTATTTTCAATAATAGCTATTGTGCTTATGATGAGCGAAATGGGCGATATTGACACGTCATATCATTATAATTGGTAATAGCTTTAGGAATGAAAAAATACAACGTCTATCAAAAAATCCTTGTTTGCATTTTGCCGATTGTTGCGGCAATAGTGATGTATTTTGCGGCAGTGTTTGTTTCGGAGAATTTTACGTTTCCCGAATGTCCGTCATACAGGTTTTTTGATATATATTGCTTCGGTTGCGGAATGACGCGTGCGGTAATTGCTTTGATACACGGTGATATTTTGCTGTCGCTCAGGCAAAATCTGCTTTTGGTGGTTGCATTGCTTGTGCTTGTTTTGTTCTACACGGAATTTGTACTTCGTGTGTTCGGCAAAAACGTGCGGCTCCCGATTCACTCAAGAAAGCTTTTATTTATATTTCTTGCCTTTTTTGCAGTATATTTTGTGGCAAGAAACTTTATTCCCGCCATCGCACCCGTGTGAACGGGTTTTGATAAAATTTATGAAAAGGTGATACAAATGAACAAAAATCCCATCGCAACAATAGAAATGGACGACTCAAAAGAAATTAGAATCGAGCTTTATCCTGAGGTTGCTCCCAATACGGTAAACAACTTTATTTCGCTTGCAAACGACGGCTTTTATAACGGCTTGACCTTTCACCGTGTTATATACGGCTTTATGATTCAGGGTGGATGTCCCGAAGGCACGGGAATGGGAGGTCCCGGATATTCGATTAAGGGTGAGTTTGCTTCAAACGGAGTAAAAAATGACCTCAAACACACCGCAGGCGTAATTTCCATGGCTCGTTCAATGATGCCGAATTCCGCAGGCTCACAGTTTTTCATTATGCACAAGGACGCCCCTCATCTTGACGGCCAATATGCAGCGTTCGGCAAGGTGATTGAGGGTATGGAGGTTGTAGATGAAATTGCAGAGTGTGATACCGACTTTGCAGACAAGCCTCTTGACGACCAAATAATCAGAAGCATCAGCATAGACACATTCGGTGAGAACTATCCCGACCCCGAAAAATGTTAAACTTAATAACAAAAATCGTATACCATAATATATAAGCGAAAGTGAGGACTTAAAATGAAGGTTTTACTTGCAGGCGGAGCAGGCTATATCGGCTCTCACACTTGTGTTGAATTGCTTGACGCAGGCTATGATGTTGTGATTGCCGACAACTTTTCAAACAGTTGTCCCGAAGCTGTAAAAAGGGTGGAAGAAATAACAGGCAAAAGCGTAAAGCTGTATGAAGCAGATGTATGCGACAAAGAGGCGGTTGACAAGATTTTTGCGGAAAACGAAATTGACTCCGTAATTCATTTTGCAGGCTTAAAGGCTGTCGGAGAAAGCTGTGAAAAGCCCGTCATGTATTATCGCAACAACATTGACTCAACCTTGACCTTGCTTGAGGCAATGAAGCAGTACGGAGTGAACAATTTTATTTTCAGCTCGTCCGCAACGGTTTACGGCACCCCGAAGACAGTGCCGCTTGTTGAAACTATGCCCACAGGCAGCCCCACAAATCCTTACGGCTGGACAAAGCTGATGATGGAACAAATCCTGAGCGATACCGCAAAAGCCAACCCCGAAATGTCGGTTGTTTTGCTCAGATACTTTAACCCAATCGGGGCTCACAAAAGCGGAAGAATCGGAGAGGACCCCAACGGTATTCCCAACAACCTGATGCCGTACATAACTCAGGTTGCCGCAGGCAGACTTCCTCAGCTCGGAGTGTTCGGCAACGATTATCCAACCCACGACGGAACGGGCGTGCGTGATTATATCCACGTTGTTGACCTTGCCAAGGGTCACGTCAAGGCAATTGAATACGCCGCTGCTCACAAAGGCACAGAGGTATTTAACCTCGGAACGGGAACGGGATACAGCGTTCTTGATATTGTAAAAGCTTTCAAAAAAGTGAACAATATTGACATTCCTTATGCTATAAAGCCCAGACGTTCAGGCGACGTTGCGGAGTGCTTTGCAGACCCTGCCAAAGCTGAAAATCAGCTTGGCTGGAAAGCGGAAAAATCGCTTGAAGATATGTGTTTTGACTCTTGGAATTGGCAATCGCATAATGTTAATGGTTATAAATAACAAAAACGGATGATGTTTTTTTTGCAAAGTGACGATTTTTCTATACTTACAGTTTATAGTAAAAAAATTTTTACTCTTTTTCCGTTTTTTTATTGACTTTTGTCAGATACTTTTATATAATTATATTGCTTATAGTAGCATTATCAATTTAAGGAGGAAAAAAGAAATGTTCAAAAAAGCACTTAGTCTTTTATTGTCTTTGATGCTGATTATTACATCACTTTCTGTTACGGCGTTAAGCGTTAATGCTGCTGACATCTTGTATGTAGTAGCCGGCACGGCTAACCTTTGTGACGAAGCTTGGTCTTTCACAGAGGAATCCGGCAATATTATGACTGAAAAAGAAGACGGCACTTACGAATTAGTTTTCAGTCCTGCTGAAGCACTCGGTACAGTTCAGATTAAAGTCGGCAAACTTACCGATGGCGTTGTAGCAAGCGATGCAGACTATTTCGGTGACGAAACAGGCAACAACATTACTTTTGAAGTTACAGACGGAGGCGACGTAACAGTTACCTTTGATCCTGCAACATCTAAGGTTGATGTAAAGGGTGATTATGTAACTCTTATCACTGAACTCAGCATTGATGCTATCCGCACAGTAGGCGGCGGCGACGGTAACTGGCTTAACAATGCAAACTGGGACCCCGCTGATGACAGCAATATGATGACTGAAGTTTCAAGCAAGGTTTATGAGATCACTTACGAAGATCTTGACGCTTTCGACAACTATGAGTTCAAGTTTGCAGCTAACGGCTCATGGGTTGACAACTGGGGCGGCAACGTAAATTCAACAGAAGCTGTTTACAACGGTTCAAATATCACATTTGAAGTTGCAGATGACGCTTCAACAGTAAAGATCGTTCTCGACCTTACAAACTTTAACTACGCTACTAAGATGGGTGCAGTTTACAAAATCTTTGTAAACGATGTTCAGGTAAACGGTTCAACAGAAGAACCCACAGCAGCTCCTACAACAGCAGCTCCTACAACAGAACCCACAGCAGCTCCCACAACAGCTGCTCCTACAACAGTAGCTCCCACAACAGCAGCTCCTGCTGACAAGCTTCTTACTGTTAAAGCAACTTCAAACTTCTTTGAAGGTTCTGAAGCTACATACAAAAATGCTGAAACAGTAACAGTAACTTATATGCTCAATGCAAACAAGCGTTTGTTTGAAGATCAGTGGACACTCTACTTTGATAACACAAAGCTCAGATACACTGATGCATTGAATGATTACACAAACTCAATCTCACCCCTCGTTTCTGAAGACGGCATCATCGGTCCTGACTCAGAGGACGGTAGCATGGGCGAGTCTATGAAGAACAACTATCATCCCGAAGAAAGTCCCGAAGGATACTACACAGGTTGCATCAAGGGCAACTTCACAAAGCTCCACCACAACCCGATGCTCAATGACAACGGCGACGACGTTATCTTTGTTTCCGTAACATTTGAAGTAATCGGTTCAGGCGAGGCTACTGTTGATCTTCATATGGAAGTATTGTCACTTGTAGACAACGATCCTAAGACAAAGAAAGAAATCGAGTCTACTGAGGAAGACGTTGTAAACTTCTCAACAATTCAGGAATACTACACACCTGTTAAGGCTATCTCGGTTATTGAAAGCGTTGAAGGTGAACCCACAACAACAGCTCCTACTGAGCCTGAAACAACAGTAGCACCTGAAACAACAGCTCCTACCGAGCCTGAAACAACAGTTCCTGTAACAGGTATCTGGACAGTAGCCGGTGACGAAGGACTCACAGGCGTTATGTGGGATGCAGCTGAGAACGAGATGACTCAGGGCGAGTACACATTTGACGGTGCATCATATGACTATATGATTCAGTTTGACGATGTTGCAGCAGGTTCATACGGCTGCAAGGTTACAAACGGCACATGGGATGAGTGCTATCCTGAAGCAAACGTTCCGATTACAACAAACGACACAGGTTATGTAAAGGTTTACTTCAACTCAACAACAAAAGAAATTGCTGTTGACGCTGAGTACGCATTTACATGGGAACTCGAATACATCACAGCAGTTGGTAACGGTGACGGAACTTGGCTCAACGGCGAAAGCTGGGCTGTTGATTCTACAGACAACAGAATGACAGAAGTAGAGCCCGGTATCTGGGAAATCACATACGAAGACATGGATGCATTCGATAACTATCAGGTTAAGTTCGCTTGCAACGGCTCATGGCAGCCTTACAACTGGACAATCGATGGTATTCTCGATGGTCAGGATAATCCTTCTTGCGAAGTTGCTGAGGACGGTTCAACTGTAACACTCAGAATCGACGTTAACGGATTTGACTTTGCAACAGGTACAGGTACAGTTGTACCTCAGTTTATTGTAACAGGCCCTGTAGAGCCTACAACAGAGGCAACAGAACCCACAACAGAGGCAACAGAACCCACAACAGAGGCAACTGAGCCTACTACAGAAGCAACTGAGCCCACAACAGTTGGCAAGAGCCTTACAGTTAAGGCTACTTCAAACCTCTTCCCCGAAACAACAAAGCATTATGATACACTTCCCCAAACAGTAACTGTTTCTTATATGATTAATGCTGACAAGCGTTTGTTTGAGGATCAGTGGGTACTCAATTTTGATAGCTCAGTTCTCAAGTACAGAGATGAATTGAACGATTACTCATATTCAATTTCTCCTCTCGTTGCTGAGGATGGATTTATCGGTCCTGAACCGCACACAGAAGAAGAAATCGCTGCCGGTGAAACAAGCGAAAGCGTAAAGAATAAGAAGAACTACATCAAGGGTAACTTCACAAAGCTTCACCACAACCCGATGCTCAATGCAGACGGCGAAGACGTAATCTTTGTTTCCGTAACATTTGAAGTAGTTGGTTCAGGTGACACAACAGTTGATCTCCACGTTCAAGAACTCTCATTGGTTGACAATGATCCGAACACAAAGAATGAAATCGAATCAACAGAAGAGGATATCGTAAACAACGAAATCATCAAAGAGCATTACACTCCTGTTACATTCAAGACTTTGATTGACGGAGACCTTGTTCCTCCTGTAACAGAGCCTACAACAGAAGTAGCAGAACCCACAACAGAGGCAACTGAGCCTACAACTGAGCCTGAAACAACAGTTCCTGTAGCTGGTATTTGGACAGTAGCAGGTGATGAAGGACTCACAGGCGTTATGTGGGATCCCGCTACAAACGAAATGGCACAGGGTGAATACACATTTAACGACGGATCATATGACTATATGATTCAGTTTGACGATGTTGCAGCCGGTTCATACGGCTTCAAGGTTACAAACGGCACATGGGATGAGTGCTATCCTGATTCTAACTTCCCTGTAACAACTAACGATACAGGTTATGTAAAGGTTTACTTCAACTCAGCAACAAAAGAAATTGCTGTTGACGCTGAGTACGCATTTGATTGGGAACTCGAATACATCACTGCAGTTGGTAACGGCGACGGAACATGGCTCAACGGCGAAAGCTGGGCAGTTGATTCCGTAGACAACAGAATGACCGAAGTTCAGCCCGGTATCTGGGAAATCACATACGAAGATATGGATGCATTCGATAACTATCAGGTTAAGTTCGCTTGCAACGGCTCATGGCAGCCTTACAACTGGACAATCGATGCTGTTCTCGATGGTCAGGACAATCCTTCAAACGAAGTTGCTGAGGATGGTTCAACTGTAATTCTCAGAATTAACGTAAACGGCTTTGACTTCACAACAGGCACAGGTACAGTTGTTCCTGAGTTTATCGTAATACCTCCTGTAGAGCCTACAACAGAGGCAACAGAGCCTACTACAGAAGAGCCTACAACAACAGCTCCTGTAGAGCCTACAACTGAGGCAACAGAGCCTACTACAGAAGAGCCTACAACAGTACCTCATACTTTGGATATCATTGCTACATCCAACTTCTTCCCCGAAAGCTACTACACAGTTGATTACGAAGCTAATATGCTTAGAGAGTTTACTGTAATTTATCGTCTTGATTCAGCTAAGAGCCTCCTCGATACACAGTGGACACTCAGCTATGATACATCTAAGCTTGAGCTTGTAACAACAGACGGATTTATGCCGTTTGCAGGCGATTTGGCTATGTACAATACAAACGAAGCAGGTTATGTAAAGGGTAGCGTTTCTAACCTCAACCTCTTCGAACTTCCGGACGGTACTGTATTTGTTCAGGCTACATTCAGAGCAATCGGTACAGGTGAAACAGTTGTTGACCTCCGTGTTGAAGACCTTACACTCAGTGCAGGTTCTGAAGATACAGAGGAAAGTGTTGTAATGAACAGCCAGGTTATGCAGACAGAAACACCTTGCGGAGTTGGTACAGAAATCGTAGAAGGTGTACCTGCAACTGAACCTACAGAAGAGCCTACAACAGCTCCTGTAACAGAGCCCACAACAGAGGCAACAGAGCCTACTACAGAAGAGCCTACAACAGCTCCTGTAACAGAGCCTACAACTGAGGCAACAGAGCCTACTACAGAAGAGCCTACAACAGCTCCTGTAACAGAGCCCACAACAGAGGCAACTGAGCCTACTACAGAAGAGCCTACAACAGCTCCTGTAACAGAGCCCACAACAGAGGCAACTGAGCCTACTACAGAAGAGCCTACTACAGCTCCTGTAACAGAGCCTACAACTGAGGCAACAGAGCCTACTACAGAAGAGCCTACAACTGCTCCTGTAGAGCCTACAACTGATGCTCCTGCAACAGATGCTCCTACTCCCGATGCAACAGGTGCAACATCTGCAACAGGCACAACAGTTAAGGGTGACTCAACAGCTGACCAGAAGTCAACTGCTGACACAACTAACAAGCAGAGCACAAATGCAGTTCAGACAGGTAGTGCACCTATGGCACTCGTAATTCTCGCTGTTCTCGTATCTGCAACTGGTGCAATCTACTTCACACGCAAGAGAACAAATAAATAATTTGATTGCGATTAATAAAAAATAAATATTTTTTCACCCTCCGTTTTCGGAGGGTGTTTTTTTGACCGAAAGCATTTTGCTAAATTATCGGGCTCAATGTCAATAGTTGGGGTAAATCCGAAAATGAATAGATAAATTACAAGCG
>CAZYGJ010000002.1:0-237506 GCA_964646975.1 uncultured Ruminococcus sp.
TGCTTCCAATAACTAAAATCGGGATACTGCAAGTAATTGCAGTATCCCTTTTTGTACAATCACAAAAATGCGGCGAAATGAAGATTGACATTTCGCCGCAAATGCGTTAAAAATATTGTTTAATCTCTGAAAAACAAATCACGTGTATAAACCTTTTCTTTTACACGTTCTAATTCATAGCTGTTTCTGTTAGCAACAATTACGTCGGATTTTGAAATAAACTTCTCAAAATCATTTTCAACGCTAAAGCCTTCAAAGCTTTTGTCCGAGAGGGTAGGCTCATAGATTACGATTTCAGTTCCGCTGTTTTTCAATAGCTCCATAACGCCTTGAATTGAGCTTTGTCTGAAATTATCGGAGTTGGATTTCATTGTAAGTCTGTAAATGCCTACAATTTTAGGGTTGTTGCTTAAAATTTGTGAAGCAATAAACTCTTTGCGTGTCTGATTAGCTCTTACGATAGCACCGATAATTTCATTAGGTACGTTTGAAAAATTTGAATACAACTGTTTTGTATCTTTGGGCAGACAGTATCCGCCGTATCCGAATGAAGGATTGTTGTAATGACCGCCGATTCTCGGGTCAAGGCAAACACCGTCGATTATTTGCTTTGAATTTAAGCCCTTAAGCTCAGCATATGTATCAAGCTCATTAAAAAAGCTGACACGCATAGCAAGATATGTGTTGGCAAACAACTTAACTGCCTCAGCCTCCGTATAATCGGTATATAAAACCTCAACATCCTTTTTAATTGCACCTTGTTTCAAAAGCTCGGCAAATGTAACGGCAGCGTTTTTTAGCTTTTCATTGCTTAAATCTGCACCGACAATTATTCTTGAAGGATACAAGTTGTCGTACAATGCTTTGCCCTCACGCAAAAACTCAGGGCTGAAAAGGATATTTTTAAAGCCGTATTTTTTAATAACTTCCTTGGTATATCCTACTGGAATCGTCGATTTTATGATAATAACAGCATTTGGATTGTATTTTATAACAAGCTCGATTACATTTTCGACAGAAGAGGTATCAAAAAAGTGCTTTTCATCATCATAATTAGTCGGTGTAGACACAATAACAAAATCTGCGTTTTCATAAGCTGATTTTGAATCTGTTGTTGAGGTCAAATTAAGCTCTTTGTTTGCAAGATAATCTTCAATTTCTTTGTCTGCGATTGGAGAAATTTTGTTGTTAATCATTTCAACTTTGCTTTCAACAATGTCCACAGCGGTAACTTCATTGTTTTGTGCAAGCAAAATTGCATTTGAAAGTCCAACATATCCTGTGCCAGCGATTGCAATTTTCATAATTATCACCTTGTTACTTTTTTAATAATTTTTTAGCTTTTTGAATTTGTGCAGGACTGAGTACAGATTTTGCTTTATCCATAATTTTTAATTTCATACCACCGAATTTAATGCGGTTGTTATGAAAGAGCTTATTAATTAAATCTGCGTCTTTTTCCATATCTGTGAAAACTTCAACAAAAACGGGACATTCGGATTTTTCTGTCAAGGTAGGAATAATACTGTCAACATCGTCTTTTGAAGCGGCGGAATAATACTTATAACCGAGCGACTCAATCCAGCCTTTTGCGGTTTTCTTGTGTTCAGCACAAATATGTCTGTTAATTGTCGGAATTTTGCTCTTACCCATAAAGTAGTGAAACTCCGAGCCTCCGCCGTTGTTCAACAATATAATTCTGACGTTATTGCCGATTCCGCGAATACCCGCTGAATTCATATCATAGAAAAAGCTCAGGTCGCCCACAACACAAAAAGCAAGTTCATCGGTTGAAGCGGCTTGTCCGAGGAAGGTCGACAGACATCCGTCGATTCCCAATGCACCGATATTGCTGTAAACCTTTACATTGGGCTTCAAATTGAAAAATTGCATTGTTCTTGTGCTGTTTAATATTGCGAGATGCAATACCGAGTGGTCGGGAATAACAGAAGCAAGCGTTTTTGCAACATACATATTTGAAAACGGAAGATTGCTTGAATAATCAAGCTGCTTAATCTTATCATTCCACAAATTATAGTAGCATAAATCGTTTTTAGATTCTTCACTTGCAGCTTGTGCAAAAAATTCAAAGAATTTATTTGGAGTACATTCAAAAATATCTGTAAGCTTGTCGGAAAAATCTCTGATCCTTCCGGCACTGTCGATTTGCCAATGAACATATTTATTCTTATGTTCTTTAATCATAGGCTTTAATTTGTATGATGAAATATTATTGCCAAATGAAATAATCAAATCCGGACATAAATCCTCAAACATTCCCTGTATTGAACATTCGGAGAGGGGATAGGTTGCCAAGCATCCCTTACATTTGAGGTTAGACATATGTTCAACTGAAATTACGCAGTTATATTTTTCAAAAAACTTTTCAACTGCTGAAGTATCTTTGCCACTGAAGAAGTCATTTTGCCCTGCAATTACAAGGATTTTCTTAAACGTCGAGAGCTTTTCGGCATATTGCAGCCAAACAGATTTAGAAGTATCAGCGGAAACCCTGTTAATCCTTCTCACAGCAGGGAGAGCTTCACAGTCATATATAGATGAATTTTCAACAATGGGTATGTTGATATGAACAGGTCCCGTGCCGTGATGATCAAGCTCGGAAAGTGCTTCGTTTATTAAACGTTCGCAATACCAACTGTCATTTCCGTTGCGTACAACAGGCAGGGTAACCGATTTTTTTGTAACAGCATCAAATATATGATGCTGTTCGATTTTTTGAAGCATAAGCTGATTTAGTCTGTATGTATCCTTGTCGGCAGTAATAGCAACAATAGGAACATCTTGATAAAAAGCTTCGGTTAAACCGGGCAAGTAGTTGCTTACGGCAGTACCCGAAGTACAAATACAGGCAACAGGGGAGTTGGTTTGTTGTGCAACACCTATTGCGTAATAAACAGCACTTCTTTCATCAACAACTGAGTGACACTCAAAAAAATCATCGGTTTCAAGCGAGTGTATTATCGGAATATCGCTTCCGCCGGGTGAAAGAACCAAACTTTTGATATTGTATTTTTTCAGCAATGCAGTAAGTAATTGAACGCTTTTAATACTTGAATACATAAACAACACTCCTTAATCAGATTTAAACTATTCCCGTGCCGCCGGTCATATACAGCGTATCTCCAACTACAAGATTACAAAAATCACTTGCCAAATACACAGCCATTTGTCCGATTTCATCGCTGACAGCATATCTTTTAGATGGATTTTCTTGCATATACAAGGTATCGTTTTCATCCCTGCCAAGCATTTCTGTTGCAACAGGACCGGGACCGATTGCGTTCACAACAATTCCGTGTTTAATCAAAGCACCGGCAATTCCTTTGGTCATTCCGCAAACGCCCCATTTTGAAATTTCATACGGCGTCCATGCCGGTCTTAAAGCTGAAGCAGAACTTATGTTTAAGATATGCCCCTTAATTTTGTGGTCAATCATATATTTGCCCATTTTCTGGCACATAAAATAAGTTCCCTTTAGGTTAATATCAATTACCGAATCAAATGTATCTTCGGTCACATCAATAAAGTGCTGATTTCCATGTGTCCCCGCACTGTTTACAAGAATATCAATTTGACCGTTCGGATTAAATAGTTTTGAAGCTTCTTCAATTTTATCGCTAATTACAGAGATTTTTGAAACGTCAAGCACTGCAAATTTTGCATTATTACCGAGCTTTTCGCAGGCTTTACTGAGTTTTTCTTCGTTTCTGCCTGCAATGATAACCTTAGAGCCTGCCTCAATAAATGCCTTTGCAATTCCAAATCCTATACCGCTTGCACCGCCTGTAATAAGAGCGGTTTTACCGTCAAGCATTTTATTTCCGTCTTTTCTAAGATAAATCGGAACGACGTTTTTTGACTTAAACAACTTTATGGCGGCGTTACCACCCTTTTTCAGTTTGTTTTTAATCCCCATAAATCTCACCCTTGAGTAAATGAACGCAAATATTCAAGAGAGCTTTTTGATTGTTCTTTGATTTTTAAATTTACATCAGACCAATCAATTTTAGTCTCGTCACAATTTCCGTCAACTATTTCTCGGTTAATTCCGAGCATTTTAAGCAGTCCTTCCGAACGAATGTTTCTGCCGCTTTTATTCTTAAATTCAACAAAAAGATTACGGTTAAAAATAACAGAAAATGCCGTTCCGTGGAACGAGTTAGTAATTACATACTCAGCACCCTTAAAATAACCGACAAATTCTTCAACGCTCGGAGCAACAACATAATTAATTCCGTTCTTTTTGACGTGAGGAGCATCATTAATATAGTAAATCGGCATATTTTTTTCTTTGGAAAGCTTTTGAGCAAAATCAAGCAGAGATACCTGCGGATTTGCTGTAAATACTAAAATATACGGTTTTTTAACTTTGGTAACTGCTATTTTCCCCCAAGCTTCTGCCGAAATCAGCAGGGTAGGGTCAAGATGAGTAACAGCCTCTCTGCCTGTCAGCTCTTTCACGAGCTTTTCTCCGCTTGCCTCACGAACAGAGAACTTTTGAAAACCGGAAAGACGCTTTTTATATTCTTCAATTTGCTCTTGTGGAAGTGTAGGCACCGCAAAGCTTGCCGCATAAGAGTATTTTTGATTATCATTTGCAAATGTAAGAAAATAAGCAGGGTCAAATCCGACACATCTCGGACTCCAAACCTGGTCGCTTCCCGATACAAACAAATCATAATCGTTTTTTAACGTATCAATATTTTCGGGGGTATATTGTACTTTACTTTTAACAAGATAATTATTAAAAAACGGTTTAAACGCATCTCTGCGTTTTGCTCTTCGTCTGCACATAATACAGCTTTTGGCAAATGATTTTATCAAATTATTTTTATTAAGACGAAAAGGCTTATAATCCAATGTAATTTTAGGACAAATATAATCTACAATCTCACAATCGGCACCTAAAGATGTAATAGTTTTCTGGAGAGCGTAGCTTTGCAAAACAGCACCGTAGTTTAACGCTCTGTGAAAGGTAACAATTCCGACTTTTTTCATAATTTATCTCCCTGATTGTTTTTTGTATAATATGTAGCCTATAGGGTACGTTAAGAAGGTCAAAAGCTTTTTAACCCCCGTGTTAGGTATTTTTATAATCTCTTTAAATTTTTTATTATTCAACAAACCGTCACGGTTTAAGCCGATTATTTGTTTAACAAAATATTTAGGATTATATTTAAAATAGTCCCAACACTCATTTATAAAATGTATTCTCATAAATAATGTTTCTTTATAAGAACTGTTATTCTTGTCAGTCAATGCGTTGGCTTGATCATTTATATAAATTCTTAAAGGCAGGTCAATGAAACGAGTAATATATTTTCTTCCGATATTATTCCAATAAATATTTTCGGGATAAAAGTGCAAGCCTTTTACAGTAGGGTAGGGGTGATTTTTAATTATTTCAAGCCTTGTCATTCCCCAAAGCTCACCTGTAATTTTGTTCTTAAATCTAAAATCGAGATCTGAACAGTCAACATATTCAGAGGGCAAGCTACATCCGTTAATTTTGTTGTCTGTATTGCAAGTGCGGCACGAAACACCTTTGAATTTTTCTCTTTCGGATTCGGGAATTTTATTCCATTTATTCAAAAGAATTTCAAGAGCATTATCTTTTATTGCATCATCGGAATCTATCGTAATAAAAAATTTACCTCTTGCCATTTTTGCAGCTTCATTAGTAGCAATATGTTTTCCGCTGTTTGTCTGGTATTTATATATAATTTCAAAATCAGGATTTTCATTTATAAAGCCTTTAACAACTTTTTCTGTTTCGTCCTGAGAACCGTCGTTAATTATTATCCATTCAAAGCTTTTTAAGGTCTGATTTTTAAGACACTCAAACAACCTCGGCAAGGTGTTTGCACGGTTATAAGATGGGGTAAATACTGTAAAAATATAAGAATCCATTGCAAACTCCTTAAAGAATCAAGATTTTTTAAGCTTTTTCAAAACCATGAGCTTAAGCTTCGATATTTCACTTCGTGAAAATATAAGAGGCAAAGAAATAACATACCCTATAATTCCGCTTGCAAGGCACAGCAAAACAAACGAAAGCCAGCTAAATACCGAAAAGAAGTGATTAATGATAATAAACAAAACTAATATTATAGCAAAACAAATCCATCCACGAGAAATAGATTTATAAAACGTAGTCAGCTTCACGTTTAATATATGTGCAGCATACAACGGAACAAAAACAATAGCTTTAAGGCTGATAAAAGCAGAACTTACTCCGGCAATTGCATAAACGCCGAGGGGAGTAAATTTAACGAGTATAAGCACAATTATAATCGTAGCAACTCCCGAAAACAAAGAAACAAGCACTGAAGCTTTCAGTTTGTTGCAGACGGTAAATAAGTTGCACAGAGTCCGTGTGTGACAGGTGAACAGATAAGAAACACAAGCTAAGATAGATAAAATCTGAATTATCAAAATTTCATCCTTAGTTTTTGTGGGTTGCCACAAGGTGTAAAACTTGTTTCCGAAAGCAATAAATCCCGTTAACGGCACTGTCATCAAAAAGCTCATAATCTTAGTTGAAAACTTTGTTTCTTCAACTAAAAGCTCTTTATTGCCTTTTGCATACAATATCGTAAACCTTGGTGTAAAAATATTTGCAATAGTAGTAATCAAATTATCAATGCAGTGGGGAACAGTGCTGGCAATTGACAGCAACCCCATTAAGCTTACACCGAGAGTAAGGTTACAAATCAACAAATCTAGTCCTGTGTTTAAGGCGTTGCTCAAATAACCGACAGAGGACCATATGCCTGCCGCAATAATTACTTTTACAAGCTTAAAGCTAAACAAGCTGAAATTCATTTTCACATCGGGCAAAATCTTGCTTTTAACTTTAATATTAGTCAGCAAAAGGAAGATTCCGCTTGCAAGCGATGCCATTGCAAGAAAATAAACCTTTGCGGGGAAAAATGTAAAAAGAATAACAACAAGTAAGAGCTTTAAGGTATTTGAAGCAATGTCACGCAATGAATTGATGTACAGTTTGTTTTTTACAAAGGCTGCAGTTGTGAAAATTGCGGTAATAACGCCGATAATGAATGTTGTAAAGGTAAGGGCAAAAAGTATCTTAACGCTGCTTATAAGTTCATCGGGAACATTAAGTATATACTCAATATTAAATGTTATTACAGCAGAAATAAGCAAAAGAATTGCAGCTATTATCAGATCTGCAACCAAAACTGAGCTGAAATACCGCGAAGCTTTATCAATGTTGCCCTTGTTGTACTCAATTGATATAAATCTACCCGACATCGAATTAAGAGCAGAGGTCACGATGGTTGCGTATTGTACAAAGTTGTTTGCAAGTCCGATAAATCCATAGGTTTCCGAACCAAGCTCCTTTACCAAATACGGTGCAAGAATAAAGTTGATGCCTGTACCGATTAAGAAAGAAACCACAGCCGCAATCATATTAATTGTCATCTGTCGTTTTGTAGATATGTTTCTCATTGAGTACCTCGTTTATAATTTGGGGAATGACTTAAAAAGCTGTTCTTTTTTCAACTCAACAATTTCGCTGTCGATTTTATAATTATCCTTAACTTCTTTTAAAGTCGGCATATCACCGTTTGAACAATCAAACGGGGTGTGAGTTACATCAAATGCCGATAAATAATCATTATACTTATTTCCGTCACCAAACATATCGTTGGTTAAGGTGATGTGCATATTTGGAATATGAAAACTGTCTGCAACTATCATACCGTGCAGACTGCTCGAAATTACATAATTGCATTTGCCGATTTTTTCAACAACGCTTTTGGGATTTTCAGTTAAATCAATCAGAGTTGAATTTTCATAATTGCTGAGCAGCTTTTTAACCGTTGGGTGGTCTTGCTCCTTAAAATGCGGAATAATGCCGACTTCATATTCTTTTTCAGGATAACAACCTATCCAATTTTGAGCCAAAAGTCCGCCGTCACCTGTAGGAACATCAAGCTTTTTTCCAAGCTGGTTTTCCATTCTCTTAAGTGTAAGCTTTCCTCTCAGGGCATGAATATGAACGTGTCTGTAAATAATACCCAAATCTTTTTGAGGATTTCCTCTTATAAATCCGCTTGCCCAAATATGAACATTATCATTAATCAAGTGTTCGATTATCTGTTTTGCTCTGATTTTAGTATACTCCGAATACATAATATGGTCAAGTGCAGAACCAATCGCAATCAAGTTGCAGTTAATCAAATTCTTGCGTACCACTTTAATATTAAACAGGTCTTCAAGCATATCCTTATTAAGCAGGTCACCCATATTCGGAATTTGCGGATACATTATTTTATACGACATCTTTACACTCCGTAAAATTAATCATTTTGTTTAAAATTGAGCTTTTGTGCATATGCTTTAAAAAAGCTGTTGGTTTTAAATATATATAACAGAGAATAAGTAATCAACATCCATATGGTGGTAGAATCCCATGGATCGGTTGAAAGAAGCAGCTTTGGAATACACAAGCATACAAGCGTACAGCAAATTGCAAATTCATCTTTTTTTACAATTCTCGTTGACAAAACCTTTACAGTTAATGAAAGGCTTAAATAAATCGGAATTATAGAAAAAACAACGCCGCCTTCAAATAAATACTGCCAAATATATTGATGTGGATATTGCCAATTCTTTGTCGTGTTTTCACGAACATAATTTTCAAAGGTTTCAATTCCGTGGCCGAAAACAGGTTTTTTTAATATAGCGTCAATAACAAATTCGTTAATGTTAGTTCTACCGTCGGTAACATCGCCTTCGTTAATGTAATTAATCATTTTTGAAATAAAGCTCGGAACAAAGCTAAACGTATTTTTAAAAAAAGTCTGCAAGCTTTCAAGGATCGGCAAAGCATTAATCAATACTATTACACCGATAATAAATAAAACTACAAATAAAATAATTTTCAGAGGCTTGAGCTTAATGCGTTTTTCATCATCATAAGCATTAATCATCAGCACTAAAAAGCAAAATAATATGCAAACAACGGCACCTCTATTTGCAATAAGGCAAATCTTAATCAACAAATAAAGATTATATATATAAGCGATTTTTACCACAATATTTGAGTTTTTCCTGTACAGCTTAAAATGAATCATCGCTATGATAACAGTGGGGAGGATAGAGAAAATATTTCCCATATAAGCTTGCGAATACTTTTCATATTGAATTTGAAAAAACACATTTACTATCGGAATAGTAATCAAGGATAAATAAAGCGAATATCTCAGTATTCTTTCGGGGTCAAGCTTTTGGCTTATAAGATATATCGGGATTACTGCAAAAAATATAAATTGAATAGCGTTGGTTGTAGTTTCATCGCCGTGAAAAATCAAGGTGATAATAAAATTGGTAAAAATCAGCAAGAAGATAAAAACAGACGGAAGCGGTATATATACTTTTTTTGCAAGCAAAGCAGAGCCTGCCATACATATCGCAACAGCTAAAAGTACAAAAACATTGTTGGATGTATTTTTAAACAAGCTGATACTGGCAAGCGTACGCGTAATGATAAACGAAACCAGCATCATCGCAACTGCCCAGCAGTTTAATGTAACGATAAAATCGTCCTTATTTTTAATAAGAGATTTACTCATACAGACCCTCTTTAATGATTTCTGCTAAAATATTTTAACCCGTCAATCAAAAAAACAAATAGGGCTTTCGGAAAGTTACTTGTTTTCTTAGCCCATTTAAGTGCAGATTTAATATCTTTTTCTTTAAGATAACATTTTCCGATTTCCGTATAATGGATATTGTACAGATGCTTTTGTTTTTTTAGTGAAAAGCTATGTATAATCGGACTCATTTTATCTAAAAAATACATTCTGTATTCTTCGTATGTTTTGCCTTTTGGCATATTGCGGTCAAGCTTGAATTTTTCGATACATAAATCCTGCACACAAGCAACCTTGTAATTGCTTGCCACTCGTGCAAAAAACTCAAGGTCTTGATGTCTTTTAAAGCTTTCGTCCCATTCAGCAACCTTTTCAAGAACATTTCTTCTTATCATAACAGTGCTTGAACAAGCAATAATCTCATTACAAAGATATCGAAACAAAAAATCCTCGGTATTGTCGGCTAATAGTGTACGTGAGTAATTCTCATTCATATGCTCAACAAACGAGCCGTAAACCAAGCCATAGGACTTATCAAGAGAATTAAAAAGTCTGACTTCCTTTTCAGTTTTTTCAGGTAAAAAAACATCATCATCATCTAAAAAGCCTAAAAATTCGCCTTTAGACGCTCTGATACCGGTGTTTCGTGCAGCAGAACCGTTGATATTAACCTCATGTGTCAAATACTTAACCTTTTTGTTTCCCGAATATTTATTCATCTTTAACTCGGTCAATTTTTGCTCATCTGTGCCTTTGCCGTTATCATCAACAACAATAATCTCAATATTCTCATATGTTTGATTAAGAACGCTGTCAACCGCATTGCAAATTTTGTCTGAGCCTTTGTATGTCGGGATAATTATAGATACGAGCTGCTGCATTTATTTCACCTTAATTTATTTTGTTTTTTCCATATGACGAGCCCTAAGGGTACGATCAATATAAAAATTTTGTAAAAAGTTAGCTGTATTAATTACATCAAAACCTGCGTCAACAACTTGTTTTTGGCAATCTTTTCGTTCAAACTTGCTCAAAATATCAAGGCAAATTTTTGCCCATTCCTCAGTACTTTTAGACAAAGAAACCTGAGTTACATTTTCAGTAACAATTGTTTGTTTTGCAATGACATCACTCATCACAAGTGGTAAACCCGAAGTTTGTGCTTCAATACCGCTGAGTGGCAAGCCTTCCCAAAGAGAAGGAAACAGAAAAAGATCAAAAGCTTGATATAATCGGCATGTTTCAACATTAACGTAATCTTTTACACCGGTATAAATTACGTCATTCTCAATGCCCAACTCCTTAGCTTTTGTTTTGATATTGTCTTCGAGGATGCCATTACCGCAAAGAACAAGGACTGTGTTTGAATTCATGCTGTGAATCTCTTTGAAAATTTCAAGCAAAAACATATGATTTTTTTGCTTCATAAATCTTCCGATGTGTCCAATTACTATTTTATCTCCAACGTTGAGTTCTTCACGCATTTCTCTGCGTACTTGCTCATTATACTTAAACTTATTTGTTTCAACAATTCCGTTTAAATATTTAACCCTTCCTTCGGCAACAGCTTTTTTTCCATAGCTCCACTCACCGGCAGGTTTAGAACACATAAACATATCGGTACAATATTTTTTAATAAACATTTTTTCGTACAAAAAGAAAAAGTATTTTAGGTCAACAGTTGATTTAGCATTATGGCTGTGTGCAACTCTGACCGGCACGCCTAACTTTGTGGCATATTTTAAAGGCCATAAATTTAATTCAGTGTGACAATGAAATACCTTATATTCCGGATGGTCGATAAGTACCTTTTCAATACCATCTTTATATGATTTCATTTTAAAAGGATTAAATGCAGGCGTGTGATATATTTTCCCTCCCATTGATGTAATCTCATCTTCATATAATCCTTTCGTAGGACGGTGAACCATAAAATCAAACTGCAACTGTTCTCTGTCGATATGTCTGTATAGATTCATTAAAAGAACTTCAATTCCGCCCGGATCAAGAATAACGTCTTCCTGTAATACTCTGATTGGTTCCAATTTATTCAACCCCTTTAAATTTCACTTTCATAGAACTATTTTGTATGCTTAATTAATAATATTATTTAATCAGTTTATTTTTAAACGGAACAATAACATCGTGAACAAATCCGATTGAGCTGCAAACAAATCCCTGCGGAAGCGTTCTGAAGACTTTGTAAGCAAGCTTTTTGACGCTACCTCTTTTATCTTCCCAAAGAGGAACCTCATTCCAAGGGGATAGTGCTTTAAACTCTAAGTATTTGTCTAACATTGGGTGAAAATTGTTTTCAATCCAAGGTCGTGTACCGTCCATAAAGCAAGTGGTAAAATGTACGATACACGGATTATTCACTGCTTCAAGAACCTCTTGCTCTGTGTAATACTGCGAAACCCTCTTTGCTTTTTTGGCGTTTCTATATTTAAGATAAAAAACTATTGAATAAGCGTTATAGTTAAGAGGAATGAGCAGCTTTTCTTCATTTGAAGTGCAAGCATTCAAAACCGGCTGGTCAACAAAAGATAGGTGGCGATGCTCTTGAATAAATTTCTTAAATTTTTCTTCCAACCCTTGTTTTCTTATTTGTGCAAGATTGAGCATAATATTGCCGGCACTAATATACAGGTCATCTGATTTCATTGAAATCTCTTTTTTATAGCTGTCACCGATACACTCATAAGCACCTGCTACGATTTTATCTTGCATATCAATATCCCACAAGGGCTTGAGCGATGACATTATCATTGTATCACAGTCAATGTGTATAACCTTCTCAACCCAATCGGGCAGCAAGCTTGCGTAAAACAATCTTGCAAAGGTACTGATATTCCATCTTCCGATGTTAATTGACGTGCCTGTCAACTTCTCAATATCGGAAATGGGTATAAAATTAATTTTGCGGTTAAAGTCGCCGCACATTTTAACAAATCTTGCTTTGTTAGCATCGGTAATCCCGTTATCAATCAAAAAGATGTTCAATTCCTCAACATCTTGATTGTTTTCCAAAAGGGAATACATAGAAATTCCGGCAACCATAGAATAGCTGTCAGAGCTTGAATATACTACGTTCATATTTGTCCCCATAGATAATTAAAGATATTTAGCTTCAAATTCTTTGAATGACTGTAAATTTTTGTCCTTGTCGGCGAGTATAAGATTTTCAATTCCGCCGATTTCTTCAAACGGCCATTCAACCGCAAAATCGGGATCATTAAACATAATCCCATCGTCATATTCGCCGTAAAATTTTTCACCGCATTTATAAGAAACTATTGACGGCTCCAAAACAAGATACCCATGTGCAAAATGTTCAGGAACAAACAGTTCATTCATATTTTCTTCCGATAAATAGAAGCCCTGCCATTTTTTAAAAGTGGGGGAGTCGGGTCGCAAATCAACTATAACGTCAAACACCTTGCCCTTAACACACCTAACAAGTTTAGCTTGCTCATGAACACGCTGAAAGTGCAAAGCACGAATAACGCCCTTGTGAGATACAGTGTAAAACACTTCGGCAAGATTATATTCAAGTCCGTTTTGCTCAAAAACTTCCTTTGAATAATCCTTAATAAACGCACCTCTGATGTCTGTTGCACAAAACGGCTTGATAAGAAAAGCTCCTTCAAGGTCGGTTTTGCAAAATTCAAATTTTTGTATCATAATTACACCTTGCTTAAAAATTAATTAAGTGACTTAAGCCAATCCATTGTAAGCTTTGTACCCACCGCAAAAGAAATTGACGGCTTAAAATGACAGTCGGTTTCAATGTCAGTTGTGTCAAATACTTCAAGTGGGATGTTCACACCGGTATAAGGAACATCCCCGAAAAGAGGAACAGCATTAGGAGCAAGTGTTTGCAAAAGCTCAATAATAAATTCCTTTAACGGCTTTGCATTACCGCTTCCAATAGTATATTCTTTATTCGGCTTTCCGTATTTTCCGATGGCTACAAACGCTTTCGCAACATCATCTATGTAAATAAAATCATAATTCTGTGTTGCGGCAGTAAACTGCAAAGGCTCACCTGCAATGATTTTTCTTATAGTTGTATTTACAAATCTTGATGAAAATTCGCCAATGCCATAGGTGTTTGTAATTACAGCCCAGCACAAATCAATATCAAGTTCACTTGCAATTGGTTTGCATAAAGTTCTTGCAAATAATTTTGCGGCACCATATATATAGCCGATGCTCGGTTCGCTTCCTTGAGCAGAAACAGCAAGGAATGTTTCTTTTTCCATAATTGAACCTGCATTAACAAATTTTTTGCATTTCATTTTGTCCGCTGTTCTTAATGCTTGCACGGTCCACAACGCATTGTTTATCTGAATATTTTCATCACACCTAAGCTTTGATGAAACGCCTACCCATGCAAAATGATAGAAAACATCAATATCCTCATCTTTGATTTTTTCGGTAAGCTCGGAAATATCGCTCAAATCACAATAAATAATCGAAATACCGCTTAAATTCTTTATATTGTCAATGTTCTCATTTTCATCTTTGATTACAGCATAGACCTTAACATTTTCTTTGCAAAGCTCTTTGCATACATGAGAACCTACAAATCCGTTAGCACCGGTTACAATCGCCTTTTGCATAATTTACCCCAATCTATATTTTACTGTTTAAGAAATCTTCAATTTGCGAATTCATACATTGACGCACATCGCCCTTATTAAGCCAGACGTTTGACCATTCAACCGTTTTTTGAACAGCAGTATCCACATGCCAATGAGGAGTCCATCCAAACACCGATTTGAGCTTTGAACAATCAAGCTTTAAAAAGTTTGCTTCGTGAACTGCATTATTTTCAGACTTATCTATTCTCTTTACCTTGCCGTCGGTGAATTTTGCAAACATATCAACAAGCTCACCTGTTGTGATACAATCACATTCGTCAGGACCAACGTTATAGTATCCGGCTTTGTCTGAATTTTCATATTGTGCCTTAGCAATCATAAGATATGCAAACAGCGGCTCCAAAACATGCTGATACGGACGAGTTGAATATGGATTTCTTACTGTTATGTTACTTCCGCTTTCAATAGCACGCACGCAGTCGGGAATGATTCTGTCATTTGCAAAATCTCCGCCGCCGATAACATTACCTGCTCTCGCCGTTGAAATTGCAACACTTCCGTCAGCGAAAAATGATTTTTGATAGCTATGAGTTACAAGCTCGCTGCAGCTTTTGCTGTTTGAATACGGGTCAAATCCGTCCAAAGGCTCATCCTCACGATAACCCCAACACCATTCTTTGTTTTCGTAAACCTTGTCTGTTGTAACATTCAGAAACGACTTAACGCAATTGCTTTGACGTACACATTCAAGTATATTAACCGTACCCATAACGTTTGTTTCATATGTATATACAGGCATTTTGTAGCTGTCACGAACAATAGGCTGAGCGGCAAGATGCAGCACAATTTCGGGTTGAGCGTCAACAAAAGCCTTTTTCAAGCTTTTTAAATCACGAATATCACCGATTACAGAATTAATATCGCTTTCTATTTTTGCAATTTCAAACAAATTCGGTTCGGTGGGAGGGAGTAGGGAATAACCCGTTACCTCAGCACCGCAATTTGAAAGAATCTTGCACAGCCAGCTTCCTTTAAATCCCGTATGACCTGTCACAAAAACCTTTTTTCCTTTATAAAATTCAAGCATCAATCAGCCCACACTTTCCAAGGTGCCTTATTTTCAGCCCAAAGATTTTCAAGCTTTTCTTTATCACGCATTGTATCCATACATTGCCAAAACCCGTTATGCTTGTAGCACATAAGCTCACCGTCAAGTGCAAGCTTTTCCATTGGCTCACGTTCAAACATAATCGAATCATCTTTAACATAATCCAGAACCTTTGGTTCAAGAACCATAAAGCCTGCATTAATATAGCCTGAATCTATACTGCTTTTTTCACGAAACGCTTTAACCATACTATTTTCCGACAAATCAAGCACGCCAAACCTGCTGTCGGGTTTAATCGCAGACATAGTAGCAAGCTTTCCGTTTTTCTTATGAAAATCAAGCAAGACGTCTATATTAATATCAGAAACGCCGTCACCGTAAGTCATAAAAAACGGTTCATCATTTAAAAAATCACGAACCCGTTTTAATCTTCCGCCCGTCATTGTATTCATTCCCGTGTCAACAACGGTAACTTTCCAATTTTCAGTGCGTTTATTATGCACAATAATTTTGTCGTCCTGAGTAAAATCGAAAGTAATATCGGAGGTATGAAGAAAATAATCAGCAAACCACTCTTTAATAACGTGCTGTTTATATCCCGCACAAATAATAAATTCATTCACTCCGTAGAATGAATACAGCTTCATAATATGCCACAAAATAGGCATACCTGCAATTTCAATCATAGGCTTCGGTTTGAATTGAGATTCCTCGGAAATTCTTGTTCCATAGCCTCCGGCAAGAATTACTGCTTTCATTGTTCTTTCTCCAATACTTAATTATTTTGCTCCTTCGCCTTTAAATACAGAAATAAACGTTTTAAAAAATATCTTCACGTCAAAGGCAAAGCTCCTGTGTTTTACATAATATATTTCCATGGCACGACGCCGCTTATAGCTTGTATCGCTTCTTCCGCCCGAAGCCCAAAATCCGGTGAGTCCCGGCCTGACACTTAGCAAAAGCTCTTTGTTTTTGCCGTATAATTCAGTTTCTTCTTCGGTAATAGGGCGTGGACCGACAATTGATATATCACCCTTTAAAACGTTAAAAAGCTGTGGAAGCTCATCAAGGCTTGTTTTACGCAAAAATTTGCCGATTTTAGTTACCCTCGGGTCATTATCAAGCTTAAAATTCTTTTGAAATTCTTCTTTTTGCTCAGGAGTGAAGCTGTCAATAAGCTTGTCGGCATTTGCAACCATACTTCTGAATTTGAAAATGTATATATCTTTTCCGTTTTTTCCGACTCTCTTGTGCTTGTAAATCGCAGGCCCTTTGCTTGTAAACTTAACTGCCAATGCAAGGATCAGAAAAACAGGTATCAAAACCACAATAGCCGCAAATGAAAAAACAATATCAATCAAACTCTTGAAAAACTCATATACGGGTTTATTATTTTCAAAAGAAAAATTATCATTTTGCTTTTTAATAGTCTTAGTATTTGACATAGACATTAATTAAATCCTCATTTCAATTCATTTGAATTAATCTCCGTAATAATAATCCTTATAGTAATACTTACGTTTTGACAAGCCCTCAGGCTTAACCTTGTTAACGATAACGCCGAGAATTTTACAGCCCGAACGTTTAAGGGTGTCGATTGTACTGTTTAACTGCGGATAAGTTGTGGAGTTGTTCTTTGCAACGATAACAGTACCGTCCGAAGCGTTAATAATGGGAAGGGCGTCTATTACAACACCAACCGGAGGGGTATCAAAAATAATATAATCAAATTCATTTTCGGCTCTTTTAATAAATTCCTCCATACCCTTACTTGACATAAGCTCAGACGGGTTAGGCGGGATAACTCCGTAGCAAACAGCATACAGATTTGGAGAGTTTGTCGGTTTGATTATATCTTCGTATGTACATTCATCGTTAAGGTGATTTGCAATACCCGGAACAGGCGTCAGCTTAAGTGCCGAATGTACACGGGGGCGACGCAAGTCGCAATCAACTATCAAAACCTTTGTGTTTACCTTTTGAGCAAGAGCCAATGCAACGTTAATTGCGGTAATTGTTTTACCGTCACCTTTAGCAGAGCTCGTAAATGCGATTTTTTTACAACCCTTTTTTATAATGGAATAATCAATGTTAGTTCTTGCGGTTTTATATGATTCTTTAATTTGAAAGCTAAGTGCTTTTTCAGCAAATACATTGTCTTTTTCTTTTGAAGCAGCCATAGATTATCAACCTTTCTGTCTATTACTTTTTTTAGATTTACTTGATTTCGGTAAATCATCAAAGCTGAATTCCGGAATTGCAGCAAGCACAGGAAGATTTATAATGGTAGTCATTTCCTGATCATACTTAATCTTAATATCAAAGTAATCTCTTACAAACGCAATAATCAACGAAATTACCAGACCTGCAAAAAAGAACAACAAAACATTTTTTGTTACATTCGGAGAAGCAGGGCTTTTCGGCACCTGAGCTTCGTCAACAATATCAAGCTCGGCACTTTCTTCCAACAAATATTTAATCGTGCTTGGAGCAGCAACAGCAACAGCATCACCGATTCTTTTTACTTCATTCGGATTTTCATTTGAAATGTCAGCCTTAAAAATCTCGGTATCCTGCACCGCAGTAAGCTTAATCATACTTTTTAAAGCTTCCGGCGAATATTCATTGTTCAGCTCGTCAGATACAGCGTTGAAAAACTTGCTTGTATCAAGCATTTGAATATATGTGGCAACAAGCTTTTCGGCATAATTATAGGAATTAAGGTCTTCGTGTGCCGTAGAACCCTTTACCGTGTTAACGTGGAATTTAACAGAAGACGTGTATGTCTTTTTTACCACATATTTGGTTACAACAAACGAACCCATTGCACACACCAAAGAAATCACTACAATGAAAATTATATTCTTCTTAATGATGCGAAGTATATCCTTGAATGAAAACTCCATAAAACAAACCCCTTAAAATGACTTAGTTAGTATTATTCTACTATATCTCGCATTGAAATTCAAGTGTATTTTGTTGAATAGAAAAAGATTATAGGTATTATTGTCATAAATTTACAAACACACAAATATATTACCGATAACTTTGCAATTACACAGGCTTATATAATAAGTGTTGATATATATCAGCTCGTTTTCCCAATCAAACTTGACAGTTTAAGCATTTCCTGATATAATAATTTGCGAATAAGTCGCAAATTGAGGTGACGTTATGGCAAAATATATGACCAAGCAAAGAAAAATGCTGCTTAACTTTCTCTCAAATCATGCTGACGAGGATATCTCGGCAAAGCAAATCGCAGAGCTTATGAAATCCGAAAGCATCAGCATAAGTGCCGTTTATCGCAATCTTTCCGATCTTGAAAAAGACGGAAAAATAAGGCGTGTGTCAAAAAGCGGAAGCAGAGAAGTTTTTTATCAATATACAGACAAAGCCTCCTGCAAGGATTGCCTGCACCTTTCGTGTGAAAAATGCGGAAAAACATTTCATATGAATTCCGATAGTGCCAAAGCACTTGCAAATGCACTTGCCCAAGATGATGAATTTGCTATCGACAAGGCAAACTCCGTTCTTTATGGTGTTTGCAAAAATTGCCGTAATGTCAGTGAGGATAAAGCCCAATGAAAAAGTATATTTCCTTTCTGCTTACATTAATAATAACTATAACGTCTTTTTCGGGGTGCGGCAGCAAATCATTTGATTTCAGCAGTGGGAAGATTTCAGTTGTATGTACTATCTTTCCCGAATATGATTGGGCAAAGCAAGTTATAGGTGAAAGCGATAGCATAGACTTACAACTACTTACCAAAGACGGCGTTGACCTTCACAGCTATCAGCCGTCGGTTGAAGATATAGCACGAATTTCTACCTGCGACATTTTTATTTATGTCGGAGGAGAATCTGACGATTGGGTAGAGGATGTTCTCAAGGAAAGCTTAAATCCGGATATAATAGCGATTAATCTTCTTGAACTTCTCGGTGATTATGCCAAAGAGGAGCAGGATGTCAACGATGCAAGCTCACATAATCACAGCTTACACGAGGATGACGACATAGAATATGATGAGCATATTTGGTTGTCAATAAGAAACGCAGAGCTTATAGTTAACGAAATTAAAGATAAATTGATTCTTGCAGACGAAACCAACAAATCGCTCTACACCGAAAATGCTGATAACTATATTAAAGAATTATCTCAGCTTGATGAACAATATATTTCGGTAACACAAAATGCAAAGCGTGACACAGTGCTGTTTGCAGACAGATTTCCGTTTATATACTTATTTGATGATTACGACATTTCATATTATGCGGCATTTAACGGCTGTTCAGCCGAAACAGAAGCAAGCTTTGAAACGATTACTTTCCTTGCCGACAAGGTTAATACGCTAAATCTTGACTATGTTTTACTGCTCGAAAAATCCGATGACAGAATTGCCAAAAGCATAATTCAAGCCTCAAATAATAAATCTGTTGGAATTTTAACGCTTGATTCCATGCAGTCTGCAATTTTTAGTGAATCAGAAAACCAAGCAACATACCTTTCAATTATGGAAAGCAATTTAAAGGCTTTGGAAACAGCACTGAATTAGGAGTATATATGGAACAAATAAAATGTCAAAATCTTTCACTCGGATATGAGGGGAGAGAGATAATACACGACTTGAATTTTTCGGTAAATAAGGGTGACTATCTTTGCATTGTGGGAGAGAACGGCTCCGGTAAAACGACGCTTATGAAAGCGATTCTCGGTTTACATACACCGATGAGCGGCAGTTTATCAATTCAAACAGATATAAAGAAAACGCAAATCGGTTATTTGCCTCAGCAAACGCTTGTTCAAAAGGATTTTCCCGCATCGGTTAGGGAAATAGTCCTTTCGGGATGTCAAAACAGAAACGGCTTCCGTCCGTTCTACAACAAATCAGATAAAGCGGTTGCTTTGAATAATATGAAAAAAATGGGGATAGAGGACCTTGCCGACAAATGCTATCGAGAGCTTTCGGGCGGTCAACAGCAGCGTGTTTTGCTTGCCCGTGCTTTGTGTGCAACTCAAAAAATGCTTTTACTCGACGAACCCGTGGCAGGTCTTGACCCAAAAGTCACGGAAGAAATGTACAGCTTGATATATAAGCTTAATCAAGAGGATAAAATCACAATAATTATGATAACTCACGATACCTCTGCCGCTGTAAAATACTCAAGCCATATTCTGCATATAGGCAATAAATTATTCTTCGGCACAAGGTCACAATATCTGCAAAGCGAATTTGCTAAAGAATATCTTAAAAAGGAGATGAACAGCATTGACTGAGCTCCTTGACAAAATAGTTTTTTATTTTCAATTCCCGTTTGTTCAGTACGCTTTTATTGTTGGCACGCTAATTGCACTTTGCTCATCTCTGTTAGGCGTAACACTTGTTTTAAAACGTTTTTCTTTTATTGGAGACGGACTTTCACACGTTGCCTTCGGAGCACTTGCAATTTCGGCAATTCTCGGAATTACGGATAATATGCTTATAGTATTACCGATAACGATTATCAGTGCGGTTTTATTGCTCAGAACAGGCAGAAACACAAAAATTAAAGGCGACGCCGCAATAGCAATGATTTCTGTCGGTGCATTAGCAATCGGATACCTTTTGATGAATATTTATTCCGCATCGCCCAATCTTTCGGGAGATGTCTGCTCAACATTATTTGGTTCAGCGTCAATTTTGTCGCTCACCACAACCGAAGTTTGGCTCTGCGTTGCTTTGTCAATAATAGTTCTGCTTGTTTTTGTGATATTCTATAATAAAATATTTGCCGTAACCTTTGACGAAGCCTTTGCAAAGGCAAGCGGTACAAATTCAAGTGCATACAATCTTTTGATTGCCGTGATAATTGCCGTAATAATCGTTCTTGCAATGAACTTGGTAGGCTCGCTTTTGATTTCCGCTCTTGTGATTTTTCCCGCACTTTCAGCAATGCGAATCTTTAAAACCTTTAAGTCAGTCACAGTTTTCTCGGCTGTATTATCCGTAATATGCTCGTCGTGCGGATTGTTAATATCTATAATCGCAGGCACGCCGGTGGGTTCTACAATAGTTGCAGTTGATATTATTGCATTTTTCATTTGCTATATCATAGGATTTTCCTTAAAACGAACATAAAAAATGTGGGTGCTTATTACTGCACCCACATTTTTATTTTGCGACATTGTCTTTAATTATTTCGCTTAAAAGCTTAATACCGCTGTCAATTTTATCAACTTCAATTCCTGAAAAGCTCACCGCTAACTCATTAGCTTTTGTTTTATATGGCATCAAGCAAATTGAATTTTCTTTCAAAGAATTATCAATCGCATTTCTGTTTAAATTGTAATCAAGCTTAACAGTTACATAAAGTGAAGTTTCATTAAAAATAACATTAGCGTTGTCAAAATATTTATTTATGCTTTCAAGAATTACTTTGCTCTTCTCAAAATACACTCTGCGAGCTTTTCTCAGATGTACATAAATTTTACCGCTGTTTATGTATTTTGCAAGGGCGAGCTGTTCGGTTTTAGACGCCGTTTGATTGATAAGCCCCTTAACCGTATTGTACTTTTTCATCAGCTTATCGGGAAGCACCATATAGCTTATGCGAACAGACGGCAAAAGAACCTTTGAAAACGAGCCGAGATACACAGTGCTTTCGGTGTCGTAATTCTGAAAACAGGGCATAGGGTGAGTGCTGTATCTCAGCTCACCGTTATAATCGTCTTCAATAATCAAAGCGTTATTTTTCTTTGCCCAATCAATTATCTCAAGTCGTCTTGCAACCGGTGTATTAAATCCGCTGCTGCTGTTAAAATTGGGGTTAATCAGAATAATATCGGGCTTGATTTTTTCCAGCGAATCAACTGTAACACCTGATTTATCGCTATCAAAATAATTTATTTTATAATCAAAGCTTTTAAATACTATCTCAGATTGCACAAAGCTCGAATTTGCAACGGCAATACTTTTTCCGCATCCCAAAATTGCACATAGTATGCAAAGCAACGGCTGAACGCCTGCTCCGAGAATGATACTGTCTGCACTTGTATTAACACTGCGAGTACCAAGTGCATAGCTTTGCAATGCAGTTCTCAACGCTTTTTCACCTTGAACATCGCCATAAGAAGTCAAAAGATAATTACTGTTAATGACCTCCTTAATATCCTTTTTCCATTCGGCAAGGTCTATTATCTTGTTATCAATACTTTTTCCGCTGAAATCATACATAAACGCAATTTCAGAGCTATTACTTCTTATTTCATCAATATCAACCGATTTGGGCTTACTTATGAATTCCGCTTCAACATAATATCCGCTCTGAGGCTTGTTTTTAATGTAACCCTCAGCACACAATTGCTCATATGCGGCAGTAACGGTAGTTTTTGAAACATTTAGATAATCACTCAGCTTGCGGACAGCCGGGAGCTTTATTCCTTTTTTCAGGCTTCCGTTTTCAACAGCTTTTCTGACCGAAATATAAATTTGCCTGTACATCGGCATTTTTATTGATTTGTCTGCTGTTATAAAATCATAAAACATAATATCACCATTAATATACTTTTGCGATCAAATTAAATCGGCAATAATAGAGTTTGAAACAAGAAAGCCCTTGGGTGTAAAGCATATTTTCTCATCATCAACCGTCATAAATCCAGCTTTTACATATTTTTTTATATCTTCTGAAAAGCGAGAGGGAAGTAGCTTGCCGAATTTATCTCTATATTCATTAAAATTAAGTCCGCTTTTAAGCCTAAGCGAAAGCATAATAAATTCTTCTTCACTGCCGCCGGTTCCGTCGGAGATAATAACATTATTTTTAAAATCTTCCATGCTTCTGTCATAGTAAAAACGCTTGCCATTAAAAAACGAATGAGCCGAAGGTCCAATTCCTATATATTCGCCGCATTTCCAATAATTTACGTTGTGTCTGCTTTCAAAGCCTACTTTTGCAAAGTTAGAAATTTCATATTGTCTGTATCCGAGCTTTTCAAGATATTCAGTTGCAAATAAATATAAATCCGCCTGTATATCTTCATTAGGAAGAATCAGATTATCTTTTTGCTCAAAGAATTTTGTACCTTGCTCGATTTTCAAAATATATGACGAGATGTGATTTACACCGCAAGCAGAACAAAAATCTATTGATTCTCTTAAGCTTTCTTTTGACTGAAAAGGAATACCCATCATCAAATCAAGCGATATATTTTTTAAACCGGCGTTTTTCGCTCTTTGAACCGTCAATTTGACGTCATCGGTGTTGTGTATTCTGCCAAGAGCTTTTAATTCATTCTCACAGGCACTTTGCAATCCTACCGAAATCCTGTTAAATCCGCATTGCTTCAGCTTTGAAAAATCAATGCTTTTACCCGTATCGGGATTAATCTCAACTGTAATTTCGGCGTTTTTACTGACCGCAAATTTATTTTTAATTGCCGACAATATATCAGTCAGCCTTTTAGCTCCGATAACGCTCGGAGTTCCGCCACCAAAATAGATAGTTTCAATACTTTTATCGGTTTTGCTGCTCCAGTAATCAATTTTTTCAATAAGAGCATTGCAATAATCATCATATTTTTCTTCGTTTCCCATGCCGCTGAAAAAATCACAGTACGGACATTTGCTTTTGCAAAAGGGAATATGGATATACAAGCTTAAATAATTTGACATAATCTTACCTCTAAAATTGTTTGAGGCAGAAACACAGTTTCTGCCTCAAGTTGGAAGGTATATGAAAAGATAGGAAATTTTATTTTCACTATAAATATATTACATTACTTTAATAAAATTGTCAAGAACTTGTAAGAAAATATTTAAGGCTTCGTAAAATAAATCGGGCATTAAATTGGATTTTTACCACGTTCAAATCAATTCATCTTAATAACTCCGATTTTTTAAAGAATACAGTTGACATATGACGCAAAACAATAGTAAAATAATAAGTTGTATATATATTATATCTGAAAGGATTTGTTTTATGGCTTCACTAAATGATGAAATCGCAAAACGCAGAACGTTTGCAATAATCTCGCACCCCGACGCAGGTAAAACAACACTAACGGAGAAGCTTTTGCTTTACGGAGGTGCTATCAATCTTGCCGGCTCGGTAAAGGGTAAAAGAACCGCAAAGCATGCGGTTTCCGACTGGATGGAAATTGAAAAACAGCGTGGTATTTCCGTTACATCCTCGGTTTTACAGTTTAAGTATAACGGATATTGCATCAACATTCTTGATACCCCGGGACATGAAGACTTCTCTGAGGACACCTACCGCACTCTTATGGCAGCAGATTCCGCTGTTATGGTCATTGACGGCTCAAAGGGTGTTGAAAAGCAAACAATAAAGCTCTTTAAGGTTTGCGTAATGCGTAACATTCCCATCATCACATTCATCAACAAGATGGACAGAGATGCCAAAAATCCTTTTGATTTGCTTGAAGACATAGAAAACGTACTTGGAATTAATACCTATCCTGTAAATTGGCCGATTGGTTCGGGCAAGGAATTTAAGGGAGTATTTGACCGTAATTCAAGAACGATTTTGTCATTCACCGCTAACAACGGTCAAAAAGAGGTTGAAAAGGAAGAGCTTACTCTTGATGATCCCACGCTTGAAGAAAAAATCGGCTTCTATCACAAGCAGGATTTGTTTGATGACATTGAGCTGCTTGACGGTGCAGGTGACGAATTTGATTTAAGTGCTGTCAGAAACGGAAAACTAACACCTGTATTTTTCGGTTCGGCTCTTACAAATTTCGGTGTTGAGCCGTTTTTAGAGCAATTCTTAAAGCTCACCACTTCTCCTCTGCCCAGAGAAACGGTTGACAATGCCGTTGAACCGATGTCTGAGCATTTTTCGGCATTTGTATTTAAAATTCAAGCCAATATGAACAAGGCACACCGTGACAGAGTGGCTTTCATAAGAATTTGCAGCGGAAAATTTGAAAAGAATCTTGAAGTTTTTCACGTTCAGGGCAATAAAAAAATGCGTCTTTCACAGCCTCAGCAAATTATGGCACAGGAGCGTGAAATTGTTGACGAAGCCTACGCAGGCGACATAATCGGAGTATTTGATCCCGGCATTTTCTCAATCGGTGATACTCTTTGTTCACCTCAAAACAAAGTTCAGTTTAAAGGAATCCCAACGTTCGCTCCCGAGCATTTTGCACTTGTCCGCCAAAAGGACACAATGAAACGCAAACAGTTTATTAAAGGAACAAGTCAAATCGCACAAGAAGGTGCAATTCAGATTTTTCAAGAGCTTGATGCGGGTATGGAAGAAGTAATTGTCGGAGTTGTCGGAGTTCTTCAGTTTGACGTTTTGAAATATCGACTTGAAAATGAATACAATGTTGACATTGTACTTGAAAATTTACCTTATGAATATATTCGTTGGATAGTAAACGATAATTTAGATTCCAAAACTCTTGACCTTGCTTCAGACACAAAGCGTATTCAAGACCTAAAAGGTAATCATCTGTTGCTGTTCACAAGCTATTGGAGCATAAATTGGGCACTTGAACACAACAAAGGGCTTGAATTAAGAGAATTCGGTAACAACTAAATCAAAGCACGGAGGATATATGTTGTACGATAAGCTAAAAAAATATTCAAACAGCGGCATATATCCTTTTCATATGCCCGGACACAAACGTTCTCAAATTCAAGACTCTGCATTGCCTTACCAACTCGACATCACAGAAATTGAGGACTTTGATAATTTGCACAATGCAAGCGGATGTATTAAACAAATAGAGAGCAAAGCACAAAAAATCTATTCTGTACCCAAAGCTCACTTGCTTGTCAACGGTGCAACCTGCGGAGTTTTAGCGGCAATACGCACCTTTACCCGTCCGAACGATAAGGTGCTGTTGGCTCGTAATTGCCACATTTCCGTTTATAACGCTGTTGAGCTATGCCGCCTTAAGCCTATTTATATTATTCCTCAAACGGTTGATAACTTCGGAATAAACGCTTCAATTTCACCAAATGAAGTTGAAAACCTATTAAAAAGCAACCCCGATACAAAGCTTGTAATATTAACCTCCCCAACATATGAGGGAGTAGTTTCCGATATAAAAGGAATCTCACAAATTTGCCGAAATCACGGTGTAAGGCTCTTTGTTGACGAGGCACACGGGGCACATTTTACGTTTTCCGATAAATTCCCCTCAGAGGCTCTTTTTAACGGGGCAGATGCGGCGGTAGTAAGCTTGCACAAAACCTTGCCGTCACTCACTCAAACTGCACTTTTGTTAATTAACGATATTGAGCTTGACAATCTGTTTCAATCAAATCTCTCAATATTTGAAACAAGCAGTCCGTCATATATTCTTATGTCGTCTATTGAAAATTGCCTTAACTATGTTTCGGAAAACAAAGCTTGTTTTGAACAATATACAAATCGGCTTGCAAGCTTTTATGAAAAATGCAAAGCCCTTAACCGCTTAAAAATTCTGTATAACAATTTACCTGTCGACAATATTTTCGATTATGACTTCGGCAAAATTTTGATTTCAACAGCAAACACCGAGCTTAACGGGAAAGAGCTTGCCAATATTCTCAGAGAGAATTATAAAATCGAAACTGAACTTGCATATACAGATTATGTAATTGCAATGACTTCTGTATGTGACAACTCAGACGGATTTGACCGTCTTGCATACGCCTTGTCTGAGATTGATAAAGCCCTTGTTTTAGGCAAGCACAACAACAGTTATTCTAATATCAAATTGCCGGAAATACAGTTTTACCCCTGTCAAAAATTTGATTTTAAGTCTGAAACACTTTCCTTTGAAGCCTCTGAAAGCAAAGCGTCTCTTGAATATATTTGGGCATATCCTCCCGGCATACCCTTGATTGTACCGGGTGAAATAATCACAAAAGAATTTATTTCTTCAGTAAAACAACTCGCTGCTGATAATATTGATGTAATTTCAAGCCAAAAGAATATGCCTGATCTCATATGTGTTGCTAAAACAGATTGACAAAACAGCTTCAATGTGGTAAGATTTATTTATAAAATCTTCAAGGAGAATGGTTTACTATGAAAAGAATTAAAACTATTGAAACTCGTGACCTTAAAAAGAGCGTAAAAAGCGGCGGCTGCGGCGAATGTCAGACTTCCTGTCAGTCAGCTTGCAAAACTTCTTGCGGTGTAGCTAACCAGCAGTGTGAGAAGTGCCTCAGCGAGAAATAATCAGGTTTTAGAAACAATAAGGATTTATTGCCGTTTTTCTTATGAAAACGGCTTTCCTTTTGTTATGGGGGAATTTTATGGTACATCAATATAAACTTAACGGCTACAATATCGTGCTTGATGCGTTCAGCGGCAGCGTGCATTGTGTTGATGATTTGGCGTATGATGTTATTGAAATGTATTCGGATTTCGGCAGGGAAGAAATCATCACCAAGCTGCTCGAAAAATATGCTGATAATTCGGAAATCACAAAACAAGAAATCAGCGATTGCATTGACGATGTCGAGGAGCTTAAAAGCAACGGAAAGCTGTTTACCGAAGATAAATACGAAAATCTCGCATTTTATTTTAAGCAACGCAACACAGTAATCAAAGCGTTGTGCCTGCACATAGCACACACCTGCAACCTTAACTGCGAATATTGTTTTGCAAGCCAAGGAAAATATCACGGCGACAGAGCATTGATGTCATTTGAAGTGGGAAAAAGGGCAATAGATTTTCTTGTTGAAAATTCAGGCTCAAGAACAAACCTTGAGGTTGATTTTTTCGGCGGCGAACCTCTTATGAATTTTGATGTTGTAAAGCAAATTGTTGCTTACGCACGAAGCATAGAAAAGGAAAACGGTAAAAATTTCCGATTCACACTTACAACAAACGGTATGCTGATTGATGATGACGTGATTGATTTTGCAAACAAAGAGTGCCACAACGTTGTTTTAAGTCTTGACGGAAGAAAAGAAATTCACGACAATCTTCGCAAAACAGTAAACGGCAAGGGTAGCTATGATACTATTGTTCCCAAATTCCAAGAGTTTGTAAAAAAGAGAGGGAACAAGGGCTACTATGTCAGAGGTACTTTCACTCACAACAACACTGATTTTACAAACGATATATTTCATATGGCAGACTTGGGATTCACCGAGCTGTCAATGGAGCCTGTTGTTTGTTCTCCCGATGATCCTTATGCACTCACATACGATGACCTTCCGATTTTATTTGAGCAGTATGAAATTCTTGCAAAGGATATGCTCAGACGAGAAAAAGAGGGCAAACCGATTACATTTTATCATTATATGATTGACTTAACCGGAGGGCCTTGCATATACAAACGTATATCAGGCTGTGGTTCAGGCACCGAATATATGGCTGTTACACCGTGGGGTGAGCTTTATCCATGTCATCAGTTTGTCGGCGACCCAAAATACAGCCTCGGAAATATATACGACGGTGTAACTAATACTGAAATTCAAAACGAATTTAAGCTTTGCAACGCATATGCACGCCCCGACTGCAAGGACTGTTGGGCAAAGCTTTATTGCAGCGGAGGCTGTGCGGCTAACGCATATCACGCAACAGGCTCAATAAGCGGAATATATAAATACGGCTGTGAGCTTTTTAAAAAGCGTATTGAATGTGCAATTATGCTTAAGGTTGCCGAAGCAGAATTATAATATTCTTGAAGCATTGGCAACAACCATACACAACAAAATTCCCAATATAGTTGGAATTATCATAGAAAGCAGGGTAGTTTTTAAACTCCCTGTTTCTTTTTTTATGGTTAAACAGGTTGTTGAGCAGGGAAAATGCAACACACACATTATCATCATACAAATTGCCGTAACTAAGGTCCAACCGTTTGCGGAAAACAATTCAAAAAGCTCTTTGTAGCTTGTAAAGTCAACAAGTGTGCCGTTAGCCATGTATGACATAATTATTATCGGTATTACAGTTTCGTTGGCAGGAAATCCGAGAATAAAAGCCATCAAGATAACTCCGTCAAGCCCGATAAATCTTCCGAACGGGTCAAGAAAATCGGTGCAATAGTTTAATATTGAAGCATCTCTAATATAAATATTCGCACACAGCCATATAACTGCTCCTGCGGGAGCGGCAACAATCACCGCTCTGCCAAGCACAAAAAGTGTTCTGTCTGCAAAAGAACGGATAATTGTTTTTGCAATCTGCGGTTTTCTGTACGGAGGCAGCTCCAAAGCAAAATGTGACGGCTCGCCCTTTGCAATCGTCAATGACAATATTTTTGATACCAAAAGCGTCAGCAAAACACACATTGCGATTATCAAAACCAATATTCCCGCAACCTCAACAGACGCAAAAAAACCAAATCCTACGCCTGAAAAGAACATCATAATTATTGCAATCAATATCGGAAATCTCCCGTTGCAGGGCATAAAGTTATTGGTTAAAACTGCAATCTTTCTCTCTTGCTCGGATTCAATTATTCTGCACCCTGTTACTCCGCAGGCATTACAGCCGATGCCCATAGCCATTGTAAGACTTTGTTTTCCGTGAGCACCGCATTTTGCAAAAAACTTATCAAGATTAAACGCTATTCTCGGCAAATAGCCCGAATCCTCAATAAGTGAGAACAACGGAAAAAATATAGCCATAGGGGGGAGCATAACCGAAACTACCCACGCAAGCGTTGTATAAACGCCATCAATCAAAACTCCTGTAATAAAGCTCGGAACACTCAAAAACTCAAACAAACGATAAAGTTGGGTTTTAATCATTTCAAATAAGCTGCTCAACCATTCGCTCGGATAGTTTGCTCCGATTGCAGTCACCCAAAACAAAGCCGCAAACAGCAACAGCATAATCGGAATACCTGTTGCTTTTGATGTTAAGATTCTATCAAGTCTTGATGTTTTTTGTTTTGGATTTTCAGATTTTCTAACACATATATCAAAAATATTCCTTGCGATTTTTGCAAAATGCTCTATATTCTCTCTTTGCTTGTTTTTGTCAAAAATATCAACACCAATAAAATTCCTGCTTACTCTGAAGCACCTACGTTTTCCGATGCAAACATCATAAACATAAGCTTTCAGTTCATCAAACCCGCTTTTTTTCGTCGCACAGGTACACACAACGGGAATCCCTAAATTCAGCGACAGCTCATCGGTGTCTATTTCAATTCCGTTTTTCTTGGCTTCATCACACAAATTAAGGCATAAAACAACATTCGTTTGCATAGATAACACTTGCAAAGCAAACGACAAATTTCTCTCAATAGCATTGGAATCAATAACAATGATCGTGCAATCCGAATTTTGATTTGTCAAAAATTCTTTTGCAACGTTTTCTTCTTCAGAAAAAGATAGCATCGAATAAGTACCGGGCAGATCGGTTATCTCAAATGATTTGTCATTGATTTTTATTCTACCGGATGAACATTCAACCGTTTTGCCGGTCCAATTACCTGTATGCTGTTTCAACCCTGTAAGTGCATTAAAAATTGTGCTTTTGCCCACATTTGGATTACCTGCAAGAGTAATGCGATAATCACACTCACAGGCTTTTGATTTTGCAACTGCGATTTTTCTTGAAAACATAGGACAACCTCCGAATTATATTGGAGCAACAATAATGTTTTTACAGTCCTTATTTCTCAAAGCAATAAGTGTATTTTTAACCGAATAAGCCACAGGGTCCCCAAACGGTGCTTTGAACACTTTATTTATAACCGAATTTTCTGTTATTCCCAAGGCATAAATTCTGTTGTTAAGCTCACCGTTACATTCAACCCTTACCACCCGTGCAAAATCACCCGTTTTGAGCATATCAAGTGTTATTTCGTCCTGCATATTTATCACCGATTTCAACTTATTATTAGCATATTATTCAGTAATTAAGTTTTCGTTACTTGACACACAAAAAAGAGCTATCTCACTTTATTGGTGAGATAGCTCTTGGATTTTAATAATTTACTGTTTTTTAATGCTCAAACCGCCGGTGGCGTTCAGTTTAATCGGCAACTTATATCTTGTGCTGAGCGTCAAACCACCTGCTGTTGAATCATTAACGGTTTTATCATATCCGCAAACATTATAGCCATTCATTGTGTCAAAATTGTTTATTATTATTACTTAAATAAAACAAGAAAGGACTGCTTCAAGCGAAACAGCCCTTACTCTTAATTAATATGAAATTATTTCATAACCATCGTAAGTAACAAGAACTTGAATTTCCCATTGAGCAGACGGTTTTTCATCTTTTGTATATATTGTCCAGCCGTTTTCATCATCAACATATATATCCGCTTTGCCCATATTAATCATAGGCTCAATAGTAAATATCATTCCCGGCACCATAAGCATTTCTGTGCCTTTTGCTGAAACATAGCTAACCCACGGTTCTTCATGAAACTCAAGTCCGATTCCGTGACCGCCAACCTCTCGAACTACAGAATAGCCCTTGGATTTGATAAAATCATTTACAGCTTGTCCCATATCGCCAAGAAATCCCCACGGCTTAACCTGCTTTAGGCCCTCGTATACACAATCCTTTGCAGCCTTGACCAAAGCCTTGTTTTCTTCACTTACGTTGCCAATGCAAAACATTCTTGAGGAATCGGAATAATAACCGTTAAGGTTAGTTGATACATCAACGTTAATAATATCTCCGTCTTTAAGAATAACATCTTTTGACGGTATACCGTGGCAGACTTCGTTATTGATTGATGTACAAACGCTTTTCGGAAAACCCTCGTAATTGAGTGGAGCAGGAACACCACCCATTTCGTAGGTAATATTATTAACCCAAGTATTTATTTCTTCGGTTGAAACACCCTCTCTGATATGCTCTGCAACATAATCAAGCACCGCAATGTTGATTTTTGCACTTTCTTTTATTTTTTCGATTTGTTCCTTTGTTTTTATAATCGAGTGGTCGGGAACTTCAAATCCTTGAACCTCAAACTCCTCAATTTTTTCATCAAAATCTATATGACACTTTTTATATTTTTTTCCGCTTCCACACCAACACTCATCATTTCTGTTTGGTTTATCCATTAAATTACCTCCTTATGATACTGAAAATAATTATATCACTTTTAGGCTTTGACTACAATATATTTTATTGCCAAGATTAAAGTAATGATGTATAATTATTGTAATATATCACCTCACGCTCGGCATATTTTATTTCAGAGGTGATAGAATGAATTATAAAAAAACCTTTGCTACTTTATCTTGCATAATAGTCTTTACTGTTTCATTTGTTATGATTATCTCGTCGGCTGCAAATATGAAAATAAATGTATCAAATACCTCTGTCGGTGTGATGCCGAATGTTGTTATTGACGCAGGACACGGTGGGGAAGACGGTGGAGCAGTTGCTGAAAACGGTGCAGTTGAAAAAGACATTAACCTTGCAATTTCGAATGATGTTTCGGATATGCTTACTGTTTTGGGGTTTAACGTTACCAAAACCAGAACAAACGATAACGCATTATCTGATGACGGTGAAACCGTGCATAAACGCAAGGTTGCAGATATGAAAAAACGGCTTGAAATTTTTAATTCATCGGATAACAACGTTGTGTTGAGTATTCATCAAAATAAATTCACGCAAAGTCAATATCACGGAACTCAGATATTTTATTCACCGAATAACAATAGCAGTAAAATTCTTGCCGAAAGTATAAAGTATTCAGTAAAAACTCAGCTTCAGCCCGACAATGAAAGGGAATGTAAACCTGCCGACAGCAGTATTTATCTTTTGCATAATGCTGTTACTCCTGCGGTGATCGTTGAGTGTGGCTTTATTTCTAACAAAGCCGAGTGCGACAAATTAATGTCAGATGAATACCAAAAGCAAATTTCATATGCAATCGTAACAGGCTTTTTGGATTATTTTAATACAAATTATAATTAGGAAGTGGAATGATGGCAAAAATTAAAAGCATATATATATGCTCGGAATGTGGCTATGAATCACCTAAATGGTACGGAAAATGTCCGTCCTGCGGTGAATGGAATACAATGAATGAGGAAATCAAGGAAACGTCAAAATCAGTCGCCTCAGCCAAAACTCGCAGTTTTTCAAATTATGCCAAGCCGCTTACAATAGATATGATTTCAACCGAGGACGAACACCGATATGACACGGGCTGTAAAGAGCTAAACCGTGTACTTGGCGGCGGAATTGTAAAAGGCAGTCTTATTTTGCTCGGAGGCGACCCCGGAATCGGAAAATCAACTGTGCTTATGCAAATATGTCAATTTATGGGCGATACACTCAAGATTCTATATGTTTCAGGCGAAGAATCCAAACGACAGTTAAAGCTCAGAGCATTAAGACTCGGTGTTAATTCTCCAAATCTTTTTGTTATGACCGAAACCGATGTTGAAATTATTTGCGAGCAAATCAAAGAAGAAAAGCCCGACCTTGTAATGATTGACTCAATACAAACGATGAATTTAACCGAATTAAGCTCTTCACCGGGAAGCGTTACTCAGGTGCGAGAATGTACAAATATGCTTATGCGTACCGCAAAAGGCTATGATATACCTATGTTTATCGTTGGCCACGTCAACAAAGAAGGCTCTATTGCAGGGCCGAAAGTGCTGGAGCATATAGTAGATACAGTTCTGCATTTTGAGGGCGACAAACAAATGAGTTGTCGTATTCTCAGAGCGGTTAAAAACCGTTATGGTTCTACGAACGAAATCGGCGTTTTTGAGATGACCGACAAAGGTCTTCAAGAGGTAGAAAACCCATCCGTTATGCTTTTATCAGGCAGACCGAGCAACGTTTCCGGCACCTGTGTAACCTGCACAATAGAAGGTTCTCGTCCGATTCTTGCCGAAACGCAGGGACTTGCCACACAAAGCGGCTACGGAAACGCACGCAGAATGTCAACAGGATTTGATTATAACAGGTTATCGCTTTTGCTTGCTGTGCTTGAAAAGCGTGCGGGGTATTATTTTTCAAACTGTGATACCTACATCAATATTGTGGGCGGTTTGCGTGTAGACGAGCCTGCGATTGACCTTTCGATAGCGATGGCTCTTATCAGCAGTCTTAAAGATACGCCGATTGATGAAAAAGCCGTTGTGTTTGGCGAAATCGGACTTGCAGGCGAAATAAGAGCGGTTTCGCAAGCTCAAATGCGTATTAACGAAGCTGTAAGACTTGGATTTAACAAAATTATACTGCCTTATCACAATCTAAAGGGCGTTCATTGCGATGATGCAGAGCTTGTCGGTGTGAAAAATATCAGACAAGCATTTGAGGCAATAAGCTGATATGTGCAAACTGATAATGTCTGATAAATATCCTCAGTTTTGCGATGAATTAACCAAAGCAGGGCAGAGGATAACAGCTTGTGACCGAATAGATGCTTTTGCTGAGCCTGAACAAAAGCACGCCGATATGCAGGTTTTGAGAATAAAAGACAAAATCTTTATTCTTAATGAATGTGTTGATTTAAAAAACAAGCTAAGCGACAAAAGCTTGATTTTTTGCAAACATAATGTAAAAAAGAATTATCCTGAGAATATTCTGCTGAATTGCTTATTCATAAATAATAAGCTGTTTTCAAAATTAGATTCAACCGATGAAAACGTTTTAAAATATTGTAAAAATAATAATATCGAAGCTGTCAGCGTAAATCAAGGCTATACAAGATGTTCCACATTGGCAGTTAATGATAAAGCCGCCATAACCTCAGACAAATCTATTGAAAAAGCATTAAAAAGCAATGGGGTAGAGGTACTATTGATTTCAGCGGGAAGCATTGTGCTTGAGGGCTACAACTATGGATTTATCGGCGGAGCAAGTGTTGTTATTGAAGATACTGTTTATTTTTTTGGGAATATTAAGGCACATCCCGATTTTGAAAGAATCAAAGAATTTTGTTTAAATCATAATTCTAAAATAGAAATATTATGTGAGAATATGCCATTAACCGATATTGGCGGAGCAGTAAAAACGGAGTAGCAAAATCTACTCCGTTTTGTCAGTATTATCCTTATTAACATTTGCAAGAGGGTTGTTTTCGGCTGCGTTTTTTAACTGAGACGAGCTTAAATGGGTGTAAATTTCGGTTGTACCAAGGTTTTCGTGACCTAAAACCTCTTTAAGCACCCTCACATCAACATCACCGTATTGATACATCAGAGTTGCAGCAGTGTGCCTTAGCTTGTGGCATGAATAGCCCTGAGAATCCAGACCGATTTTTTCAAGATATTTATAAACCATTGCCTGTATGGTTTTTACAGACATTCTGTTATGATTGCGACTGATAAATAACGCTTTTTTGTCTTTAAGTCCGTCAACAGGACGAACCTTCATATAGTCATTTATAGCATTTATACACGCTTTGTTCAGATAAATTACACGTTCTTTATTACCTTTACCGACAACCCTAATGGTATCGTCTGTGCGAATATCCGTATAATTCAAGCCTGCCATTTCGGAAACTCGCAATCCGCAATTCAAAAACAAGGTTATAATTGCATAGTCACGTTCTTTGTTATCACCCTCGATAGCATTTAAAAGCTGCAAGCTTTGTTCTAAAGTTAGGTATTTTGGCAAGGTTTTGGGCTTTTTCGGCATTTCAAGATTATCCAACGGATTGCTGTCAAGATATTTTCTGTTTTTATAAAGAAACTTAAAATACCCTTTAAGACTTGAGCATTTTCTTGCTCTTGCAGCAGCCTTATTATTACGGTCACGGGAAAGATAGTTCATATATTCATACGCATCATTTAATGTAACCGTTTTTAAAAGCTCTATTGTAACGTCATCAATTTTGATTTTATCGAATTCGGAATCGGCAGGTACAAGACCACGATGTAGTTTTAAATATCTGAAAAAAGTTCGTAAATCTATAAAATATTCATTAACGGTTTTTGGTGAACGCACACGCACGGTTTCTTGATAGAAAAGATATTCTTTTAATATCTGAGGAGCTTCGTCACGAAAGTCAACTGCCATAAATACCACACCATTCAAAATAAAATTTTCCGAAGATAAAAAAGGAAATCAAATACTCACAGAATAAAATCATTTAATAAATGAATACCAGTAGCTTATAATATGATTTTACCACAAAAAAGAGAGGTCATAATTCTTTAACAGAAAATTATACAAAATGAATATTTTGTATAATTCAGGGAACAGAGTTTTTAATCTAACGGTTATAAAGCTATTATTTATCGAATATTTTAATATTTTCAACAACTTTTATTTTAAGGCTTTTAATTTTAAAATATATAAGAAAAACAGCAGTCGGTAAACGGCTGCTGTTTTTTGTGCTGTTAATTTTTATATTATCAGCAAACGCCCTGCTGAATCATTGAATCTGCAACCTTTTCAAAGCCTGCAATATTAGCTCCGACAACATAATCGCCCTCGTGACCGTACTTCTTAGCTGCGGTTGAAATGTTCTTATAGATATTAACCATAATATCCTTGAGCTTAGCGTCTACTTCTTCAAATGTCCAAGAAAGACGCTGTGAGTTCTGGCTCATTTCAAGTGCTGATGTAGCAACACCGCCTGCGTTTGCAGCCTTACCGGGAGCAAACAAAAGACCTGCATTCTGAATGAGCTTTGTTGCTTCAAGAGTTGTAGGCATATTAGCACCTTCGGCAACAGCATAGCAACCGTTTGCGATAAGTCTCTTTGCATCGTCTTCATTAAGCTCGTTTTGAGTTGCACAAGGCAATGCAACGTCACACTTAACCGACCAATCGAACTTTCCTTCGTGATATTCAGAATTTGGACGATAGTTTTTATACTCTGTAAGACGTGCTCTTTTAACTTCCTTAATTTCCTTGATAGCAGCAAGGTCAATTCCTTCTGCATCATAAATCCAACCTGTTGAGTCAGACATTGTAACAACCTTAGCACCAAGCTGAGTTGCTTTTTCTGTTGCATAAATAGCAACGTTACCTGCACCTGAAACGGAAACAGTAGCACCGTTGATGTCTTTACCGTTGTCCTTAAGCATTGCTTCTGTAAGGTAAAGAAGACCGTAACCTGTTGCTTCTGTTCTTGCAAGAGAACCGCCCCAGTTAAGACCTTTGCCTGTGAGGACACCTTCGTAGATATTCTTAATTCTCTTATATTGACCGAACATATAACCGATTTCACGAGCACCTGTACCGATGTCACCGGCAGGAACGTCAGTATCAGCACCAATGTGTCTGCACAACTCAGTCATAAAGCTCTGGCAGAATCTCATTACTTCGTTGTCGCTTTTGCCCTTAGGATCAAAGTCAGAGCCGCCCTTGCCGCCGCCAATCGGAAGACCTGTAAGCGAGTTTTTAAAAATCTGTTCAAATCCAAGGAATTTGATAACACCGAGGTTTACTGAAGGGTGTAATCTCAAGCCGCCTTTGTAAGGTCCGATTGCACTGTTGAACTGTACACGGAAACCGCGGTTAACTTGAACCTTACCGTTGTCATCTACCCAAGGTACTCTGAACATAATAACTCTTTCGGGTTCTGTAATTCTTTCAAGAATACCGGCTTCTTCATACTTTGGATTTTGTTCAAAAACAGGCTCCAAGGATGTAAGAACTTCGGTTGCTGCCTGGATAAATTCAGGCTCATTTTGGTTTTTTGCCTTCAGCTTTTCGAGCTGCTCGCTTACATATGACATTGTAAGTCCTCCTTTAAAATTATTTTCACTAATGTCAATGTCGCAAAAGCAATTTTGCAAGTTTTGAAACTTGAACTTTCACCGACAAATATATAATACACCACTTTTCAGAATTTTGCAATAGTTTTTAATAGATTCTTGCAAATTTTTTTAATTTTTCAGAAATATTCAGCTTTTTTTCGCTTTTTCTGCAACTTCAAATTTGTAACTCTCATATATTAAAACAATTCATAGGCATAACTTTTGCTGTTTCAACATCAAAAACCGGTTTTGTATAATTCAAGTTTTTGTTTTCAACAGATACTTCAACATAATTTTTAGTTGCAAACAGACATATTAACATGTTATAATTATGTTAATATTACAAACTGTATAAAGGTGACGCTATGGATTATCAAAAACGATTAAAACAGCTTAGAATTAACAACGGATATACGCAAGAGCAAATTGCATTTATTCTTCATATCAGGCAGGAGCAATACAGCAAATACGAAAGCGGAAAGCGTGAGCTGCCCATTCGCCACTTAATCGCATTATGCTGCCTTTACGGAGTTTCAAGCGATTATGTTCTCGGAATCGAAAAATTTGTGAAGTAGTCCCCTATTCCCTGTTCTGAATATAAAAAAGAAAATGCCGTTGAGTTTTGCAACCCAACGGCATTTTGAATTTATAAATAAGTTAAATATCATTTTTTACAATGTCTTCATAGCTTTCACGCTTAATGATAATGCGTGATTTTCCGTCCTTGACCATAACCATTGCAGGTCTTGGGATTCTGTTATAATTTGATGACATTGAGTAATTGTATGCTCCTGTCGAAAGCACAGCAAGCGTATCTCCAACTTGAACCTCGGCAACCTTAGTATGCTCTTGGACCAAATCTCCGCTTTCGCAACACTTACCTGCTACCGTTACGACCTCGTTCGGTTCAAGATTTGCTTTTCCTGCATTCACAACTGTGTACTCAGATTGGTACAAAGCATATCTTATATTGTCGGTCATACCGCCGTCAACAGAAACATAAGTTCTTGCATTTGGAATTTCTTTTTTTCCGCCGACTGTGTAAAGCGTGATTCCGGCCTCACCTACAACGGAACGTCCGGGTTCTATATAAATATAAGGCACAGGAAGTCCGTATTCCTCTGATTTAGCTTTTACAGCAACAGAAACCTTTTCCATATAGTTTTGATACGGAACAGGCTCATCATTGCTTGTATACATAATTCCGAAGCCGCCTCCGAGATTAAGCTCGGAAATCACTACATTAAGCTCTGATTTTATCTTGCCGATAAAGTCCATCATAATTTCCGCAGCCGTTACAAACGGTTCAATATCGAAAATCTGCGAACCTATGTGGCAATGAAGCTCCTTAAGGCACACGTTTTCAAGCTTTATCGCCTCTTTAACAGCATTGTAAGCCTCACCTGTTTCAAGTGCAAAGCCAAACTTGGAGTCGATTTGACCGGTGCGAATAAAGTTATGTGTATGAGCATCAACGCCGGGCTTAATTCTGAACGAAATATTTGCAACTACACCCATTTCTTCGGCAATTTGATTTAATAATTCAAGCTCATACAGATTATCTACAACAATTTTTCCGACCTTTGATTTAAGAGCAAAGCGAATTTCATCGGGTGTCTTATTGTTTCCGTGAAAATGAACCTTTTCCATGGGAAATCCTGCTTGCAAAGCAGTATATATTTCGCCACCGGACACTACGTCAAGACCTATGTTTTCTTCATTTGCAATCCTGCAAAGCTCCTTGCAGGACAGTGCCTTGCTTGCATACAGCGGCATACCATTACCGTTGTAATATTCCTTGAAAGAATTAACATATGAACGAATTGTATTTCTTATTGTATTTTCATCAAGCACATAAAGCGGTGTTCCATATTGCTTGGCAAGCTCAACGGTATCACAACCGCCGATTGTAAGATGGCCGTTTTCGTTTATATTAAGGCAATCCTTTACAAACATTGTTATACCTCCGTATTATTGAGAACTTCTATTGATGATTCTATCAAACTCTTGATTTCCTCGTTTCCAAGACCTGTTTTAGCAGAAAACGGTATAAGTACAGCGTTTTCAACAGAACTGAAAATATCTTTGTAGTATTCAAGCTGCTCCTCAAACTGAGTTTTGTTCAGCTTATCAGACTTTGTAAGAACGGTTGCAAAATTAAAACCGCTGTTATAAAGAAAATCTATCATATGCAAATCATCATCTGTCGGTGGATGACGCAAATCAAGAATTTGAATTACTAAAGCACGCTTTCTGTCTTGAGCAAAATACCCCTCAACAAGCTTTGCCCAGCGTTCTTTTTCGGCTTTAGAAACTTTGGCGTATCCATAGCCGGGTAAATCCACCATTCTGAAATCTTTAAGACGATAAAAATTAATTGTAGCTGTTTTTCCGGGCTGAGCACTGACTCTTGCAAGTGATTTACGTTGAACAAGCTTATTAATCAGAGAAGATTTTCCGACATTTGAATGACCCGAAAACACAATTTCAGGCAAATCTGATTTTGGTAGCTGCGAAGCCTGTCCTGCAGCTAACTCAAAATTAACTTCATTAAAATTCATCTTATCCTCCCCTACTGTCTGATGGACGCTTTGTTATTAACGTTTTTAAACGAAGTATTCAGTTTTTCCCAATCCGCTTTTGCCGATGATTGTTTATGCTTTTTGCAAGCAACGGCAATCACTTCAGTCAGATTTTCAACAGGAACAAAATTTACACTTGCTTTTACAGACGGATCAATTTCATTAATATCAGGTTCATTTAGCTTTGGAATAATAACTGTACTGATTCCGTTTTTATATGCAGCCATAGCTTTTTCTTTTAAGCCGCCAATAGGCAAAACTCTGCCTCGCAATGTAATTTCACCGGTCATGGCAACGTCGTGCTTCACATAAGTTTGAGTCAAAGCAGAAAAGACCGCAGTTGCCATTGTAATACCTGCTGATGGACCGTCCTTTGGCACAGCACCCTCAGGAGCATGTATATGAATATCCTTAGTTTTATAAAAATCAGAACTTATACCGAATACTTCAGCGTGACTTCTTATGCAGGTAATGGCAGTTTTAGCAGATTCCTGCATAACATCACCGAGTGAACCTGTAAGCTCTAGCTTTCCTGTTCCCTCCATAACTGCAACCTCGATCGGCAAAAGCTCACCGCCGACCTGTGTCCACGCCAAACCGTTTACAACTCCGACTTCATCGACTTTATTGATTGAGTCAGGCAAAAACTTCTTAGCTCCGAGTAAAGCTTCAACAGACTTTTCGTCAATTTTAAAGGTGTCTATGCCGTCCTCAAGCTTTTGAACGGCACATTTTCGCATAATTGAAGCAATAGTCCGCTCAAGTGTACGCACTCCGGCTTCCTTTGTGTAAAAATCAATGAGACTGTATATTGCTTTTTGCGTGAATTTTAATTCTTTTGAAGAAAATCCACACAAATCAAGCTGTTTGGGAATCAAATGCTTTTTAGCGATATTAAACTTTTCTTCTCGTGTGTAGCTGTTAATTTCAATGATTTCCATACGATCTCTCAACGGAGCGGGAATTGCTCCCAAATCGTTTGCAGTTGTAATAAACATTACTTCCGACAAATCAAACGGAATATCAATAAAATGGTCAACAAATTTATTGTTTTGCTCGCTGTCCAGCACTTCAAGCAAAGCAGAAGTCGGATCACCCTTGAAATCATTTGAAAGCTTATCAATTTCGTCAAGAATCAAAAGTGGATTGTTTGTGCCTGCGTTTTGAATTGCAGACATTATGCGTCCCGGCATCGAACCAATATATGTACGCCTGTGACCCCTGATTTCAGCCTCATCCTTTACACCGCCGAGTGCAATACGCTGGCTTTTTCTTCCAATTGCTTTGGCAATGGATTGAGCAACAGAGGTTTTGCCAACACCGGGAGGTCCGACAAAACAGATAATCTGACCTTTTTGCTTATCGCTTAGCTTTTTAACGGCAAGCTGTTCAATGATTCTGTCTTTGATTTTTTCAAGCCCGTAATGACTTTTATCAAGTTCTTTTCTGAGCTTTGAAATAACAATCTTTTCTTTCGAGCTTGTGTTCCAAGGTAATTCAATAACCGTGTCAAGATAAGTTCTGATAACAGAAGCCTCTTGGCTTCCATACGGCATTTTCATCAGCTTTCTACATTCCTTGAACAGAGCTTCCTCTGATTTTTCGTCAAGCTTCAATTCCTCAATTTTTTGAGCATACGCTTCAGCTTCGTCACTTGGATTGTCATCTTCGCCAAGCTCTTCTTCAATAATATGTTTTTGCTCTCTGAGGAAATACTCTCGCTGACTTTCATCAATGCGAGATTTTGCCTTTTTGGTTATCTCATCCTCGATACGCATTAAATAATTTTCGTTAATAAGCAAATCCAAAATATCTTCTAATCGCTCAGATGGATTAAAGGTTTCCAAAATAGATTGCTTAGAATGATAATCAACAACCAAATTTGAAGCAATAAAATCAGACAATTCCCCCGGAGATTTGCATAACGCCACCTTAAAAATTATATCGGGAGGCATTTTCGGATTAAGCTCAATATAGTTTTCAAATTCCGTTCTGACAGTTCTTATCAGTGCAGTATCTTTAGGTGTGAGAGGATTTTCGATTTCATCAATAAGCTGCACATTAGCCATAAGACACGAATCATCATACACAGGCGATACAATTTTTGCTCTTTTAACGCCCTCAATAACAATTCTTGTGGTGTTTTCAGGCTGCTTCAGCACTTGAATTACCTTTGCAATAACACCTGTTTTATACAAATCAATGATTGACGGTTCGTTTCCGGCAGCATCCTTTTGAGTAGCCAAAAAGATTGTCTGGTCTTTATTCATTGCACGGTTGATAGCAGTAATGCTCTTTTTTCTGCCGACATCAAAATGTATAAGAGTTTTCGGAAAAACAACAAGTCCGCGAAGCGGCAAAACAGGAACTGTCAGATTGTTGGATTCATTTATTTCCATATAATTTCCTTTCGTGCCAAAAACAATTAAAAGCTGTATTGTATACAATACAGCCTTTAGCTAAATATTAAGATGCTGTGTTGCGTTTTGGGCGTTTCGTCACATCTTTTTTAGTTAGATTCATCGGCAAAGATTTTTTATCTTTTCTGCGTAATATCTGAGGCTTGGCGTCATCATTAACAACTTCTGCGGTAATAATGATTTTCTCAATAGAATTATCAGACGGTGTTTCAAACATAAGCTCGGTCAAAATACCTTCCATAATTCCTCTAAGTCCTCTTGCCCCCGTGTGTTGTTCCTGAGCCTTGCGTGCAATCGCTTCAAGAGCCTCGTCCTCAAAATACAATTCAACATTATCAAGCTCAAAGAGCTTTTTATATTGCTGAACAATAGAATTTTTAGGCACCGTTAATATTTTTACAAGTGCCTCGGTATCAAGACCGCTGAGTGCGGTAATTACAGGAAGACGTCCAATAAGCTCAGGGATAATTCCGTATTTAACAAGATCGTGTGCCGTAACGTCCTTCATCCAGTCGGTTTCATCAATCTCAACCTTTGACTGCACCAAAGATTCAAAGCCGATAACAGACGAGCCTTTACGCTTTTCAACGATTTTTTCAAGTCCGTCAAATGCACCGCCACAGATGAAAAGTATATTTTTAGTATCAATTTGTAAAAACTCCTGTTGAGGATGTTTTCTTCCACCCTGAGGCGGAACATTAGCCACAGTACCCTCAACAATTTTAAGCAATGCTTGTTGTACGCCCTCGCCGCTTACGTCACGAGTGATTGACGGATTTTCGGACTTTCGGGCAATTTTATCAATTTCGTCAATATAAATAATTCCACGTTGTGCTTTATCTATATCGAAATCAGCGGCTTGAATCAGCTTGAGAAGTATGTTTTCGACATCCTCTCCTACATATCCTGCCTCAGTTAAGGTTGTAGCATCGGCTATTGCAAACGGCACGTCAAGTGCCTTTGCAAGCGTTTGAGCCAACAAGGTTTTGCCAACGCCCGTAGGACCGAGCAAAAGAACATTGCTTTTTGAAAAATCAACATTGTCATCGTTGGCAAAAACACGTTTGTAATGATTATAAACAGCTACGCTGAGGGTTATTTTGGCTGTATCTTGACCGATAACGTATTCGTCAAGAATAGCTTTGATTTCTTTAGGCTTTAAAAGCTCGGCAATATCGGCAGCAGGTGCTTTATCCGTATCACAATTCTCTTGATTATGTTCACGCTCAAGCTCACATGATTGATCAAGAATATTTTGACACAGCTCAACACATTGGTCACAAATATAAACGCCGTTGCCTGCGATAAGTCTGCCCACCATTTCCTGCGGCTTGCCGCAAAAAGAACAGTAAATATCCTTGTCGTTGTTTTTATTAGCCATCAGCCAATCCTCACCTTATCTTTTTTCAATTACTTTATCAATGAGTCCGTACTCAAGAGCTTGCTGTGCAGTCATAAAATTATCACGGTTGGTGTCTTTCGCAATAACATCAATCGGCTGACCGGTGTTATCAGCAAGAATTTGATTAAGACGCTTTTTCATATCAAGAATATGTCTGGTATGAATCTCCATATCAGTTGCCTGACCTTGAGCACCACCTGAGGGTTGATGAATCATAATATCGCTGTTAGGAAGTGCAAGACGCTTGCCCTTTGCACCTGCCGCAAGAAGAAAAGCACCCATACTTGCAGCCATACCCATACAGATAGTAGATACATCACATTTGATATAATTCATAGTGTCAAAAATTGCAAAGCCGTCGGTTACGCTGCCGCCGGGGCTGTTGATATAAAGGCTGATATCCTTAGTAGGATCTTGACTTTCAAGGTATAAAAGCTGAGCCACAACAACGCTTGCACTTGCACTGTTAACCTCTTCGTTTAACATAATAATTCTGTCATTCAACAAACGTGAATAAATATCATAAGAGCGTTCTCCACGATTGGTTTGTTCAACAACATAAGGTACCAATGCCATAAATATCAAGACCTTTCAAAATAATAATTGGCAATTATTTAAATATTATTCAAATTATTTGATTACTGCCTTATCCTTAACAAGTGTGAGTGCCTTTTGAACCTTTAAATCCTCAGTAAGTGATTCTGCGGGAACTGCAGCCTTAACCTTGTCAGCTTCCATCTTGTATGCTTCAGCCATCTTAGAATATTCCTCATCAAGATCAGCTTCAGTTACTTCAATATTCTCGTTTTTGGCGATAGTTTCAAGAGCAAGTCTGAGCTTAACTCTTTTCTCTGCTTCTTCCTTGTACATATCTTTAAGAGCATTTTTATCCATACCCATATACTGCATATATGTGTCAATATCCATACCCTGTGCACGCAAACGCATATCAAAATCTCTTACCATTTCGTTTGCCTGATTATCATACATAGCCTCGGGAATTTCACCCTCTACAAGCTCAATAAGCTTTGAAGCTATTTGATCGTCAATATCTTTTTCTGCTTCGTCTTTAAGACGCTTTTCAACAGTTGCTTTCAATTCTTCTTTGTATTCATCAAGAGTTTCCTTTTCTGAAACGTCTTTTACGAAGTCATCATCAACCTCGGGAAGCTCTTTTTCTTTAATCTCATGAAGCTTAATTTTAAATTCAGAATCTTTTCCTTTTAGCTCCTCAGCCTGATAATCTTCGGGGAATTTAACGTTAATCGAAAATTCTTCATCAGTGCTGTGTCCAACAATCTGCTCCTCAAAACCGGGAATAAAGTTGCCCGAACCAAGTGAAAGATTATAGTTTTCAGCTTTACCGCCATCAAAAGCAACACCGTCAACAAAGCCCTCAAAATCAATTACAACAGTATCACCGTTTTGAGCAGGTCTGTTTTCAACAGTTACCATTCTTGAATTGCGTTCTCTTACCTTTTCAATTTCTTCATTTACAAGCTCATCGGTAACCTCGGTTGATTTCTTTTCGATTTCAATACCGAGATAATCCTTAATTTCCATAGTAGGCTCAACAATGATAGATGCTTTAAAAGTAAAACCATCCTTGCTTGCTTCAACTGCTTCAAGAGACTCAACGGAAACTATCTTAAGTTCTGCTTCCACAGCAGCGTTATAAAGTGCCTCAGGATAGCAATCCTGCATAGCGTCCTCATAGAAAACTTCAGAGCCGTACATTTTTTCAATCATATGGCGGGGAGCTTTACCCTTTCTGAAGCCGGGAATGTTGATGTTCTTAACCTGCTTTCTATATACGGTATTAACAGCTTTCTCAAAAGTTTCACCGTCAACATTTACTACCAATTCATATGAATTAGCCTGTTCTTTTTTTGTGCTTTCCTTTAATGCCATTTTGTTATTCCTCCAAATATAAACTATTTTGAATTTATCACTTTATTATATCATAACAACATTGATTTGCCAATAGAAAAGTTTAATTATTTTGGATTATCTTACCAAAACAGGCATAAATCCGACTTTATCACACGAAATCAGCCTAAAATCTATCCCCTTATACTCTCCGTCAAACGCAAATCTAAAATTGCTTCGTCCGTGAATATGACCGTAAAAACACTTTTTAATGTCATATTTAACCAAAACGTCGATAATTTCCTTGCACTCCGTTCCGTTGTAATACGGAGGATAATGCAAAAATACGATTGGCTCTTTACCGGTTTTGATTGCCGCTTCAATCGACATTATAAGCCTGCCGACCTCACGATTTAAAACCTTTAGGTCTTGCTCTGTGTCATTTTCAAGAAACCATCCACGAGTGCCGCATATCGCAAAGTCATCACAAGTGTAGGCGTTATTAAAAAGAATTGAGATATTGTTCAACTCGTTTTGAGAAAGGAAGCTGTCAATTTTGCTTTTTGTTCCCCACCAATAATCGTGATTGCCCTTTAAGAATATCTTTTTTCCGGGCAAATCGTTTATGAACTTAAAGTCCTCATATGTGTCTTCAAGCTTCATTGCCCAGGAAATGTCACCGGCTATAACCACGGTATCTTTATCGGTAACGAGCTTTTTCCAATTTGATTCAAGCCTGTTTACATAATCGTCCCAGCCGAAAAAAATATCCATCGGTTTATCTTCTCCGAGCGATAAATGTAAATCAGCTATTGCAAATAAAGACATTATTCAATTCCGAGTGCCGAAATTACATAATCCTGCATTTTGTCAACAGCAACAACATCAGAAAAATGTGATATTTTGTTTTTTAAGCCTGCAAGCGGTGCAGGAACAGGCATTTTTGAAATTTCGTTAAGCTTATCAACCATATCAAATTCGTTTTTAGGAAGCTCTGCATCAGGTGCAACAGCTTGCAATACAGATTTTGAGAATTTGTAAGGGCTTGCTGTTGATGCAATTACGGTTGGAGTGGAATCTCCCGTTTCGTTTACATACTGCTCATAAACATTAACCGCAACCGCTGTATGTGTATCGCAAAGATAGCCGTTATCATTAAAGAGCTTGCTGATTGTAGCCTGAGTTGCTTTGTCGTCGCAATAACCGCCGTAGAATTTATCGTTGATTACAGCTTTAACCTCATCGGTAACTTCATATTTGCCGTTTGTTTTAAGAGAAGACATCCATTCTTTAACAGATGTATCGCTGTTGCCAGAAAGCTTATAAAGCAAACGTTCAAGGTTACTTGAAACAAGAATATCCATTGACGGCGACATTGTAGTATAGAAATGACGGTTTCTGTCATAAACACCTGTTTTGATAAAATCGGTAAGAACGTTATTTGCATTAGAAGCACAAATAAACTTCTTAATCGGAAGTCCCATAAGACTTGCGTAATATGAAGCGAGTATGTTGCCGAAGTTACCTGTAGGTACTACAACGTTAATCTCATCACCGAAAGCAATCTTGCCTGAATTCACCATATCACAATATGCAGAAACATAATAAACTATTTGTGGAAGAAGTCTGCCCCAGTTGATTGAGTTGGCTGAAGAAAACAGCATATTATTATCAGCAAGCTTTGCGGAAATTTCAGGTGTTGTAAAGATTTTTTTAACACCTGTTTGTGCATCGTCAAAGTTGCCCTCAATAGCACAAACAGTAACGTTTTTACCCTCTTGAGTATTCATCTGGTGCTTTTGCATCGGACTTACACCGTTTTCGGGATAGAAAACGATAATCTTTGTATGCTCAACATCCTTAAAGCCTTCAAGTGCAGCTTTACCGGTATCACCTGAAGTTGCAACAAGAATAACCGCATCTTTTCCGTTGTAGGTCTTTTTCAATGATATAGTGAGCAAATGTGGCAAAATTTGAAGTGCCATATCCTTAAACGCACAAGTCGGTCCGTGCCAAAGCTCAAGAATATTAAGTGCTTTATCATCTAAATTGCAAAAAGCAAGCGGAGCAGGATTATCTCCGCCGAATTTTTGAGCGGAATAAGCCTTGTTTACACATTCATCAATTTCAGCTTCTGTGAAATCGGTAAGAAAATCAGAAAAAATCTTCTTTGCTCTACCCTTGTAATCTGTCTGCAAAAGAGCCTTTAAAGTAGCTTCATCGTACTTGGGAAACTCTTGCGGAACAAACAATCCGCCGTCCTGTGAAATTCCCTGTGCGATAGCCTGAGCGGCAGACACTGTTTCGTTATTGTTTTGAGTGCTGTTGTATAACATTGAAATCTTCCCTTCAAATGACTTTAAACATCAAATATTTTACTACATTATTCGCTGATTGTCAAAGTTTTCGTAGAAAATGAGTGCATTATTATAAAAAATCTTATTTATTAGACTCTCTTTGTAGTTTTCTTTCAGCATAGTTTCATAAAGTTCAGCAAAAAATTCACTGCCTTTTATATCTTTCGGCAAATCACAACCGTCAAAATCACTGCCTAAGCAAATTATGTTTTCGCCTCCAAGCGATAAAAAATGCTCTATATGGCGTAAAACATCAAATTTATTTGCATTATTCGGAGTATTTGACAAAAAATCCTTATGAAAATTTATGCCTATCAATCCATTAATTTTAAGTATTATTTTAAATTGCTCGTCGGATAAGTTGCGTTTATGATTTGTTACTGCCTTTGAGTTTGAATGAGACGCAACAAAAGGGCGTTTGGCAATTTCAGCAACGTCATAAAACAGTTTTTCCGAAGCGTGAGAAACATCAACTATTATATTGTGTTTTTCCATTTCGCAAACTGCTTTACGCCCAAAATCCGTTAGCCCCGATGCGTTTTCGGACTCAACACCGCCACCGATTATATTTTTTTCATTCCATGTGAGCGTTATCATCTTAACGCCGACTTCAGCAAATTTCTTTACATTTTCAAGCTTACCGTTTAAAGCTTTACCGTTTTCTACTGTGAATAACGCCGAATATTTATTATCATAAAAGCTCGCAGGAATATCTGTGCTTGTCAAAAGCTTAATATTACAGCGATTACACTCGGCTTTCAAAGCGTTTGCAGCTTTAAAAAACAATTTTTCGGCTTCATTATCGGAAATGTCATCCGGAAGCCAAATTGCATAATTTTGCAACCTTTTATCATTTTGATTGAGGTTGAGCTTAACTTCAAGTGAATCGGAATCTAAACCGATATTTTGCGTAACAACCTTGTACAGAGAATCACAATGTAAATCAATTACTTGCATACCCTGCCTCCGTTTCAAAAGCATTTTCAATATAGTTAAGGCTTTCAAGCTTTAAGCTTTCGGCGTTTACATATACCTCGCAAACATCAAATCGACAGAATTTTTCAATATCATTCTCAGCAAGATATGCAGACGCAGTTTTAATAATTCTCTGTTGCTTTTTATAATCCACGGCATCGACTCCTGAAGTAATTGAAGCAGTATGCCGAGTTTTGACTTCGACAAAAACAAGGAAATCCTTTTTCTCGGCTATAATATCAATTTCGCCGTACTTTTTACGATAATTGCGTTCAAGAATCTTATAGTTATGTTTTCTGAGATAGTTTTCAGCGTATTTTTCGCCTGTATCCCCCGTTACTTTTGACTTAAACTTAATCATTTATCTAGTATTTTCCTTAAAAAGCTGAGTCTGTGATACGGGCAAGACCCGTACTCTCTAATTGCTTCTATATGAGCTTTTGTGCCATATCCCTTGTGTTTATCAAATTGATATTGAGGATACTCTTTTGCATACTCATACAAAAGCCTGTCCCTTGACACCTTTGCAAGAATGGAAGCCGCCGCTATTGACATTGATTTCGCGTCACCTTTGATTATATAATCGCAAGCTATGCTCAAATCAGGTAAACGGTTGCCGTCAATCATAGCAAAATCGGCTTTGATTTCTAATCCCTCGACAGCTCTTTTCATTGCAAGCATTGTTGCATTAAGAATATTAATTTCTTCAATTTCTTCAACCGTTGCATATGCTATACAATATGAAAGTGCCGTTGATTTTATTACATCAAATAACGCTTCACGCTTTTTTTCGCTTAGCTTTTTGGAATCATTAACGCCTTCAATAATCGTGTTGTCGGGCAAAATCACAGCCGCAGCACAAACAGGCCCCGCAAGCGGTCCTCTCCCTGCTTCGTCAACGCCGCATATTGCAGTATAGCCTTTTAATTTAGCGTTTTTTTCATATTCAAGCCAATCCATATTACTTTACCTCGCTTTGACTTGGCATCTCAACCGTTATTCTGCCGAGCTTAGCAGCTCTGAATTCATCAAGTAGCATTATTGCAGCTCGCTCTGTATCAATTTCTCCGCCCGACACAAGCATACCGCGTTTTTTTCCTATCATTCTTAAAAGCTCGTATGAATCAATGTTGTCAAGGTCAACTTCTTCCAGCTTAAATCTCGATATAAATTCAACGGTTTTTAATGATTTTAAAAACTCCAACAGTCTTACTGCGAGAAATTCAATATCAAGCACTTGGTCTTTTACAGCACCCGTAAAGGCAAGATGCTCGCCAACAAGCTTGTCGTCAAACTTAGGCCACAAAACACCGGGAGTATCAAGCATTTCAAGGTTTTTAGTTATTGTAAACCATTGATTGCCACGAGTAACACCGGGTCTGTCCTCTACCTTTGCACGATTTTGCTTTGAAATCCTGTTTATAAACGAGGATTTACCGACATTGGGAATGCCTACAATCATAATACGCATTGTGGGATTCAACATACCCTTTGCCTTTAATCTGTCCGTCTTTTCTTTCAAAACCTCTGATACCGCAGACGGAAACTTGTTAAGCCCTCTGCCACTTTTACAATCAACAGATATAGCAGTAATTCCTTGCTTTTTGTAATAATCAATCCACATCTTCGTTGCAGTTTGATTAGCCATATCGGATTTATTGAGCAAAATAATTCTCGGCTTGTTCTGTATCAGCTTATTCAAATCGGGATTTCGGCTGCTTATCGGTATTCGTGCATCTATGATTTCCGCAACAGCGTCAACAAGCTTAAGGCTTGCTTGTATCTGTCGTTTTGTTTTGGTCATATGGCCCGGAAACCATTGAATGTTTTGCATATTATCCATAAGAAAACTCCTACCTCTGTTAAAATAAAAAACCTATTCCCATTATTAAACAGAAATAGGTTTTGTAATGTTTTAAATTAATACAGATAACCGAAATCGTTTGGAGGCCATATTACAAATTGAGCCTTTCCGATGACGTCATCAACATCAATTAAACCGATTTTTTCACTACGGCTGTCCATTGATACTCTGCGATTGTCACCCATTACAAAAATTTTTCCTTCGGGAACAACTTCGGGAAATTCATATTGAGCATAGTTACCGCAAAAAGTATCTTCTTTTATAAATGGTTCATCACGCACCACACCGTCAACTATAATCTGATTGTTTTCATAATCAAGCTGAATGGTTTGACCCTCGGTGGCAATAACTCTTTTAATTATTGGGTCATTGTATTCTGCACCGTGAGAAATTACAACAATATCGTCATCCTTCGGTGTGTAAAAAAGATTTGTTGCAATAACTTTATCTTGTGATGACAATGTGTTTTCCATTGAAGTACCCTCAACACTTACAAGTCTGAAAACAAAGGTCAAGCAAATAACAACAATGGGTATTGAAATCAAAAGGTATTTAACAAAATCATATATATTTGCAACAACGCTCTCAGAATGAGCAGTTTCAAACACAATTTTGTCACTTGAATTGTTATCCGAATCTTTTGCAGAGCTTATATCAGGTACTTCGTTTGTATTTAGAGAATTATTTTTGTTAGTATCGCTCAAATTTTTCACCTGCTGTAATGAATAAAAAAGGGACTAAAAAAGTCCCTTTTAAATTATTAAGAATTACTTGCGAATCTGCTCTTTAACCTTAGCAGCCTTACCAACTCTGTCACGAAGATAATAAAGCTTGCTTCTGCGAACTTTACCGTAGCGAACAACCTTAACATCTTCTACGTTGGGAGAATGGAGCGGGAATACTCTTTCAACACCAACGCCGTAAGCAACACGTCTTACAGTAAATGTTTCAGCAACACCGCTGCCTCTCTTTGCAATGACAGTGCCTTCAAACATCTGAATTCTTTCTCTTTCGCCTTCGCGAATCTTAACTGATACTTTTACAGTATCACCGATGCCAAACTCAGGAGTTGTATCTTTGACTGAGCCGGCTGCAATAGTTTTTAATGCGTCCATTTTTATCCTCCTAATTTTCCCGATATTCTTACCAACAGGCAGCGGACTATCAGCTTCAAAATGACGGTAAAACCGTTATTTGATCGCGTCGAGAGAAACGACGGTATCAAATTCTTTAATATAATAACATAAAGGAAATAAAAATTCAAGTCTTTTTTCAAAAAAATGAATTATTTACTGATTTTTTCCAATTTATCAAGGAACTCAGCGAAATACTCAGGTAAATCAGACGTAAATTCAATATATTTTTCTGTTACGGGATGAACAAATCCGATTTTTCTTGCGTGCAAGCATTGACCTGTAAAATTGAGCTTTTCGTTTTTTATTCCGTAAAGTGGGTCACCTGCAACAGGATGACCAATGTGAGCCATATGTACTCGGATTTGATGTGTGCGTCCTGTTTCAAGAATACACTTAATATGAGTATAGCCTTTAAATCTGCCGATGACCTCATAGTGTGTTACAGCTTGCTTGCTGTTTTTTGAAATTACGCACATTTTCTTTCTGTCGTTCGGGTTACGTCCGATAGGTGCATCAACAGTGCCGTTTTCATCCTTGATATTCCCAAAAACAACGGCTTCATACTCTCTTGTAAAAGAGTGTTGTTTAATTTGCTTTGCAAGAACAGTATGTGAAAAGTCGTTTTTGGCAACAATCAAAAGTCCGCTCGTATCCTTGTCAATTCGATGCACAATTCCGGGACGCATCACACCGTTGATTCCCGAAAGGCTGTCTTTGCAATGATATAGGAGAGCATTAACAAGCGTTCCATCATAATTACCCGGAGCAGGATGCACAACCATACCCTTTGGCTTATTTACAACCAGTAAATCGCTATCTTCATAGACTATATCAAGCGGTATATTTTCGGCTTTTGCTTCATAATCAACCGGCGGAGGCACATTAACTTTAACTCTATCCCCAGCTTTTAATTTGATTTTTTTATTTGAAATAATATTGCCACCGACAAAAACATTGCCGTTTTCAATCAAATTTACCGCAGCGTTTCGAGAAAGTCCGATATTACTGTCAGAAATAAATTTATCAATCCGTATGTTGCTATCGTCACAAATCAAGATATGTTCAGTCATCGCTTTTTACCTTTTTAGAGCTTGCAGAAGAATTTGTAAAAAACAAAAGATATATTATCAGCAAAGCCGTTCCGATTGTTATGCAATAGTCGGCAAAATTGCAAACAGGCGAAAAAAACGAAAGGCTAAGATAATCAATAACGTATCCATATAATACTCTGTCAATCAAGTTGCCGATTCCGCCTCCGATAATAAGTCCGGACGCAATGTAAAACATTTTGCCTGACGGTCTTTTTTTAAACATATAAAAAATTATAAAAAACAGCAAAACAGACGTAAGAGCAACAAACAGCCAACGCATATCGGAAAACATTCCGAATGCAACGCCCTTATTTTCTACATATGTCAGCTTAAACAGATTATCTATTACGCTGACCGAACCAATCGGCTGAAGATATAACGAAACAAAATATTTAATTACTTGGTCAACCACAGCCAAAACAATTCCGATAATTATTGCTACAAAAGGCATATTATCCTCCGTAAATTAAAATCGGTGCAACCGAAATTACACCGATTAAATATTTGTTTATTTTAAGTTTTCACAGCAACGCGTACAAAGGGTTGGGTGTTCGCTGTTGCTTCCGACAGATTTGCTGATTGACCAGCAACGCTCACATTTTTCGCCCTCAGCTTTTTCGATTTTAATGTCAAGCTCTGCATCGTTATTAAGAATCTCAACCTCAGAAACTATAAACGCTGCAGCAAGCTCATTCTCGGCTTTTTTGAGGAAATCAAAAGTTTCACCGCCAGCTGCAAGCACAACCTTAGCTTCAAGAGAGCCTTTGATTGTTTTATCCTTGATATATGATTCAAGCGACTTTTTAACCTCGTCACGAAGCTCATGAATTTTATCCCAATAGCCCATAAAGTCATCATCAATATCAACATCAACTTTTTCAGGCATTGAATTAAAGATAATATGCTCTGCCTGCTCGTTCTTGGAATGAGGCATATATTTCCAAATTTCGTCGGAGGTATATGCAAGAATCGGAGCAATCATCTTTGTCATTGCATCAAGAATTATATATATCGAGGTTTGTGCAGCCTTGCGAGATTTGCTATCTGCTTTTTCGGTATACAATCTGTCTTTTAACACATCAAGATAGAAGTTTGACATATCAACAACACAGAAGTTGTGGATAGCATGATAAACAATATGGAATTCATATTTATCGTATGCTTCTTTAACCTTATCAATAAGATTGTTAAGCTTAGCAACAGCCCACTTGTCGATGGACATAAAATCATTCACGTCAACCATATCGGTATCGGGGTTGAAATCGGAAAGGTTTCCGAGAATATATCTTGCTGTATTTCTGATTTTTCTGTAAGCTTCGGAAAGCTGTTTGAGAATATCGGGAGAAATTCTTATATCTGCATGATAATCGGAAGAAGCTACCCAAAGACGAAGCACATCAGCACCGTACTGCTTGATTACATCTTGTGGGTCAATTCCGTTACCAAGTGACTTGTGCATTACTCTGCCCTTGCCGTCAACAACCCAACCATGCGTCAAAACTGCCTTATAAGGAGCTGTACCCTTTGTTGCAACCGAGGTTAACAACGAAGATTGGAACCAACCTCTGTATTGGTCTGCACCTTCAAGATAAAGGTCGGCAGGACATTGCAGATAAGGTCTGTTTTTGAGTACAGCAGCGTGAGTAGAACCGCTGTCGAACCATACATCCATAATATCCTTTTCCTTTGTGAATGTATGACAGCCGCACTTTTTGCACTTTGTTCCTTCGGCAAGGAATTCAGCAGCTTCGTGTGTAAACCAAGCGTTGGAGCCTTCTTTTTCAAACAAATCGGCAACCGCAAGCATTGCTTCTTTATCAATAAGCGGTTCACCGCACTCCTCGCAATAGAAAATCGGAATAGGCACACCCCATTTTCTTTGACGAGAAATACACCAATCTTTTCTCTCTCTTACCATTGAGGTAATTCTGTCCTTGCCCCAAGCGGGAATCCATTCAACCTCATTAATAGCCTTTACCGCATCATCCTTAAAGTCGTCAACAGAGCAGAACCATTGGTCAGTTGCTCGGAAAAGCACAGGCTCTTTACATCTCCAACAGTGAGGATATTGGTGAACAATCTTTTTGATTGCAAAAAGTGCACCGATTTTTTCAAGGTGTTCGGCAATAGGCTTGTTTGCATCTGCGGTTTTCAAACCTGAGAACATTCCGGCTTCATCAGTAAGTACACCGTTTTCATCAACAGGTACAACAATCGGTATATCCGAATAATTAAGACAAACATTATAGTCATCGACACCGTGACCGGGAGCAGTGTGAACACAACCTGTACCGCTTTCGAGAGTAACATGGTCACCGACAATTACAAGAGAAGTTCTGTCTAAAAACGGATGAGCCGTTTTCATAAATTCAAGCTCAGAGCCTTTGATTGTTCCCACAACCTCGTAATCGTCAATTTCAGCGTCAGCCATTGCGTTTTTATAAAGCTCATCAGCCATAACAAGGTACTCGTCACCTGCTTTGATTACCGCATAATCAAATGACGGGCCAACACAAATCGCAACATTTGCAGGCAAAGTCCAAGTGGTGGTTGTCCAAATTACAAACGAAGTTTTTGCAGGGTCAACACCCATAGCGGCAAATTTTCCGAGATCATCGGTCACCTTGAATTTAACATATATTGAATGGCAGGGATCCTCTGAATATTCGATTTCTGCTTCAGCGAGAGCTGTTTTACATTCGGGACACCAATAAACAGGCTTTAAGCCCTTGTAAATGTAGCCCTTGCAAGCCATTTCTGCGAATACTCTTATCTGTTCTGCCTCAAAATCATGTGTGAGAGTAATATACGGATTATCCCATTCACCGATTACGCCAAGACGTTTAAACTGTGTTCTTTGGTCATTTAGTGACTGCTCAACAAACTTTTGGCACATTTTTCTAAGCTCAACAACGGAAATATCAGCCGAGCTTCCAACGCCTGCTTCTTTGCGGGCTTTAAGCTCAGTCGGGAGTCCGTGAGTATCCCAACCGGGAACATAAGGAGCTTTGAAGCCCGACATATTCTTGTAGCGAACAATAAAATCTTTGAGGATTTTATTCAAAGCTGTTCCTAGGTGGATATTACCGTTTGCATAAGGAGGTCCGTCATGAAGAACAAACAGCGGTTTGCCCTCGTTGAGCTCCATGAGCTTTTCATAGATTTTTTCATCTTCCCAATTCTGTAATGTTACAGGCTCGCTTTTCGGCAATCCGGCTCGCATCGGAAAATCGGTTTTGGGAAGATTAAGTGTTGAATTATAATCTTGGGACATTGTTTACTCTCTCCAATTTACATTAATTACTGTTATTCAGCAGAAACATCATAGTTGTCACCGAATTTAAGGTGACTGAATTTGCTCGGACGTGGCACAACCTTTGTTGCATCATCAGTCATGGGAGCCTGTTTTTTGACAAGCTTCTCAGCGGGTACTTCTGCCTGTTCTTCAACCTGAACTTCCTCTGCAACAGGTTCTGCTTCGGCAATGGGTTCAGTAGGATATTTTTCATCAAGATTGCTCTTTACTTCATCAAGCTCAACAGAAGTGGGAAGATCGTCAATATTCTTGATATGTTTTTTGTACAGCTCGATAAGCTCGTTTCTTAGCGAAACTGCATCAGCCTTAAGCTGCAAATAATTCTCTTTTTCAAGAGCGGTCATCTTATTTGATTCAACAAGAAGGCTTTGAGCCTTTTCTTCTGCATTTCTGACAATCTTTGCAGCTTTATCCTTTGCTTCTTTAATGCAGGCGTCGGAAACCTTTTGAGATGCAAGAAGTGCATTTCTGACAGTTTCTTCGTCAGCTCTGTACTGTTCAACTCGAGTTGCAAGAACATCAATTTTGTGTACTAAATTAGTTTTTTCTTTTTTGAGCTGTTCAAAAGATGCAATTACTTCATCAATAAAAGCATCAACATCCTCAGCTCTGTAACCGCCGTTGAGTGTAGCTTTTCTAAAGCTGATATTTTTGATTTCGTCGATTGTAAGCATAAAATGCACTCCTTATCTATAATGAATTATCGAAATTCTGATACGATGTTTTTTAGTTTGTCCAAGAACATCGTTAATTACAAATTTACCTTTTCCTCGGATTATAAGACAATCATCCTTGCACATGGTTTGACTGACATTTTGAGTAGGAACAAAATTAACGCTGACATTGCCGCACAGAATAAAGCTCTTTGTCTTTTCTCGTGACATCCCCGTTACGGCGGCAACAATGTTATCAAGTCGCAGCGATGAAACCGTATAATCCTTTGTATCAAAGCCTCTGCCCTGCGGTAACGTGTTGAGATTTGCCGTTTCGGTTTTGACACCGACGTTTCCGATTTTAAAAATTTGCGAAACGATATAATCTCTAATTTCGGATTTTACAAACACAACACATCTGCCGTCTTCAACCAAAATATCACCGACGGTTTCTCGTTCAACACCAAGCGACATCAAAGCCCCCAAAAAATCTCTGTGGCTGAGTTTATCACAATTTCTGTAGCAAAATTGCAAAGCAGACACGGGGAAATCCGAAATATCATCATAAAACAAGCCCAAAACCTTGCGTTCGGAGTTTTCATATCCTCCGAAAAATGAAAAATTTTCAAAACAAACAGATTTTAAATATTCTGTTGCAACGGCTTGCTTTCGTTCACTTAAAAAAGAAAAGAAATATGGCTTTTGGCGTTTCAAGCAAAGCGATACGGCATCATCAAGCTTTGAGCAAAAAAGCTTGTCGTTATCAGAAATAAACACCGCTGTTTTCTAATTCGTCAAGCAAATCATCACCTGTAAGATCAACATTGCTTGGAATAATTATGTAAGTATTTGTAGCAACTCTCTTGATTTTGCCGTTGTTAGCATATGCTACACCGCTAAGGAAATCAAGGATTCTTCTTGCCATATCTTTATTTGTATCTTCAAGGTTAAGCACTACGGTATTTGTCTTCATAAGCTCGTCAGCAATGGTGCGGGTTTCTTCACCGAAACGTTCGGGCTTGAATATTCCCACCTGAAGCTTTGCAGTTGCGTTGATGTTAACAACCTTGTTTCTTGAACCGACGTTAGAAACTCTTTCTCTTTCTCTTACAACCGGTTCTTCATAGTCGTCTTCCGCATCATCTGCATAACCGTACTCGTCATATTCGTATTCATCATCCGGAGCGTCCCACATACGTTTAAACTTATCTACGATTCCTGCCATTTTATATTCCTCCTAAAATTATGTGTAATTTCTTGCACCGAAAAGTGCTGAGCCTACTCTAACCATATTTGCACCTTCCAATATTGCTTCGTAATAATCGGCAGACATACCCATTGAAAGAATAGACATACTTATATTATCTAATTTTTTTTGCGATATGTCAATAAATAAGTTGTGCATTTTATGAAAATAATTTAAAATTTTATGTTTATTATCACAAATCGGGGGTATTGTCATAAGTCCTTTGACCGAAATTCCTTTAAATTCGGATATTTGTAATAATAATTCTTCAAGATTTTCTTCAAATACACCCGACTTATTATCTTCACGTCCGATATTAACTTCAACCAAAACGTCGGTAGTTTTGTTATGCTTTAAGGATTGATTTGAAATTTCTTTTGCAAGCTTCAATGAATCAACAGATTGAATTAAGTCAACCTTGTCGACAATTTGCTTTACCTTGTTTGTTTGCAAATGTCCGATAAATTGCAATGAACAATTATCCAAATCATAAGCTTCATATTTTGAAAGCAGCTCTTGAACCTTATTTTCACCGATATGATCAAGTCCAAGAGAAATTGCATGATTAATAACATTGGGCTCAACGGTTTTTGTTGCGGCAAGAAATGTTATATCCTCTCTTGCTTTGCCAACCTTTTGAGCGGCTTCGGAAATTCTGTCATTTATAAGCTTGTAATTATATTCAACGTCACTTAATAACCTTGCCGTCATATAAATCATCTCCCTTTACAATTACTTTATCATACAACGATACGGTTTCACCATTAAACAAAACTCCGTCATCAGGAGACGGATCGCACAGCACGTAATCGGTGTCGGAATGAAGTATGGAAATCTCTTTGAATTGAACCTCACTTCCGTAAAGAACATACACGCCTTGAACCTTTTTTTGCTCTTTGTGCGGTTTATCATCGTCGTCATAAGTAGTTTTGGTGACATAATCATCATGTATAGCTCTGCGGCTGACTCTGAGTCCTGTATAAGTTCCAAGACCTATTTCAACAGGTTCTTTTCTTGCTTCAAGGATATTGTCATTCATATAATCACATTTCAACAGCAATAATGCGTCAGAATCTAAAGACGTGCGATGAACCTTATATATTTCAGCCGGTAAGGATTCGGTTGACGCATCGGAAAACAAAACAGATACCGAATCATTCCATGTACTCAAATTTGTAGCTTCGTCAGAGCTAACCTTGCAAGCAAGAAACCAATTAATATTTGAAATCACCTTGCCGGCGTTGTTTGAAGAAACATCGGATTTTTGAATATTATTAAAATCTTCAAGCGTCATATCCTTTACCTTGTCATAATCAACGGAGTTTTCATATCCGTCGCAGAACTCAGTAAAATAGCCGGCTTTGTCGGTTTTTACCGTACCTATACTCTGCCCCGCCGAGCTTGTTAAGCTCTCAAGCTGAGATTGAAGCTGTGAAATTGCAGAATCAAAGCTTTCAATCTTTCCTGTACACAAAAGACGCTGATTGATTGAATATAAAAGATTGTCCGAATCATCTTTTAGCGAGATTATATCCGAATCGTTCGCATCGTCCAAAAACGCAACAAGTCTGTTTTGAATATTATTATTGATAACATCAATTCCGATTGAGCTTGCGGCGTTTGATTCCTGCAACGCTTTTAGGTTGTTGATTTTCACTTTGAGCTGAGCGGCAGTAGTTTGAGCAACCGCATCGCTTTCGTTAGAATAAACCTTTGCGATTTCACCGCCTGCCTTAACCTCATCACCGTTATTATAATTATACGATAATACCCCGTCCTCGGAATTATTGATAAGGTTTTCATCTCTTATAATAAAGCAGTCGGCGTATATTTTGTCTGTAACAGTTGCGGTAACTGCATTTTCGGTTTGTAACATATCAAAATTGGCACTGATTAATAAATAAGCAACATAAATTACTGCAAGAAGTGTCAATGAAAAAACAAGTATTTTTTTGAATAACAGTTTATCCATAAAATTATCCTTTGCTTATTAAGTTTATCGCTGAATTGAAAAGCTCATCAAATGATGATGCTTTGTCAACATACAGCCATTTTATATCTTTATCTCGTCTAAACCAAGTTAATTGCCTTTTGGCATATCTGCGTGTTTCACGCTTTAAATTTTCAACACATTCTTCAAGGCTCAATTCGCCTTTTATATACGGCAAAAGCTCCTTGTAGCCGATTGCTTTTACCGAGGTTTGGCTCAAATTTGATGAAAGAACAGTTTTGGCTTCGTCAAGAAGTCCGTTTTCAAGCATTACATCAACACGTTTGTTTATTCGGCTATACAGATTTTCACGTTCGATAAAATTCAAACCGATTTTAATAGGTTGATACGGACTTTGTTCAAGCCTTGAGTTTTCAATTTGCTGAGATATTGTTGTCCCCGTGGATTTATAAAACTCAATCGCTCTTATTATACGTTTTGGATTTCGCTCTCTTTCAAGTCTTGAAGCGGATTTTTCATCAATTTCATACAACATTTCAAGGAGCTTGTCAACTCCTTCGGATTGATAAATCTCATTTAATTCATCGCAAATATTTTGGTTTCTGACTTCCTCGTTAAATTTAACGTTGTTTAAAAGCGAGTCAACATACAACCCTGTTCCGCCTGCAATTATCGGAAGCTTGTTTCTCGAATGTATGTCCTCGATACATCTTTTGGCATCACCGACAAACATCGCTACGGAATACGTTTGGTCAGGTGGCAAAAAGTCAATTAAATGGTGCTTTATCCCCTGCATTTCCTGCGTAGTCGGCTTTGCGGTTGCAATTTTCATTCCTTTATATATCTGCATCGAGTCAGCGGAAATAACTTCACCGTTATATTTTTTTGCTATCTCAACAGCCAGCCTTGTTTTTCCAGAAGCAGTAGGCCCGACAACGGAAATAAGCTTTATTTTGCTTTTCAATAAATCACACCCTGCCGAATTGTTTTTCTATTTCATTTTTCGTCATTACAAAGCAAACAGGTCTGCCGTGTGGACAATATTTTATGTCAGGTGATTCTTCAAGTCGTTTCACAATGTCAATAAGCTCCTGCGGAGTGCTTTTGTCCCCTGCTTTAATTGCAGTTCGGCAAGCGACGTTATGATAAAACCAATCCATTTTTTCTGTGAAAATATCATTTTTGCCTTGTGAAATATAGTCAGCCATTTCAGCTATGCTGTCGGCAATATCCGAAGCATCGAGATATTGCGGAGCACTGCGAACAATCACCGAGCTATTTCCGAAATCTTCAACATCAAATGCACATTTTCGGAACATTTCAAGGTTGTTGATTGCGGCATTATATTCAGACTTGCTCAAAGTCACCGTAACAGGCTGTAAAAGAAGCTGAGAATAATCAGCAGCCCTGTCCTCCTTGAGCTGTTCGTAAATCATTCGCTCATGTGCGGCGTGCTTGTCGATAAACAAAATTTCTTTCTTGTTTTTCTCGGCAATAATATATGTTCCGAACGCTTCTCCGATGAATTTAATAACGTTTTTGTCTTCTTCAATAAGTCTGATTTCTGTTGCTGATTCATCAGGCTCTGAGCTTTGAGTCTGCAAAGGATCATTCAAAAAGCTCGGTTGTTGAATTTCAGTAGACTTTTCAGCTTCTTTGTTAGTAAATTTTTTCACTGCTTTTGAGTGGTTGATAGCAGACCTTGAGTACAAATCAAAAGGATTTTCTGCATCAGAAAAATTCAAGCTGTCTATGTCGGGCTTCTTGTCGGGCTTCTTGTCGGGCTTCTTGTCGGGCTTCGGTGAAAAATCAACGCTTTCAAACGGGTTAAACTCATCACTTTTGAGTTCGGGAGTAATCTCCGACTTTTTTGGGATAATTTCAGGCTTGATTTCCACTGCTTTTGGCACGGGCTTATGATTTAAAACAGCCTGTGCATTTTCAAAGCGATTGAATTTTTTTATATCGTTAAAAGCCGAATCGGTTTTAAAAACTGCTTTTTTTCTGTCATCATACTGCATAAGAGATGACTTTACGGCATGATAAACCGCATCAAATACAGGACGTTCATTTATAAAACGCACCTCGATTTTAGCAGGGTGAACATTAACATCAATGACCTCAAACGGCAGTTCTATGTTAAGAACACAGGAGGGGAATTTTCCGACCATAACAGATCCCTTAAACGCTTCTTCAAGGGCTGCCATTGCTGTTCTTGTTTTTACATATCTGCCATTAATAAAGAAATTTTGCATATTTCTGTTCGGCCTTGAATAAACGGGCTTTGAAACAAAACCGTTTATTTTAATAGCATCAAGCTGATATTCAACAGGAATAAGTCCGTTTGCAAACTCCTTGCCGAACACCGCATATATTGCAGAAATCAGCTTGCCGTCACCGAATGTTTTTAAAACCTGCTTGCCGTCACGAATATATGTAAATGCTATTTCAGGATGTGATAGAGCGGTTTTATCAATGATATTTGAAACAGCATTTCCCTCGGAAACATCTTTTTTTAAAAATTTTGCCCTTGCCGGAATATTATAAAACAAATCTTTTATAACAAATGTCGTACCGACAGGACAGCCTGCATCATCAAGGCTTACTTCGTCACCGCCTTCAATAATATAAGAAGAGCCGATTTCTTCGTTGACGTTTTTAGTAATCAACTGTAGCCTTGACACAGCAGAAATTGACGCAAGAGCTTCTCCTCTGAATCCAAGTGTGGAAATAGATTCAAGGTCATTCTCGGACTTTACCTTGCTTGTGGCGTGGCGGAGAAATGCAACTTTTATATCATCCTTGCAAATTCCGCAACCGTCATCGGCAACACGCATAAAAGTTGTGCCGCCGTTTTTGATTTCAACGGTAATATTCTTAGCACCTGCGTCTATTGAATTTTCCACAAGCTCTTTTATAACCGATGCCGGACGTTCAACAACCTCGCCGGCGGCAATAAGCTCTGCAACGTGTTTGTCAAGAACATTAATTACTCCCATATGTGTCACCGCCTTTCAAATAAAATTATAACATATTTTTAAGCTCATAAAGCAGATTCATTGCTTCAATCGGTGTGAGCGTATTTATGTCAATTGATTCGATTTTATCAATGACTGGATTAGTTTGTGCATTAAACAACAAATTAAGCTGCTCTTCACCGTCGTCTGTTTGCTTATTTTCAGTTTGAATCTCGGATTTTCCGCTTTCAAGCTCGGAAAGAATTTCTTTTGCCCTTGTTATAATAGACTGAGGAACACCTGCAAGCTTTGCAACCTCAATACCATAGCTGTCATCTGCTCCACCTGAAATAATCCTGCGTAAAAATGTTATATCATCCCCGCGTTTTTTTACGGCAATGCTGTAATTTTTAACACCGTCAAGCAGATTCTCCATAACAGTAAGCTCATGATAATGTGTTGCAAACAGAGTTTTGGCTCCGAGCTTTTTCTTGTCGGCACAAAATTCAAGAACAGCCCTTGCAATGCTCATTCCGTCAAAGGTTGATGTACCTCTGCCGATTTCATCAAGTATTAACAAGCTTTTGGAGGTTGCGGTTTTTACAATATTGGCAACCTCGCTCATCTCAACCATAAAAGTCGATTGCCCCGATGCAAGGTCATCGGAAGCACCCACACGAGTAAATATGCTGTCAACAATGCCGATTTCCGCATTTGACGCAGGAACAAAGCTACCCATTTGAGCAAGCAAAACAATAAGTGCGATTTGCCTCATATATGTAGATTTGCCCGCCATATTCGGACCTGTGATTATTGCTACTCGGTCAGATTTGTTATCAAGATAAACGTCGTTTGGTACAAACGGAGCATCTTTGAGCAAAGCTTCAACTACCGGATGACGAGAATCCTTTATGCTAATCGTCGTTGATTGATTAACAAGAGGTCGCACATAACGGTTATCGGAAGCAACATTTGCAAGAGATGCTATTACATCAAGTGTAGCTATTGCCTTCGAAGTGTTCTGAATACGTTCAAGATTTTCTGCAACCTTTGTCCTTACGGCTTCAAAAATCGCATACTCCATTGCCACAGATCTATCCTTTGCACCGAGGATTCTTGACTCGACATCTTTTAAGTCTTGTGTAATATATCTTTCACAATTAGTAAGCGTTTGCTTGCGAATATATGTGTCGGGAACCTGAGATTTATATGAATTGGTAACTTCGATATAATATCCGAAAACTCTGTTATAACCGACTTTAAGCTTGGGTATACCGGTTGCTTCACGCTGTTCGGCTTCAATTTGAGCAAGAATACTCTTTGAGTTGTTCATATCATTAGTTACGCTGTCAAGCTCTTTGTTGTAGCCTTTTTTTATCATTCCGCCCTCACGCACGGTAAAAGGCGGATCGTCGACAATTGATTCGTCAATCAGATTATGTATATCTTCAAGCCTATCAATGTTTTTATGTATGTACTTCAAATATGCGGCATTGCAATTCTCAATCAACTGTGAGATTTTCGGCAAAGATTTAATTGCCGAGCAAAGCGAACGCAAATCTCTTGCGTTTGCCGAGCCGTAAACAATTTTTGTCATTAAACGTTCAATGTCAAATATGCCGTTGATTTCATCGGTGATTTCAAGACGCAGCACAGTGTTGTTTACAAGCTCTTCAATCGCACTTTGGCGATTGTTTATAGAAGTGATATTCATAAGCGGATGCTCAAGCCACGATCGAATAAGGCGTTTGCCCATAGCGGTTTTGGTTTTATCTATAACCCACAGCAAAGAACCTTTCTTTTCTTTGGTAAGCATAGTTTGAGTAAGCTCAAGATTACGCTGAGTGTTGTAATCAAGACGCATATATTGACTTTCACTAAAGATTTCAATGTGTCTTATACGTTCAAGTCCGCTTTTTTGCGTTGCTTTTAAATAATTTATCAACGCACCGATTGCCGATACAAGCGAGGTTTTATCAGCTACGTTGTCAGCTTCTTCATCAAATTGTTCTTTAACGGTATTAAGGCAGGTGAAATACTCAAATTTCTCATCCTCAAGCATTTCTACACCCGCAGAAAGCTTGTTTTTAATAAACGCAGGCAAGTCTTTGATTTTAACAACATCTCCGCCAATGAGAATTTCACGAGGATTGTAGCTTGAAAGCTGGCTTGTGAGCGTATTATAAAAGCCTTTACCCGAAATTTCGGTAGCGTATAATTCTCCTGTGGAAATATCGCAAAAGCAAATACCAAGCTTTTTATCCTTTGAAAAAACAGAACAAATATAATTGTTTTTGCCTTCATCGAGCATACTTTGCTCAAGCACAGTTCCGGGAGTGATAACACGGATTATATCACGCTTAACAAGACCTTTTGCGGTTGCAGGATCTTCAACTTGCTCACAAATTGCCACCTTGTAGCCCTTGGCAACAAGACGAGCGATGTAGCTTTCACAGCTATGAAACGGTACGCCGCACATTGGGGCACGTTCTTCCTGTCCGCAGTCACGGCCTGTCAGGGTCAGCTCCAATTCTTTTGAAGCGATTTTTGCATCGTCATAGAACATTTCGTAGAAATCACCAAGACGGAAAAACAAAATGCTATCTTTATTCTCTTCTTTGATTTTAAAATATTGTTTCATCATTGGAGATAACTCCGCCATATTCTCACTCCCCTGACTTTATTTGCAAATAATTAATGGCAACCGCCGCAGGTTTCACAGCTTCCCGAGCATGAGGATTGTGAATAATCTGCTGTTTCGGGGTCTGCACCCTCAGCAGATTGCTGAACAATTGCAAGCACTCTGTTTGCAACAGCATCAAACGCCTCTTTAGCTTCGTTGTATGCAATCATATTCTCATTTGACATAATTTTCGAGTAAACTTCACGCATTTCAGTGTTAAGCTGAGAGAGCTTTTCTTGATCTCTTTCTTGCTTAGACGCTTCATTGTTTATAGACATTCTTTTGAGATTAAACTCACCGATTAAGCTTTGCAATTCAGTGTCCGCATCTGCTTTATTCTGAACCTCATGAAGCTTAATATATGCTTCCTCCTGCTGAATTGCTTTTCCGAGTTCTCTTGCCATTGTGATAATATCCATAATTTTTACCTCCGTTTTATATAAGCTCGCCTCTTAATATCCAATTACGAGCCTTTGTTATTTTTACATTTTGAAATGTTCCTATAAGCTCCTTCGGAGCTTCAAGTTCAACTATAATATTGCCGCTTGTTCGAGCTTCAAGCACATCAGGCTTTGATGTTTCTCTTTCGATGAGTACCTTTTCGAGTTTTCCCACCATCGAAGAACAACGCTTTGCGGCAATTTCTTCTTGAACATCAAGCAGTTCTCTGAACCATTTTGATTTTTCCTCATAAGGAATCGGGTCATCCATTTTTTCGGCGGGTGTTCCCTTTCTCGGAGAAAAAATAAATGTAAACAAAGAAGTAAACTCAACCTCTTTGATTAAAGAAAGCGTTTGCTTAAAATCTTCGTATGTTTCACCCGGAAATCCGACAATTATGTCACTTGTAAGCGACAGACCGTCGATTTTCTCTTTTGCATAATTAATGATTTCAAGATACTTTTTGCGGTCATAATGGCGATTCATCGCTTTCAAAATCCTGTCTGAGCCGCTTTGAAACGGCAAATGCAAATGCCTACTGATATGATTTCCGCTTGCAATTACGTCTATAAGCTCTTTGGAACAATCCTTTGGGTGCGACGTCATAAACCTAAGCCAATAGTCACCGTCAATTGAATCTATCTCTCTTAGGAGTTGAGCAAACGAAACCTTCTCTTGCAGGGTTTTACCGTACGAGTTTACGTTTTGACCGAGCAGAGTTATATCTTTAAAGCCCGACTTTATCATTTGACTTGCTTCGGATATAATAACATCCTTATCACGACTGCGTTCTCGCCCTCTTACATAAGGCACAATGCAATAGGTGCAGAAATTATTACAGCCGTACATTATCGGCAACCAACCATTGAATGTGCCGTCACGCTTTACAGGGATTCCCTCGTAAATTTTGTTATCGTCATTTCCACGTTCAAAAACTCTCTTGCCGTTCACAAGAGAATTATACATAAGCTCGGGGAAATGATGAAGAGAATGAGTGCCGAAAACAAGACCGACAAACGGAAAGCTTTTGTAAATTCGATTTGCAATGTGTTCTTGTTCCATCATACAGCCGCAAAGTGCAATTAAAATCTGCGGATGCTTACGTTTTAAGTTTTTGAGTGCACCGACATTGCCGAACACTCTGTCCTCGGCGTGTTCACGCACTGCACAGGTATTAAACAAAATAAAATCGGCATCATCGGGAGTATCGGCAAAATCAAAACCCGAATTACTGAGCATACCTTTAATTTTTTCGCTGTCAGCAACATTTTGCTGACAACCATAGGTACGAATATATGCCAGAGGCTTTTCTCCTCTTTTGCGAATTTCCATAATCTCGGCAATAAGCTGCATATATTCGGTTTGTTTTTCAGACAATATATCAGGTTGAATAACAGTATCAGCCAATCAAGTGCCTCCTAACCCATTATTTGTATTATCTTTGTTATTATACCACAAAATATATTGTCTTTCAATGTTTTTCACACTAAATATATTAATTTAATTTTGAGTTTGATAAAGATTTCCGTATGACGATGGAATTTCGCCCACGATAACAGTCTGAGCAATTTCGTAATCTGTTGTAAAAGTTATATATCCGACATAATCAAGTGATGTAGTAATGATTTTAGATGTCAAAACTAACTTTATGTGATGAACGGTTTGGTTAAGACCTGCCTGTTCAAATGTACTGACAACTTCTGAATTAAAGCTTCCCGTTATACTTGTATTTATGTTAATATCAGGACCTGAATTTGAAAGAATTGCAATGTCCGTAAATGCACCGAGCGGTATATTAACTCCGCAGTCGTGAATCTTTTCAATTTCATTTTGTGCGGCTTTACTTGTGGCGATTTTAATTTTGTCAAGCAACAATGTATCGGTTTCAATAGCTTTTATGCTGCCACTGTCGGAATACTTAATTACGGCAAGATCGTTATATGTGCAATCAAAAGCTTCAAGAGTATGTTGAACGGCATCGTTTACAGCCGTGCTTGACATTAATTCAGCTTGTGTTCTGACATATTCCGGCACAAAGGTTTCGAGCTTGCTTTCGCAAAGAAAAATCAATCCTAAATTAAAAGCTATAAATACTATAACACTTCTTCGAATGTACTTAAAAAGGCGTGAATACTTTCGATTTTGCCGTCTACATCTGTAAATCAAAAAAAACACCCCTTGTATATAATATACAAAGGGTGTCTGTTTGTTAAATTATTCTTCGTCTGCTTCTTCTGCGTGAGCACAAGCGTCACAGCTACAACCGTGACCGCACTCGCCCTCTTCTTCAAACAAGTCCGAAAAATCAAATTCGAGAAGCTCGCCGCAATTCGGACATTCAATTTCGCCCTCAAGAAGTACATCTTCGGAAACATTGAGCTTCTGTCCGCAAGCACCGCAGGTTACTTCATAAAACGGATTTTCCTCATCGTCATAATCAACATCGCAACAATCGTCGCAATCACAATCACATTCGTCATCATAAAGCTCAGATTCAACATCTGCGAGATCCTGATCGATTTCGTCAACTTGACCGCTTAAATCATCATAAAGCTCTTCCATATCATTTACGGAATAAGCAATATCATCAAGCAGTTCAAGCATAGCGTTAATAACTTTAACCTCAGGCTTTGATTCGTCAAGATTCAAGCCGTCGGCAAGACCTTTGATATAAGAAATTTGTTCTGTTAAATTCATAATTTACTCCTGCAGAGATTATGCTCTGCCCATATATTCACCTGTTCTGGTATCAATTTGAATAACCTCTCCCTCGTCAATAAAGAGAGGAACCTTGATTTCCGCACCCGTTTCAAGAGTTGCGGGCTTTGTTGCGTTGGTAGCAGTATCTCCCTTAAAGCCGGGATCGGTATTTGTAACCTGAAGCTCTACAAAGTTAGGCGGTTCAACACCGAATACGTTTCCTTTGTAAGAAAGCACCTTGCAAACCATATTTTCTTTGACAAATTTAAAGTTGTCACCGAGAACACTCTTGTTAATCGGAAGCTGTTCCCAAGTTTCGGTATCCATAAAGTAATAAAGATCACCGTCTGAATAGCTGTACTCCATATCCTTTCTGTCAATGAATGCCGTAGGATATTTATCGTTGGGGTTGAAAGTTTTTTCTACAACTGCACCTGTAATTACATTTCTGATTTTTGTTCTTACAAAAGCAGCGCCCTTACCCGGCTTTACATGCTGAAATTCAATGATAGAAACTACCTGTCCATCCATTTCAAATGTAACACCGTTTCTGAAATCACCTGCTGAAATCATTATTATAACCTCCTGAATGTATTTTATACAGCGATAACGCCGTAACATTGTCAAATATCATTATACATAAAAGTATTGAAAAATGCAAGCGTTTTATACAATTATAAGTTCTTTTGGAAGATTCACGAAATTTCGGTATCCGGTTTCGGTTACACACAGCATATCTTCGATTCTCACTCCAAACCTTTCGGGTAGATAAATTCCGGGTTCGTCGGTTATTACCATACCGGCCTTAAGAATAGTTTTATCTCTAAACGATACTGCCGGAAGCTCGTGAATTTCAAGACCTACTCCATGCCCTGTTGCATGACCGAAAAACTCACCGTATCCCGCTTGCTCAATAACATCTCTTGCCGCTTTGTCAACATCACAGCAAGACACATTAGGCTTAACTGCATCAAGTGCCTTTAATTGAGCCTTAAGCACCGTGTCATATACACTTTGCATTACATCATCGGCATATTTAACGGCAACAGTTCTTGTTGTGTCGCTGCAATATCCGTCATAAACCGCTCCGAAATCACAAGTGAAAAAATCACCGGCTTTTATTTCGTTGTCGGACGGAACGCCGTGCGGCAGGGAAGTTTTTTTTCCGCTTATTGTTATTAAATCAAATGATGCTTTTTGAGCACCGTACAGCTTCATTAAATATTCAAGTCTTGCACTGATGTCTTTTTCTTTTGCTCCGACTCTTACATCATTTAAAACTTCAAGATAAGCCTTTTCCGCAATAGCTTGAGCCTGCGAAATTTTTTGAATCTCAAGGTCATCCTTGATACAACGTATTTGTGAAATCAAAGCATCGAGTCTATCGTCAGAAAACGATGTTATTTTGTGCTTTTCAAACGCAGACTTAAAAGCGTTAAACCGAGCAAGAGTTACATTAGTTGATTCGAGGTATATGTTTTTAATACTCTCGGAGCTACAAATTTCACAAATATCTTGTGTTAATTTTTTAAAGCAAATTACCTTACAGGACTCGGCTGTATTTTGAGCAGCTTCAATATAACGAAAATCAACAAGTAAATATGCGTTTTCGGATGTTATAAGCATAACGCCCTCGCTGTGTTGAAAGCCGGAAAAATAGCCTATATTTACATCATTTGTTAACAAAATCGCTTCATCTGCGTTGTTTAAGAATTGCTTTAAAATATTAACTCTGTTTTGAAACACATTATTCATCAAACTAAATCCTTAAGAGCATTTATTGCAAGAAAATAACTGTTTTTTCCAAAGCCCGCAATTTGCCCTGCACATACAGGAGCAATAACCGATGTATGTCTGAATTCCTCTCTTGCGTGAATATTAGACATATGAACTTCTACATAAGGGATTTTTACACACGCAATAGCATCACGCAAAGCATAGCTGTAATGTGTGAGTGCACCGGCATTGATTACAGCACCGACATAATCATCTTTTGAAGCATGTATTTTATCAATTAGGTCACCCTCATGGTTTGATTGAAATACATCGGCAACAAAACCGTTGTTTTCGGCATAGATTTTTATCTGAGCATCTATGCTCTGAGCTGTTTCTTCGCCGTAGATTCCCTTTTCTCGCACTCCCACCATATTAAGATTAGGTCCGAGCAAAACAAGAATTTTTTTCATAACATCACCTGATAAAAATTAAAAGATTAAAACAAAAAGCGGACAGAATGCTCTGTCCGCCTGTTTGATTACCTGTATTTGCGTTTGCGAGCTGCTTCGGATTTCTTTTTACGCTTTACAGAAGGCTTTTCATAAGCTTCTCTCTTGCGAACCTCAGCAATAACGCCAGCTCTGGCACACTGCTTTTTGAATCTTCTTAAAGCACTTTCAAGTGATTCATTTTCTTTTAATCTAATTTCTGCCATCTATCTTCCCTCCCATCTGCCATACAGCATGGGTAATTTGCACACATTTGCAGATATATTATACATTATATATCGAATAATGTCAATAGAAATGAAGAATTTAAGAAAAAATTATTTTTCTGTGTAATTATGGCTTTACAACAATGTTTACAAGCTTTTTGGGAACTACAATTTCTTTGACTATATTCATACCGTTAACGGATTCCTGTACCTTTGCATCGGCTTTGGCAAGTGCAAGCACATCTTCTTTGCTTGCATCAGCGGAGATATTAAGCTTTGTCTTAATTTTTCCGTTTACCTGAACAACGATTTCTACTGTATTGTCAACACATTTACTTTCGTCATACTCAGGCCACTGAGCCTGTGCAAGAATACCGTTACCGAGCTTGCATACTTCATAAACCTCCTCGGTAATATGAGGAGCAAACGGATTGAGCAAGATTGAAAAGATTCTCAATTCTTCTTTGTTAATTGACTTAACGTTTGTGATATCGTTAATAAGTGCCATAAGCGTGGCAATAGCCGTATTGAATTTAATGTTTTCAATATCTTCTCCGACTTTTTTGATTGCCTTATGGAAAGCACCCTCAAGCTCCGGTCTGACAGCATCGCCGTCAATAAGAATTGTTTGCAAATTCCAATATCTTTCAATGAATCTACGGCACCCTCTTATGCTTGACTGACTCCACGGAGCAGCTTTTTCAAAGTCACCTATAAACATCTCATAAAGACGCATTGTGTCGGCACCGTATTCATCAACTATATCATCGGGATTTACAACGTTTCCTCTTGATTTGCTCATCTTCTCGCCGTTTTCACCCAAAATCATACCGTGCGAGGTACGCTTTGCATACGGCTCTTTTGTGGGAACGATACCGATGTCATAGAGGAATTTATGCCAAAAACGACTGTAAAGCAGGTGAAGCGTTGTATGCTCCATACCACCGTTATACCAATCTACCGGTGCCCAATAATCAAGAGCTTCTTTTGAAGCGAGAGCTTTATCGTTGTGAGGATCCATATATCTGAGATAATACCAGGACGAACCTGCCCATTGAGGCATTGTATCGGTTTCACGGTAAGCTTTACCGCCGCAATGAGGACAAGTGGTTTCAATCCAATCTGTCATTTTGGCGAGAGGCGATTCGCCGTTATCGGTAGGCTCATATGATTCAACCATCGGAAGCTTGAGCGGAAGCTCGCTTTCATCAATCGGAACATAGCCGCACTTTTCACAATGAACAATAGGAATAGGCTCTCCCCAATAACGCTGACGTGAGAAAACCCAGTCACGAAGCTTGTAATTCACCTTGGTGTGACCTTTTCCGTTTTCAGTGAGCCAGTCAATTATCTTTTTCTTTGCGGCTTCAACGCTAAGTCCGTCAAGTATTCCCGAATTAACCATAACTCCTGTTGCACAATCGGTAAACGCTTCTTCATCAACGTTTCCGCCTTTGACAACTTCGATAATGGGAAGCTCAAATTTCTTGGCAAATTCCCAGTCACGAGTATCGTGAGCCGGTACAGCCATAATTGCACCTGTACCGTATGAAACCAAAACATAATCTGAAATAAATATCGGGATTTCCTTTTCGTTTACGGGGTTAATTGCAGCTACACCATCAAGTCTGACACCTGTTTTTTCTTTTGCAACCTCGGTTCGCTCAAAATCAGATTTGCGTGCCGCTGCCGCTTGATACTTTCTTACATCATCAAGATTTGAAAGCTTATCAGCCCATTTTTCAATCAATGGGTGTTCAGGAGAAATTACCATATATGTAGCACCGTAAAGGGTGTCGGGACGGGTTGTGTATACAGTTAAGGTATCGCCTGTTGTGGCTTTGAAATCAACCTCTGCACCCGTGCTTCTGCCAATCCAATTCTTTTGCTGAGCTTTAACGCGTTCGGGGTAATTGACAAGTTCAAGGTCATTTATAAGTCTGTCGGCATATTCGGTAATTTTGAGCATCCACTGAGATTTTACCTTATGCACAACCTCGCTTCCACATCTTTCGCAAACACCGTTTACTACTTCCTCGTTTGCAAGCACGCATTTGCAGGAGGTGCACCAGTTTACATTCATCTCTTTTTTATATGCAAGTCCGTGTTTAAAAAGCTGAATAAATATCCATTGAGTCCACTTGTAGTAATCGGGATCGGTAGTGTTAATTTCTCTGCTCCAATCAAATGAAATACCGAGTGACTGAATCTGCTTTTTAAAACGTTCAATGTTTTTCTTTGTAACAATTTCAGGATGAATGTGATTCTTGATTGCATAGTTTTCGGTGGGCAAGCCAAACGCATCCCAGCCTATCGGATAGAGAACATTATATCCCTGAAGTCTTCTTTTTCTTGCAACTGTGTCAAGAGCTGTATACGGACGAGGATGTCCTACATGAAGTCCCTGACCGGATGGATACGGAAATTCGATAAGTGCAAAGAACTTTTCTTTGTCTGAATTGGTTTCAGCATGAAAAACTCCCTTATCTTCCCAAATATCCTGCCACTTTTTTTCAAACGCCTTGTGATTGTATTTCAACTTAAACCCTCCGTTTAATCAATAATACCAGTTAAATCAACAGGTTTTCCGTCCTGCCAAAGTCTGTCGAGATCATAAAATTTGCGAGCTTCGTCAGAAAAAACGTTAACGATTACATCAACATAGTCAAGCAAAATCCAACTGTTTGACCTGTACCCCTCAATATGGCTTACAGAAACACCGGCTTGGTCAAGCTTGTACTCAACCTCATCGGAAAGTGCTTTGACGTGAGTTGAGCTTGTGCCTGTTGCTATAACCATATAGTCGGCAAGAACCGAAACGTCACTTATTTCAATTACCTGTATATCAAGACCTTTTTTGCCGTCAATGGCTTTTGCGGCAAGAACAGCCTGTTCATATGAATTCATAGTTACTATCCTTTCTGCTTATTTAAAATAAGCTCATTATAACAATTCACTTCATCTGTGTGAATTGCGAGTTCACGAGAGCTTAAATCGGTAAACGTAAACTGATAGCTGTAAATCATAGCTTCTTCAAGGCTCACCTGAGCTTTTTCACGCATAATTTGCACTCCCGTGTATGTACGCTCAGCCGAAATAAAATCAGCAATAAAAATCACTTTTTCCAAAAGCGACATCCCTGCCCTACCGGTTGTATGATATTTAATAGCATTGATAATGTCGCTGTCATTTATTCCAAGCTCTGTCTGTATATAAACGCTTCCGCTAATACTGTGCCACAGCTTTTGAGCGTGCTTTTGAATATTGTCTAAAATTATACCACCGTCATTGATAATTTGCAACTGCTTTTCCGGTGAAAACTCTTTTGTTATGTCGTGAAGTATACCTGCCGTATATGCTTTTTCGACATCAGCACCGTATTTTTCGGCAAGCACAACAGCAGCTTTTGCAACATTTACGCTGTGAGCAAATCTTTTTTCACCCATCTTAGGTCTGATAACCTCGATGTAATCAACATTATTCAAAAAATCACTTCCGATAAATATTATATTTTTTAATATATTCAAAAACATTCTTGTCAATTAGATTTATAATCTTTGAGCAGGTTCCTTGGCTGATGTTTTCTCTGATAAATGTAGACGAAACCTGAGTAACCGATTCATCAAGTATTTCAACCTTTGCTCCCAAGGATTTTAAAACCGTATCATAATACTTTTGCAAATCATATTTATTTGACTCACTTCGGGGAATTGTTACTATTATTGATTTTTGAAAAATAATTTTAGGATTTTTCCAATTTGCAAGTGTTAAAAACATATCTGCACCCATAATAAAGTAAAGAGTGTCGTTCGGATATATTTCTTTTAAAGAAGTAAGCGTTTGATAAGAGTAGCTTTTGCCTTTTCTTTTAATTTCTATATCAGACACCTCAAAGGAATCAATTCCTTTCAAAGCAAGTGTACACATATTAAGCCTGTGCAAACAATCGGCAAGCTCTGTGCTTGCTTTGTGAGGAGGAGTATAGGTAGGGATAAAAATCACCTTATCGAGTGAAAGCACGGTTTGACAATATTTGGCAAGCTCTAAATGTCCGTTGTGAATCGGATTGAAAGTTCCGCCGAGAATACCGATTTTCATAATTACTTTTTAGCCTTAGGCAAAGCAATTACAGGCTCATCGGGATTAGGTCTATACAAAATAAATTTTGAACCGATAACCTGAACAACATCCGCATTGCATTTTTCTGCAAGCAAATCCGCACATTCTCTTGAGGAATAAGCACTATTATCAAGCACTCTTCCTTTTATCAATTCTCTTGCTGTCAATGCTGTGTCAGCTTGCATAATGATATTATCCGAAACCTCACCCTTGCCTATTATCAAAATCGTTTCATATTTATTGGCAAGTCCTCTTAAATAAGCTCTTTGTTTACTTGTAAGCATAAAATATCCTTTCAGATTTATTATAAATTAAAATGTTCTTTAAGTTTCTCCTGAAGCATTCTCAATGCTTTGCCCCTGTGACTGATTTTATCTTTCTCGTCTGACGTAAGCTGTGCATAGCTTTTATCACCGTACATAAATACAGGGTCATATCCGAAACCGCTGTCACCTAAGGGCTCAAATGCAATTTTGCCATCACATCTGCCCTCAGCCTGAATTTTGGTGCCGTCCTGAAGAATACAGCAAATCGAAGATGTAAAATGTGCAGTTCGTTTTTCATCGGGGATGTTTTTCATTTCGTCAAGAAGCTTTGTATATCTGTCCTTATCGGTTGCGTTTTCTCCGGCGTAACGAGCCGAATAAACGCCGGGCTTACCATCAAGGGCATCAACGCTGAGTCCGGAATCATCGGCAACAGCAGGCATTCCCGTTTTTTGGTATGCGGCATCTGCCTTTAAAAAAGCATTTTCGGCAAAAGTTGTCCCAGTTTCCTCAACATCATCAAGAATTACTCCCGCTTCCTTGGCAGAAACAGCTTCTATGCCGAGCGGCTTTAATATGCGTTCAAGCTCAATCAGCTTTTTCTGATTATTTGTAGCAATTATAAATTTCATAAAATCACTCCGTTTTTGTAAACAAGGCTTTTGTAAATTCTTCGGCAACAAACGGCTGCAAATCATCAATTTGTTCGCCTACGCCGATAAATTTAACGGGAATTTCAAGACGGTCTTTTATTGCCAGTACAATTCCGCCCTTTGCAGTTCCGTCAAGCTTAGTAAGGACAATACCCGTAATGCCAGTTGCTTCTTTGAACTGTTCAGCTTGATTAACTGCGTTTTGACCTGTTGTAGCGTCTAAAACAAGCAGTTTTTCCTTTGAAGCATCGGGAAGCTCTCTGTCAATTACTCTGTTAATCTTTGCAAGCTCATCCATCAGGTGCTTTTTATTATGCAGTCTGCCTGCGGTATCACAAATAACAACATCAAAATTTCTCGCCTTGGCAGCCGTGATTGCATCATAAATTACAGCAGCAGGGTCGCTGCCCTCGCTTTGTTTAATTATTTCGCATCCGCTACGCTCAGCCCAAATATCAAGCTGTTCAATTGCAGCAGCTCTGAATGTATCTGCGGCGGCAAGCATAACCTTTTTTCCTTGACTTGAAAGAATCTTCGCAAGCTTTCCTATTGTGGTTGTCTTGCCCACACCGTTAACTCCGATGACCAAAATTACAGACGGAGATGTTGCCAAATCAAGCTCGTTGCCTCCACTGAGCATTTCGTTTACGAGCTCTTCAAACAAATCGTGAATCTGATACGGTATGGTGACGCCCTCTTTTTTTACACGCTCAACCAGCATTTCTCTGATTTTTTGAGATGTTTCAACGCCTACATCTCCCATAACAAGCATTTCTTCAAATTCATCAAATAACTCGTCATCAATTACCGTTGCCGAGCAAAGCATTGAATCAATTTGTCCTATAATTGTATTTCTTGTTTTTTTGAGTCCTTCTTTAATTTTACTAAATAATCCCATAATCTCAGTCCTTTGTTATTTTGAGTCAATTCCCAATTTTTCTGCGACCTCGGTTGAACGAAGCTCAAGCAGCTTTGATATACCTTCATCTTGCATTGTAACGCCGTAAAGCACATCCGCCTCTTCCATTGTGCCTCGACGATGAGTAATAAGAATAAACTGCGTTTTATCGGTCATTCTACGCAAGTAGCTTGCAAAGCGGTAAACGTTTACATCATCAAGTGCAGCTTCAATTTCGTCCATAACGCAAAACGGTGCAGGACGTACCTTCATAATTGCAAAATAAAGTGCAATGGCAACAAGTGCTTTTTCGCCGCCCGAAAGTGCGTCAAGGTGAACTACAATTTTTCCCGGTGGGTGAACAAGTATGTCTATGCCGCTTGTAAGTATGTTTTCGGGATCTGACAGAGAAAGCGACGCTGTTCCGCCACCGAAAAGCTCTTTGAAGGTGTAAGTGAAGTTTTTATTAATTTGGTCAAAGCTTTCAACAAACACTTCTTTCATTTGCTTTGTAAGTGTTGTAATCAAAGAAGTGATTTCTTTCTTTGATTTTTCAACGTCTTCAACCTGAGCACTCAAAAACTCGTAACGCTCAGACACCTCTTTATATTCCTCAATAGCGGAAACGTTTACATTGCCAAGGGATTTAATACCTTGTTTTAATTCATTAAGCCGCTTTTGAGCTTTTTGAGAATCCTCAATTTCTATTGCGGTTTGCTCAGCTTCACGCTTAGTTAACTCATATTCTTCCCAAAGCTTTGAAATTATATTATCGTATTCTTTTTGAATACTGAGCTTGCGTTCTTCAAGACGAGCAAGCTCTCTGCCCGTGATTTCTCGTTCGTTTGATTTTACACGCTCGGTTTCACGGATTTTAATGCTTCGAGTTTCAAGCAAATCTTTCTGCTCGGTCAAGGCAGAAATTTTATCATTAACCGACTTTTGAGCAGATTCAAGGTTTGTAATATCCGATTTATATGAATCAATTTTCTGAGTAATTTCTTCAATTGTTTTGTTAATAGAAGAAATTTGGTTGTTGAGCTCTGCTTTCTTTTCCTCATTGTTTGAACCGCTGTTTTGTGCAAATACAATTTCGGAGTTTAGCACATCAACATCCTTTTGAGCTGTAACAATTTCAAGTCTGATGTTTTGAAGCAGTGCAGAAAGCTCCTCTCTTGATTTAGTAAGCTCTGCTCTGCTTCCTGTTATGTTATTAACACGTTCTTCGGCATCTGCAATTTTAATATTAAGAGCGGCAAGACTTTTCTTTGCTTCAGCACTGTTCTTCTTCAAGGCTTCAATCCTGCTTTGACAATCCGAAATCTCGGTTTCTGCGTTTTTCAAAAGATTTTCAGTACTTTCAAGCTCATTTTCACAAGCTCGTTTTTCGGCATCAAGACGAACGTAATCCTGCTGTTTGTTTGAAAGATCTGCTCGTGTTCCGAGAATTTCGGCTTCAAGTGCAGAATACTCGGCTGTAATTTGCTCGCATAGCTTTTCAGAGGTTTTAGCTTTATTAATCAAAGCTTCTGTTTGTGATTTAAGCTGTTTGATCTCGGTAGCTCTGCTCAACAACCCCATATTTCGGTTCAGCGAACCACCAGTCAACGAACCGCCTGCATTTACAACCTGTCCGTCAAGCGTAACAACTTTAAATTTATAAGAATACTTTTTTGCTATTGAAGCGGCACTGTTTAAATCGTCTGCAACAACAATTCTTCCCAAAAGGGAGCTTAAAATATTATTATATTTCGATTCGCAGGTACACAAATCGGAGGCAATTCCGACAAATCCGTAGCAATCGTCAAGTCCGTTTTCATGAAGCTCACGGGGTTTGATTGTATTCAGCGGCAAAAACGTAGCTCTGCCTCCGTCAGTTGATTTCAAAAACCTGATTGCCTGCTTTGCATCTTCATCACTCGTAACAACGATATTCTGCATCGCTGCTCCGAGGGCTGTTTCAACAGCAATGCTGTATTCGGTCGGAACAGATATAACACGGGATACAGGTCCGCATATGCCGTGCAATCTGCCGTTTTCCGAAGCATTTACTACAGCCTTTACGCTTTTTGAAAATCCTTCAAGACTACGTTCAAGATTTTCAAGAAACAAAATTTTTCTTTGATGCTCTTTTACGTCAAGCGTGAGCCTGTCACACTCGGCTTTGAATTCCCTGCGTTTTTTATCCTTGGAGGACAGCTTGATTTCCAAACCGTCAATGGAATTTTTATAAGATGTTATTTCATTTTCGGTGTTTGAGATTTTATTGTTATAATCATTTAATAGCTCTGATAAATCCTGAATCTGCTTTTTACGGTCATCATTTGAAGCAGACAGCACATCAATTCGTGATACAAGCTCAGCAATACTGCTTTCGCTTGTCATCTCAATAACTCTTGTGTCAGCAAGCTGTGCGGTAAGAATTGAAAGCTCTGAGGTGATTTTTTGAAGCTCATCACCGCTTTTGCTTGAATCCACACTCACCTTGTTGAGCTTATCGGATATCTCCGAATAACGCTTTTGCTTCTCGATGATTTCGTTATCAAGCAAGTTGATTTTTTCCTGCTTTTCGGCAATAGACTTTTCAAGCTCATCCGCATTACGATCCGCCTGATTTATTTCATTCTTAATTCTGTTGATGTTTTCATTATTATGTAAAATATCATTTTCCGCAACGGAAATTAAAGAGCTTTTGTCTGCAATTTCAGCGTCAAATCTTGAAAATTCAACACGAAGCTGCTCAATTTGAGATGAATATTCTCCGTTCTTTTGATAAATTTCTTCTGTTTCTTTTTGAACATTTTCAAGAGCATCTTCAGCATCTTGATATTGAGCTTTTGCAACTGCAATTTTTTCATCTTGCTGTTTTAAGCTGTCTTGTGATTTATCGAGAGTTAAGAGCCAGAGTGCAATTTCAAGTCCTCGCTTTTCTTCCGAATATTCCAAAAACTTTTGTGCTTTTTCGGATTGCTTTTTTAAAGGTCCTACTCTCTCCTCAAGCTCAGTTACTATATCTCTCAATCTTAAAAGATTTTCTTCTGTGTTTTTCAGTTTGCGTTCGGCGTCAATTTTTCTGTATCTGTAACGTGATATACCTGCAGCTTCTTCAAAGATTTCACGTCTGTCCTCGCTTTTTGAAGAAACTATGCTGTCAATCTTACCTTGTCCGATAATCGAGTAACCGTCACGGCCAAGACCCGTGTCCATAAACAGCTCGTTAATGTCCTTTAGTCTTACCGATGCCTTGTTTATCAAATATTCGCTTTCGCCGCTTCTGTAATAGCGACGTGTTACTGAAATATCATCGCCGTTAAAATCAAGAAGTCTATCTGAATTGTCAATATTAAGCGTTACTTCGGCATAGCCCTGCTTTTTGCGTTTGTCTGTACCGTTAAAAACCACGTCCTCCATTTTTGAACAACGCAGGCTTTTCGGAGATTGCTCGCCGAGTACCCAACGAATTGCATCACTTATATTGCTCTTGCCGGAGCCGTTTGGTCCTACGACCGAAGTAATCCCCTGTTCAAAGGATAATTTTGTTTTGTCGGGAAATGTTTTAAATCCCTGTACTTCCAATGATTTTAAATGCATTCATAAACCCCTATTGTATGTATAAATCGTATTTGTTCAGCGAATTGTCAAAGCTGATTTTAATGTCATATCCAATGCTATTGAATTTTCCAAGATTAGATTTTTTCTGTCCCAAAAATTTAGACAAAGAGCTTTCGTTAATAAACACTTCAAGCTTATTCTTGTTTACAAGAGCTGCCATTTGCAAAAACTTGTCATAAAATATTTTGTTCTCGCACAGCTCCTTAAAAGCAGGGTGGTAATTATTTCCATAGCTGTTATTCACAAGGCTTTCGGAATAATGCAAGCCCAAGCGGATAATATTAATGCCATTGCTTTCAAACATTAATATGAGCTTTGAACACAAATCAACCGATTGCTCAAGCGAATATGGTACGAATTTTCCGCTTAAATATAAATCGGCAAGCTCTGTGTTTTTCATAATTACCGTCGGATAAATACGTACCGTATCGGGTTTTAAAGCAATAAATTTTTCGGCGGTGTCAATATCCGATTCAGGTGTGGAACAATAAAGCCCGGTCATCATTTGCAAGCCAAGCGAAAAGCCGTATTTTTTTATCATACTTGATGATTTATTTACATCATCCGCCAAATGCCCTATGTTATTCGATTTCAGCACCTTATCGCTCATTGATTGGGCACCGAGTTCAATAGAAGTAACACCGTAGCTTTTTAAAATTGTAAGTATTTCATCGTTTATATAATCGGGACGAGTTGAAATTCTTATACCTTTAAATTTATTCACATAAGGCTTTGCTGCTTCAAGCAAGGAAATCATATATTTTCTGTCAATTGCGGTAAAGCTACCTCCGAAAAAAGCGATTTCCGAAGCTTCGGCAGACAAGTTTAAATTTTTAAGAGCTGATTCAATAGTGCTTTTTACGTCATAAGGCGTTGGCTGATAGCTTTGGCCTGTAATTCCCCTTTGGTTGCAAAAGCTACATTGATGCGGACAACCGTTGTGAGGTATAAACAAAGAGATATTAGCGTGTTTAATAGCCCATCAGCTCCAACGCTTCTCTTGCAGCCTGCTGTTCAGCCTCTTTTTTGCTTCTGCCGCCGCCTTTTCCGATTGAATTGCTGTTAAGATGAACCTCAACAACAAAGTGCTTGTTATGGTCGGGACCGCTTTCTTCAACAAGCACATATTCTACTCTTTCTCCGGGATTTTTCTGCACTATTTCCTGAAGCGTAGTCTTGTAGTCCTTAACGTTTTTCTTTTTCGTGTTTTTTATTGCAGGAATAACAAAATTTAAAATATGCTCGGAAGCAGGTTTTAAGCCACCGTCAATATAAATTGCGGCAATTAATGCTTCAAATGCGTCTGACAATATAGACGGGCGTTCTGCTCCGCCATTATGCTGTTCGCCCTTGCTGAGAATAAGAAATTTGCCGAGGTTTATCTGCTTTGCAAATTCAAAAAGCGTTTTTTCGCAAACAAGAGAGGCTCTCAGCTTTGTAAGCTCACCCTCGGGAAGTTCGGGGCAATGTTTAAAAATATAGTCGGAAACAACTATCGAAAGTACCGCATCACCCAAAAACTCAAGTCTTTCATTGTATTTAATATGGCTTGATTTATGCTCATTGGCATACGAGGAATGTGTTAACGCCTCTTTAAGCAAGGCAGGATTTTTGAAGCTGTATCCGATTTTATTCTCAAGTTCAGTCATTTTATTACTCCTTGGAAGAATTGAGCGATGATGAAATTTCATCAATGGCGTTTGCATTAACATAATCAATAATCAATTTTATCGCATTTTTTATTGTTCTTGCTTTTGAATCGCCATGAGCTTTAAACACAGGCTTTGACGTGCCGAGTATCGGAGCTCCGCCGTATGTATTATAATCAAAACGTGATTTAAAATCTTTAATATCTTTTAATACAAGAGCCGCAGCCAGCTTGCCCTTTACCGAATCCGAAAACATATGCTTGATTTGCTTCATCAAGGTCAGAGCCGCACCCTCGTAGGTTTTTAATATAAGATTTCCCGTAAAGCCATCACACACCAGAACATCACAAGCACCTTTGGGAATATCACGTCCCTCGATGTTGCCGACAAAGTTGAGATTGGAATCGGAAAGAATCTTGTAAGTTTCCTGATATAATTCCGTACCTTTATGTTCTTCGGTTCCGACGTTTGCAAGTCCTACTCTCGGATTCTTGATACCCATAACCTTTTCCATATACACAGAACCCATTACCGCAAATTGATGCAGCATTTCAGAACGACACTCGATATTCGCACCTCCGTCCATAATCATAAAAAATCCTGTTTCAGACGGAAGAACAGGAGCAAACGCAGGACGCTTGATGCCTTTTATACGTTTAATGCCGAGAGTTGCACCGACACAAAGTGCTCCGCTGTTTCCTGCACTGATAAAGGCTTGTCCTTTGTCTTCGCTTAGCAATTTTAATCCGACAGCCATCGAACTGTCTTTTTTGGTTTTTAAAACAGCTTCGGCATTATCCTCCATTGTAATAACCTGACTGCAATCAACAATTTCAATACCATCAAGAGAAACCTCGTTATCCTTTGCAACTTCTCTGATTGTATTTTCGCTGCCTGTTAAGATTATTTGGATACCGAATTCATTAACAGCTTCGGCACACCCCTTAATTATTTCAAGCGGGGCGTGGTCACCGCCAAAAGCATCAACTATAATTTTCATAATTATACCTCGATATTATTTGAAATGTATTTATCCATTGCTTCAAGTGCACGCTTTGCATACGCCGAGCCACGTTCTTTTTTGTCTCTCGGCCGCATTTCAAGCTCCGGCAAGACACCGAAATTTGCACCCATAGGCTGAAATTTTTTAACAGTAGAATCGGAAATGTAATCAGCTAACGCTCCGATCATAGTCTGTTTCGGAAAGATTAAAGTGTTTTTGCCGTTGAGAAGCTTGCAAGCGTTAATTCCCGCAACAATGCCCGACGCCGCACTTTCCATATATCCCTCAACACCTGTGATTTGACCTGCAAAGAAAAGAGATTTATTTTCTTTAACAGAAAAATCGGCATTGAGTATCTCAGGTGAATTAATAAAGGTATTGCGGTGCATAACACCGTATCGTACAAACTCAGCATTATGAAGTGCCGGAATCAAAGAAAAAACACGTTTTTGTTCGGGAAATTTCAAATTTGTCTGAAAACCAACGAGATTATACATTGATCCTGCGGAATTTTCTTTACGCAATTGCAAAACAGCCCACGGGCGATGACCTGTGTTCGGATTAACAAGTCCGACAGGCTTCATAGGTCCGAATCGTAAGGTGTTCTCTCCTCTTTGAGCCATAACCTCAACAGGCATACAGCCTTCGTAAACCTTGGGGTTGTTGACATCAAAATCATGCAAAGGAGCACGCTCTGCACTTACAAGTGCATTGTAAAACACTTCATATTCTTCTTTATTCATAGGACAATTAATGTAATCGTCATCTCCGCCTCTGTCATATCTTGACGCACAAAAAGCAAGGTTCATATCAATGCTTTCCGCTGTCACTATTGGGGCAGCGGCGTCAAAAAACGAAAGTGAGTTGCCGAATCTTTGTTTTATAGCTTCAGCAAGTGCGTCTGAGGTCAACGGACCTGTGGCAACAACAGTAATTGCATCATCGGGGATTTCGGTTATTTCCTCGTTGATTATTTTAATATTAGGATTGCTTTTGATTCCGTCGGTAACAAGCTTTGAAAACTCATCACGGTCAACGGCAAGTGCTCCTCCGGCAGGAACGCTGCATTTGTCAGCACATTTCATCAAAAATGAATTGAGTAATCTCATTTCCTGCTTCAAAAGTCCCGCCGCACTTTCCGTACGCATAGCTTTCAAAGAATTTGAGCAAACAAGCTCACCGAACATATCAGTTTTATGTGCAGGAGTTTTCTTTGCAGGCTTCATCTCATAAATATGAACCTCTGTTCCTCTTGAAGCAATTTGCATTGCCGCTTCACAGCCTGCAAGCCCTGCACCGATTACGTTAACATACATTATTTATCATCCAAAGCTACATTTTTTGTAAATCCACATTCTTCTTTTGCACAATACAAAACCGGCTTTTTACCCTTTTTCTTGTACAATACCTCACCGCAATTCGGGCAACGTTCGTTTGTTGGCTCGTTCCAGCTTACAAAATCGCAATTAGGGTAATTGGAGCATCCGTAAAAAATTCTTTTGTTTTTGGTGTGTTTAACAATAACCTCACCGTTACACTTGGGGCAGGAAACACCGATTTTTTCAACGTATTTTTTGATATTTTTACAATCTGGATATCCGGGACAAGCAATAAACTTTCCGTATCTGCTTGTTTTTACCACCATTCTGCGACCGCATTTTTCGCAAATGATGTCGGTTTCGTCCTCTTTGAGCTTGAGCTTAACGCCCTCCATCTCAGCTTTAGCCTCTTTCAGCGTTTTTTCAAAATCACCGTAAAAGCTATCCAAAACGTCCTGCCATTGCTCTTTTCCGTTTTCAATTTCGTCAAGGTCCTCCTCCATTTGAGCGGTAAACTTAACGTTAACTATTTTAGGAAATCTTTCTTTCATCAATTTTGTGATGACTTCTCCGAGCTCGGTAGGAATAAGACTTTTTGCCTCTCGTTTTACATATTCACGACTTGTAAGAGTTGTGATAGTAGCGGCATATGTTGAAGGTCTGCCGATTCCGTATTCTTCAAGCGTTTTAATAAGTGATGCCTCGGTATAACGTGCAGGAGGCTGTGTAAAATGTTGATTTTTCTTAAGCTCTTTACATCTTACCGTCATATCCTTTTTTAACTCGGGAAGCTGGGTGGATTTTTCTTCTGCCTCGTCCTTACCTTCGATATACAGCTTTGTAAATCCCGGAAAATCCACATAATATCCCGATGCTTTAAAGGTGTAGCCGTTTGCTTCTATATCAGCCTGTGTGGTTTTTTGAATACACTCAGCCATCTGTGAAGCAGTAAATCTGCTCCAAATCAATTTATATAATTTGTATTGGTCACTTGTAAGACTGTCCTTTACCTGTTCGGGTGTAAGGCTCGGCATTGAGGGACGAATAGCTTCGTGACCATCCTGAGCATTGCTTCTTGATTTAAAGAAACGGGGCTTAGCGGGAAGATATTCTTCTCCGTATTCACCGGCAATGAATTTAGTAACATCCGAGATAGCATCGTTTGAAATTCTGAGCGAGTCGGTACGCATATAAGTTATAAGACCTGTTGCACCCATTCCTTCAACTTCAACACCTTCGTAAAGCTCCTGAGCTACCTTCATTGTACGTCTTGATTGAAAGCCGAGCTTCCTTGAAGCTTCCTGTTGCAAGGTTGAAGTGATAAACGGCGGTGCAGGGGATTTTTTTCTTGTTCCGTTTCTCACTTTTGTTACCGTATATTCGGCATCAATCAAGTCTGCTTCGATTTTATCTGCTTGCTCTTGATTGGTGATTTTAATTTTTCCGTTTGCATCGGAATAAAGTGATGCACTAAAGGTTTTTCGGCTTCCTTTGGGTATGAATTTCGCATCAACTGTCCAATATTCCTCAGGCTTGAATTTTCTTATTTCGTTTTCTCTGTCAACAATTATTTTAAGTGCAACTGATTGCACACGTCCTGCCGAAAGTCCACGGCGAATTTTTTGAGAAATAAAGGGACTGAGCTTGTATCCGACAAGGCGGTCAAGTATTCGACGTGCCTGTTGTGCGTTTACAAGGTCGATGTTTATTTCTCGAGGATTTTCCATACCTCGTGTAACTCCGGTTTTTGTGATTTCGTTAAATTCAACACGCTTGTTATAATCATCGGGCAATCCGAGAATGTATGCAAGGTGCCACGAAATCGCCTCTCCTTCTCTATCAGGGTCGGTTGCAAGATATACATTTTCACTTCGTTCAGCGAGTGTTTTCAGCTCTTTAACAAGCTTTTCTTTACCTTTGATAATATCATATTTCGGTGCAAAGCCCTTTTTGATGTCAACGCTCAGCCTTGCTTTTGGCAAGTCACGAATATGCCCCATTGACGCTACAACATTATAATCTTTGCCGAGATATTTTTTAATTGTTTTCGCTTTAGCCGGCGACTCTACAATTACTAAATTTGACATTACTGCCTCCTGTTATTTTAAAACAAATCTTCTTCCCTGCAAAGCCTTTACAAGGTCCTTTATTTCAAGCTCGGACAAAGAGCTTAATACTTTGAATACGGGGATTTGAAGATCGCTTGCAATTTTATCTATGTGAACAGGCTCATCGGTAATATAATTATATATCCGTTGAGCTGTATCATTCAAATTAATGTTTGTTTTATGCTCAGTCGTTTGCTTTGGTTTTTCATCCGACATATCAACTATTGCTTCAAGCGGTACATTATCAGCATCGTTCTTAACAAAAGTTTTAGGTTGCTTTTTAAATGGAGACTTTCCCTTAACGGGTATAGCTTCAATATCTTCAAAGGATATATTATCAAAATCCACTTCTCCGTTTGTAGCATAAAGACTGTCAAACTCATTTAATATATCCATAAAATCCGTTATGGGTATTGCCGAGCCTTCTTTAATGCGGTTATTAGAGCCTTCATTTTGAGGGCTGTTATTACCGAGTAGAGCAAAAACTTCCTTTCCTTGCTCTACTGCATACGAAGCTGTAATAAGAGAGCCGCTTCTTGCTCCAGATTCTATAATCACAACACCATCCGACAGTGCGGATATTATGCGATTGCGTGCTGGAAAATAATAGTTTCTGGGAGCTTCATCAGGCGGATATTCCGAAACAACAGCCCCACGTTTGGCGGCTGCTTTTCTCATATCGGCATTATCTTGCAAATAATTATAATTAATTCCGCAGCCTCTTACGCAAATAGTAACTCCGTCTGCGGCAAGCGAACCACGTTGTGATGCACAATCAATTCCGAGTGCACCTCCGCTGACGGTTGTTACACCGTACTTTGCAAGAGCATACCCAATTTTATAAGCATTATCAAGACCGTATCTTGTTGCACGGCGTGTACCGACGATACCGATAGTAAGCCTGTTATCAACATCAGGTAAAGCTCCGTTTATATATAATACTGCCGGCGGAGCGTCAATATTATATAAGCATAAAGGATAATTGTCATCATCAATGCTGAGTGCGGAATAGCCGAGTTGATTACATCTGTTGATTACGCTTTGAGCGGACTCAATAGGTGTTTTTTGAAGCTTTTCGATTTCGGATTTGGAAAAAATCCCGCAAAATCTCCACTCGTTAATATCGGCATAGCAAAACTGAGAAATATCGGGATATAACTCATATAATCTTTTGACCTTTGGAGTGTTATAGCCGAGAGCCTGTGTTATCCATATCCATAATTTTGCATTCTCTGAAATCATTTCATCATTTCCCAGATTATTATTGCCGCAGCAGCAGAAGCGTTCAATGACTCCGCCTTGCCCTTCATCGGAATTGTGATACTGCTTTTGCAAGCAGAAACAGTTTCGTTTTTCAAGCCGTTCCCCTCGTTGCCAATCACAACAACACAAGGCTCTGTAAACGTGATTTTTGATACACTCTCTGCATTACAGTCAACAACAGCCGCATAAGAGTTAATAAAAGAGTTATCGTTAAGAAAATCCTCTATACTTGAACACATCAAAAAAGGAACTCTGAAAACCGCACCCATACTTCCGCGTACCACTTTCGGGTTGTAAACGTCACAACAATCCGAAGACATAATTATTCCCGAAACGCCGAAAGCCTCAGCCGACCTTAAAATCGTACCGAGATTTGACGGGTCTTGAACATTGTCAAGTGCAAGGAATTTTCCGCCATTTTTAATTGTATCAAAATGACCGGTTTTGTCAAGTGCTTTTATTACGCATAAAAAGCCCTGCGGTGTTTGTGTATCGCTTATCAATGAAAAAATATCGGAAGAAACAAACAAGGTTTTGTCCGCATACGAAGAAAGCCTTGAAAATTTCTCACTGTGCTTTTCAGCTGCATCCTCGGTCACAAAAAGCGTTGTTATACTTGCACCGCTGAGCATTGCATCATAACACACACGCAATCCCTCGGCGGTAAAACAGCCGGTCTGCTTTCTGAATTTAGAGCTTTTTTTGAGCTTTATTGCGTTTTTAATGTTTTGATTTTCTTTACTTGTAAGAAGCATAGGAATCTCCCTAAAACAGCAAATGCGTTTGGGAAAACCCAAACGCAGTTACATAATTTAATTAAGCATTTTTAGCCTGTTCAACAAGTGATGTAAAAGCAGCAGGGTCTGAAATTGCGATTTCAGAAAGCATCTTTCTGTTCAATACGATGCCTGCCTTTTTAAGACCATTCATAAATGTTGAATAGTTTGTGCCGTTAGCTTTGCAAGCAGCAGAAATACGAGTAATCCAAAGACGACGGAAATCTCTCTTTCTCTGTTTACGTCCGATATAAGCATAGTTACCTGACTTCATTACAGCCTGTTTAGCCATTTTAAAGTGTCTGGATTTCGCACCCCAATAGCCCTTGGCAAGCTTTAATGTCTTTTTTCTTCTTTTGCGAGTCATCATCGCACCTTTTACACGTGCCATTATATGTTACCTCCGATATTGTTGAAATAATAAGTTAAGCGAAAATTATTTGTAAGGAATAAGACGCTTAATCTGCGGGGTATTTGTCTTATCAGCAACTGCTGTCTGACGCAAACCTCTTTTACGCTTAGTGGTCTTTTTGTTCAAGATATGACTTTTGTTAGCTTGAGCACGGATAACCTTACCGTTTTTGGAAAGTTTAAAACGTTTTTTGGCACCGCTATGGGTTTTAATTTTAGGCATAATTATATCCTCCCTTAATTAATTACTTGTTAGACTTTGGTGCAAGAAACATAAGCATATTGCGACCTTCAAGCTTTGCAGGTTTTTCAACCACGGCAACTTCGGAACAAGCTTCGGCAAAACGCTTCATAGTTTCAAGGCCGATTTCGGGATGTCCCATTTCACGTCCGCGAAAACGTATTGAAACCTTAACCTTATCACCGTGCTTAATAAACTTGAGAGCATTGTTAAGCTTTGTGTTAAAGTCGTGAGTGTCAATGTTGAGTGACAAACGAACTTCCTTGATATCAACGATGTGCTGATTTTTTCTTGCTTCTTTTTCTCTCTTTGCTTGCTCAAAGCGGTATTTTCCGTAATCCATAATTTTGCATACGGGCGGTGTACTCTGCGGAGCGATTTTAACCAAATCAAGGTTTTTTTGCTCTGCGATTGCGAGTGCGTCCTTTGCGGACATAATACCGAGCTGCTGACCGTCAGAACCGATTACTCTCAGTTCTTTGTCACGGATCTCCTCGTTGATCTGAATGTCTTTCTTGCCGATGGGTAAGCACCTCCAAAGTAGCTTAGATAAAATAATAAATGCGGACAGAAATACATCCGTCCGCATAGCAATACATAACATCAACAGTTTAAGTATTGACCCGTGCAGACGACACCCCACAGGTGAAAGCATTTCCGCTTTGCTTTATTTTACTTAGATATTATATTACAATAAGAAACATTTGTCAAGAGTTATTTTAAACATTTGTAAATTAAATTTACAACTCTATCTGTTGATTTACCGTCCTTGTTATCAAAGAACATATCGGCAAAAGGTTTGATTCTTTCGGTACAATAATCTTCTTTATCAATGCAATCAACAAGCTGATCGAGAGAATAAACAATTTTACCGGGTGCATAAAGCTTGAAATCAAAGTAGAAATCACGCTCCGCAACATATTTTTCCAAATCAAACACATAAAATATCATCGGAATATCAATCAGCGAAGCTTCAAAAACAAGCGATGAATAGTCAGTAATTACCGCATCGGTAACAAACAAAAGGTCATTTAATTCCGTGCTTTCCGACAAATCTATAACCCTATATTTGTACTTGTCGGGTATAGGCTGAGCATCATTAACAAAAGGATGATGCTTTATAATAAAGGCATAATCATCGGGGAGCTTTGAGCAAACTTCATTTACATCAAACATTTCAGTCGGATAAAAAGCTGTTTCTTTGACCATTCCTCTGAAAGTAGGAGCAAACATAATAATCTTTTTGCCCTTAAAGCTCGGATATTTAGAATAAAATTCGGCACGAGCTTTTTCTTTGTATTTTTCATCAAAGAACACATCGGTTCTCGGAATACCCGTGGCAACAACGTTTTCCGTGGAAATACCGAAACCCTCGGAATGACATTTCTTGCAATAGGTCGAGCTTACGGTTACATAGTCGTAGCTACGGTGATTTCTTGTGGTTTGAGGCGAACCCTTCGGCTTTGAAAGTCGTGTAAAGCCGAATGTTTTAAACGCACCGCAAGCGTGCCAAAGCTGAATTAGCTTTGTTTCGGGTTTAAGGTCGATATAATGGATTTGAGGAGTAAATTCATCAAGGATAATAACCTTGCTTGTTGCACATGCTTTGGTGAATTCTTTTATGTCCTTAAAAGACATATCCCCGATAAATCCTTCTTTTAGAATAAAATTAATATCAAGGTCTTTATCATTCTTGAGCTTGTCATATACAAAAGCAAAGTTACCCGATACTTCGGTTCTTCTCAGAGATATAAAAGTAATTTTATTGGGTTGAATTTTTTTATGCTTGTAAATTCTGAAACACCAATTGAATATAAACTTTTTTACCGACCATATTGATACGTTTGTTGTAGAAGCCTTGGAAAACTTCCAAAAAGTGTATGCTAACAGCCTTTTCAATGAATTTTCATCATTAAATTTCGGAGGCATTTGCTTTATACCCGTAAGATGCAACAAACCGTCTAAGAAATACACAGGCAACATAATAATTGCAATGTTGTACTGAATAAATCTCAGGAAAATGTCCGCAAGCGTAAAAAAGAACCTTGCAAACGGTGAATGTTTGATTTTCTTGATATTCGGATAAAACTTAAAATGATTTCCTTCAAACTTATAAGCATAACACTTATCATCGGTTACAAATTCAAGCGGCGTTAAATCAACATCAATTTTTTCTTCATAATAATCAGCAAAGCCGAAATTGAGATACATATCAAAAGGAAGATAATCCTGTCTTGTTTTCCAAAACAGCAAATCAAGCCTATATGTGTATTTGCCTGAAAAGAAGCACTTCCCGTCAACATAAGTAACATTAGAAAGGACAAACGGAATTCGTCTGTCCTCTTTTCCATTATCAAAATGAAGTACAATCTTAGGCTTAGATAGAAAATGTGAATTGATCATCTCATCTTCAACCACGCCCATAATCGTTAATTCAAGCTTTTTGTCGATTATAAAAAATTCTTTAATTTCAATACTGTATTTCAACGAACACACCCCGAAATTACTTAATTAATTCTTTCATTTTTGTAACAGCAACATCAAGTGCCATTCCCTTTGAATAAACAGAAGATGAGCCGGCAACAAACATATCTCCGCCACACTCACGCATTTTGCTGCATAAATCCCAGCTTACATGTCCGTCAACCTCAAGAATCAAGCCCTTGCCGGAAGAATCAATAAGCTTTCTTACAGCCTTAATTCTGTCAAAGCTACCTTCAACAATCGGTTGTCCTGCAAATCCCGGATAAACAGTCATCACAAGTATTCCGTCAATCTCATCAAGAAAAGCGTTTAAGCTTTCAAGAGGTGTATCGGGACTGATTGCAAGAAACGGCTTTGCACCGCGGCTTTTTATATTAGATAGGGCAGAATGTAATTCAGAAGTCTCGGAAAACGCTTCGATGTGAATTGAAACTATATCTCCGCTGCCGATTTCCATTTTATCAAAAAAGCTCTCAGGCTCATAAGCCATAATATGAATATCACGCTTCATATTAACCAAGACCGACTTAACAAGGCGTATAAGCGTTGTGTCAAGCGTTATGTTAGGAACAAACTTATTGTCCATAAAATCGAGATGCACATATTCAACGCCAAGCTTGTCGAGCATTTTGACTTCAGATTCAATATTCAGCATATCCGCACACATCAATGACGGTGATAGAATACCATTCATAAAACTGCCTCTCAGTCTTCGTTTACAACCATAATTTTAGCAAAAAACTCGGTGTTATCCTTCATAATATTTAACCCATTATCCATTGTTTCAAGGTCAAATTTATGAGTTATCAGTTTTTCAACATTGATTTGGTTTTCAGCCATTGCCTTTACAACAAGATTCCAGTCGCTCTTATGAATATCACAATAGCTTGAATTCCACGTTCCGTAAAGTGTGAGCTGTTTTCTTAAAATTTGCCAATAATTATTTTGCGGGAAAGTAAAATCGCCGTGAGGATTTCCAATCAAAATTACTTTTCCTCCGCGAATAGCGGCGTCAAGACAGTTGCAAGCCGTAACGTTTGCACCAACCGCCTCAATGGCAATATCAGCACCCAAGCCGTTAGTCTTGCTCTTTACCCATTCAATGCAATCCTCATGCGAAGAATTGCAATATTCGTGAAATCCGAGACTTTCAACAAAATCCCAATTATTTAAGTCTGTGCCGACAAGTAACACTCTTGCTCCCCATGCTCTTGCCCATTGAGCAACAATCATTCCGATAGTACCGGGGCCGAAAATAACTACATTGTCGCCGATTTCAATTTGAGCTCTGCGTAAAGCGTGCAATCCGACTGCACAAGGCTCTGTCATTGCGGCTTCCTCAAAAGATACATTGTCGGGAATCGGAACAAGATTCCACACGGGCACCCTTACATATTCGGCAAATGCACCGTCACTGCGTGAGCCGAGATAATCGTAGCTTTCACACATCTCATAGCTTCCGCTTTTACAGCTCTCACATTTTTGACATGGAATAAGCGGAAAAACAGTTGCTCTCATACCGATAAGATTTTCGTTCTCTTTATCGGCAACGGCTATAACCTCACCGGAAAATTCATGTCCGGGTATTGTAGGAAAATGATAAGTTCCGTTCACAAAAATTCTCGGTATATCAGAGCCGCAAATTCCGCAGGCTCTTACTCTGAATAAAACCTCTCCCGAATTAATCTTCGGAACAGGATAATCGCAATATTCAAGATTTGCTACCGAACGCAGAACACGAGCTTTCATATTATCCAATTAAATTCCCGCCTTTCAAAATTGTTTCAAATGTTTCCAAATCTTCAATAGTAGTAATTTTAAGGTTACGCTCACTGCCCTTTACCATTGTGATTTCCATACCGTGCTTGTATGCAATTTCACTGCTACCGGCAGTTGAACCGATTTCATCATCGGACACATTGTTATGTATGTCAAGATATTTTCTGAATTTAAAGCTTTCGGGAGCTTGTCCGGCAAAAAGCTCGGAGCGAACCAAAGGCTTATCAATTTTCTTGCCGTCCTTGCTCTGATAGACTGTATCTTTAACAGAAATAACAGGCATTGCACCGTCAAATTCTTCTGCACCTGCAAGACAATCGGAAATAATCTGATCCGAAACCAAAGGACGTGCCGCATCGTGAATAATTACAATATCGGTCTGCGATGAATTCTCATCAACGCATTTTAAGCCGTTGTAAATAGAGTGTTGTCTTGTTTTGCCTGCCTGAGCATAACCGCAGATTTTAGTAACACCATACTTTTCGGCACACTCAGCAACATAATTTTTCCATTCATCGCTCACAACAATAACTATATTATCAATTTCACTATGGTTTTGAAAAATATCAAGGCAATATGAAATAATCGGCTTTTCTTCAACAAGCAAAAACTGTTTCGGTCTGTCAACACCCATTCTGCTGCCTACTCCGCCTGCAAGAATAATTGCAGTATTCATTTATTATCCTCCGTTTAGAAATAAAATATACTAAATTCTATATACACCAATCTGCAAATTTCGCTAAGTAAATTATATATTATAATAACATATTAATTGATTTTTTGTCAATAGAAGCACAACATATTGTGTACTTGCTCACAAAAAAACGACATTTACACAATATTTTTAAAATTATTAATAAATTGTATAAATAAAGTGTTACGATAGTGTTACAGGAGTGTTATTTCTTCAAGGATTTTAACAGAACGGATTATTCCTTCTTTTAGCGTAACAAGCGGCTTCCAACCAAGCTCAGTAAGTCTTTTGTTAGAAAGGATCTCCGCCGTCGGCGTCAAAAGGGCTTTTTCTTCTTTGGCGGCTTCGTCGTAGGGATTAGCAAACGAAAGCGACAAATTCCTGTCTGGAAATGCCTCACACGCTGTTTGGGCAAAATTTCTGATTGTTGTGTCGCAAGCCTTATTTGAAATGTTGTAAGGAATAATATTTTCGCCGTTAATCAAAATATAAATCAAAGCCGCAACGGTGTCACTCACATAACAGAACGAACGATTTGCAAGTCCGTTGCTTTTGAGCAAAATGTTTTCTTTACGTACAACATTTGCAATAAACTGAGCCCAAACTCGATCATCGGTCAGACTGCTTGCACCGAAAATATAGCTCGGTCTTGCAATTTTTACATTCAAGCCGTTTTGTTTGCAGTAAGCTGCTGCAAGTGTTTCAGCCGCTCTTTTCCCCATTGCGTAACAGTTTTTGTACGAAGTAAAATCAATGTATCCTAAATCGTCCTCGCTGATTTCATTTTTTGCGTTATAAACCGCTCCGTATACCTTTAGGCTCGAAATTAAAAGCACAGCCTCGCTGTTTGACCTTAAAGCATAATTCAGCACATTCGCAGTACCTGAAAGATTTGCGTTAATTGTACCGACAGGGTCGTTTTCAAACTGAATGTTACTTGCCTGACTTGCGGCGTTGATAATATAATCCGCTCTCTCGCAAATTAACGGTTGGGTAACATCTTGAACAACAAGATCAATATCATTTCTCAAAAGTAAATCATCATATTTCTCTTTTGCCCTGCTTTCATTTCTTACAAGTGCAAGAACTTTTGCATTGATACCGAATTCGTCATTTGCAGCTAAGAAGGCATAAACAAGATACGAGCCGATAAAGCCTCCTGCACCTGTTATCAAAATTGTTTTGTTCTTAAATTTATTCCAATCAATATTAAAAGATAAAATCTCTTTTATATCCTCATAAACTGTTTTTGTAAGCTTATCTGTAATTTTATATTCCATATTTCAACTCTTCTTTTGCAAAATTTTTATAATTGTTATAATAAAACTGGGCTCTCAAGGTGGTAAGATCCTCTGCTGTTGTAACCTTGATATTGAAACGCTCGCCTTTAAAAATATGAATTTTCTCACCGAGTTCAATAAATAACTCGCTTGAGGATATCGGATTGAGAATGTTGCGTTTGTACGCTTCTTCGTGTGCCCAAAGAATGTTTTTCATCGTGTAGCCCTGTGGAGCCTGTGTGATGTACATAGTGTTTCTGTTGTAGCTTTTACAACAGGTTTCGCCGTCTTCGCTGTAAAGCAACGAATCTATGCTCGGAGTTACGGGAACGGCTGTACCGTATTTTTGCGTATCTCTTATACAATTTGAAATCAATTCCTCCGATAGCATTGGACGAACGCCGTCACAAATCAATATTATATCATCATCGTTTTCGGAAAACTCAGCCGTTGCAACAATTCCGTTGTGAATGGAATCAAATCCATTTGGGCCTCCCGGAACAATGCTCTTGACTTTTGCAACATTAAACTTCTCAATAAGCTCTTTAAGATAATCAATCCAATCCTCTTTACACGCAACAACAATTGCATCAACCATTGAATGCTTGGCAAAATGCTCCATGGTGTGAATTATGATTGGCTTGCCTCCTACCTCTAAAAACTGCTTCGGAATATCGGATTGCTTCATTCTTGAACCGATACCGCCGGCAAAAAGCATTGCAGTAATCATAAACGAACATTCCTTTTCAAAAATAATACTTGAATTAATCAGACAACAAATATGCCTTAAAGCCGTCAAATCTCTTTATTTCAATAATATCATAGCTGATATTTATTGTCAATAAAAGCAGATTCAATCTGTATGTATAAAACTTTTGCATAATCTTGAAATATAAGCTTTGATGTGTTAAAATACAATCAATCGGGAGTGATGATATGAATTATTACGCAAATCAAATTTCGCCTCAAGATTTTATTAGGCATAACGAAAAACGACAAATCACCAAAACCTCAAACGGCCTTGGGATATATATATTGAGCTATTTTCTTACAATGATGTTTTCGGCAACAATATTAAGCAGCATCTTTTCAAGCTATCTTAAGGATACCTCGTTTTCGTTTACGGTTGATATTTTTGTATCCGTTTTTTCGGCATTTATTCCGGGGTTGTTCTACTTTTTGCTTTCAAAAAACAAGCCCTCACAGCTCATAAAAACAAACCGCATCGGTTTCTTAAAGATGCTTCCGCTGTTATTTATCGGTATGGCGTTTTCTATGCTCAGCAACATCGCAACAAGCTTGGTGCAAAGCAATATGATGTTTTTCGGATTAGAAAACAGTATCGACTTCAGCAATGACGTATACTCTATTCAGCATATGCTGTTATATTTTGCATCTACGGCTCTTGTTCCCGCTTTTGCGGAAGAATTTGCATTTCGAGGCATTTTGATGGGTTCGTTAAGGAAATACGGAGATGCGTTTGCAATCATTGTTTCATCCGTTCTTTTCGGTGCAATGCACGGCAACATTGTTCAAATTCCGTTTGCTTTTATGCTCGGCTTGATTTTCGGATATGCAGACTGCAAAGCCAACTCGATTCTTCCTTCAATTCTTATTCATTTTTGCAATAATTTTTATTCCGTACTGATGGATGTTTTGTCGAGCAATACTTATTTATCTGACAACATAGTAATGGCAATTCAGTATTTGCTTATGGCTGCGTTTTGCATAATCGGACTTTTGTCATTTGTATATATCGCTAAAACTGACAAAGGTTTTTTCAAAATGACAAGCACGGAGCCTAATGGCTATGGCAACTCAAACGTACTGTCACTTAAAGAAAAGATAAAAACATCTTTGCTAAGTCCTGCTATCATAGTTTTGCTTGTATTGTTTTTATTGGAAATGGTTTTATATTTGATGCCGACTTCCGCTTGAGGCTGAAACTATGTGTATGAACAAACACGAAGAATATATGAAATATGCACTTAAAATGGCATTAGAGGCATACAACGACGACGAAGTACCCGTTGGAGCTGTAATAGTCAGAAACGGTGAAATAATAGCAAAAGGCAGAAACAGACGTGAAAAAGAAAAAAACGCCTTGCTTCATGCCGAAATTGACGCGATTAACAACGCTTGCAAAGCCTTGGGCGGCTGGCGTCTTTGGGATTGTGAGCTGTATGTTACGCTTGAGCCCTGCCCCATGTGTGCCGGTGCAATAATAAATGCACATATACCCAATGTGTATTTTGGAGCTTATGATTACAAAAACGGCTCTTGCAAAACTGTTATCAACCTATTTGAGTTGCCTTACTCATTTAAACCCGAATGTACAGGCGGAATTTTACAAAGCGAATGTTCACAATTGCTGAAATCATTTTTTAAAAAACTAAGATAAAATGAGCAGAGTTTAAATTCTCTGCTCATTTTTGCTTTTAATTATTTTATCTGCCGCAAGCATTATTCCGAGCTTACCGCCGTGAAAATTAAGTCCGCCCTGCAACCAAACTGCATAAGGCTCTCTGAGCGGTGCGTCAGCCGACAGCTCAATTGACGAGCCGAGAGTAAATGCACCGGCAGCCATAATTACTTGACTTTCATAGCCGGGCATGTCAGACGGCATGGGCTTAACAAAGCTGTCAACAGCCGAGCCGCTTTGTATTCCTCCGCAAAAATCAATAAGATTTTTCTCGTTGCCGAGCATAATAAGCTGAATAATATCGCCCCTGTTATCGGAGTATTTAGGAGCTGTTTCATAACCGAGAATTTCAAATAACGCAGAAGCAAAGACAGCAGTTTTGAGTGCCTCTCCCGTAACGTGAGGTGCGTGATATGCTCCCATAAACAATTCTCTGTTGTTGCCGAGCGTTGCACCGATTTCTTTTCCTGTTCCGGGTGTGGTCAATCTGTATGAGCACATCTCAACAAGCTCTTTTTTACCTGCAATATATCCGCCTGTCGGTGCAATGCCGCCGCCCGGATTCTTTATAAGCGAGCCTGCCATAATATCAACGCCGATAGATAGCGGTTCGATTTTTTCAACAAATTCACCGTAGCAATTGTCAAGCATAATGATAGATTTCGGGGACACTCTCTTGGAAATATCGCAAATTTTCTTGATTTCTCTGTATGTAAGCGACGGACGTATGCTGTATCCGCGGGAACGCTGAATATAAACCATTTTAGGCTGTTTTTCTTTGACATCACGTTCAATTGAGTCGTAATCAAGAGTTCCGTCATCTAATAAATTTGTGATTTCAAAATTAATATTAAAATCCTTGAGCGAGCCTGAATAGTTACCCTCAAGTCCGATAGCACTTTGCAATGTATCATATGGCATACCGGTTACACACAATGCTGTATCGTTAGGTCTGAGTATTCCGAATAAAGCCACGGTAAGTGCGTGAGTTCCGCTTACAAAATTATGCCTGACAAGTGCATCCTCGGCGTCAAAAGCGTAAGCATACACTCTGTCAAGAGCATCTCTGCCAAAATCATCATAGCCGTATCCTGTTGAAGCACAAAAATAGCTTTCACGCACACCGGCATTTTGAAAGGCCTTTATCATTTTTATTTGGTTGTATTCTTGTATTTCATCAATTTCGCAAAGCTTTCTTTTGCACAACTGAGTTGCTTTCTCAGAAGCACTAAGCACTGCCTTATCAATATCATAGAAGTTCACAAAATCACTCTCCAATATAGTACTCACGCCATTTTCCCGTTTCTGTAAAACCAAGATTATAATAGAACGAAACATTTGCGTTTTTTGCTCTATGCAAAAAAACCGATTTGTTTTCGTTTATTAAGCGATTTGATATGTATTTTACAACGCTTGAACCGTAACCGCAACGGCGATATTCAGGCGAGCAGGCAACAGCTCCCAAAACGGCACAATCGTCACTTTCCGCTACGGTCATTGCAACAGCGGCAAGGTTCTCGTTATCGAGAATACCGTAAATACGCATTGTGTTGTGACGAAGCTTATGATTGATGTCAACATAAAAGTTTTCGTAGGACGGGGGCTTGAAATCATCATCCGCACAGCTCACAATCAAATCGTAGGCAGATTTTATATCGGGCGTTGTGATTTTAATGCCATCATCAACATTATCAAACAGAGTATTTTTAACAAGAATTGAACCTGTCACACTCTTACTACCGAAGATATCAAGTTTGTACTTTCCGTCGCAAATAGCACTTGAAGCTCCCGCAACACGCATAAACGATGAAACCTCATCTAAGTCTGTATCATCAGTCAACAATAAAATAAAATTACTGCCGCTGCGAGCAACCGCACCTGTGCATTTTCCGCTTGCATCATCACACGTCATCCAATAATCAACAAATGCAAGGCCGGGATTGTAGCTGTTATATAGCGAGATAATGCGACACGCAAATGGGTCGCACTCGTTTAAATTTTTAACAAAGCTGATAAAATCATTTGTTTCATTGGCAGAAATTATCATAAAATCACTCCTTGCTTGCAAGCCTGTTGCCGGCAATTAAGTTCATCATTTCATATGCTAAGGCATAAACACTCTCGCAGTCTGTTTTATCGGCAACGCAATTAGGTGAATGTAGATACCTGCAAGGTAACGATATAGCAAGAGTACGCACTCCACCCCTGCTTTGATGTATAACTCCTGAATCGTTGCCACCTGCCACAGCACGCTTATACTGGGCTTTGACGCCGATTCTGTCAGCTACGGAAAAAGCCGATGAAACTAATTCCTTGTCATAAATTGTTCGTCTGTCCATAACCGAAATTACAGCACCGTCTCCAAGCCTGCATACCTGCTTTGAGGTTTCAACCTCTGGAATATCTGCCGCTGTTGTGGTTTCGATTACAAGAGCAAATTGCGGGTCAACGGAATAAGCCGCAACCTTTGCCCCACGAAGTCCCACTTCTTCTTGCACAGCAAATACGAAATCAACGTCAAACTCCAATTCGCTCTTAATAAGCTCAATAAGCACAAGGCAACCGAATCTGTCATCAATAGCCTTTGACCTTACCGTGTAGTCATTCTCGCAGTAAGAAGGCAAGAAATTGATGCTGTCGCCGATTTTCACCTTCATCAAGGCTTCTTTTGAGCTTTCTGCTCCGATATCAATATACATATCCTTCAATTCAGGTATTGCAGAGCTTTCATCGCCGTTTGTAAGATGAATAGGCTTTAGTCCGATTACACCCTTAACACAGTTGTTGCCGATTTCAACACCCTTAGCAGGTAACACTCGCCTGTCAATACCGCCAATCTCGTCAAATTTAATATAGCCGTCGCTTGTAATATCTGTTACCATAAGTCCGACCTCGTCCATATGAGCAGAGAGCATAAGGCGATTTACGGCACGATTTTTACCGAGCTTGTGAACAAGAATATTTCCGAGGCTGTCAACCTTAATTGTATCGGCATAATCTTTGATTTCGCTGATAATCAAATCTCTCACTTTAGCTTCATCACCTGAAATTCCCGAACAATCGCATAGCTTTTTCAGCAGAGTATAATTAATCATCAAAAGCACCTCCGCATTTAATATATTCGGCAATAAGTGTTGCGGTATTTTCGACATCGTCAATGTTTATTATCTCAACTGGTGTGTGCATATTCTTCTGAGGAATTGAAATTACCGCTGTTTTAACACCGTTTTTTGCAACCGAAATATGGTCGGCGTTTGTTCCTGTTACTCCTGAAATCGGCTCAAGCTGGTAAGGGATACTTTTTGAATTTGCCATATCTATGAGCTTTTCTGTCATTTTTTTGGAAAGTATCGGCGAAACGCAAATCATAGGTCCTTTTGAAAGCTTGATTTTAGAATACACACCCGATACATCCGGCTGTGAAGCAAAGCTCACGTCAACAACAACCGCCTCGTCTGCATCAACCGTAAACGAAGCAGTTTTTGCTCCCGTTCCAAATGTTTCCTCCTGAGAGCTTAACAAAATAACAATTTTATATTTGAGAGTTTCTTCCTTACTCAAAAATTCCGCACATTTAATCAACGCCGCTACTCCGCTTCTGTTGTCAAGTGCAGGCGACGTTATTTTGTTGTTCAACAAATTTTCCGAATATGATTTATAGGTAAGTACATCTCCGATTTTCACAAATTTTATTATCTCATCATACGGCATACCGAAATCAACCCATATTTTTGATATAGGAGTTGCTTTATCTTCTTTTCCGTCGCTTAAATGAGGCGGCAAGCAGCATACCACACCGGAAATACTGTTTTCACCCTGCAAAACAAGCACGCTGTCCTGCAAGGTACGAGCATCAATTCCACCGCATTTGTCAATTTTTACAAAGCCGTTTTCATTGATGTCGGTTACCATAAATCCAATGCGGTCAATATGTGCGTCGAGCAAAATAGTTTTTTCGGCATTTTTATTTCCAAGTACGGCATACAAATTTCCGTTGCGGTCAACAGAGGTTTCGGCAAATTCATCAAGATACTTTTTGGCAACATCAAGTGCAGGTTCTTCGCATCCCGAAACACCATATGTTGAGCAAAGCTCATTTATAAGTTTGTTAATTTCCATTATATCCTCACTTTAAGCTGTTTACTATTGATTTAAAGTGATTGCCTCTTTCTTCAAAGTTTTTGTAAAGTCCGAAGCTTGCACTTGCAGGAGAAAGCGAAACAATGTCACCGTTTTCCGAATTGTCAACCGCCGCCGTAACAGCTTCCTCCATATTGCTGACATTAATTATCTTTATATTATTTTCATCATAATTATCTGCTGATTTAACGGCATTTTCAATTTTGGGTGCAGTATCACCGAGCAAAATCAAAACCTTTACCTTGTTGTTAATTACGGAGCCTAAAGGCTCATACGGAATATGCTTGTCGTATCCGCCTGCTATGATGATGATTTTTTCATCATAAAGCGACAATGTGCCGAGAGCTGTACGAGTGGGGCTTGAAGCAATTGAATCGTTGTAGTATTTTACGCCCTTGTATTCTCTGACAAATTCAGCTCTGTGTTCAACACCACCGAATGTTTTGGCTACTCCGACAATTGTATCAACATCTACAATCCCCCAAACAGCAGAAATTGCGGCAAGATAATTCTCAACGTTGTGCATACCCGAAATCTTTATATCCTTAATATCCATTATTCTTGTCACTTTTCCGTAATCGTTGTAGCATATCGTTGTTCCATCTAAAAATGCTCCGTTGAAAAGCTTTTCACGCACGCTGAATTTCGCAAGCTCTCCCCTAACGTCATCGGAAAAACCGTTTGTTATCTCGTTATCAAGATTTAAAACAGTCTTTGAAAATGCGTTCTGGTGCAAAATTATATTCTTTTTTGAATCAATATATTCTTGCATATCCTTGTGCACATCAAGGTGATTCGGAGCAAGATTTGTTACAACGGCAATATCGGGACTTTTTCGCATGGAAATAAGCTGAAAGCTTGAAAGCTCAACAACAGCGTAATCATCGGGACATATAGCTTCGATTTCGGGGAGCAAGGGCTTGCCGATATTTCCACCGAGATGAACATTAATTCCCGATGCTTTTAAAAATTCTGAAATTATTGTTGTTGTAGTCGTTTTTCCGTCTGAGCCTGTTACTGCGATAACCTTGCAGGGACAAAGATCAAAAAAGACCTCCATCTCGGATGTGAGAACTGTTCCGTTTTTACGCAGCTTTACAAGCTCATCCTTATAAAACGGAGTACCGGGACTTCTGAAAACCACATCGGCTTCAATATCAGAAAGATAATCTTCGCCCAAAATAAGCTCAGCACCGTATTCCTTGGCTTTGATTCCGTTTTCACCAAGGTCGTCAAAGCTCTTTTTGTCGCAGGCTATAACACTTGCACCCTTATCCGAAAACAGCTTAATCAAAGGCAGATTGCTTGTGCCGATGCCGATAAAAGCTACTTTTTTTCCTTTAATATCATTAAAAAACCGATTTACCGAATTATTCATATTATCCCTCATTCATATATTTTGATTGTACTTATTTAATTATACAGATTTTGTATAAAAATTCAACTGTTATGACACAATCGTTACGATTTTGAAATTCAACACTACAATACGCAAAAAACGACCGCATCACATTTTGGTGTGATACAGTCGTTAATTATCAGTCGCTGAGCAACATTCTGTCGCTGTTGATTGAAGAACCGCTTACTTCCTCAAATTTTTGAAGAAGCTGTTCAACCGTCAGCTTTTTCTTTTCTTCGCCCTCAATGTTAAGAATAACCTTGCCGTCATTCATCATTATCAAACGATTTCCGTGTGCAATTGCATCTTTCATATTATGAGTTACCATAAGTGCGGTCAAATGGTTATCCTCTATGATTTTATCCGAGAGCTCAAGCACCTTTGCCGCTGTTTTTGGGTCGAGAGCCGCTGTATGTTCATCAAGAAGCAAAAGCTTCGGCTTCTTAATTGTAGCCATAAGAAGTGTGATTGCCTGACGTTGTCCGCCTGAAAGCAAGCCAACCTTTGTGGTCATTCTGTTTTCAAGACCAAGCTCAAATTTTGCAAGCATTTCACGGTAAAGCTCTTTTTCGTGCTTCTTTACACCCCAAGAAAGTCCTCTGCGTTGACCTCTGCGTGCGGCAATGGCAAGATTTTCCACGATTTCCATATCGGCAACCGTTCCTGTCATCGGGTCTTGAAAAACTCTACCGAGGTACGAAGCACGCTTATGCTCGGGAAGTCCCGAAATGTCAACATCGTCAATTAAGATTTCGCCGCTGTCAACAGGCCAAACGCCTGCGATTGAGTTGAGAACGGTTGATTTGCCGGCTCCGTTACCGCCGATTACTGTACAAAAATCGCCGTCGTTAAGCTTTAGATTGACGCCGTTTAATGCACGCTTTTCGTTTGCAGTACCGGGGTTGAAGGTTTTGTAAATGTTGTTAATTTCAAGCATTGGTTTCACCGTCCTTGCGTTTTTTGAGATTATCTTTTGCAAGCTTTTTAAACGAGCTTTTGGATTTTCCTTTAAGATACGGAACTGCAAGGAAGATTGCAACAATTACCGCTGTAAAGAGCTTTGTGTCGTCTGTCGGCATTTTGAGCCAAAGAACTATGCCCATAGCGATATAGTAGAGTATTCCGCCTACTACAACAAAAATTAATCTGACGATAAAATTCATTCCCTTGCGGAAGAAAGCATCACCGATTACTTCACCGATAATTACAGCCGCAAGTCCGATTACGATTGCACCTCTGCCCATATTTACATCTGCAAAGCCCTGATATTGTGAAGAAAGCGAGCCTGCAAGTGCAACAAGTCCGTTTGAAAGTGCAAGTGCCAAGACCTTGGCAACGTTAATGTTAATGCCTTGTGCCTTACTCATTGCAGGGTTGCTGCCTGTTGAACGAATTGTTGAGCCTTGCTCTGTACCGAAGTACCAATACATAAGAATCATTACAACTGCGGCAATGGCTAAGCCAACTATGATAGCCATATTAATATTACTTGCAGAGATAATAAGAGTGTAGTTGCGATAACTTATAGGAAGATTTGACTTGCCCATAATGTTTAGGTTGATTGAGTACAATGCAATTTGCGTAAGAATACCGGCAAGAATATCGGGGATTCCGAGCAAAGTGTGCAAAAGTCCCGTAATAAGTCCGGCAAGTACGCCTGCAACAAGTGCCGCAATAACCGCTAACCAAATCGGTACACCGTTAATAAGCAAAATAGCCGTTACCGCACCGCCGGTTGCAAACGTACCGTCAACGGTAAGATCGGCAAAATTTAAAAGTTTGTATGTAATAAACACACCAAGTGCCATAAGTCCCCAAATCAAGCCTTGAGCAACATTACCCGGAAGCTGGGATACAAAGCTCATTGGATTAAGAGACGAAAAGTATGAAATAATCGCATCCATAATAATTCACCATAACCTATCCGATTAACACAAAAATCGGGGTGCAGTTATTCAACACCCCGAAAGTTGTTAAAATTTATTTTTCAATAGCTACGTAGCCTTCGGGAATATCAATTCCGAGTGCCTCGCATCTTTCGGCATCATATTTCTTTGTTGTTGACGCAAACTGAATTTCTGTTTTTGAAACATCTGCACCGTTAACAAGAATATCATATGCCATTTCGCCTGTTTTTTGTCCAAGCTCATAATAGCTGATTGCAAGTGTTACAACACCACAGCCCTTGCAGATACCTTCCTCGCCTGCAATGATGGGGATTTTCTTTTCAAAAGCAATGTTGTTTATATTTTCGGCATTTGAAGCAGCTGTATTATCTGTCGGAATATAAAGAAGATCGCACTCATCACAAGCTGTTGTTGTTACAGCAGCAAGGTCGTTTGAATCAGAGAAAGTAAATTCTTTTACTGTATAGCCGTCCTGCTCAAAATAAGGCTTAATTGTATCAAATTGATATTTTGAATTGGCTTCGGCAGAGCAATAAAGAATACCGATAGTTTTCTTATCGGGGAAAAGCTCCTTAGCAAGTGCTGCCTGTTCATCAAGCGGAGCAAGGTCGGAAGTACCGGAAACATTCATCTCCGTGTAACCTTTCCAATCGCTGATTTCAAGAGCTGTTCCGTAATGAGAAATTGATGTGCCGAGAATCGGTGTTGTTGCAGTTGCAGTATATGCAGCCTGCAATGCAGCCGTGCCGTTTGCCATAATCAAATCGCTGTTTGAAGATACAAACTGATTGCAAATTGTAATACAGTTTTGTGAATCACCCTGAGCGTTTTGTTCGTCAAACTTAACGTTTTCTTCACCGAGCTTTTCAATCAAAGCATCCTTGAAGCCTTTTGTTGCAGCGTCAAGAGCATCGTGCTGAACTAACTGACAGATACCGATGTTGTAAACCTTTGCACCGTCAGAGTCGGCATTAGATGAGCTTTCGCTTCCGCAACCTGCAAGGCAAGCCATCATTGTCAGAGATGCAATAGCACCTGAAATGATTCTTTTTGATAATTTCATAAATATTCCTCCAATAATTTAACGCTTTTTCACTTTTATGTGTTAAATCGTTTTTACACATATATTATACAAAATCATTCTGCTGTTTTCAATAGTTTTTCAAATATTTCGGAAGTATTAATAATATTTGAAGTTAAAATTTAGCTATTTTGCCACTACATTTTCACTGCCAAGCAGATATTTCAACTCTTTTATCATAACATCGTTGAGGCTCACCCACATAGATGACGGAGCTTTCACCTTTCTGTGTGAATTTGTCAAATAAAAGATAACCGGAGTCTGCCCCTCAAAAATATCAAGTACACGCTTCGCACGAATGTATTTCTCTGTGTTTAAATCGTCAATTCTTAAATATAAAGCAGATGGGCTTTGACTTTGTGTGCTTTTGTGATTAACCTCAGCAACAACATTCGGCTTTGAATCGGTGTAATTTTTACACTCATCGTTGCTTCTTGCCTTGTCAACAGAATCACAAATCAGCTTTGGCTCTTCATTTTCTTTATAATTAAGCCTGCCTCTGATAATCAACACAGCGGAATCTCTCAAAAAGACTGCATATTTTTCGTAAACATTCGGAAAAATTACAGCCTCCATCGAGCCGTATCTGTCCTCAGCTTTAATAAAAGCCATCATTTTATTGGTTTTCGTAAGCTGAGTTTTTATCTTTTGGACTATACAAACAATAGCCACGGCTTTTCCGTCGTAATAATCGCTGTTATCCTTACTGATAATTGCTCCTATTTTATCTGCATTTGCCAGTCTTGCAAAATCCGTATAATCATCCATTGGGTGACCGCTTAAATACATCCCCGCAACATCGTTTTCCATCTGCAAAAGCTCTTGCTTTGAAAACTCGCTCAAATCGGGAATTGCAGGCTCGCTCGAATGATTCTTAACATCACTGTCAAGCTCAAAAATCGACATTTGTCCGTTAAGATTGTGCTTTGATTCATAATCAAGGTCATCAAGAACCGTTTTCGTTATTGAAAGAAGCTGACGGCGATTTGCTCCAAGACCGTCAAAAGCACCGCATTTTATAAGACTTTCCACTGCACGAATGTTCATATATTTGCCGTAAAGTCGCTTGCAAAAATCATAAAAAGAATCGTAGCTTTTTATTCTTCGCTCGGCAATGATGCAATCAATAAACTGTCTGCCGATGTTTTTTACCGCAAGAAGACCATAGCGAATATTTGAACCGCTAACCGTAAAATCGTGGTCGCTTTCATTTACGTTAGGCGGCAAAACATTTATTCCCAGCCTCTTACACTCGGAGATATACTCGGCAGCTTTGTTTTGATTGCCCAACACACTTGAAAGCAATGCAGCCATATACTCTCTCGGATAATGACATTTAAGCCAAGCGGTTTTATAGGATATTACCGCATAAGAAACCGCATGAGCCTTATTGTAAGCATAAGACGCAAAACTTTCCATTTCATCGAATATAGCATTTGCCGTCTGCTCATCTACACCACGTCTTACACACCCATCAACCACTACTCTGTTATTCTCATCAACAAGTCCGTGAATGAAAATTTCACGCTCTTTTTGCATTACGTCGTGCTTCTTTTTGCTCATTGCACGGCGAACAATGTCCGCTCTGCCAAAGCTGTATCCTGCAAGGCGTTGAATTATTTGCATAACCTGCTCTTGGAAAACGATACAACCGTAGGTATCACTTAAAATTTCCTTGAGTAAAGGGTGTTTATAGCGAATGTGAGATGGGTTGTGTCGGCAATCAATGTATGTCGGAATACTTCCCATAGGTCCGGGACGATAGAGGGAAACCACAGCGAGAATATCATCAAAGCAATCAGGCATCAGCTTTGTCAGCACGTTGCGTATTCCCTGACTTTCAAACTGAAACACACCTTCGGTATTACCTTTTGAAAACATCTCAAAAACTCGACTGTCATTTTCGTCAATGTCATCAGGGGTATAAGATGGATAACGACGCTTTATCAATTTTTCGGCTTCATCTATTACGGTTAAGTTTCTAAGCCCCAAAAAGTCCATTTTTAAAAGCCCAAGCTCTTCAAGGTCATTTTTCGGGAATTGTGTTACTATAATATCATCGTTTTTGGAAAGGGGAACATAATCCGAAACAGGTCTGTCGGTAATTACAACACCTGCGGCATGGGTTGTTGCGTGGCGAGGGGTGCCCTCAATGCTTCTTGCAATATCAATCAGATTTTTTATCTGCTCGTCGTTATCATAACGAGCTTTCAGCTCTGTGCTGATTGACAACGCACGGTCAAGTGTGATATTAAATTCAGCAGGCAATAATTTTACAACGGCGTCAACTGCAGCATATGGCATTGCTAACGCTCTGCCGACATCACGCAAAGCAGCCTTTGCCGCCATTGTGTCAAACGAAATTATCTGTGCAACACGGTCGCTTCCGTATTTGTTGATAACATAATCAATAACTTCTTTTCTGCGTTTTTGGCAAAAGTCAATGTCGAAGTCCGGCATACTGACACGTTCGGGATTGAGAAATCGTTCAAAAAGAAGATTGTGCTTTATCGGATCAACAGCAGTTATTCCTATGCAATAGGCACACAAGGAGCCTGCACCCGAACCTCTGCCCGGTCCAACGGGAATGTTGTTTGATTTCGCATATTGAACAAAGTCATTAACTATGAGGTAGTAATCAACGAAGCCCATTGAAGATACAACGTTAATTTCATATTCAAGGCGTTCGATAATCTTTTTGTCGGGATTTTTACCGTAATGCTTATACAAGCCCTTATAGCAGGATTCTTTAAAATATTCAAGATGGTCTTGACCGTTTTGCAATTCAAATCGAGGCAATCTTCGCACACCGAAATCAATTGTCAAATTGCACTTATCTGCAATTTTTTGCGTGTTTTCAACAGCCTGCGGATACTTTGAAAAAAGCGAACGCATTTCATTTTCGCTTTTCAAATAAAATTCATTTGTTGCAAATTCCATTTTGTCATCGTCTTCTACGGTGTGATTGGTCTGAATACAAAGTAATATTCCGTGGAATTTGCTGTCTGATTTTTCTATATAATGACAATCGTTTGTAGCCGCAATTTCAACGCCGATTTCCTGAGCGATTTTTACAAGATTAGGAATAAGCCTGACTTCTTCTTCAATTCCGTGATTTTGAAGCTCAATGTAAAAGTTATCAGCTCCAAACAAATCACGGTAGTATTCTGCCTTTTCTTTTGCTGCGGAATAATCGCCGTTGAGCAATTTTTGAGGAATTTCGCCCGCAAGGCAAGCAGATAAGCATATCAATCCATCGTGATATTGAGAAAGAAGCTCGTCATCAACTCTCGGCTTTGAATAAAACCCTTCGGTAAAGCCCTTTGACACAAGCTTTATAAGATTTTGATAACCTGTTAAATTCTTGCAAAGTAAAATCATATGATAATACTTTTCATAGCTTGTGTTTTTGTCAAAGCGTGAATGAGGTGCAACATAAACCTCACAACCTATTATGGGCTTTATCCCCTCTTTTTTGCAAGCCTTATAAAATTCAACAGCACCATACATAACACCGTGGTCGGTAATCGCAAGCGAATCCATTCCGAGGCTTTTGGCACAACCGACAAGTCTGCTTATTCGGCACGCACCGTCAAGCAGACTGTATTCAGTATGAACGTGTAAGTGTGTGAATGACATTTTACTCACCTATTGCTTTTGCTTTAATTTTTCCGTCCGAAAATTCCAGCGAAAATTCTTCGCCGCTTTGAAGCTGATTCTTTGAGGTGATAACCTCGCCGTTTTTCTCGGCTATCGAATAACCTCGTGCAAGCACCGCAACGGGATTCAAGCCTTCAAGCTTTGCGGAAATGCTTTTGAGCTTGCTTTCCTGTGCATTGTATATATTATTAACAGATGTCGGCAAAAGATTTGCCGTATTATTCAGCTTGTATTCAAATTCGCTGATTTTATGCTCCGGAGAAGCAAGCGAAATTCTGCTGTGCAATTCAGAAACCGTGTGAAGATTTTGGTTATATTTATTCGTAACCGCAGAATACATAAACTGATATTGCTTTCGATAAAGCTGCTTCAGTTCCGACACATCCGGTACGGCTATTTCTGCTGCCGCAGTCGGAGTTGCGGCACGTTTATCGGCTGCAAAATCACATATAGTAAAGTCAATTTCGTGTCCGACAGCGGAGATAACGGGGATATTGCAATTAAAAATCGCATAAGCAAGAGCTTCGCTGTTGAAAGCCCATAAATCCTCCATCGAGCCTCCACCTCTGCCGATTATTATTACATCGCAAAGCTTGTGCCTATCAAGTGTATTTACCGCATTTACAAGCTGCTCCGATGCACCGTCACCCTGAACAAGAACAGGACATAAAACAATATCAACACACGGAAATCTTCTGTTTAAGGTTTGCTTAATATCATGAAAAGCCGCTCCTGTCGGAGATGTGATAACGCCTATTGTCTTTGGAAATTGAGGCAACGGCTTCTTATGCTCGGCATCAAATAGTCCTTGCTTTGTCAGCTTTTCTTTTAGCTGTTCATACGCAAGCGAAAGTGCACCGATACCGTCGGGCTGCATATTTTCAACAGTAATCTGATATTGACCGCTCGGCTGATACACACTGATACGTCCAACGCAAATTACGTTCATTCCGTTTGCGGGTGTAAATTTGAGAGATTTAACAAAGCCCGAAAACATAACCGCTCTGATAACACTGCTTTCATCCTTGAGTGTAAAATATGCGTGACCGCTTTTGCTGTTAATTCCGTAGTTTGAAATCTCACCCGAAATAAAAACAGCACTTAGTTTTATATCCGATTCAAGAACAGATTTAATGTATCCGTTGAGCTGAGTAACAGTCAGCACGAACGGTTTTTGAAAATTAGGTGTTATCATCATTAAACTTCCTGTATGCAAGATAAGCGATTCCGGCAGCATTATCCGTTGAAAACTGCGGTTGTGCAAAAATCGCATTGTATTTTTCTTTAAATGAATTTTGAATTATTGAGTCGGACATAACACCGCCTGCGAAAATAACAGGGGTTTTGCCGTATTTTTCAAAAAGCCTGTCGGTCATAATCGACAAGGTTTTACGAATATACTCAATGCAATATGCCGCAATATATTGTTTTGATTTATTCTCGTTTTTGAGCTTTTGACAAATGTTTTCAAGTCCGCTCAAACAGCAATCGCAATTCTTGAGAGTTGGATTAACCTTGATTGCTTCTGAATTTTCAAGTGCAAGCTTTTCAAGCTCTGCTCCACAGGGAAACTTCAAACCAAGCATAAGTCCCACTCTGTCAATAGCCTGTCCTGCGTTTAAATCAAGCGTTTGTGCCACATTTTGCAGTACAAAGCCATCTTTATCGGGAGAAGCTGTAACCGCCTCTGTTGTGCCTCCGCTCACATGAAACGCAAGAAAATTTTGCGAAAACAAATCGTCACGCCCCGAATCATAAATCACAGCCGCAATATGTCCCTCCTGGTGCGAAAACCGATAAAGCGGAATTTTCAATACTGAGGATAAAATTTTTGCCGTGTTCTCTCCTACTGTAAAACACGGCATATAAGAGCCGTCAATCGGGCGTGGCTTAGACGACGCTCCGATTGCGACTATATCTTTTGTATCTACGCTCTTTACAAGCTCTGCTATAAGCGAATGAAGCTGTGCTGTATGATGAAAAACCGCATCACTCTGACGCAAACCGAGTTGACCCGATTTTACCGGCAACAATTTTTTACAGCTCAGCATCTCACCCGTATCGCTGTTGTACAGGGCTGTTGACGTTGTGTAATTTGAAGTATCTATTCCCAAAAACAAGCTCATTTTGCATCCTCTGTGTTATCACGAACATATGAACCGAGAATTCCGTTAACAAATTTGCTTTCATCAATAGTATATTTCTTTGCAAGCTCAACCGCTTCATTGATGGAAACGCTGTCGGGAACACTTTCAATGTATTTAATTTCATATATTGCAAGCCTTAAAATAGCAAGCGAGGATTTTGATATTCTTGAAACAGACCAGCCTTGTTTTAAGAATTTTGAAATATCAGCATCCAACTCATCTGCTTTGTCGAGTATTCCGCCGACTAAAGATTGAGCATAACCACATACTCCGCCCTCAAAAAGCTGAGTGTCATCTTCAATCTTTTCTTCAAGCGGCTCATCATCAAACATTGATGAAAAAAGGAGCATAAATGCCTGTTCTCTTTCTTCGCTTCTTGAAAGCTTGATTTTACTGTTGTTTTCAACATTATCCATATTATACCAACTTTACACTTTAATACAGGATAATTATAACACAACACGATTTAAAAGTAAACAATTTTGAAAATTATGCTCCGACAATTGAAATATCCTCATATGCAACTTGATAATGAGATGTTACGGCGTCATCAATTACAAGCACGGAAGTGTCGTCAAGCTCGCCATCGGGAACAATGATTGTTACCTCATCCTCAGTTATGTAGCAAAGACATTCTGAAAAGCCCTTTGCTTTGATTATGCTTTCAATGCTGTCTTGAATAGTGAAATCCTTGAGAATCTCTGCAATTTGTCGTTGTGCTTCAGTCATATCATCCTCATCAGCATCTTCGATTTTCAGGGTTTCATAAGCCTTGTCAATAACCTCGTCCTGCATTGCTTTGCGTTTTGTACGCTCTGATGAAAAGTAATTTTGCTGGTCCGTTGTAAGAGATGAAGTTTTTACAGCCTCATCGTCTGTTGACGACGGCAAAGTTGCGTTAACATAAGAAGCCGCTCCGAGCTCCTTTGCCGAGGTGTTTTCATTTTCGTTAAACTGCCAATTGACATAAACCGCAGTTCCGAGTGCAAGCACAAGTGCCGCCAATACAACATATATTTTTTTAAGTTTCATAATAATACCGACCTTTATTCTGATAATTTTGTAACACATACTTTTGCTGTTGAAATGTCAAGTGCTTTGGTAACTGCGAGAGTTATCCGCTCAACCACAACAGGATTGTCACCGCCTTCGCATACAACAAGCACTCCTCTTATGAGAGGTTCGATTTCCTTTGTTTTTGTTGTGCTGTCATCAAGGTAAACATACTCAATGCTGTTTTCCATTGTCAGCAGTACCTTTGTTTCACCTGCCCCCTGAATTTGAGAAATCACAGATTGCAGGTCGCTTTCAATTTCCGTGCTGTAAGTTTTAACCGAAAATTCCTCATCCTCTCTTTTGCCCAAAGCAGAACCGAAATCAATATAGCTTGACAAAAATATCAGAGCGATTCCGATAATTCCGGCAACAACTATAATGTTGCGAAGCTTATCGTTTTGAAACAGCTCTTTAATTTTCTCGGCGTTTTTAATTTCTTTCATATTCTACTCCGTAATGATATTAGGCGTTATACCGAAGTTTTGTGAAGTAAGCTCGCAAATTATATCGGTATAAGGCGTGTACTCTTTGTCTATATATATGCTTACAGACGATATGATTATGCTGTTATCGTCCTTGAGCGATAAAATTATTTCACAGCCGTTTGCGACAATGCCGTTTTGTTCAAGAATTTGTTTAAGCGTTCCTTCAAGATTTTCTCTCGTTTGTGCAACAAGCTGCTTGTTATAAATTTCATCATAGGTGGAAGTGATTTCCGAATAATCCTCTTTATATGAAATTTCTGTATTAATGCTTGAAACGGCATTTTTCAACGGTACAATAAGCGAACAAATTATAAATGCACCTAAAACAAAATTTAAAACCTTTTTTGTGCTGCCGTTTGTAACAAAATTCGATACAAGCGTGCAAATCAATGACGAAGCACACACAACCGCAGCAACTGCATATAAACCTTTCAAGCTCCGCCACCGCCTATAATCAAGACAACTGCACTTGAAATCAGATAAATTGACATTATGCAAAGAAGCACCGCTATCAATGTTGTGAACACCGTTGAAACTCCCTGAAGCAGCGTTGAAGTTTGGGTGAGATTCATTATATCGGCAACGGATTTACCTATCCAAAGTGAGGCTACCCACATAAAGCATTGAAGCAAAACAGGCAAAAAAGCAAAGCCTATTGCAAGAATCACAAAGATACCCATTCCCGATTTCAGCAACGACACGCTTCCCTGCACGGTCCTGTAAGCGTCGGAAAGTGCCGCTCCCACAACGGGAACAAACGACGTTAAAGCAAATCTTACCGCTCTGACCGAAACCCCGTCAAGTGAGCTTGAAATGAGCTGCTTTATGGAGAGAACAGCAGTAAAAACCGTCATTGAAAAGCCCAAAATCCATTTGATGATTTTGGCGATGATATTTGTAAATCCGCTTAAATTTAAATCGGGAGTTATGCTTGCAGTGATGCTTAAGCCGAGAAACATATCCAAAAAAGGCACAATTACCTTTGACGAAAGCTGACCGACACTCTCACCCGCCGCAATCATTGCGGCGTAGTAGGAACCTGAGCTAACCGCCTGTCCCGATGCCGCCATAACTGCCGCAATTATCGGTATGTATGCAAGCATAAGATTTGTTGATGTATCAATCACAGATGAGGCTGAGTTTATTGCGGAAATCGCAGGCATGGCAACAGCACAGGTTATGCACAGCGAGGAAACGATATTTATTGTTACGGATACATTGTCGCTGAGGGTATTTTTGTAGGTTGAAAGAAGCGAGCAGAGCAGCAGAATACCGATTATCGAAACCAAGCCCTTTAAGGGTGACTTGACGTTTTCTGACGCAGTTCGGATTATTTCATTTGTAACCGATTCAAAAGAAATACCGCTCAATTTTTCTGCATTGGGCGAATCAACTCCTATGTTTACAAGACTTTGCCTTGCTTCGGGCGACAAGCTGTTATATACCGCCGAAAAATCATAGGTTGATTCAATTTCTTCTGCACTGACATTAACTGTTGAAATCAAGCATATTGTCAATGCTGTGCAAAATATAATAATAAACTTTTTCAAATTAACTTCCTCACATTTTAAGCAACGACAACACGACATTCAGAATGTCGGCATAAAGCGGCAATGACGTAAAGGTTACCATCAGCTTTCCGGCGAGCGATACATTTGACGCAAGAGATTGACTGCCTGCATCTCTGCATACATTTACGGCAAATTCTGTTACAAGACAAATTCCGATTACTTTAAGCAATATCACAACATAGCTTGTACTTATTCCCGAAACGGCGATTATATTATTGACAGTATCAATTATTCCGACGGCATTTGACATCACCGACAGTAAAATTAAAACCGAACAGGCTATGCCGAGCATTATTGCGATTTCTTCGTTTTTGGGCCGAAGCGTAACGATTAAAATTACAGTCGTAACCGCAAGCACGCAAATTGACAACATATTCATATTAAAAACCGAAAAGCCTTTTAATCGTGTCAAAAAGCGTGCTGATTTGCGTAATTATAAGTGTTAGCACCACTATAAGTCCTGCAAGAGATGTAAGCATCGCCTGATCCTCTCGTCCGCTCCGAGTTAAAAGCTGTGACAGCACCGCCACGATGATGCCGACAGCAGCTATTTTAAAAATCAGTTCTACGTCCATTTTTACCTCATATTATCAAAAGGGCTATTGATATTCCAACAAATAAACCCATAGTTTTATATAGCTTTGATTTTTTTGCGATTTCTTCATTGGCTAGTGAAAGCTGATTTGAAAAAATTGCTTTATATAATTCAACGTGCTTCAACTGGCCGTCAAGGTCTGATTTTCCAAGCTGTGAGCCGAATTCAACAAGCAGCTCACGGTCGGCTTTTTTTAGCGAAAAGATGTCGGGAAGCTCTGAAACCCTTTCATTCCAAGCTGAAACAAAGGGTTTGTCTGCGTTTTTATCAATGCTTAAATGCTTTAGCTTGCAACATTCGGCACACATAGATACAAGTGTAAAAATATCAGAGCTGTTGTATCTGAGATTAGTTTCAAGCGATGACAAAAACACAATGAAGCTTTTTAAAAAATCTCGCCGTTTATATAACGCTTTAGACCTTGAAAAGCCTACCAAAAAGCAAGCCGAAACAAGCATAACCGAACCTATGATTTTAAGAATCAATAAAGCTCACCCGATTTTATTATTTTTACTGTTTTTCCGACGTTTGTTTTATCGGCAAGGAATACTATATTTTCAAATGCACCCGCATCAAGCATTTTCATAATATGCCTTTTACTTCTCAGCTCTGTTTCGTTTGCGGCGTGTACTGTTGCAATTATCGTAACTCCACAGTTTAACGCCTGTTCTATCGCTGTGTAATCCTCAGAAGCCCCGATTTCATCACATAGTATAATATCGGGCGACATACTGCGAACAGCTTGAATTATTCCATCTGATTTTTTATAGCAGTCATATACATCACACATTCCGATGTCGTTTTGAAAAACGCCGCCCGAAGTTCCCGCAAGCTCACCTCTTTCATCAATAAGAGAAACGTTTTTGTTTTCATTTGTAGAAAGAAGCCTTGCCAAATCACGCAAAACAGTGGTTTTGCCTGAACACGGAGCTCCGCAAATCAAAGCCCCTCCTCTGCAATTTGAGAGCCTTTGATAAAGACCTTTTGCACACCCTCTATGCTCCCGTGCGATACGAATGTTTATTGATGAAATGTCACGAATATTTGAAATGTGGTTGTTTCCAAGCACGGCTGTTCCGCAAATTCCCGCACGGTGACCGCCCTGCATTGTCACAAAGCCGTTTATTATTTCGTTTTGCCTTGTATAAACTGAGTAATTGCAAATTTTTTGAAAAGTATCGTCAATATCCGATTTTACAACATTGAGCATATGCCTGTCGTTAATTGTACTTGTCAGATTTCCGTCAGCGGTCAAATAATATATTGAATCGGTGCAAACAACTGCAAACGGACGATTGAGCCTCAGACGTATTTCTGTTGCGTTGCTTTTAAGTTGATTTATGTACGGATTCAAACGCTTCAGCAATGCGGGGCTAAGGCATTGAGAAGCCTGCATCAATCGTTCGCTGTCGCTTATTCTTGGCATTTTACATTCCTCCCTGAATTGTTACAGTTAATACTATGCGGACAAGCAAAAAAATATGACCGCAAGATTCTCTTACGGTCATAAAAACTTTATTTATTAACTTATTTAATCATTTCAAGAAGGTCTTGCTCTGAAATCACGGAAATACCTAGGCTTTGAGCTTTGGTAAGCTTTGAGCCGGCTTCCTCGCCTGCAAGAACATATGATGTTTTTTTGGAAACAGAGGAGCTTGTTTTTCCGCCGTTAGCTTCGATTAGCTTTGAAGCCTCGCTTCTTGTCATCGTCGGCAGAGTTCCCGTTAAAACAAAGGTTTTCCCCTCAAACAAGCCTCCTGACTGTTTTTGAGCGGACGGTATCATTTTCAGTCCCAAATTCTTTAGCTCGGCAATCAATGTTTTTGTGCTTTCAAGCGAAAAATAATTTTCAAGACTTTTAGCCATAATTGAGCCGAAGCCGTCTATGGTTTCAAAATCCTCGGCTTTGGCATTCATTATATCATCAATAGTTTTGAAATTTTCGCAAATAAGCTTGGCGGCTTTAAGCCCTATGTTTCGGATGCCGAGTGCATAAACAAGACGATACAGCTCATTATCTTTTGACTTTTCAACAGCGGAAATCAAATTATTGGCAGATTTTTCAGCCTTGCGGTCAAATGCGGAAACGTCTTCGGCTTTGAGTCTGTATAAATCAGCAGGTGATTTGACAAGCTCGCTTTGTAAAAGCTGTTCAAGAAACGCAGGTCCGAGTCCATCAATATCCATTGCATCACGGCTGACAAAATGAATCAAATGCCTCATAAGCTGTGCGGGACAATCGGTATTAGTACATCTTATTGCGGCTTCGTCATCTTGGACAACGGGACTTTTGCAAGACGGGCAAAGTGACGGAAATTCAAAGGGCTTTGCAGTTTTCGGATGCTCACAAACAGAAAGCACTTCGGGAATTATCTCGCCTGCCTTGCGAATTATAACTGTATCTCCGATGCAGATTCCTTTATCTTCAATAAAATCACGGTTATGCAGGGTGGCACGGCTTACGGTAGTTCCCGCAAGCAAAACAGGCTCAAAAATCCCCACAGGAGTCAAAACGCCCGTTCTGCCGACGTTAATCTCAATATCAAGCAGCTTAGTGGGCTTTTCCTCAGGCGGATATTTATATGCCTCTGCCCACTTTGGATATTTTGCGGTACTGCCCAAACGCTCTCTTGCTTCAAAGCTGTCAACCTTGACAACCGCACCGTCAATGGCGTATTCATATTGGCCTCGATTGTTACCGATTTTTTCGATTTGCTCAATAACCTCGTCAATAGTGTCGCACACGGTATAAAATGAGGTGGGAAATCCAAGCTCGGAAAGATAATCAAGACTTTGTCGGTGGGATTTCAAGCTGTTATCACTTGACTGTTGAACATTAAAAACAAAAATATCAAGATTTCGCTGAGCGGTGATTTCGGCTTTTTTCTGTCTGAGCGAGCCTGCGGCGGCGTTTCGAGGATTTTTAAACGGCTTTTCTTCGTTTTCTTCTTGACGCTTAACAAGGTCTTCAAAGCTCTTGAAGGACATATAAACCTCTCCCCTTACTTCAAGAAATTCAGGGGCGTTATTGATACGCTTAGGCAATTTTTTGATTGTCATTAAATTGTCGGTTACGTCTTCACCGACAACACCGTCACCTCTTGTTGAGCCACGAACAAATACTCCGTTGCGATATTCACACGAAACGGACAAGCCGTCAAACTTGGGTTCAACAACATAAGTAACATTCCTTACGGTTTCCCTGACCCTGCGGTCAAAATCTCGAAGCTCGCCGTGTGAAAAGCTATCGTGCAAGCTTTCAAGCGGAACTGTGTGAGTTACGGGAGAAAATTTTGCTCCTGCACTTCCTCCGACCTTGTTTGTCGGCGAAAGAGGAGATTTGAATTGCGGAAAGTCAGCTTCCAAATTTTCAAGCTCACGCAGCATTTTGTCGTACTCAAAATCGGAAATTTCGGGTTCGTCCTTGTTATAATAAAGATTGTTGTGGTATTCAAGCTGTTCGGTCAGCTCTTTGATACGGCTTTGTGCCGAATTTATGTCCATAATATGCTCCTATTTATTAACCTCAGACGTACCCTTTTCACGCAAATATGTTGATTCAAGGTCAGCAAGATGAAGCTTTACGGCAAGCGGATAACGCTCGTATGCCTGACTGATTGTATTGCTGTTTTTGTCACCGAATTCGCCCATATGCCAGCGTATTGCCATTGCCTCGTCTATTTTGAGGTGCATTTTTCTCTCGATAAGAAAAACCGATTTTTCACCGTGTCCGTAAGGAAATTGGTCATCAATCATATAAAACGGTACTTTTTCCCACTGTCCTGTTTGCTCGTTTTTTACATTTCTTGATGAAACCTTATAAAACTGAGCCTTGCACAAATCGTGAAGCAAGCCGCAAATTGCAAAGCTTTCAATATTGTCGGTTTCTTCATCAAAATGCTTTTCCATCATTGTATTAAATACGCTGACAGAGTGCATTACAAGACCGTTTTGGCAGGCACAATGATATTTTGTGCTTGCGGGAGCGGTAAAAAAGTCGGTGCGTTTAAGCCATTCAAGAAGCTCCTCGGAGCCTTGTCGGGTAATATGCTCGTTATAAATCGTCAAAAATTCTTCTTGCGGTGTCATAATATTCTCCCTAAAAAACGTAAGGGCACCCTTGTTTAGAGTACCCTTGATCGGTTAAAATTATTCAGCAGCTACTTCTTCCGTAGCCTCATCGGCAGGTGCTTCGGTTGCTTCTTCTGCTTCGTCTTCCTTTGCGGGAGCTTGTTCTTCTTCGGGAAGAAGTGCACGCATTGAAAGGCTTACACGCTTCTTGTCAAAATCAATAGCTGTAATCTTAGCTTCAACTGTTTCACCTACTGAAAGTACATCAGCGGGCTTGTCAATTCTCTTGTCTGCAATCTGAGAAATGTGAATAAGACCGTCAATTCCGGGAATGATGTTTGCAAATGCACCGAATGTTGTAAGACCGACTACCTTTGCATTAACAACTGTACCCTCGGGATAATCTCTCTTAAGGATTTCCCACGGATTGTCTTCTGCGTTTTTGAAGCCGAGAGAAATCTTTTTGGTTTCTTCGTTGATGTCCTTGATATAAACATCAACAGTATCACCGATACTAACAACCTCATTGGGATGCTTGATATGTGTCCAAGAAAGCTCTGAAATGTGAATCATTCCGAACACGCCGCCGAGGTCAACAAATGCACCGTAGCTTGTAAGTGACTTAACAACACCCTTGTAGCGTTTGCCGATTTCGCAGGATTTCCAAAATTCTTCACGCTGAGCAGCTCTCTGCTCTTTAAGTACACTGCGGATTGAGCCGATTGCTCTTCTCTGTCTGCCACGCTGTGAAACTTCGATAAGTCTGAAGTTTACTTCCTGACCAACGAGGTCCTCAAGCTTTTCGTCACGGCTTGCGGTAGCCTGTGAAGCGGGAATAAAGATTCTTACGTTGTTGTAAAGAACGATTACGCCGCCCTTAACAGCTTCGATAACCTTGCTTGACAAAACTTCCTGAGAATCAACCTTTTCCTGAAGCTCCTCCCAGCCCTTTTGTGCGTCTACTCTGCGTTTGGAAAGCATAATTGTGCCTTCCTGATCGTTTGTCTTCATAATAAGAAGCTCGATTGTGTCGCCAACCTTAACGATGTCTTCGGGATTTGATGTCGGGTCATTTGAAAGCTCTGCAACAGGGATAAAGCCTGTTTGTTTTCTGCCGACGTCAACCTGTACTTCGTTGGGTGCAATACTGATAACTGTACCCATTACCCTCTCATTTGTATTTAAGTTTTTGAGGGATTCTTCAAGCAACTCCTCAAAAGATTCTTCAACATTTGTTTCACCGGATTTAATTTCACTCATTGTATCCAGTACCTCCTTTATTATCCTTGTCGGTGTTGATGCACCGGCAGTTACGCCTATGTTATTTGCAGACTGAACCAAGCTTTTGTCAAGCTCCTTAACGGTTTCGATAAGTACGGTATTACTGCATTGCTTTTTGCAAATCTCAAAAAGCTTTGCTGTGTTAGAGCTGTGCCTGTCGCCTATTACTATCATAAAATCCGACTGAGCCGCTATTAAATCTGCTTCACTCTGTCTAACTGACGTAGCATTACATATTGTATCAAATATTTTTGGATTTGTACATAGTTTTTTTATCTTTTTTACTGATTTTTTCCATTCTTTCGTGTCAAAAGTGGTTTGAGCAATTACTTTTATTGATTTATTATTCCTTTTTAGAATAATAGGCATAATTTCATCAAGCTCTGCCTCGTTATTAAACGTGTAGCAATCGCAAGTGCAGTTACCGATTATGCCCTCAACCTCGGGATGGTTTTTGTTTCCCGCAATCAAAACAATATCATTATCCGAGTCGGCGGACGCAACGATGTTGTGAATTTTTTTTACAAACGGACAGGTAGCGTCCTTATAATCAACATTGTTTTTTTCAAGGGAATCAATAACGGATTTCGGCACACCGTGCGAACGAATTACAAGGGTTTCGTTTTCTTCGAGCTTGCTGATGTCATCAATCGGACGACATCCCTTGTTTTTTAGCTCGCCCACCATTTCCATATTGTGAATTATCGGGCCCAAGGTGCATACCTTGACGTTTTGAGCAATTAAATTCTCAACTATGTTTATGGCTCTGTTCACTCCGAAGCAAAATCCTGCGGACTCAGCCTTTTTTATACTCACGCAAATCCTGCTCCCTCATTTTTCTGATTTCGTCCATAATTATATTTGAAGCATCTCTCAGCTCACGTCTGCCTCCGTCGGGTGTTAAGCCGAGCTGCTTCGGTGTGAGCGGGTCTCCGAAATGAACAACGCATTTTGCAAACTTGTGCTTTGGATTACCGACAACGGTTATGCACGCGGGAATTACAGGAACCTGCATTTGCTGAGCAACAAGTGCACAGCCGGAACGCGGACGCATAAGGTCGCCTGTTTTGGTTCTGCCACCCTCAATAAAAATCGTCATAACCTCGCCGTCTTTTATCAAGTCCTCACCTGTTTTGATGGCTTTATTGTCGCCTGCACCTCTTTCCACCGGAAAAGCACCGAGTGCACGAATTATTGCGGCAAAAAACTTGTTTTTGAAAAGCTCGGACTTTGCCATAAAAAACAAGCGACGTTTTTGACACAAGCCCAAAAGCACGGGATCTGCAAAAGAGATGTGGTTGCTTGCAAGAATACAACCGCCCGTCTGGGGCAGGGTGTTGTTATTGATAGGTTTGTATCTGTAAAAAATTTTAAATATCGGCGTGCAAACCACACGACCTATTGAATAAAGAATCTTTGATTGTCCCATCAGATATTCTCCTTGATTACGGAAATAATTTTATTAACCGACTGTTCAAAGTCAAGCTCGGAGGTGTCAACCATAACACAGCCCTCGGCAGGCTTCAGCGGTGCAACCTCGCGGTGGGTGTCGTTGTAATCTCGCTCGATTACGTCGTTGAGGACATCGTCGTATTTTACGTCCATTCCCTTTTCGCAAAGCTCCTTGAATCTACGCTTTGCACGAATTTCGGGAGAAGCGGTAAGAAAGATTTTTACCTTTGCATCGGGAAGAACAACGGTTCCGATGTCACGTCCGTCCATAATAACGTTTTGCGTTTTGGCTATGCTACGCTGTAAATCAAGCAGGTACTCTCTGACAGCGGGAATTGCGGAAATTTTTGACGCTGTCATCGAAGCCTGAGGAGTTCGGATTTCACCTGAAACATCTTCGCCGTTAAGCAAAACAATCTGCTCGCCGTTTTCATTAAATGAAAGCTCAACCTTGATTGCAGCCAAAAGCCCGATGATTTCTTCGGACTCCTTAGGCTCAACTCCGCCTCGTGTTGCGGCAAGACCTATTGTGCGATATAATGCACCGGTGTCTACATATATAAAATTCAAAGCCTCAGCCGCCTTTCTGGCTATTGAGGATTTTCCTGCTCCCGCAGGTCCGTCAAGTGCTACTGCAACAGACATAAACATTCTCCTTAAAATTAATTTATTGCCGCATTTTCACCGGCAAGTCTACCTGTACTCCAAGCAATTTGCAGGTTAAAGCCACCTGTGTAAGCATCACAATCAATAACTTCGCCTGCAAAATACAAGCCTCTTACAAGCTTGCTTTCCATTGTTTTTGGATTCAGCTCGGACACCTTTACGCCGCCCGAGGTAATTATTGCTTCTTCGATTGGTCGAAAACCGCTGATGTCAACAGTAAAGGCTTTTAAGAGTTCGCAAAGCCTTTTGCGTTCTTCTTTGGTTATTACATTGCATTTTTTGTCAAAGGGTACTCCCCAACGCTTCAAAACAGGAACAATGATTTTTCTGGGCAAAAGCTTTGAAAAAGCATTGGAAACATCCTTGTTGGCATTTTCATTAAAATCGTGCTGTAAACGCTTGTCAAGCTGTTCGATGGTGAGTGCAGGCTTTAAATCAATTTGTGCGTAATAATCCTTGGTTGATATATCACGCAAATGTGAGCTTGCGGAAAGCACCATCGGTCCGCTTATACCGAAATGCGTAAACAGCATTTCACCAAAATCGCTGTATTCTGTTTTACCGTTTTGGCGGTTTATAATTTTGAGCGAAACATTTTTCAGCGAAAGGCCTTGCATTGATTTGCAGTCGTTGTCATTGCTTTCAAGCGGCACCAGCGAAGGCTTTGGGGTTATTATTGTATGTCCTGCCTGCTTTGCCAAGGTATAGCCGTCGCCCGTTGAGCCTGTGAGCGGATAGCTTTTTCCTCCGCAGCAAACAACTGCCGAATCAGCTTCGTAAACTGCATTTTGACATTTTACTTTGCAAACGGCACCGTCCTCAAAAGCAAGGCTTAATGCAGTATCGTTTACAATATCGACTTTCAGCTTTTTGACATAGGAATACAGGGTATCAACTACATCGACAGCCTTATCCGAAGCAGGAAAAACTCGGTTGCCACGCTCAGTTTTAAGCTCTAAGCCGAGATTTTCAAAAAACATCATAGTGTCTGACGGAGAAAAGTTGTTTAAAGAAGAATACAAAAAGCGTCCGTTTACGGGTACATTTGAAATGTAAGTCTGAACATCGCAATTGTTTGTCAAATTGCATCTGCCCTTGCCGGTAATCATTATCTTTCTGCCGACACGGGAGTTTTTCTCAATAAGCGTTACAGAAGCACCGTTTTCAGCGGCTGTTCCTGCGGCAATCAGTCCTGCCGCACCTGCTCCTATTACTATTACGGTTTTATTTTTCATCTTCATCGGCAGTTATATGATGCTCCTTGTCGTGGTTGGTGTAAACGCCCTCACGATTCCACACCTGTTCAAGGTTATGAAATGTTTTTGAAACATCGTCCTTTTTCTTTAAAACAGTTGCAACTATAAGAGCGTTAATTAGGCTCAAGGGTGCAACAAGCGAATCAACGATAGACGCCATATCGCTGCGAGCGATAAGGACGGAATCGGCGGATTGAACAAGAGGAGAAGCCATACTGTCGGTAAGAGCGACTGCGTGTGCACCTCTTGAACGTGCAAAATCCATAGCTTCAATTGCCATTTGACTGTAACGTGGAAATGATATTCCTATAATTACATCTTTTTCGGTTATTCTGAAAATATGCTCATAGGTGCTGGTGGCACTTGTGGTGTTGATAACTCGAACATTATCGAAAATAAGCTCAAAATAATAAGCAAGAAAGTTTGCTATTGCCGCAGTTGAACGCACACCGAAAATATAGATGCGTTCGGCGTTGCAGATTTCGTCAACAGCTCTGTTAAAATCATCGTGAGAGGTTTCTTCGATGGTTCTGCGGATTTTCTCGATATCTTGATTCAAAACACTGTCAAGAACATTCCCGTTTCCGATTCTGCTTGAAGTCACCTCAATTCGCTGAACAGATGTGAGCTTGTTGCGTATCATTTCCTGCATTGCCTTTTGAAGTCTCGGATAGCCGTCGTATCCAAGCTCAGTTGCAAAACGAACCACCGTGCTTTCCGACACACCTACGGTTTGCCCAAGCTTTGAAGCGGTCATAAAGGCTGCCTTGTCATAATGCTCCTCAATATAAAGAGCAATTCGCTTTTGTCCCTTGGAAAATGTGTTCATCATTAAATCTATTCTTGTGAGAAGATGCGTAATCATTCCAAATTCTCCTTATCAACATAAATATACTTTCATTTTATCACAACAACTTGCAAAATTCAATAACAGATGAATTATTTTTAAGAATTTATTAAAGAAATCTGCGAGATAACATTGAGTGTATTGCAAAATAATATATATTATGGTAAAATTACACTGTCAGACTACTTTTTGGAGATGAAGCGATGATTGCAATTATAGATTACGGTGCGGGAAACATTCAAAGCGTTAAAAAAGCTTTGAATTATATCGGCTGTGATACATTTATAACAAACGATAAAACCAAAATTTCAAACGCCGACGGTGTTATTTTGCCGGGGGTAGGTTCGTTTGGTGACACAATGGATTCGATTAATTCCTATGGCTTAAAGGATTCAATAATCGAATACACAAAAAGTGGCAAACCCTTTTTGGGAATATGCTTGGGCTTACAGCTTTTGTTTCCCAAAAGCGACGAAAGCCCCGATAAAGACGGACTCGGAATTTTTGACGGTGATGTAAATAAGATTCCGTCGGACACAGGTTTGAAAATTCCGCACATCGGTTGGAACAGCCTTGATATAAAAAAACAGAACGGTCTGTTTAAGGGTATTGGCAAAAATCCTTATGTTTATTTCGTACATTCATATTTTCTTGACGCAAAGGATAAAAATATTGTTTCTGCACAAACCGAATACGGCGTAAAAATTGACGCTGCGATTGAAAATAACAACGTCTTTGCAGTTCAGTTTCATCCCGAAAAAAGCGGCGAAACCGGACTTAAAATCTTGAAAAACTTTGCCGACATTGTAAACGGTTAAGGAGGAAAACAAATGTATGCAAAAAGAATAATCCCCTGCCTTGACGTAAAAAACGGCAGAGTTGTTAAAGGAATGAGCTTTGTTAATCTAATTGACGCAGGTGACCCTGTGGAATGTGCGAAGCAATATGACAAGCAAGGTGCAGACGAGCTTGTTTTTCTTGATATTACAGCCTCAAGCGATTCAAGAAACATCACCCTTGATATGGTGGAAAAGGTTGCCGACTCAATTTTTATTCCGTTTACGGTAGGAGGCGGAATCAGAAGCGTGGATGATTTTAACGCTCTGTTGAGAGCCGGTGCGGATAAGGTTTCGGTTAATTCCGCTGCCGTGTATCGCCCTGAGTTAATAAGCGAAGCCGCATATAAGTTCGGCAGTCAGTGTGTCGTTGCGGCGATTGATGCCAAAAGAAGCGGCGATAGCTGGGAGGTTTATGTAAACGGCGGCAGAAAAGCAATGGGAATTGACGCTGTTGAATGGGCAATGAAATGTGCAAAGCTCGGAGCAGGTGAAATATTGCTGACAAGTATGGACGAGGACGGTCAAAAGAACGGATATGACATTGAACTGACAAAGGCTGTGTCCGAAAAAGTCGATATACCCGTTATTGCAAGCGGAGGTGCAGGAGCACTTGAGCATTTTTATGACGCTTTTACGAAAGGTAAAGCAGACGCTGTGCTTGCCGCATCTCTGTTCCATTTCGGTGAAATACCGATACCGAATTTAAAAGAATATTTGAACTCAAAAGGAATTTCAGTAAGACTGTGATTTAAAACTTAATCAAAACACAAAAAAGCACCCGTCATATGACAGGTGCTTTCATATTTGGTGTGGATTATTTTACCATGCTTGCAACTTCAGCCGCAAAATCGTCCTGACGCTTTTCGATTCCTTCGCCCTTTTCAAAACGAACGAACTTAACGATGTCGATTTTTCCGCCGAGAGCCTTAGCTGTGTTCTGAGTATACTGCTTGATTGTCTGCTTGTTGTCCTTTACGAACTCCTGATCAACAAGGCAGTTTTCCTTGTAGAACTTGCCGATTTTACCCATAACGATTTTATCGGCAATAGCTTCGGGCTTACCCTCGTTGATAACCTGCTGACGCATAACCTCTTTTTCGTGAGCGATAACGTCTTCGGGAACTTCGCTTTCGTTGAGGTAAGGTGTGTTGAGAGCTGCAATCTGCATTGCAACATCCTTGCCGTATGCAACGAAGTCAGGATTGGAAGCAACGTCTGTATCAAAGTTTACAAGAACGCCGATTTTGCCGCCTGCGTGAACATAAGCAACACAAGCACCTTCCATACGCTCAAAACGACGAATCTGGATATTCTCACCGATTGTAAGAACCTTTTCCTGTAAAAGCTCTGCAACTGTCATATCTGAGCCGTCAGCCTTTAATGTGAGAAGCTCGTCAACGCTTGCAGGGTTCTCTTTCATAACTGTTGCTGCACAAGACTTTACAAAGTCCATAAATGAATCGTTCTTTGCAACGAAGTCTGTTTCAGCGTTTACTTCAATTACAACACCTACCGAGAGATCATCTGAGGTTGTAGCATAAGCAACACCCTCTGCTGCAATTCTGCTTGCCTTTTTAGCCTGCTTAGCAAGACCCTGTTCTCTCAAAAAGTCAATTGCTTTGTCCATATCGCCGTCGGCATTTGTGAGGGCCTTTTTGCAGTCCATCATACCGCAGCCTGTTTTTTCTCTGAGGGCTTTTACGTCCTGAGCTGTAAATGCTGCCATTATATAAACATCCTTTCAATAGTTAGTGTAAATTATTCTGCTGCCTCTTCTTCAACTTCTTCGTTGTCGGCAGCCGCACCCATCTGACCTTCTCTGCCCTCGATAACAGCGTCAGCCATAGCACCTGCAATAAGCTTTACTGCACGGATAGCGTCGTCGTTGCCGGGGATTACATAGTCGATTTCGTCGGGGTCACAGTTTGTATCAACGATAGCTACAATCGGAATGTTGAGCTTCTTTGCTTCGGAAACCGCAATTCTTTCTTTTCTGGGGTCAACGATGAAGAGAGCACCGGGCATCTCCGTCATGTCCTTGATACCGCCCATGAATTTTTCGAGCTTTTCGATTTCAAGATTGAGCTTAATAACTTCTTTCTTCGGAAGAAGGTCAAATGTACCGTCCTCCTGCATAGCACGAAGCTGCTTTAAACGAGCTACTCTTCTGCGGATTGTTGAGAAGTTTGTGAGCATACCGCCGAGCCATCTTGCGTTTACATAGTAAGCACCTGCTCTTAAAGCTTCTTCTTTAACAGAATCCTGAGCCTGCTTTTTTGTACCTACGAAAAGCACACTCTTGCCCTCAGCAGATACTTCACGAACGAAGTTGTAAGCTTCTTCAAGCTTCTTTACGCTCTTCTGAAGGTCGATGATATAAATTCCGTTACGTTCTGTGAAGATGTACTCTGCCATTTTGGGGTTCCATCTTCTTGTCTGGTGACCAAAGTGTACGCCGGCCTCCAGAAGTTGTTTCATAGAAACTACTGCCATTTTAAAATCCTCCTTAGGTTAAAACCTCCGCTGTGCCTTGATTTTATCGGTGTAAAAGCAGTTAAGCCACCTTACCGACAAGCATCAGCGTGCGAAATGCTTATATATTATATCATAAAACGCAAAAAAAATCAAGTGTTTTCTTGAAAATTTCGAGAAAACACTTGATAATTTGATATGATAAGATTTGTTTTAATATTTAAAATCAAAAAATCTTACATTGCCACAGCCGACAATAAAGGTTTGTGTTTCGTGCCAAGAGCTGTGTCCTGTGTAGAAGCACAAGACTCTGTGCTGAACAGCCGAGCCGTCTTGGTCGAATATGTAAGAAACAGCTTCCTTTACAGTTTGAGTAGGCTTCATTGATGTTGAACCGTAATACTGATAAGTTGATATGATTTCGTCGATTGAAGATGTGTTTGAACGGTTCATCGCATCACGGATTGCCTGTGCAACAAGTGCACAACCATTGTAACCCATTGAGCCTGCCTCGCCCATTACAAGTCGCTCAAGCTTTGCTCTGTCATAGGATGAAAGAGTAACGTGCTTGGGATTATAGTTCGGGTCGGGATTGCTGATTCCGATAAGATAGGAACCGTCTGAATAATCTGTACTTTCAGAGAAGTCGTATTCATACGAATAGTCAAAATCCGATGAATCGTCATAGCTGTAATCGGTACTGTCATATTCCGAAGGCTCTTGTGACTGCGAAGCTTCTGCTTCTGTTGAGCTTGTTTCTTCAGTTGCTTTTTCGGCTTTGGTTTCTTCCATAGCCTTTTCGGTAGCAGCAACAGTTGTTTCTTCTGTTTTTGCTTCGGTCGTGAGTTCCTGTGTTTGCGGTGCTGTTGTAACCTCAACACAATTATTAATAATTACGCCTGCAAACTCATCAATGTCGCCCACTGAATACGAAGCGATTTTGCTGTCTTCGTAAGCACCTACATCAGGGGCAAGCGTTGTTGTGGGAACAATAAGTGCAGCGGCAACGCAAACAACAGTCAAACCGAATGTTATTGCTTTTGCTCCCTTACGCTTTTTGGTGCGTTGAGCAGTTGCTCTGCTTGTCTTACTTTCACTTCCGTAGTGTTTATAGTTAGTAGCTCTCAAAAATTTATCCTCCCTGTGATTTCCGCAACAAACAAATTTTATATTAAATATAATATAGAATTTGATAAGTGCAACGTCTTAGTCGTTAAAATTTTATCAAACACACAACTTCTACTGTATTAAAACACAAATTTTTAAAAAATGCAAGTTTTATCCCGCTTTTTAGCTTGTAACTATTGTAATTCATTTGTAACAAACATTTTTTTAATTTCTTAACGCAATTATTCTTTGTGCAACTCTCATAAATTATAAGACTTTCATTAGTTTATTTTGCTGTAAGGTTAGAAAGTTAGTTTTTTGCGATTTTTCTCAAAAAACCTTGGTTTTTTGCGTCTTTTTACGGGTTGAGGCGTTTTGCAGGAAATTATAATTGTATCGGCTCCGATAAGTTCAATTTTCTCCCACGGAATTATATAATCCTCGCATTTTCCGAACATTCCAAAAAAACCGGAACGCCCAAATATTACAAAAGCTACAACACAAGCGGATTTTGTATCTACTATCACATCATCAACAAAGCCTATTCTTGTGCCGTCACAAGAGCTAATAACCTCCTTGTGGCGTAAATCGGTTAATCTGCAATCCATAACACTCACTCCCCCTTATTTATATATGTATATATGAAAACACGCTCGGTTTTATTCATTGACAATCGGTTATCTGTTTGCTAAAATATATTTGATAATCTTTTAACAGGGGATGTATTTATGGATTATGTATTTATTACAGACGCTTCCTGCGATTTGGACGAAGCTCAGGTTTTGAAGGCGGGCGTCAGAGTAATTCCGATGGAATTTCAAATTGATGATAAGTGCTATCTGCACTATCCTGATAAACGAATGATGGAGCTTGATGAGTTTTACGGAAAGCTGAAGGACGGAGTTTCGGTTAAAACATCGCAAATAAACTACGCTTCGTTTAAAACATATTTTGAAAACTATCTTAAAGCAGGCAAGGATGTGCTTTATACAGGTATTTCAACGGGACTGAGCGGTACATTTAACACTTGCAGAATGGCTGTTGAAGAATTGCGTGAGCAATATCCCGACAGAAAAATTATAATTATCGACTCACTTTGTGACTCGGCAGGCTTAGGATATTTGGTTTATCTTGCAGGTGTTAAATACAAAGGCGGTGCAACCATTGATGAGCTTGCAAAGTATATTGAGGACACAAGGCTAAAGGTTTGTCATTGGTTTGTTGTCGATGACCTTGACCAATTGAAAAAAGGCGGAAGAATTTCTGCCGTAACCGCTACATTCGGCAAAGCCTTGCAAATTAAGCCTCTCATCAGCGTTGACAACGAAGGTCGTCTTGTTAATATCGGAAAAATAAGAGGAAAAAGCAACGTTGCCGCTGCTTTGATTGAAAAGCTGATGCGTGACGGAGCCGACCCAAAGAAAACACCTGTGTTTATTGCTCATGCCGACAACCTTGAAGGTGCAAAAGAATTGCAAAAAGCAATCAAAAGCAAGTGTAAGGATGTTCAAATTTGTGAAATCGGACCTGTTATAGGTGCTCACGTAGGTTCGGGGATGCTTGCATTGGTATTTTCCGGCACAAGAAATCTTAAATAAAAAGCTTGGATATATTAAAAAGGGGACGGATTAACCGCCCCTTTTGTTTATTACTTGTTTTATTAAAACTCCCAATTGTGCCAAACGTTCTGGATATCGTCGTTATCATCGAACATATCAAGCATTTTCTGCATTTTTACCGCACTTTCCTCATCATCAAGCTTGGTGTATGTACTCGGCACCATTTCAAGCTCTGCCGAAACAAAGGTATAGCCTGCTTTTTCAAGCTCGTCACGAACAGCACTGAAATCTTCAGGCTCAGTGTAGATTGTAAATACATCATCGTCGGCTTCAAAGTCGGAAGCTCCACATTCAAGTGCATCTGTCATAACGGTATCTTCGTCTTTTTCAAGCTCCTCACGTTCTATTACAAGCACACCCTTTTGTGAAAACATAAAGCTAACGCAACCCTGTGTACCCATATTGCCGCCGAATTTATCAAAGTAGTGTCTCACTTCGCCTGCTGTTCTGTTGCGGTTATCGGTCAACGCCTCTACGATTACGGCAACGCCGTTAGGACCGTAGCCCTCATATGTAACAGACTCATAATTTGTTGAATCGCCGTCATTTGCCGCCTTTTTGATTATACGCTCAATATTGTCGTTAGGTACATTTGCGGCTTTTGCTTTTGCAATGCAATCACGAAGCTTTGAGTTTACGTTAGGGTCGGCACTTCCGCCTGTTTTGATTGCAACAATTAGTTCTCTGCCGATTTTTGTAAATACTTTTGCTCTTGCGGCATCGTTCTTACCCTTTTTCTGTTTAATGGTACTCCATTTATTATGTCCTGACATCTAATCATTCCTTTATATAAATATCTTAATAATTATATCATAAGAAAATATATTCTGTAAATATCTAATTTTCAGAAATTACTAAAAATCATTTAAAATACATATATATTTGGCATTTTAAAGTGCCGTTATAGGTTTTTCTACGTTTGTCTGCTTTGCGTCCGAAGATTTTTTCAAAATCGTCATCGGGAGTTATTATAGTATAGCTCTTTCCTTTTTCACGGCAGAACTTTTGTCCCATAACCGCATAAAGCTCCTCTGCTTGGTGTATATCAAGCAATCTTTCGCCATATGGAGGATTGGTGATAACGGATTGAAAGCCGTCTGAGAGCTTGAAATCGTGTATATCTCGATTTCGGAAGGTGATTCTGTCCCCCACGCCTGCAATTTTTGCGTTATGCTCGGCGATTTCAAGCGAAGGAGCATCAATATCAAAGCCCTCTGCGTGAAAAGAACAATCCGTGCGTATATTAGACCGAGCCGATTCTCGCTCCTGCTCAAAAACGGACTTCGGCACACAATCCCATTTTTCGCAGGCAAAATATCTGTTTATTCCCGGAGCAATATTTAACGCCTTTAAAGCCGATTCAATCAGAATTGTTCCGCTGCCGCACATTGGGTCGGTTACAAAATGATTGGCACGCACTCGTGAAAGCTCCGCCATTGCAGCGGCAAGAGTTTCTTTTATCGGTGCATCGTTTGATTCGGCACGATAGCCACGCTTATGCAATCCCGCTCCCGAAGTATCAAGCATTATGCTGACTCTGTCTTTGATGATTAAAAACTGTATTTGATGCAAAGCACCTGTTTCTTCAAACCACGACATTTTGTAGTGATTTGAGAGTCGAGAAACAACTGCCTTCTTGATGATTTTTTGGCAATCGGGTATGCTTTGCAGCTTTGAATCAAGACATCTGCCCTTAACGGGAAAGGAATCATTGACGCCGATAAAATTTTCCCATGGAATGTTTTTTACATTGTCGAAAAGCTCTTCAAACGAATATGCTTTAAACTCGGAAAGAAGTATTAAAATTCTTTCGGCATAGCGAGAATTAATATTGGCTTTTGCAAGGGTGGAAAAATCGCCGCTGAACAATACTCTGCCGTTTTCGGCTACAACATCGTTAATTCCGAGAAATTTGAGTTCGTTTGCACATATTCCCTCTAATCCGAAAATACAGGGTGCAGAAAATTTTAACTTCATATTTCCTCCAAGGCTTCAAAAAAATCAGCCTCCCCAAACGAGGAGGCTTTGCGTTTTGTTATTCTGTTACTGCTTCAAGCAAGCCGTAATTGCCGTCGGCACGCTTGTAAACAACATTAACTTCATTTGTGTCGGCGTTGATGAACATAAAGAAATTATGGTTTACCATATTCATTTCAAGAATTGCTTCTTCAACTGTGATTGGTTTAACAACAACCTGCTTCTTGCGAATTATGTTATATTCGTCTTCGGGTTCAACGTTTTCTGCTTCAACAAACAAATCTTCAAGCTTACCAGATTTGATTCTTTTTTCAAGGCGAGTTTTATTTTTGCGAATTTGACGCATAAGAATATCAATTACTTTTTCAAGAGCGTCATTCATTTCAGGCATTGTGCTTTCGGCACGATATACCATATTGGTGTCACGAATCGTAATTTCAACTGTTTGACGATTTTTCTCTAAGGTTACAACCACGTTTGCGGTTGCATCGTCGGAAAACAGCTTGTCAAATTTGGCGAGCTTTTTTTCAACTCTCTCCTTAAAGTTATCTCTCAAAGTTACTTTTCTTGCAGTGTAAGTGATTTTCATAAAATTGCCTCCTTTAACGGAATTTATCTTCTGCCGTTACCGTTACCTCTGCGGCTGTAACCTCGACTTTCACCGCCACGCTTAAGGTCTGACATTTTATCCTCGCTTGTCTGCTTAAACCTTGACATCATATCCTCAAAGCTGGATGGTGTAGCCTTGCGTGAGCTTTGCCACTCATAATCGCCGGGAGAAGTAACCGGCGGAGCGGGCTTGTAGGGTTGTCTTGCACGCTGAGGCTTCGATTGGCGTTTTTGCTGTTCCTTGGGCAGGGCTTGCTTCATTGAAAGGCTGATTTTGTTGCCGTTTAACGCAAGAACCTTTACTTTGACGGTTTGCCCTACTTTTACATATTCCTCGATTTCGGAGATAAAGGTTGGAGCGACCTCCGAAATATGTACCATACCTGTTTTAGAATCGGGTAAATCAACAAACGCTCCGAATTTTGTAATTCCCGAAACCTTACCTTCTAAAATTGCACCGACTTCTATTGCCATAAAAAATGTTTTCCCCTTATATTTTAAAAATCCTGTTATTCGCCCGCAACGTTAATAAAAATTCGTTCGCCCTCGCTGATGTATCCGAGATCTTCTTTTGCAAGCTTTTCCATATATTCGTTTAGGTCATCACCCTCATAATTCTTTACCTTTTCAAGATATTGAGATTGGATTTCCACAACGTTGATTTGCTTGTTCAGCTCATTTAGCTCGGACTTCTTTTCGGCAATGCGGACATTTTGGTTTATTATTGTAATTACTGCATAAAAGACAAAACCGATACTTGCGAGAATCAAAATAAAATATCTCAATCTAAAGTGCTTTTTTCGCTTTTTCGGTTCAAGCTCTTTTAATGTAGATTTTTCATTTGAATTTATTTGAACTTGTGCTTTATTATTTTGTTTCATTGTCAATCATAACCTTTTTGTCATCGGCGGATTTTTTTGTTCGCCGTGAAAATAGCTTTAGTTGTTCATCTTTATTATACAATATTTTGTGTGCAATTTTCAATAGTGATTTGGCAATTTTTTTAAAATAAATGAAAATTATTCTTAATGCTTTTTTAACAAATCGTATTATCGGAGTACACAGCTTTGAAAAAACAGCTCCGAGGGTTATTCTGTACAGCAAAAAACCTATAAGCGAACCGAGAAACATATAGATTCTGACAAAGCCGAGCAGATATGCAAGCGAAAGCATAAAAAGCGATAAGGCGGAAGCAAGCATAAATATTATATCAAGTGACACAGTCAAAGCCTTACCCGACGAAGCCGAGATGCGAATGATTTTGAGCAAGCCGTAAAATATGCCCAAAAACACGCCGAGTGCGATTGACCATAAGAATGCTGTTGTTTGTTGGGCAAAGGTCAGCTCCAAGAAATCACCTCGTCAACGAAACAGCTTTGACAGCTTAGAACGTGGGTTATCGCTTCCGATATATTGCATTGCCGTGATTTTGCCGTCAATTACAACATCACCCGTTTCAAGGTTGAGCTTGTCAATATGTAAACTCGTGCCTTTAATTATAAGCGTTCCGCAGGTGGTTTTCACCGAAACGGCTTCTTCGTTAAATCCGTTTACATCTTCGGCACCCGTCAACACAAGATGTGAACGGTCGTCAAGCATAACCGTATGTTTTTTGGATTTTGGCATTTCACTCATAGCACTACCTCCTGTAGTTTGTCAGTTAAGTATATGGTAAAGTGCTTGTGAATATGCCTTGCTTAAAAAGACAACTTGATTTATAATGATAAAAGAAATTATATGGAAAGAAAATGTATTTTATATGAAGAGTTTAATTACACGCAAGCTGAAATCTGCGGCAAATTATGTTAAGGTGTTTTTGAAGTGGATACTGATTTCAATACCTACGGGAATCATCGGAGGGTTGATAGGCACAGCGTTTAGCTACGGAATAACTTATGCCAACAAATTTAACACTTCGTTTGAGTGGGCTATATTTCTTTTGCCTGTGGGCGGTGTGCTGATTGTGCTGATATACAAGGCTGCCGGAGTTGAAAACGACCCCGGAACTAATCTTGTTATTGAATCTATACGAAGCAAAAAATCCGTTCCGTGGTTTATGGCTCCGCTGATATTTTTCGGCACTATCATCACCCACCTTGTCGGAGGCTCGGCAGGACGTGAGGGTGCGGCGTTGCAGCTTGGCGGAAGCTTAGGCTCGCTTGTGGGCAAGGTTTTGCATCTTGACGAAAAAGATATGCACATTGCAATTATGTGCGGAATGAGCGGATTGTTTTCGTCTTTGTTCTGCACGCCAATTACAGCCGCATTTTTCGCACTTGAGGTTATAAGCGTAGGTGTGGCGTATTATTCGGCACTTGTCCCCTGCTTTGTGTCGGGAATCGTATCATACTATGTTGCTGTTACGCTCGGAATTTCACCGATGAGATATGATATTGAAGAAGCCGTGCCGAGCTTTGATATTGTTCCGATTTTGCAAATCATCGGACTTGCGGCAGCTTGTGCCGTTATCAGTATCGTGTTTTGCGTAGCAGTTGAAAAGGCTCATATATATGCAAAAAAGCTTCTGCCGAATGAATTTATCAGGGTGCTTGCGGGAGCCGGCATTTTGATTTTGCTGACGCTTTTGGTAAATTGCCGTGATTACAACGGAGCAGGCAGTCAGGTGATTGCAAATGCACTTGCCGGCAATGCAAAGCCGGAAGCGTTTGCGTTAAAAATTATTTTTACCGCTGTCACAATCGGCTGTGGATTTAAGGGTGGCGAGATTGTACCAACATTGTTCATCGGATCAACCTTTGGTTGTGTTTTCGGCTCGCTGTTGGGAATTGACCCAACTTTTGCGGCTGCTGTGGGTATGATAAGTCTGTTTTGCGGCGTTGTCAACTGCCCTATTGCTTCAATAATTATGAGTGTTGAGATTTTTGGGTCAAGCGGTTTGATTTTCTTTGCTCTTGCATCGGGAGTTGCTTATATGCTGAGCGGATATTACGGACTGTACAGCAGTCAAAAAATCTTGTACTCAAAGCTGAAAGCGGAATTTATTAATATTAATGCAAAATAAATTTGGAGTCTGCGTTTATGCAACTCCAACCACATCCGTGTGCTTTTTGTAAAAATTCACCCCGACCCTGCAATTAAGCAAGGTCGGGGTTGTAAATTCAGATTAGCTTTTGGATTACTCAACAGGAAACGTAGTAATAATGCCCTCGATGTACTTATTAATATAACCTACATCCTTAATGGATATTTTTCCGTCACCGTTAAGATCTCCTGCCAACATATGCTCGGCATCAAGTTCAATTGCACTTGAAAGAGCACTCTGTAAATATGTTGCATCTGCTTGGTTAATCACACCGTCCAAGTTTGCGTCACCGTAAATCACAACTCTTGTTTCGGGCGTTTGTGAATAGCTTGCAGTCGGATAAATATAGCTTGAATTTTCAGTAGAAGAAGCCTTTACTCTGATATATTTCAGAAATACATCATTTGTCAGCACATATGTATTACCTGTTGCTGAAGCAATATCTGTCCAATCAGTACCGTTTTCGGATTTTTGCCATTGAAGCTGTATTTCATCGCTATTTTCATTTGTTGTGTCAACAACAGCAGTCAATGTTTGTCCGACAGCAGTTTTTCCGCTTACAGAAACACTCGGAAATTCATTTTTGCGTGTTATTGTAAGTGTTTGGTTTTCACCGTCAGTAAACTCAAAATGAATTACTTTGCTTTCATTAACATTCAAGTTGCTAAAATATTCGGCGTTAAATGTAACGGAATTTTGGGTTCTTGTAAACTGATTATCTTCATACAAAGTGCTTCCGCCGCTTTCGGTTATTGTGTAAAGCAAATTACCGTTAAGGTTAAGGTCCACCGTTACGTCTGAGCCTGTGTAGTATAGCTGATTTGCTGAAAGTGTTGAGTTTTGTGTTATGTCAACTCTTCTTTGCAAGGTCGGTCTTATGCAGAAGTTTCCATAATTACTTTCCTCGCCTCCGCTAACATCAGTCCAAACACCGTTTACGTATTTGTAGCTTTCCTGAGGATATGATCTCGGATCATATAGATAATTGCGATTTTCCTTTGCAAGATATATTGTGCTCACTTCATCTCTGTCAACCGTATATTTTACCACAACTGCAATTTTATCAGCGTTTTGTGCAATTTGATACGGCGTGCTGAAATCAGCGGTTATATATCCCTCGCTACGAACAGTTCCAGAAGCCTTCACGCTGCCAAGCTGTGACATGGTGGGCATTGTAAAGTTATCGCCGCTCAGCGGAACGATATACACCTTGTAAAACGAACCAATGCTTTTGGTGTAAAACGTCACTCTGTCAATTGTGCCATAGGTCTCTGCTAAATCCGACACATCATAAACATTAGCCATACAAGCTGAGCTTTCATTTGAGTTGAGGTTAATCGCAACTCCTTCAACCGGTGGCAAGTAATCATATGCAAGAGTATATTCGTTTTTGGAAACCTTATCGACGCTTTCTATCGCATATGCAGTATTAAAATAATTAAGCGAAACATCTTCATATGAAATCCAACCAAAACCGTTTTCGCCCCAGCTTGTACCCCAACTGTTCTTAAACAGAAACGCACCGTCGTTTTCGGGAATACAGTTGCTCTTAAAATTATTCTTTGAGTAATTATCATTCCAACCGATAAGTTCAATAGAGTGATTTTTACTAATATTTAAAATCAAATTATTAAATGAACCATTATCTAAATTAACATACTCTTCGTTTGCAGAAAAACTTGTGCAAACTCCGCCGTGCTTCATTATTTCGTATTTTACATTATCAAAATTAATATAGCTTACATCCGAAGCAGTACAATTTGCATAAGAGCTGTTAAACAACGCTAAGTCATCATCGTCTATTGTTATCGGTATATCAAAAGAAGTAACACTTGAAATTGATTTAAACGGTATATCAATTTCATTGTTTGGTGAAATCCAGCTTACGCTGTTTGTTATCGGATTATTCCTGTTTGTAAAATAAACCAATGGCACCATGCTGGTATCTCCAGCATAAGCTTCTCTTGCATAATAACCCGTATGATAATTTTCGGTATTTACAAAGCTGTTAAAAGAATTGCTAAGAATCATTCGCATAGATTCTTCAGAGTAATCAGACTTTAATCCCGTATACTTATACACAGCACTTTCTAAGGTTGCATTTCCGCAAAACGCCCAGCAAGTACCAAAATTCTCTTGATTCTTTACCTCTGTAACTCCATCAACAAGTCGAGGGTCATAGCTTGACGGTATTACAGTCGGAACACCCTCAGTAATCTCTGTTTCGGGAATTTCGGGAGCAAAGTCAGGATCTTCAATCAAGCCGTAAATACTTTCTTGAACAGTTTGGTTTTCATCTGTTGCGTACGCTGTACCGCAGAAAGCAGTTGAAAACATGAGCGTTGCCAAAATGCAGGATAGAACTCTAAAACGTTTGGTTTTCATAAATTTGACCTCCTAATATTTTGTATATTTATTTGTTTGGTCCACAAATATTATAATAACGGTTAATATAATAAAAGCTGTTACAGCTTTCACAATAACCGACAAGAGGACCATCATTTCTAAAATCAGTAGTTAGGACACGGCAATACGTATTTAGCCGCGACATAGTATATTTCGTATTTATATAAACATCAAAATCTTGTATATCGCTTGGGTCACAGAGAGCTTTTTGATATTCAGTAGCTAAACTAATATCACGATATTTATTCAAATTGCATGAAAAGCACTGTGCAGAAGTAAGCTGTACTGAACCAGCAAGATATTTTTGAATCAATGTAACGTCACGAATTGAAAATACTCCATCATTATTTACGTCACCTACCACAGTTACTGACATACAAAGCTTATTTAACTCATTTCTCAAAGCTATATATGAATCATTGATGCTTTGCGGGGTTTTGCTTTCATATGCACTTTGAGCAGCTTCATAAATTTCTTTGATTTCTGCCGAGGTTTCTGTATCATAATAAGTTGTATCCTCATAATCAGGTTTCATCAAATCAATCATAAATTTAAGCTCAGATTCATTAATTTGAAGTTGATCAATATACGAGTTTACATATGTATATGCATCATTAATTTCTTCGATTGTTGTGTAAGAATCAATTTCAGAGCGAACTTGATTAATTGCAGTTTCAAGACTTAATCTTGATGATTCAGAAAACATAACAATTGTTGGTGGAGTTAATTGTAAATATTGAACAAAATTATATTCTGCATCATCAAGATAATCTAAAAGCTCACATTTTTCTTCAGCCAGACTTTCGTCTGTCGCAAACGCTGTTACACTGCATAAAGACAACAGCATAACAAAGGTTAGTAAAAAAGAAAGCATTTTTTTCATAGTATCACTATTCCTTTCGATTGTTAATTAAAACCACGTTTTATCGGTTTTAATCCTGATTGTTTTCACTTGAAAACATATTTTTGGGTTTTTTTGGGTAGTTTACCCTAAAATCTTTTGGCATAACCATTATATCACAACGCTAAAATTATTTATATACGCTATATACCAAAACTTTCCAAATTATTTTTGTTAATATTGCACAATCTTTTTCGGTTAATTTGTTCACTTTTAAGTGAACATTTATGTACTCGAAGCTAATAATTTTAAATACGTCATTGGGGATTTCCTGTTAAATAAGAGAATGGAACGGAAACGGTCATAAAATTGATGAAAGTTCATTTAACAGAAGCGTTTTTCTCTCCCTCCGACAAAAATTTTTGTCTTTTCAGCGTAGGCAGGTTATATTTAAATTCAACATAACATTCACGTTCTAACACTGCATTTAGTTCAAGCGTTTTTTGCACCACTCTCATCTGATGGAGGCTTGGTGCGAGCGGAAGCTTTGGTTTTAAATATTCATATTCTGCAAATCAAAACACGGAGCAGTACGGCTATTCCGTGTTATTTTAGATTGCTGTGCGTATATATAAAAAAGCACAGGTACGGGTTAGTATCCTATACCTGTGCTTATGATTTTAGGTTGTTTCACAAATAACGATATATCGGTCAAAGCCGCCGTTGCCGTCTGAAATGCAAGTGATGAGAGTTAGCAGCTTTGCATCGCTTTTGATAAACAAATCACTGCTGTCTTTCTCGTCAACTATTTTTTTGGTGGTTACGGTGTAATTAATCGTTTCAAAATAATTTTTGATGGTAACTTCGTCACCGACATCAAGCTGTCTGATGTTATCAAAAAATATTCTGCCGATATATCCCGTATGTGCGGCGATTGCAACGTTTGCGTCACCGTTGCCGATCGGCAAAGAGGTGTTGCAAAGATGAGCCGCACCGTAGCTCATATTGTAATCATTTGCTCCTAGATACACGGGCAAACGCATATTGATTGACGGAGCGGTTATATAGCAGTAAATATTGTCATAAATTCCGTAGCTTGACATATCAAGAGCTGAGGTGGTGTAGTCTGAGGTATCGACTGTTCCTTGATTGTTGATGAGGCTTTTGTTGTAAGCAATGCTGTCGGCATACAAACGGTCGAGGTCAGCCTGAAAAACAATCCTTGTTTCTGAGGTTCTTGTGCCGTTTTCATCAATCGGGTAACCCTCGTCATCGACTATTTTTTCTTCAAAAGCTTCTTCAAACGTAATATTCGGCATTACGTTGCTGATTTTCTCGTCAAAGGCTTCGGTTATTGCCTCTGCTTTTTGCGTTCCGATAAAATTCGAAACATAAGGAAACAGCAAAAGAGCAATACCCGCAACCAAAAAGGTTGTTGCGATTATTGTTAAGAGAAGAACGGATTTTTTCTTTTTGCCTTTATTTTTTGCGTGCTGCATACTCATTCACCGTCCTCGGAATCGGAGTTAGTGTCGGATTTCTCGGATTTTTTGGAATTGATTAGATGCTTGCTTTTTTTCTTGGAGTTTTTACGCACGATTAATATTACTGTTATCACTACCACGGCGATAAACACACCGAGGATTATTGCGGCTTCCCAATACGGGATTTCGTAGCCCATAAAGAAAATTGCTCCCTCGCCTACCTTTACAACCTTTGGCGTCGCATCAACGGGAGTTGCGTCATTGGGAACTCTGACACCACGCACAAGCAGACGATGAGTGTTAATTGAATAAGGCGTGCAAGTCAAAAGCGTAACGTGGTCCTCCTCCTCAATGATGTTAAGGTCTGAGGTATCGGTTGGCAGAATGACCTTGATTTGGTCAACTTCGTATTTTAAGGTATCGTTTAAAACGTGAATGTAGAAAACATCGCCCTCGTCAAGCTCGGTTAAGTAATCAAAAAACGACTGAGTGGGAAAAGCCGAGTGTGCGGAAATTACGCTATGAGTGCTTTTGCCGCCGATAGGCATTGAGGTGTTTTCAAGGTGGCCTGCACCCTTTTCAAGAACTTCAATCGAGGTTCCGTGATAGATGGGCAAATACACGTTGATTTTCGGAATATCAATATAGGCAATAAGCCCTTTGCCGTCGGTGTCAAGGGTTTCTTCATAATTTGCACCGATTTTTTCGTATGCTTCGGCATCAAACGGGTCGGTTAATATTACGTTATTAAGCAAGCTTTCGTTATAGGTTTGTGCTTGTGCGAAAAATTCTTCGATTTCGGGGTCGGGCATCGACTCAACCTTATCCATATATGCTGTTGCCTTGCCTCTTGCCTGAATGTTGTTTATGACTGCACTTACAAGAGGATATGACAGCACACCGATTCCTGCAACAAAAATAAGTATAATTGCGATTATGGGGAGTTTGTTCTTCATATAATTTTCCTTTGCGATGTTATATGGATATATTATATATCAATTAATGCTGAATTTCAATTATTAAAGCAACAAATGTAAAAATAAAAGGTTCCCTTTGGGATAATTACCCTTGAAAGCGTGGGCTTTCGAGGAATCCCGTGGGAACCTTTTGAATTAAGAGATTAAATGTTAATCAAAATTGATTATTTTACAGCCTTTCTCTTTTTCATAACAACTACAAAGAGAACACCTGCAAGAGCGATGAGAGAAGCACCGCCGATTGTGAACATCATTGTACCAACGCCACCTGTGTTAGGAATAGCTGTAGGAGTATCCTGAACGGTGATTGTTGTTGTTGCAGCTGTGCCGTCAACCTTTACTTCAAATACTGAAGTGTTGAGGTTGTAGCCGTTGGGAGCCTGAGTTTCCTTTACATAGTATGTGCCTTCAGCAAACTTGTAAGCAAACTTAGCGATACCGTCTGCACCTGATGTTGCAGTAGCAAGCTCGTTTCTGCAAGCTGAATCTGAGTAGATTGCGAATGTAGCGTTTGCCAATGTCTTTGTTGTGTCTGTTGAGTCAACCTTCTTAACGCTTACGTCGTAAGTCTTCAAGGAAACTGTCTGACCTTCAACTTCAACATCGCTCTGGTTAGCAAACTTGTAAACGAGGCTGTCGGTGTTGTTGATGAGAGTAGCTGTTACTGCATCGGCAGCGAGCTGTGTTGTGAAGTTTACAACAACCTGATCATAATCATAGAATGTATCATTGTTAAGCTCAGCAGCTTTGATTGAAACAGCAAATGTTGCACCTGTGTAAGCAATCTTATCGTAAGTAAGGTCAACAGCCGAGCCGTCTTTCTTAACAGCCTGTACTGATGTGATGTTTACTTTGCTTGCATCAAGGCTTGCATCCATCATATCTTTGATGATGAACTTTTCAAGCTTGTTTGAAGCTGTACCTGTGATGTCAGCTTTAAGTGTGTAAGCGATTACATCGTTTGTGCTGAAAGTTTTTGTTGCACTTGTGCCGTCGCCGAATGTCTTGTATACGTCAGGAGTTGAACCGTCCTTAACCTTAGTAGCAACTGAGAATGTTTCTGTTCCGGGAACAACAACGATTGAGTTTCTTGTAACTTCAGCATCGGCAACAGGAGTACCTGTGCATTTTACATAGTAGATACCGTAATCAACTGTGAAAGATTTGTCTGCACCTGTTGTGAGCCATGAGCCCTGTGAAGCACCAAGCTCAGAAGTATTTGCTACGTCACAAGCAGCAAGAAGATCTGCTGTTGAGCTGAGGTCAGCTTTGAGTGCGTTAACAACGCCAGCATTAGTTGCAGTTGCAACATATTCACCTGTTGTTTCGTTGAGAGTAGCTACCTGAAATACCTCAAAGGTGTAACCGAGCTTTGAGCACTGTACTGTGAATGTGCCCTGAGTTGCAGCAGAAACTGCTGTGGGAACCATTGCGATGAGCATCATTACCGCAAGAACAATTGCAGCAATTCTCTTAGTTGTTTTTGCCATTTTGATTTTTCTCCTTCTAAAAAGATAAATTATTTTTCAAGCTTAATGCGTTTTTTGGCAAGCTTCTTTGTACACAATAAATATGAGCAAAGTGCCAAGCCCGCAAAGCCTGTGATACAGATTCCGACTACCTTAAAAGCAGTCATACCTTCTCCGCTTGTGTTCGGAGTGGCTTTGATGTAGTTTGTAATCTCGGCTGTGTAGGTATAATTACCGTCAGTCGGGAATTTAAAGGTTTTTATTGTCTTGTTGATGTTGTAGCCGAGAGGGGTTGTGGTCTCAACAAGAGTGTAGTACTGATAATCGTCATCAGTGTGGGTTGGGCTGTATTGATAATTTGACTTATAAATCTGCAAATCAGTAAACGAAGCCTGACCGTCTGAGTCGGTAAACTGCTCTGTTCCGACTATGTCGGCTACATCGTAGTTACCGTTTTTATCAGATTTGTAAATGCTGAAGCCTGCGTTCTGAACTGAGTTCTGTACATTGTCAGCCTTTACGATATTAACAGTACCGGTTTTAATGTTATTGATGATTTTTGCATCGTTGTCATAGGTAACAGTTGTCGATAATTTATTTGTTGCCTCATTAAAATTAACCTTTACGGTTGCCTTAACTTTGGTATCAGAATAAATAATATCGGAGTCTGTGCCTGCTTTTTCAACAATGTAATAGGTAAAGGTTTTTCCCGCATCGTCGGCAGAGTACTTTAAGCTTGCCGTATCGCTGCTTGTAAAGGTCGCAACGCCACGGTTATAGCCTGTTGCAGTAACTTTTTTGGTTGCAAGAACACTACCTGTTGCGGTCTTATCTCTCAGTTCAAATGTAAACGCATTATGACCGAGCTTTGTGCTGCCTTCAAGTATTTTTTGAACACTTAGAGTCGCAGAAACCTCACCGGGATTGTTTTTAACGTTGGTGATTTTCTGACTTGCGGCAGATGTGCCAACGTCTATAATAAGCGGGTTAAGTGCGGCATCGTCGTTATAGCCTGAAACTGCTGCCTCCTGTACCTTTACCATAGCACCGTAAGGTAAGCCGTCAACAGTAATTTTTGTACCCTGCTTGAGGGTGATTGCACCGTCTGTTGCCACGCCCGTTGACGTTGCTCCGTTAGAAGCAGTTGATGTATATTCAAGATCATATACCTTGTAACTGTTTCCTCCGTCCAAGCTAACCGAAATTGTTGCGGGGAACTCGGTTGAATCGGAAATAACATTGCCTGCATAGTTTTTAACTTCTTTTGTAATGTCAATAGAAGAAGACTCAGGCGTATTATAATAGATTAACTTAACACGGGTTGACGCAAACACGCTCTCGGTATCAAGGGTATTGTACAAGAATGAAGCGTTAGGAGAATCGCTGCCGGTTGCAATGGTATATTCAGCTTCGGATTTACCTGCCTCTTGAAGGCGTAAATCAATAGCCTTCCAATCAGTCCAATAATTAAATACGGAATTATATGTTTCGTTCACCTTGTAATATTTACCCGAAAGCAATTCCTTGGAGCTACCTGCAACAGATAAGCTTTGAGTGTCCTTCAAAGTAAACGTACCTGCGGTTGTGTTCTTGGAGCCGTTATTATAGGTACCAAGCATATTAAACGCAGAATAACTTCCGTTTTGAGAACTTGAATAGGTATGTTTGTAGTTAAAGTCCGTTGCAAGCTTAACATCGTTTTGAAGTCCGCTGTTAATATCGGTTACATCAACGTGATTTTCAACAACAAATTGGTTTTCAACCGCTGTAAAGTTGAAGCCGAATTTTAAGTTTGATTCAATCAAACCACGCTCCATATAGTACATTGTAAGAGTGTGGGTTTTGTTCGGGTCTTTGTTGTCAAAAGCCTCGTTGCCGTTATCACCGAACAAGTTGGGGAACGAGCCGTTACGGGTTACAGAATCGACCGTGTTTGTGCCGGTTGATACTGTTGAAGTGAGGGTATTGAAGTTGATTGAGCCTTGTGCCTTTTTGTGGTCACCGCCCAAGTCAAGCACCAAAACGCCGTCAACATATACCCAAACGTCGTCATCACCTGTAAAGTCGAATGTCTGAGCAACGCCGTCAATCTTACCGTTAACACCGATATTGAACGGAATGTCTACACGCATACCGAAGCCAAAATCCTTTGCACGATTATATTGGTCTCCGCTTCCCTGACCGTGTTGATCAAACGGGAAGAAACCGTAACCACAGTTTTCTTTGGGGTCGGAATAAAAATCAAGTGCATCAAGTACACCGTAATTAGTACCCGAGCCGTAGCTAACTGTCATATTATCTGAGCCGTAGTTGCTGAACCAAATGTTATCTGTTGCGTCCATACTGTCGAACTCGTAATAGGTAACATTGTTTTTGGTTGTCTTACGCATCGGGAATTTTGTGTTTACAATTGTACCCAAACCGTTTGTTGTAAGCCAATTCTCATCAAACAGCGGAACTAATGCACCGTTATCGGTTTCCGTGCCTGATGAATTTTTGCTGTAATAACGAAGCTGATTTGATGTAAGTGTACGACCTGTAAGACCTACAACAGATCTGTTGTAACCGCCGAGTCTTGACGAGTTGTTAACCCAGTTACTGAAATTAACAAGATTACTTACGCCTGCACCTGTGTATCCGTCTTCTTTGTCATAGAAGTTACCGAAATACAACGGATGAGCTACAGAATTATCGGACGCATACTTAGAAAGAGCTTGGTTAAGCTTTGTATACGGTTCCCAATCGCCGTGAGAATTTACATAATTGGAATTTCTCCAGCCGTTTGAAACTTCGGTATCTGTGTAGTAATCATAGAAAGAAGCGTCAATTTGGAACAAATTACTGTTGCCGGTAATTGTACTGTCAGGCTTTGCGTTATAAACATTGCCTGTTCCGCTGCCGCCACCGCTACTGCTTCCGGATTGAGTTACGGTAATATAGTTTTTGTTGTTTTCCGAGCTCAACTTAAATACAAGATTGTTTTGCGTCGGAGTGAAGAACAAATCATTGCCGCCGCCCCAAACAAGCTCGTATTTTTGACCGTAGTTAATTGTAACATTAGACGATTGAAGTCCACACCAAATTTTACCGCCGTTCTCATTTGCAATCATTTTAAAGCTCTGCTGTTTACCGATTTGTGAGCTCATATCTATTGTTACCGAACCGTAGCCGCCGGAGATTGTGTCGGTGCTGTTTGCCCAATCATTGAAGCTACCGGCAACAACCCAAGAACTTATGGCTGCGTTTGCCTTGAAGCTTGCCGACGCAAAAAGCGACACAAAGCTGATGCCCGAAATTGCAAAAATCAGCAACATAGGTAAAATTTTGCTCGTAAACGAACAGGTCTTTTTAATATAATGCAATCTTTTTCCTCCTTTTTCATTATTTACAGTTAAAGCTGTATACCTTCTTATTGGTAATAAACTTGTTCTGTGTATGGTGCAATACACAAAATTACTCCATAAACCAATAATAAATGTATTATAGCATAAGAATTGGGATTAAAATTCCTTAAGGGAAATAATGAAAACATTTTTTAACATTTTTATGTTCACAAAACAGCAAAAAACGAGGTTTTGATTACTATTTTTTGCTTTTTCGCTAAACATTCGACAAGATTTTAGTATAGTAAAGACTTTGTTAAATATGTGACAATTAATAAAGTATAGTAAAATAGCCAAATTTAACAATTTAACAAAATAAAGCCTATTTTAAACAAAAACAAAATATTACCATAATAATTATTCTGTTCTGATAAAAAGCACACCGAGGGTATTTGGTCCGCAATGAGAGCTTATTGTACAACCTGCTGTTGTTTCGATTATTTCATCAAATCCCGGCAAAAGCTCATTGATTTTGTCTCTAACCTGTGCGACAACTTCACTTTTACAGCCTGAGTGAGTGATGAAAATCCTGTGTTTTACAATATCAGTGCGGTTTTTGAGTCTGTCGGTGACATAATCGAGGATTACCTTGTCAATATTGCCTCGATATTTTTTGGACGGAGTCATTTTTCCGTCGATTACATTGATGCAGGGCTTTAGCTTGAGCAGGTTTGCTCCGAAAGCCGCAAGTGCGGAGCATCTGCCGCCTTTATAGAGATAGTCGATGCTGTCAACAACAAAGCTCGCCTCAACTTTAGGTGCGATTTCAACGCAAGCTTTTTGGATTTCGGCAGCAGACGAACCGTTTTGAGCCATTTCTGCTCCGTAAAGCACGATATGACCGCCGCCTGTTGAGAGATTTCGCGTATCAACTACATAGGTGTCGCCTACCATTTGTGCCGCTGTGCAGGCGTTTTGATAAGAGCTTGAAAAATCGGAGCTTATGCAAAAGCAAACTATCTCATAGCCGTTATCATGCCAATAGTTGAAAACATCAAGGTAATCGGCAAGGTTCGGTGCGGCGGTTTTGGGCAACACTCCCGTTTTATCAACATGGGTATAAATATCATCGGGGGTGATTTCCAAGCCGTCTTTAAGAACTTTATCACCGATATTTACATAAAGCGGTACAATTGAAATGTTGAACTTCTCAAGAAGCTCCTTTGAAAGGTCGCAAGTGCTGTCGGATACAATTTTAACTTTCATAATTAATCTCCTGTTCTCAGAAATATTTTGTATATTTTGTCAGTATAATTATATCAATTTTTTCTGTAAAATGCAACAGGTAATATATGTACTAATCATTATTTATGTTTATAAGCCGTAAACATCGTCATCACCTTTGCAGTATTTCTCGGCGGTTTCTATAAACAGCTTTGCCACGGGATTAGTGATTGCCTTTGACCACGCCATTACATATGCCACGCTTGTATCGGCATCATCTATATTAAGAATTTCGGTATGGTTTGAGGACAAGTATTCTGCAAGCGATTTCGGAATTACAGCCGTACCCATTCCCGACGTTATTGCAACATACAATGAGCCGAGGTCACAGTATTTGCTTTCAACAGCGGGAGAAATATGAAAGGTACGCAGTAAATCCATTATTTCCATATATAATATAGGTGCAATAGATTCCGACAAAAGCAAAAGCTTGTCGCCTGCAAGCTCGCTGAAGCTGATTGAGGCCTCGCTCTTGAACAAATTGTTTTTGCCGGTAACAGCCACAAGCGGCTCCGAATGTGTTGAAAGCGTTTCAACAGCGGAGCTTTCGGGTACCATATCCCTTGGCATAAAGCAAAAGTCAAATTCTCCGCCTGTAAGAGCTTGCGTGCAGTCGGTTGCATCAAGCTGCTTGACATCTATGTCTATACCTGAATACTTTTTTGCAAAATCCGCAATGCACCTTGACGGAAAATCGAGCGAGGTTATATCGCAACCGATTGTGATTTTGCCCTTGCCGCCATCGTGAAGCTGTTTGACAACCGTTTTTGCCTTATTAATAGTATCCACAGCTTCAATAGCGTACGGCAAAAGAGTTTTACCCTCATTGGTAATAATTACGTCACGATGTGACCGTGTGAAAAGACGAACGCCGAACTCCTTTTCAAGGTCGCTGACATATCGACTGACCGTTGACTGAGAAACATAGTTGCGGCGTGCCGCTTCGGAAAAATTTAGAGTTTGTGCTACCGAAATAAAGCACACAAGCTGGTTGATGTCCATTATATCACTCTTTCATATTTATTATATTAATGCAAATAATAAAGAAAAACTCTTAGAACCAATCGTTTTCGGATTACGTTATGCAAAAACAGAAACAATCCCTTGCGAAACTCGTATTTTTGCATTATGAGATGTGTTGAAATATTGATTTGCATCTGATATAATCTAAATATAGCATAACAATATGCAAAATGTAAATAGCTATTTAAAATTTGTGCACAAGGAGTTTTGTAAGTTATGAAGAAAATTGTAGTCACAGGAATGGGTGCGGTGACACCCGTGGGAATCGGTGTTGAAACCTTTTGGAAGAACATCACGGCAGGAGTGTCGGGCATCGACACCATCAAAAGCTTTGACCCCTCTGAGCTTGCTGTTCAGATTGCGGGCGAAATCAAGGATTTTGTTCCGTCGGATTACCTTTCAAAGGATCTTGTAAGAAAAACCGATCCCTTTATGCAGTATGCTTATATTGCAGCCGAAGAAGCCATAAAACAGAGTAAAATCGAGTTTGAACCCGAACGCACCGGCATTACAATGGGTACTGCTATGAGCGGTGTTGCAACAACGGCGTTTACTCAGGACGCACTTTCAGGTGCTTCGCATAAAAAGGTAGGACCGAGATTTATTCCTAAAATTTTGGGTAACATAGCCGCTGCGAACATTGCCATCGACTACAATATCCAAGGACCGAGCTTTACAATCAGCACAGCCTGCTCATCGGGCGGCGACGCAATTAACACGGCTTGTATGTGTATCAACGCAGGAAAAGCCGACGTTATGCTTGCAGTCGGTGCCGAATCTGTCTTGTGTCCGCTTGTTATTTATTCGCTTGCCAACGCAAAAGCTCTTTCACGCAGAAACGACACTCCTCAATCTGCAAGCAGACCGTTTGATTTAAGCCGTGACGGTTTTGTTATCGGCGAGGGCGGCGGTGCTCTTGTGCTTGAAACAGAGGAGCATGCTCTTGCAAGAGGTGCAAAGATTTATGCTGAAATTAAGGGCTGTGGCAACACAAGCGACGCTTATCATGTTACTGCTCCCCACCCCGAGGGCAGAGGTGCAATAGCTTGTATGAAGCAGGCTATTGCTGACGCAGGTCTAAGACCCTCTGACATCGGATATATCAACGCTCACGGTACTGCTACAAATAAAGGCGATTCTGTTGAAATTGCTTCAATTAAAACTGTTTTCAGCGAAAAGCTGCCGTTTGTAAGCTCAACCAAGGGTGCAACAGGTCATATGATGGGAGCGGGCGGAATCACCGAAACCATCGCCTGCATCAAGGCAACACAAACAGGTATTATTCCGCCGACAATCAATCTCAATGAAATCGACCCCGAATGTGAGGGTATTGATTTTGTTGCAAACACAGCAAAGAAAGCTGAAATTAAATATGCAATGTCCAACGCATTCGGTTTCGGCGGTCAAAACTCCAGCATTATTGTTGGAAAATATTGATAAACTACCAACGGAGTGATCAAATGAATCTGACGTACGATTATACTATGTTTAAAGAAACCTTTGAAAGCGAGTTTACTTGGCTCAACGGGTTTATGAGAAATGTAAGACGCTTTGGCTATAAAACTGCTGTTATGCATCCGGCAGGCAACAAAGCTTGGACTTATGCAGAGCTTAATGCCGACAGCAACAAGCTGGCAAACGCAATTAAAGCCAAGGGTGTTAAGAAAAGTGACGTAGTATTGATGCAGCTTTTTAACAGTCCCGAATTCTTGTTCGGATACATTGCACCTCAAAAAATCGGTGCGATTTCCAATCCTATCAACTTTAACCTTTCTCCCGGCGAAACTGCTGAGATTATGGGACACAACAAGCCCAAGGTTTATATTTATGACGCAGAGATAGCACAAACCGCTGTTAAGGCTATTGAGCTTTGCAAGCACAAGCCCGAAATAATTATTGCAGTTAATAATTCTAAAAAAGAATTTTGTGTTCCCGAAGGTCATATTTTGTACGAAGATTTTGTTAAAAACGCAGACGAAAACGACCCTCCGATTGATTTTGCTCCGCACATATACGACGAGGTTGTAAGACTTCAAACCTCCGGTACAACAGGTACACCGAAGGGTGTGCCGCTCAACAATATCAATGAAGTGCTTTCGGCTCACGACGTTATTATGCACTTCCCCATCAATCCCACGGACGTAACAATGAATATGACGCCTTGGTTTCACCGTGGCGGTCTTCATTCGGGCGGTCCTACACCTACCTTATATGCAGGTGCGGCTCTTGTTATTATGAGAACCTTTAATCCAAAGGTATGTATGGAGTATGTTGAAAAATGCAAAATTACGTTTATGACGGGAGTACCGTCGGTTTTGACACTCCTTGCAACACGTCAGGAAAAGCACCCGAAGGACCTTTCGACCTTAAAGGGAATTGTTACAATGGGAAGTCCGCTTGAAAAAGAAGCCTGCATACGTTTTCAAAACGTTCTTACTCCTAATATTTTCAACGGCTACGGTACAACGGAATCGTTCTGGAATACGTTTTTGCGTCCGTTTGATTTGCCCGAAATGTCAGGTACGGCAGGACGTTCCTGCACAGACGACGAGGTTAGAATCGTTAATGTGTATGACGACAAAAAAGCCGAACCCGACGATACTGTTCCCACAGATAACAGCGTTGAGGGTGAAATCATCATCAAATGTCCGCAAAAATCAACCTATTGCTATGTGGGCAACGAAGCTGCCACAAAAGAAAAGTTCTATAAGGGCTGGATGTATACAGGCGATATCGGTACATGGGACGAGAAGCAATATATAACCGTTGCCGGCAGAAAAGACGATATGATTATCAGCAAGGGTGAAAATATCTATCCTGCAAGAATCGAAGAAGTTATCAACTGCTGTGAAAAGGTTAAGGAATGTATTGTTACGGGTGTTCCCGACAGCACAAGAGGCGAATCTATTGCGGCTTATGTTATCAAAGAGGACGAAAGCTTGACTGTTGATGAGCTTCACGATTACTGTGCGGCTTCTCCGAATCTTTCAAAATATCAGGTGCCGAGATACTATCGCTTTGTAACAGAGCTTCCGCACACCGCAACAGGCAAAAAACAACACTATATCATTAAAAATCAAGCCAAGGAAGACCTTAAAAACGGTCTTTTGACAAGAAAGTAAGGTGTTTCACGGTTGGAAAGCAAAAACTACATCCGCAAAGCTAATTATTATGAAACCGACCGAATGGGAATTGTGCATCACTCGAATCACATCAGATATTTTGAGGAAGCACGAATTAACTATATGAACAAAATCGGCTGTGATGTTATGACGCTTGAAAACGAAGGCGTTATTATCCCGAATGTTGACGCATACGCAAAATACATTACACCCATACGATTTTCGGACGAGGTGTATGTTGAAGTTAAGCTTGTAAAATTTAACGGTGCTATTATGAAATATGAATACACCATAAAGTTTTGCAAGGATGACAGCATTGCCGCAACGGGCTTTACTACTCATTGCTTTGTGGGGACTGACTTTAAGCCGATGAGCATAAAGAAAAAATATCCCGATTTTTATGAAAAACTGAAAAGCAACATTGCTGAATAAAGAAGGTGCTGCCTCACTGATTGAAGTGGGACAGCACCTTTGCTTTGAGGTTGGAGCGATAGGTTTTTAGGGGGATTTTTGCTTAAAATATAACGTTCATCTTATGGAAACGCTTTCTCTCCCTAAGTCATTTTGCAGGCAAAATGACAGCTCCCTCGTCAGAGGGAGCCGGGAAAGGTTGGATATTATACTTAGTGAGTCAGTCTTGCATAAAATGCTTAATTATGTCTTGTCGGGTGACGATTCCGATGAACGTGCCTCTTGCGTCGGTAACGGGGACGAAGTTTTGCTTCAATGCACGCTCAAGAAGCTCGTCCATTGTTACCTCAATATTTACGGCAGGATTAAAATTCTTGCGGATAATGTCTTTTACGAAATGCTTTTCCTGCTCTTTTATATTATTGTTCTGCTTATCTAATATGTAATACAGAAAATCACCCTCGCTTACCGTGCCGACATAACGACCGTCATCGGAGATAACGGGGATAGCGGTGTAGCTATGGGCACGCATCTTCTCTATTCCCTGTCTGAGAGTGTTATTTTCGTATATATATTTTATTGTATCTTTGGGCTTTAAAAGCATAATTACATTCATATTTATTTTCTACCTTTATTCTTAAAATATCTTGTTGCCAAATACAAATCACCTGCAAGATAAACAAAACCAAAAGTAAACAGCAGGGTTTTGACCTGCAAAAGACCGCTTTGTATAATAATTACAGCCACAATAAAAACTATTGCATAGGCCGCTGCCTTGCTCTGGAGCTTAACAAACAAGAACCAAAGCAGTAAATATACCGCAAGCAATACGGAGGTTGAAATCATCCAATAATTTTGCATTAAATCGGAGGTAAAGCCTTGCTCAAGAACTCCGATGTTTACAAACATCAAAAATGCACTGCAATATCTGCCGATTCGGGCAATGTAAAGCATTGCCCGGTTGTCAAAGGCTGATTTTTCATATTCTTGAGCTTTCGCAAAAAATATGTGCGGCATCAGCAAAACCACAGTAAATATAAGTCCCGAAATATTTATTACATCAAAAAATCCCATAGCTTTTACCTTATTGATTTATTTGAGCGTAAAATTTGATAAGCTCTTGATACATTCTAACATATTAAATTGATGATTACAAGCGAAGAATAATTCTAATTTGGAAATATTTAATATTTAATAAAATTTTTGTTGCATTTTCGAGCCGCAACCTGTATTATTATAATTGTGTCAGTTAGGAGAGATTTGATTGAATAAAGAAAAACAAAAATTCAAAATCAGCGGAACGCTTATTTTTAATCTTATAGTTGCGGCACTCTCGATATATCTGTTAATATATTTCTTTGTTTCGGAGGGCGGAATCATTGACCTTCTCAAAACTCCGAACAGCTTTAATCTTTGGTGGATTTTGGTTGCTGTTTTGGCTTATGATTTTAATATTTTTATTGATGCGATTGTAACATTGATTTACATAAGGTCACAGTTCAAGCATTTTAAATTTATCGAAGCGGTAAAGGTTGCACTTGTGGGTGTTTTCTTCGGTGCGGTTACTCCGTCGAACACTGGCGGACAACCGATGCAGCTTTTTGTTATGTCAAAAATGAATGTCGGCGTGGGCTTTGGCTCGGCGTGTATGACTCAAAAATTCATTGTTTATCAAATCGTTTCAACAGGCTTCAGCATATTTGCGGTTATTATCAGGTTTAATTATCTCAGCGACGCTTTTACGGGCTTTTGGTCGTCGGCGTTTATCGTCTTGGGCTTCACCGTACAGCTTGTTGTTACTGCATTGTTTTTGATTGTGTCTTTTTCAACCAAAACAACGGAAAAAATCATCAGATTTGTTTATTGGTTGATGGTGCATATTAAATTTGTTAAAAATCCCGACCAAAAAAAGAAAAGATTAGAAAAAGAGTTTTCTATGTTCCACAAGGCAAACACCGAGCTTATGCACAACGGAAAAAGACTTGTTGCGATTTATGCTTTGGTGCTTATTCAGGTCTTGGCGATTTTGTCTGTACCGTATTTCATTTATCTTTCGTTCGGTATGCCTGAAATTGCCGTTGCAAACGGACAAGAGCCTGCCTCTATGTTTGATTTTGTTTGTATTCAGTCATTTGTTTTGTTTACGTCAAACCTTGTGCCTCTCCCCGGTGCCTCGGGCGGTGCGGAGCTTGCGTTTTCAATTTACTTTACGCCGTTTTTTGTTATCGGTGCAGTTCAAAAAATCAAGCCCGCAATACTTTTATGGCGACTTTCAACGTATTATGCTTCGATTATTATTTCTGCTCCGTTCTCGTATTACACAAAGGGCAGAAAAGAATTTGAAGAAAAAGAGCTTGAAGAATTATCTGAATAATTTTTCAAAAAAACTAAGCACGGTGCAAATAAAGGCTTGCACCGTGCTTTTGTATTATTGGAACGATTATATAGCTTACTCGGCGTTTGCTACGCCTGTCTGAATATAAGCTATCCGGATTACAAATCCACCACAAGCTCCACGGGACAATGGTCTGAGCCGAAAACATCTGTGTGAATGTCGGCACTAACAAGATTTTTGTCAAGAGATTTTGAGGATAAAAAGTAGTCTATACGCCAGCCTGCGTTCTTTTCACGAGCCTTGAAGCGGTATGACCACCACGAATATATCCCCTCTTTATCGGGATAAAAGTGGCGAAATGTATCAGTAAAGCCGCTTTCAAGCAGGGCGGAAATTTTGGAACGCTCCTCATCGGTAAAGCCTGCGTTTTTGCGGTTTGTTTTTGGATTTTTGAGATCAATTTCTTTATGAGCAACGTTTAAATCACCGCAAAGAATCACGGGCTTTGAAGCTTCAAGCTTTTTTAAATATGATAAAAAAGCGTCCTCCCATTGCATACGATAATCAAGACGACGAAGCTCATTTTGCGAATTGGGAGTATAGCAGGTTACAGCATAAAAGCTGTCAAATTCCGCAGTTATCACCCTGCCCTCTTTATCGTGTTCTTCAATTCCGATGCCGTAGGAAACCGACAAAGGCTCCTCTTTTGTGAACATTGCTGTACCGGAATAGCCCTTTTTTTCGGCATAATTCCAATATTGATGATAGCCGTCCAAGTCAAGGTCAATTTGACCTTGCTGAAGCTTGGTTTCCTGCACGCAGAAAATATCAGCGTCAGCTTTGCTGAAAAAATCAAGAAAGCCCTTTGTTACACAGGCTCGAAGCCCGTTTACATTCCATGAAATCAGTTTTTTCATATTTATCACCCAAGCAAATTATACCCTGTAAATCAGCTCTTGGCAAGTTTTTATTTTGTACAGGCAAAATTTGCTGTGTTTGCGAATATGATTAATCGGTGGTGATTATATGTTGGATATACTCGGAATTTTGGGACAATATGTTTGCTTTTTTATTTTGCACGTTTGCGGTTCGGGGTCATTCCCGAAGCCCTTATCCGAAAAGCAGGAGCGTGAATATCTTGAAAAATCCGCAAAGGGTGATACCGAAGCGAGAAACAAGCTGGTTGAGCATAACTTGCGGCTTGTTGCACACATCATAAAAAAATATTACGGAACTCAAAATGAACAGGATGATTTGGTGTCAATCGGAACAGTCGGGCTTATTAAAGCCGTCAACACATTTGATATAAACAAAAACATTCGGCTCAGCTCCTATGCAAGCAGATGTATTGAAAACGAAATTTTGATGCACTTTCGCAACGCCAAAAAAGCCGCTCAAGACATATCACTCAACGAAGCGATTGATACCGACAAGGACGGAAATCCACTGACCTTGCTTGATATTATGGCGGTTGACGACAACATTCTTGACAATCTTGATACAAAGCTAAACAGCAAAAAGCTCGGTCAATTCATTAACGAGGAGCTTGAGCCGAGAGAAAAGAGAATAATTTTGATGAGATACGGATTAGGTGGAAAAGACCCAATGACTCAAAAAAAGGTTGCGGATATGCTGAAAATTTCCCGTTCATATGTAAGCAGAATCGAAACAAAAGCACTTAAAAAGCTGAGAAAAAGGTTTGACACGAGCTCTAACCTGTAAATATGCATTTTTCGGTAAATTTACTTGAAATAATTTTTGTTTTGTTATTTGTTATTTTTTTGTCAATATAGGTAGAAATTATTTTTGTTTTATGATAAAATATAATTGTTCAAGTATGTAAAAATCAAACGGAGGACTGAAAATGAACCTTGACAGAGTTATAGCAGTAAGAAACACAAAAACAGTTTATCGTGACGGTGACAAGTGTATTAAAGTTTTTAACGAGGATTTTTCCAAGGCTGATGTTTTGAACGAAGCTCTTAATCAGGCAAGAATCGAAGAAACAGGACTTAAAATTCCTAAAATTCTTGAGGTTACTATGATTGACGGAAAGTGGGCTATCGTTTCTCAGTTTATCAAGGGAAAAACTCTCTCTCAGCTTATTAAGGAAGAACCCGAAAAGACAAACGAATATATTGAGATGCTTGTAGAGCTTCAGCTTGAAATCCAAAGCAAAACCTGTCCGCTTTTGAACAAGCTCAAGGATAAAATGAATTTTAAAATTATGGCAACAAGTCTTGACGCAACAACAAGATATGATTTGCACACAAGAATTGAGGGTATGCCCAAGCACAGCAAGGTTTGCCACGGCGATTTTTGTCCGTCAAACGTTATCATAACCGACGACGGTGTGCCGTATATCATTGACTGGGCACACGCAACTCAGGGCAATGCCTCTGCCGACGCCGCAACAACATATCTTACTTTTGTGCTGAAATACAACAAAGCTGTTGCCGACGAGTATCTTAAACAATTTTGTCAAAAAAGCAAAACCGCAATGCAATATGTTCAAAAATGGATGCCGATTGTGGCTGCATCACATCTTGTTAACAGCAATGAAGAAGAAAAAGAACTCTTGCTCAACTGGGTTAATGTTGTTGAGTACGAATAAACAATTAAAATTAAGGAGCGGAAAAAATGAAAGTTACGGTTTGTATAGGCTCGTCATGTCACATCAAGGGGTCACGTCAGGTTGTTGAACAGCTTCAAAAATTGATTGCCGACAATGAGCTTGGCGACAAGGTTGAGCTTGGCGGAACATTTTGTATGAACAAATGCCAACAGGGCGTTTGCGTTACGATTGACGATGATTTTTATTCGGTAACACCGGATAATGTTCAGGAATTTTTTGATAACCAAATTAAAGCAAAGGTGTAAAATATGATAATTCAGATTTGTATAGGCTCTTCCTGCCACCTAAAAGGCAGCGAGCGTCTTGTGAACCTGTTTCAGGAGGCTGTGCAGAAGTACAGCTTGGAAAACGAGCTCACTCTTGCAGGAAGCTTTTGCATAGGCAAATGCAACCGTGAGGGTGTTACTGTTCAGATTGATGATGAAATTCATACCGGCGTTACGGCGGAAGGGTTTAACGATTTCTTTAAAGAAAAGGTTTTGATTCCCTTGGGCAAAGAAAGTGAGTGAAAAAGATGCAAGATTGTCTGACACTTAAAAAATCAAATTGCAAAAATTGCCACAAGTGCATACGCCATTGTCCTGTTAAATCTATCCGTTTTTCGGGAAACCAAGCACATATTATCAACAATGAATGTATTTTGTGCGGACATTGCTTTGTTGTTTGTCCGCAAAACGCAAAACAGATTGTAAACGAAACCGAAAAGGTGCGTGTTTTGCTTCAAAGCGGCGACCCTGTTGTTGTCAGCCTTGCACCGTCGTTTATTGCAAACTATGACGGAGTTGGGTTCGATTCAATGCGTGACGCACTTAAAAAGCTCGGTTTTTATGACGCAGAGGAAACTGCTGTGGGTGCAACCATAGTAAAGAGCGAATATGAAAGAATGATTAACGAGGACAACAGAGATATAATTATTTCGTCTTGCTGTCATTCGATTAATCTGCTCATTCAAAAGTATTTTCCGAAAGAGCTTGAATATCTTGCAGATGTTATCTCTCCCATGCAGGCACATTGCAAGGATATTAAAAACAGGATTCCGAATGCAAAAACCGTGTTTATCGGCCCGTGCGTTGCCAAAAAGGACGAAGCTGAGCATTATGATGATATTGTTGACGCTGTTCTTACATTTGAGGAGCTTACGGATTGGTTTAAGCGTGAAAGCATTGAGCTGAAAAAAGAGATTATTCCCAATGATAAAAGCAAAGCAAGGTTTTTCCCCACAACCGGCGGTATTCTTAAAACCATGTCACTTGAAAACACAGGTTATACATACCTTGCCCTTGACGGCGTTGAAAACTGCATTGCAGCTTTGCAGGATATTGAAAACGGAAAAATCCATAAATGCTTTATTGAAATGTCCTCTTGCGTCGGAAGCTGTGTCGGCGGTCCTGTTATGGAAAAGTATCACCGCAGTCCCGTCAAGGATTACACGGCGGTTGCAAGCTTTGCAGGCACAAAGGATTTTGATGTTGAGCAACCCGATTCAACAGATTTGAGAAAATATTTCCAAATCATCGAATGTAAAACCAAAGCTCCGTCCGAGCGTGAAATAAACGAAATTTTACACCAAATGGGCAAATTTTCACCCGAACAAGAGCTTAACTGCGGCTCGTGCGGTTATGACACCTGCCGTGAAAAAGCAGTTGCCATTTATCAAGGTAAGGCAGAGGTTTCAATGTGTCTGCCCTATCTTAAGGACAAGGCCGAGAGCTTTTCGGACACAATTGTTAAAAACACTCCCAACGGCTTGATTGTACTTAACGAACAGCTTGAAGTTCAGCAAATCAACTCAGCCGCATTAAAAATTATGAATCTGCGTTCCGAATCCGACGTTCTCGGAGATCAGGTTGTAAGAATTCTTGACCCCGGTGTATTTATGAAGGTTCAGCAAACTCAAAGAGGCGTGTATAACGAAAGAATTTATCTTGCCGAATACAACAGATTTGTTGAGCAAACTGTTATTCCCGTAAAGGAAAGCCATATGCTTATCTGCATTATGACAGACGTTACCGACGAGGAAAACGAGCATCAGAGAAAAGAAGAAATCAGCCGTCAAACGGTTGAGGTTGCCGACAAGGTTGTTGACAAGCAGATGAGAATTGTTCAAGAAATCGCTTCGCTTTTGGGCGAAACCGCAGCCGAAACTAAAATTGCATTATCAAAGCTGAAGGAGTCTATTGCCGATGAATGATTTATGTGCTGATATTGGTTACAAAAGTATTTATCATTACGGCGAACAGCTTTGCGGTGACCATGTTGACATCGTGGAGCGTGGCGAAAATTCTACGGTTATTGTTCTTGCCGACGGACTTGGCAGCGGCGTTAAGGCAAGTATTCTTTCAACGCTGACTTCTAAAATCATATCCACTATGATGGCGGAGGGATTGTCGCTTGAGGAATGTGTTTCGACCATTGCCGCAACGTTGCCTGTTTGTTCGCTGAGAGGTGTTGCTTATTCAACGTTTACGATTATTCATTTGATAAACAACACAACAGCCGAGCTGATACAGTATGACAACCCTCATATAATTCTTATCCGCAATGATGAGATTTATAATTATCCGGAAACCGAAATGAATATCGGTGGAAAACAGATATATAAGTCGGTTATACGATTGCAGGAAAACGATATATTTGTCGCTATGAGTGACGGTTGTCCTCACGCCGGCATCGGAATTGCGTATAATTTCGGTTGGAAACGTGATGACATAGCAGAATTTATGCAGAGCCTTGCTCCTGCCGGCTACACGGCAAAAACACTCTCGACAATTCTTGTTGACGAATGTAACAAGCTGTACGGCGGTGAACCCGGTGACGACGCAACGGCTTGCATTGTAAAAATCAGAAAACGTGTGCCGATGAATTTGCTGTTTGGTCCTCCGTCAAGCCGCGACGACAGCGACAGAATGATGAGCCTTTTCTTTTCAAAAGAAGGAAAACATATTGTTTGCGGAGGCACAACCTCATCAATCGCAGCAAAGTGGCTCGGCAAGCCGATAAGAGCAAGCCTGAGCTATGAAAGCAGCGACGTTCCGCCGACGGCTGAGATTGAGGGGGTTGACCTTGTTACCGAGGGCGTTATTACCATCAACAAGGTGCTTGAATATGCAAAAGACTATCTTAACGAAAACGAAAGTTATGAGCATTGGAGTCTTAAAAACGACGGTGCTTCGCAGATTTGCAGGCTTTTGTTTGAGGAAGCAACAGATATTAATTTTTATGTGGGACGTGCAGTCAATCCCGCTCACCAAAATCCTGAGCTGCCCATCAACTTTAATATTAAGATGAATTTAGTGCAGGAGCTTTCAACCGCTCTCAGACAAATGGGCAAAAAAATCAAGGTAAGCTATTTTTAAGGAGTAATACACTAATGAGAAAATTTGACACAAAGGTTCAGTACCTTAAATACAAGGTGCTGAGAGAAGTTGCAAAACAGGCTTGGAACGACACATTGCTTGAAAAGCTTATTGATATACCGAAAATCATCGTTCCCGGAAAAACCTCAACTATGCGTTGCTGCGTATATAAGGAAAGAGCTATTCTTGAAGAACGTGTTAAGCTGGCTATGGGCGGAAACAAAGAAAACCCGAATGTTGTTGAAGTTATTGACATTGCCTGCGACGAATGTCCTGCCGCAGGATATGAGGTTACCGACTCCTGCCGAGGTTGCTTGGCTCACAGATGTGAGGATGTATGCAAAAGAGGTGCTATCTCGTTTGACAACAACCACGTTGCTCACATTGACAAGTCCAAATGCGTTGAGTGCGGACAATGTGCAAAGGTTTGCCCCTACACCGCTATTGTAAACCGCAAAAGGCCTTGTCAAAATGCCTGCAAGGTTAAGGCTATCTCAATCAACAACGACAATGCCGCTTCAATTGACAACAACACTTGCATTTCGTGCGGTGCGTGCGTTTATCAATGCCCGTTCGGTGCAATTATGGACAAATCATTTATTCTGAATGTAATTGACCTTATCAAAAAGAGCGAGCAAGGCAAGAGCTTTAAGCTGTATGCTGTTGTTGCTCCGTCAATTTCAAGTCAGTTTACATATGCAAAGCTCGGTCAAGTTATTACAGGCTTAAAGGAGCTTGGCTTCCACACGGTTGTTGAAGCCGCACTCGGTGCGGATATGGTTGCACAAGCCGAATCTGTGGAGCTTGCCGAAAAAGGATTTTTGACAAGCTCGTGCTGTCCTGCGTTTGTGTCATACATCAGAAAATCATTCCCGCAGCTTGAGGAATATGTTTCACACAACCTCTCCCCTATGGCTACAATTGCAAAATACATTAAAGACACAACAGAAAACGCAAAGATTGTGTTTATCGGTCCGTGCGTTGCCAAAAAAATGGAGGCACAGCTTGACGAAGTTAAGCCGTATATTGACGCTGTGTTGACCTTTGAAGAATTACAGGCTTTGTTTGACAGCCGTGATATTGACATCACTACGCTTGAAGAAGGCGTGCTTGACAATGCATCGTATTTCGGAAGAATTTTTGCTCGTTGCGGCGGTCTTGCTGACGCTGTTGCCGAAGGTCTTAAAGAGCAGGGAATCAACGACTTTGAGCTTAATGCAATTTCGTGCGACGGAATTGAAGAATGTAAAAAAGCCTTGCTTAAAAAGAACAAAAACGTACTTAAAGAAAACTTTATCGAGGGTATGGCTTGCGTGGGCGGCTGTATCGGAGGTGCAGGTTGCTTGACACACGGCGAAAAGAACAAGGCTCAGGTTGATAAATACGGAAAAGAAGCTTATGAAAAAACCATTATGGACGCAATATCCGTATTGAAATAATAATTTAGCAGTAAAACGGGCTGTCTTACAAAAGGCAGCCCGTTGTTTTTGTATGAAAAACAGCCCGGCGGTAGCTTGGGCTGTTTGTAAATTATTTTTCTGTATTAGAATTATTTTGTGATTTTCAGAGAGATATCAAAAGCCTTCACGGAATGTGTGAGAGCTCCCATTGAAATTATGTCAACGCCTGTTTCGGCAACTGCTCTCAGGGTATCATCGGTAATGTTACCGCTTGCTTCCAAAAGTGCTTTGCCGTTGGTTATTTTAACAGCTTCTTTCATAAGCTCAGGCGACATATTGTCAAGCATTATTACATCAACACCTGCATTGAGTGCCTGTTTTAGCTCATCAAGGCTTCTGACCTCAAGCTCAACCTTAGTCATATGTCCGAGCTTTGATTTCAAAATCGAAACGGCGTTTTGGATTCCTCCTCCTGCGTCAACGTGGTTATCCTTGAGCATAGCGGCATCGGAAAGATTGTAGCGGTGATTTCTGCCTCCGCCGACTGTTACGGCATATTTTTGCAGGGGTCTGAGACCCGGAAGGGTTTTGCGTGTGTCGGCTATTGAAGCATTTGTACCTTTGACAAGCTCCACGGCTTTGTTGGTTGCTGTTGCAATGCCGCTCATATGCTGCAAAAGATTGAGTGCCGTACGCTCACCCTTTAGAATTGTGCGAGTTTTTCCGTAAATTTCTGCGATTATGTCACCCGATTTTAATTTGTCGCCGTCGTGCTTGTAAACCTTTGCCTCAAATCCACTTGGCTGAAGAAGCTCAAACACCCTTAATGCTATTTCAATTCCGCAAAGAACACCGTCGCTTTTGGCAAGAAATTTTGCACTGTCTGTTTGGCTTTCGTCTATAAGATAATCGGTTGTGGTATCAAGATAATTTATATCCTCGCAAAGTGCGGTTTTGATAATTTCATCAACATAAATGCTGTTTAACATCATAGGTTTATTCCCTCTCTTACTTCATCAAGAATTATACTTGCAACAACTGCAATGCTTTTTGCTTCTATAAGGTCTGAGGTTATCTCATAGTCCTCGCTGAAAAGCTGATTTAGGATTTCCTCAACCTTTTGGTAGCTTTCTTCGTAATTTTCGGGCTTTGGAATTACAAAATAAGTGTCCTGCAATATCTCACGAATTTCGGAGCGGAAGCCCTGAGGCATCTTTTTTCCGCTGATTGACTTGTGTGCAGGCTCAACACCGATTTTTTTGTGACCGTATTTTCTTATGCGTCGTGTTATGTCCTCTGCTGCCGAGCGTGAAAATACCAAAGCTTCCAAAAGTGAATTGCTTGCAAGGCGGTTTGCTCCGTGAACTCCTGTGTGGGAACACTCGCCTGCCGCATATAAGCCGTCAATTGACGTGCGTGCGTCCAAATCGACATTGATTCCGCCCATAAGGTAATGCTGACACGGAAAGACGGGGATTCTGTCTTTGGTTATGTCTATGCCCTCCTCAAGACACTTTTCGTATATCATCGGGAAACGTTCTTTCAGAAATTCTGACGGTTTATCGGTTATATCAAGATAAAACTTTTCACTGGAGGTTTTGATTGACTCGCGAATTATTGCGTCTGAAACAACATCTCTCGGAGCAAGCTCACCTCTGCTGTCATAATCAAAAGCAAAGCGTCTGCCGTCGCAATTAAGTAAAACAGCACCCTCACCACGAACAGCTTCACTAATCAAAAAGCGTTCTCTGTCCTTTTCGGCGGCAAAAGCCGTTGGGTGAAACTGTACACGGGAAAGATGGCTGATTTTTGCACCAAGCATATACGCAAAGGCAATTCCGTCACCCGTTGCTATTGCGGAATTAGTTGTGTACTTATACACTCTGCCGATACCGCCTGTTGCCAACAAGCAAAAGTTGGTGCCGTAATGGTAGCTTGTGCCGTCTTTTAATACGCTTATGTAAAAGCCGTTTAATACCTTTTCGATTGAATAAACAAGAGCATTGTCACAAATTGTGATATTGCTTCGTGTGCGTACAACTTCAATTAGTCTGTCAACGATTGCCTTGCCTGTGGAATCCTTGTGGTGAACAATCCTGTGACGGCTATGCCCTGCTTCAAGTGTTTTGCACATTGTTCCGTCGGAATTGAGGTCAAAATCAACACCGAGCTCCTTGATTTTGAGTACATCGAAGGGTCCCTCTGTGACAAGCTTCTCTACTGCGGAAAGATTATTTTTGTATTTACCCGCAATCAGGGTATCGTTTATGTGCAGCTTGTAATTGTCATGAACGGTGTCAAGCACACAAGCAACACCACCTTGAGCAAGCGAACTGTTGGAAAGCGGAAGCTCTCGCTTTGACAAAAGCAAAATATTGATGTCGCTCGGAAAATTAAGTGAAGCGTATAAGCCTGCCGCTCCTGTACCTACGATTATTACGTCAAATTTTTTATTCATTCTCAATACCTCTTAAGACTAATTTGTTGCAGATTTAACTGTAAATCGTATAGATTTATTATACAACGATTTAAGGAGATAGTAAAGAATTATTTGAATCAAGCAAAAATTTGCTTGCAAAAAAGGCACTCGTTTGAGTGCCTTTTTGCATAAATGTGTTATTCTCTGTTGTAAAACAACAAACACATAACGCTTACTCCTATGAAAGCTCCGATGAACATTCCTATTACTATTCCCAACAGCATTAAAAATTTGCCTCCTGTACATTTTTTGACATTTATTATAATCATTGTATGCAATAATCAATATGTGGTGATTAAGTGCGAACAGTTTATATTGATATATTGATGACGGTAAACATTTTTATTGATTTTTTTATTTTGCTTTGCACAAAAAGCTTTTTGCATATTAAAGTATCGCTTAAAAGGTTGATTTTCGGAAGCGTAGTCGGCGGATTTTTGAGCCTTGCCGCCTTGCTGCCGAGGATTCCGACAGGCATTAACATTATTGTTGACATAGCATTTGCGTCATTGATAATTTTTACAGCCTTTGGAAAAACAGATATAAAGAGATTTATTAAACGAACCGGCGTTTATTTTTCGATTTCATTTTCTTTTTGCGGTATTATGATATTTATTTATACTTCCTTTAAACCCAAAGGAATGGAGATTTACAACGATATTGTATATTTTAATATTTCCCCTATTGTTCTGATTATTCTTACCCTTGCCTGTTATTATATTCTAAAGCTTATCAAAAGGCTGACAAAGGGTGTATGCGGATGTAGTACCTGTAATGTTGAAATTGAACTGAACGAAAATGCGTTTACGTTTTGTGCAAAAGTGGACACGGGATGTAATGTTAAAGAGCCTTTTTCGGGGAATTATGTGATTATAGTTGAAAAATCCCTGCTTGAAAATTTAGCCTGTGAGGAACTCGATTTCAGACTTATTCCGTTTGAAAGTCTTGGCGGTAACGGAATTTTGAATGGCGTAAAGGCAAGCAAGGTTATTATTGATAAAAAGGAAATCGCAAATGATATTTATATCGGCATTTGCGAAAATGCTTTGAAAGGAGATGTAAGAGCCTTGGTTCCATATGAAATTGTTAAATATTTAAGCTGAAAATTTTGTGAGGTGAGATGTAATGTTAAAAATACTTTTGAAAATTAAAATGCTGTTTTTGTCCGAAAACGAAATTTTCTACATCAACGGCAGTGATACCCTTCCTCCGCCGCTGAGCAGAGATGAGGAACGCGAAATTATGCAAAAAATCACGCAGGGCGACGAAAAAGCAAGAGAACCGCTTATTGTTCACAATCTGCGACTTGTTGTTTATATCGCAAAAAAATTTGAATCTCCGAGTGCAGGTGCCGAGGACTTGATTTCAATAGGCACAATCGGACTTATCAAGGCGGTAAACACATTTTCGCCCGAAAAAAACATTAAGCTTGCAACCTATGCTTCAAGGTGCATTGAGAACGAAATTCTTATGTTTTTAAGGAAATCATCTCAGCTTAAAAATGAAGTATCAATAGATGAGCCGTTGAATACTGATTGGGACGGAAACGAGCTTTTGCTATGCGATATTTTAGGAAGTGAACCCGACACGGTGAACAACAATATTGAACATGAAATTGAAAAAAATTTGGTGCTAAGTGCCGTGTCCCAGCTCAACGACAGAGAAAGTCTTATTATGGAGCTCAGGTTTGGGCTAAACGGCAAAAAAGAACATACGCAAAAACAGGTTGCCGACAAGCTCGGAATTTCTCAATCGTACATATCAAGACTTGAAAAGAAAATTATTTGCAGATTAAAGCGTGAGCTTGAGAAGGCGGTGTGAAAAGCGGCGGAAAACCACCGCTTTTCCGCTGTTATATCAAACAAGCATATCGGGGGCTGAGGTATCGGCTTCGTCGGAAGGGTCGGTTGAGTCTTCGTCACCGATAATACCGTTGCCATCACTTACGGTGCCGTCGTTTTTATTGCTTTCCGCACTTGATTCGGAAGTGCTTTCGATTTCAGTCGGCTTTGTTGTGTTGTCAAGCATTGACTTTTCGCCGCTTTCCATATCGGAAACCGCACCCGAAACCATAGATTCCGCATCTTTTGCGGCTTTTTCGCCACAGCCTGTAAATGCCGCAAGCACCATAATTGCGGCTACTATAATTCCAATTGTTTTTTTCATAATAATTCATTCCTTATATAAAAGTAGTGGTGCCGTAAATACGACACCACTATTATTAGCATAAGTATTCAAATTATTTATCATTTTTTACAACAATGTGCGGATAAGGTATTGTTATTCCGTTTTTGTCAAATGCTGTTTTTACATTTTCCTGCATATAATAATAAACTTTGAAATAATCCTGAGGTTCAATCCAATAGCTGACCATAACCTCTATTCCGCTGTCAAGATGCCTGCCGACGTTCGCCGCAGGCATTGGATCTTTGATAATGTTTTCACAGCTTTGAGCAACATCAATCAAAACCTTTTTAACCTTTGCAAGATCGTCCTCGTAGCTAACGGAATATTTCAGCACCATTCGGCGTTTGTCGTCTACCGTGCAATTTACAACATTGTTTGAAGTAAGTCGAGAATTTGGGATTCGGGCAATTTTATCATCAAGCGTATTGATTGTTGTGTAGAAAATGTTTATTGCCTCTACGCTTCCGATTATATCTTCAAATTCAAGAATATCACCCGAAACAAAGGGCTTGCTAATGAGTATTACTAAACCGCTCACAAGGTTTTTGAGGCTGTCTTGCAAAGCAAGTCCCGCAGTCAATGCGGCGGCTCCCAATGCGGTGAGCAAGGAAGCCACATTTACACCGATCGTTGCAAGTCCTGTGATAACCACAAGAAAATACAACGCAACCTTGATTACAGATAATATAAATGTTTTGGCGGTTTGCTCAAGCTTGGATTTTACTAGCACCTTTTTTACAAGCACAAGAATAAACCGCACGATGATACAGCCGATTATTGCCGCAATTAAGAAAATAATCAGCTTTGCCGCACCTTCGGTGATAAATTCGTTAACCTTATCTAAATATTTAAATTCAGAATCCATAGCTATTCCTCGTCGGTGATTACCCTTTGTGAAACAAGCTCGCCGTCGTTCCAATATGATATAACAACATTTCCGTTTTTGTCAAAGGAAACGCTTTTGCCGTTTTTGACACCCTTGACATAGGAGCATACATCAATAAAATTGCCTTCCTTATCAAAACGAGCACCGAAGCTCTGAGGCGAGTTGTCAAGCCATTTTCCTGCGTGAAGTGTTCCGTCGGTTTGACGATAACCTACACCGCAACCCGAACGCTTGCCGTTTTGCCAATCTCCGACATAGTTTACGCTTCCGCTCTTATAATAGCAAACACCGAATCCGTCACGCTTGTCATCCTTATAGCCTCCCTCATAAGAGGTTAAGCCGTTGGGCGATACCGTTCTGCCGACGCCTGTGCGTAGGTTTTCGCAGTTTAGGTTGCCGAAATAGGAATAATCGCCGTCGCTTGCCGAAACAATTTTATCAACATCGGGAAGCTCTTGCTTTGTAAATGAAGCTTCGATTTCATCGTCAAATTCAGCGATTTCCGCCGTTGGAGCCTCGGAGCTTTCGCCTGACATCAGTTCATCGGCTGTGTCGGGGTATTCCTTTTCAAGCTCAACATTAAACTCGGAGTCACAAGTATCATAATCTGTTTCATCGGGCTGTGAGCTGTCGGCTTCATCGGCCTTGATTGCTTCTTCAACAGCTTCGCTTGCTTCTGCATTGCTTGTATCATCGGCAACGTCACTTTGAATTTGGATGTCTAAATCTTGTGATGCAGCATTTTCTTCAGCGTTGTCAGATTCTTCAACAACATAATTTTTAAATGTGTCGTCCGTCACTTCTACAACATCATTTTCAACAGGCTCTTGCGGTAAAACAATGCTTTCGGCAGATACAGGCTCATCTTTTTCATATGAAGTTTGATTGAGAATTTCACCGAACAAATCTTTGTTGGTTTTGTGTGCTTCAAAAAGTATTTTTTCTATCTTATCGTATGCCGAATACTCCTGCTCGTTCTCCTGCGGTTCTTCCGTGGCAACCGGCTCTTCAGAATTATCATCAATTTGAAGATAATCGGCACTGTCCATATCATAAGGCAAAACAACATTTGTACCGGTGCTGAAATTTTCATATTTAAAATTAAAGCCTGTTGTTTTTTGTGCAGTTAAAATTTCATCAACCGACAAATCCTCGGGCTTGAAGCTTTCGTCGAGCCAAAGCATACCGTAGTTTGAATATACAAGCCCACTGCACTTTTTGTTGGGAGCTTCGGCATACGGGAACAAATATTTTTTGGTCTTTTTTCCGAAGTCGTCAACCGTTTCAAGCCTAATTGCAAAATAACCCGATATTCTTTCTGGCTTGATTAATGCAACAATGACATTTGAAAGGTTTTTGTCGTAATACTCTGTTCCCGTCCAAAAATGGCAGGCATTAAAATATTGTCTTTTATATATGTTGCCGTTTTCGGTATATGAAACAACGGCATAAGTACCGCCTGTTGCTTTAACAACAGTTTGAAAAGGCGTATTGTTGCGTGTGATTTTCCAAGACAGAGGCTCACCGCTTTTGAGCAGATATGAAAAATTGTAAGTCTTTTCATCAATTTGTATATCGGTTTTGTCGGTCTGAGGCGAATTGTTATAGTTGAAATAATTTGCTCGCACTCCTGCCAAAGCGTCATTCTTGAAATCAAGCTTTTCATATTCGGAAATTAATGCCGAATAAATTATCATATCACTGTAATGATTATCTGTAAGCATAATTATAATTCCTTTCAAGAAAATAAAAGAAATTAAGGGCGAACAACGTCCGCCCGAAATTGATTAAACATATCAGATTGAAATTGTCATTGCAATTTTGTAAAGGTCAAGGTCAAACACACGTTTCATATCAAGTGCTTCGTTAATGTCAAGGTCGGTTATCTTGCCCTGCTGCATAACAACAACACGATTGCCGATGTTTTGCTCAAGAAGCTGAACTGCTTTGTAGCCCATTTCGCTTGCAACAACTCTGTCTCTGAGCGTTGGAGAACCGCCACGCTGTACATGACCGAGAACGGTTGCTCTTGTTTCGATGCCAAGACGCTGTTCTATATACTTTGCAAGGTCCTGAACTCCGCCTACACCCTCAGCTACAACAATAACAAAGTGTTTTTTGCCTGTTTTCTGAGTGTTTAAAATTCTTGTGATTACATCACGTTCGATATTATACTTAACTTCGGGAACGAGAATTGCCGTTGCACCTGTTGCAATACCTGTTTGCAAAGCGATGTCGCCGCAACGTCTTCCCATTACCTCAACAACCGAGCAACGGTCGTGTGACTGTGCTGTGTCTCTGATGCGGTCAACCATTTGAATTGCCGTATTCATTGCAGTGTCGAAGCCCACTGTGTATTCGGAGCAAGCGATGTCATTGTCGATTGTACCCGGAACTCCGATACAATTTACGCCGGCGTTTGTCAACGCACGAGCTCCCTTAAACGAGCCGTCACCGCCGATTACAACAACACCTGTGATGTTGAGGCTTTTGCAAAAATCAGCAGCTCTTTTAATTCCCTCGGGAGTAGCGTATTCATCGCTTCTTGCTGTATAAAGCATTGTTCCGCCGTTGCCGATAATCTCGGAAACACTGCGAAGATTCATTTCTTCAACGTCACCGTTTAAAAGTCCGTTATATCCACGGTGAACGCCGTAAACCTTCATACCTTTATTTATACCTGTACGAACAACCGCTCTTACCGCCGCATTCATACCCGGTGCATCACCGCCGCTTGTTAAAACTGCAATAGATTTTTCAGACATAATTATACCTCCATAAGGATTTTACACAATAGTAATTATAATACAAAAGTGTTGTATTTACAAGGGGATTTTAAAAATTTGCCAAAATAAATACATTGTTTTACAATTGCTTTAATTTCTTGACAACAAATCAATTAAGTATTATGATATAATTATATTTATTATGCTTATTACATCTGTAAAATATGAGGATATAACAATGACAAAACTTTATTTGGCTATTCCCTGTTATAACGAAGAAGAAGTTTTGAGGGATTCTGCCGAAAAGCTCATAAAAAAATATGACCAAATGATGACAGAGGGCAAAATTTCGATTGACAGCAAAATTGTTTTTATCGACGATGGCTCAAAGGACAAAACTTGGAGCATAATATCTGAGCTTCACAACGAAAATTCTGTGTTTCAGGGAATCAAGCTCTCAAGAAACAGAGGTCACCAAAATGCACTTTTATGTGGTCTTATGACCTTGAAAGACAAGGCAGACGCAGTGATTTCGATTGACGCAGATTTGCAGGACGACATCAATGTGTTTGATGAAATGGTTGAAAAGTACGAAAATGGCTGTGACGTGGTGTACGGAGTTCGTTCAAAAAGAGAAACCGACTCGTTTTTTAAGCGTTTTACCGCAGAATCGTTTTATAAAATTCTCGACCGTATGGGTGCAAAGGTAATCTTTAATCACGCAGATTTCAGGTTGATGAGCAAGCGAGCTCTTAATGCTTTTTCACTTTACAAGGAAACAAATATTTTTTTGCGTGGTATGGTTCCGCTTATCGGCTATAAATCCGACATTGTTACATATGAGCGTACGGAGCGGCTTGCAGGCGAAAGCAAATATCCTCTCAAAAAGATGCTCGCTCTTGCTTGGGAAGGAATCACATCTATGAGTATTCAGCCGATTAGGTTGATTACTTGGCTGGGTGCGATAGTTTTTGCAATCAGCTTTATCTTCATTATATATTCATTGGTCAGCTTCTTTGTCGGTGCTGCCGTGAGTGGCTGGGCAAGCACACTTTGCTCGATTTGGGCGTTGGGCGGACTTCAGCTTTTGGCAATAGGAATTATCGGAGAATATATCGGCAAGATTTACCTTGAAACCAAGCATCGTCCGAGATTTATTGTTGAAGAATTTCTTGAAGACTAATCACAATTCAATCAATAATTATAAAGTGTTCGATTCGGACACTTTATTTTTTTTGAGAAATACAAGAATTTATCATTAATTGTTGTAAAGAAGCGGATTTTATGTTATTCTAATAGTAACTATTATTATCAGGAAAGGGATTAATAATGAATAAAAAAACTCTTGAAAAATTAGGGCGGCGTGACAGTGCCTTGGACATTATCCGCATTGTGGCTGTCGCATCGGTAATTTCTGTTCACTTTTTTTTGAACACGGGCTTTTACAGTCAACCCGTAAGCGGAACCACCATGTATTTTATGGTTATGGTTCGCTCGTTTTTCTCGATTTGTGTTCCGTTGTTTATGCTGCTTACGGGATACCTTATGTGTCAAAAAACGCTCAGCAAAAAGTATTATAAGGGCATCATTCATACGGTTATCATATACGTTTTGTCTGCGATATTCTGTATGATTTTTAAGGCTGTTCACGACGGTAATACCTATACGCTTAAGTCGGCGATTTTCGGCGTCTTAGACTTTACGGGTGCGAATTATTCGTGGTACATTGAAATGTATATCGGATTGTTTTTGATTGCACCGTTTTTGAATCTTGCGTACAACAAGCTTGCAAATAAAAAACAGAAGCAAGTGCTTGTTTTAACGTTTGTTGCGCTCACGATTATTCCGACCGTGTTTAATATTTTTAACTTTGACACTCTCGAATGGTGGACAAATCCTGTTTCTTCGGACACATTTCAAAAGCTGTTTCCGAGCTGGTGGATGGGCTTTTACCCTGTGACCTACTATTTTGTGGGCTGTTATCTGCGTGAATACGGACTAAAGCTCAAAACCGGAACACTTTTTGTGCTTTTGGCTGTTACAACGATTTTGTTCGGCACATTTAACTATTTCAGAAGCTACGGCGGAACGTTTAAGTCCGGAATTTATGTTTATTGGTACGGATTTGAACCGTTTATTTCATCGGTTCTTGTGTTTGCATTGCTGATGAGAATTAAAACCGACAAAATCTCGAATCCTGTAAAATTCTGCTTGTGGAAGGTATCTGACCTTGCGTTGGGAATTTATCTTACGTCATATGTTTTTGACAGGCTTATTTACGGATACCTTTGCAAACAGGTTCCGATTATGACGGACAGATTTCCTTATATGCTTTTAACCGTTCCGGCAGTATTCATTTGCTCGGCTTTAGCCTCGGCAATTCTTAATTTGCTTTCAAAGGTAATTGTAGCTCTCTACAAGGGTGTTGTAAATTTTATAAAAAAGCAACGAGAAAGAGCCGATAAATATAAATGGCAGGACTGCATTTTCGTTGCTTTGATTTTGGCAGGCATAATCTTTTCACTTTGGAAATGCTTCTACGGATTCGGTGGAAACGACGAAGCATTTTATTTGACTATCCCTCACCGCATACTTATGGGAGACAGCTTCTTTGGCGATGAGTGGAATTTGTCACAGCTTTCGGCACTTTTGCTTATGCCGTTTGTGTGGGTTTTTGAAACCATTACAGGCTCGACCGAGGGTATGATTCTTGCGGCGAGATTTGTTTATGTTGTATTTCACGCAACCGTAGCTGTTGTGATATATACAAGATTGAGAAAATACGGCTACATTTCGGTTTTTGCGTGCGTTTTGTTCTTCATATACACTCCTTACGACATTATGGCAATGAGCTATGATTCGATGGGCGTTGACTTTATTGCATTGACTGGTGCGATTTTGGGAACTGCCGATTTTAAGAAAAAGCTTCCTTTGATTGTCAGCGGATTTACCTTTGCGGCTGCTGTTTTGTGTTGTCCTCATCTGATTGCCGCCTATGCTTTGTTTGCATTATGCGTGGTTGTGCATATACTGATTAGAAAGAAAGAAATTAATTTTGTTTTGAAGTCGGAGTTGTTCTCACCTAAAACATTTTTGTGTTTTACAATAGGTGCAGCAGTTCTTGCGGCGATTTTTGCTGTTGTTGCTTTGTCAAGAGCAAGCATTGGAGAAATGATTTCAAGCTTCCCCTACCTTATGAACGATCCCGAACATATTTCGACTTCGTTTGCGGCAAAGCTGACATCCTACTTTAAAACCTCGGTTACTACAATACCTTTGTTCAGCATAGGTGTTTATGCCTATGTTTTTATGGCAATAATTATGTTGCTGGACCGCAAAAGAAGGCTTCATCGTTCGGTTTATTTGTCGATTACCGTGGCTATTGTTGTGTACAGCCTTGTTTTGACATTGCCTAAATTGACTTCATCTAATTATAACGCCATTATGTATCCTATAATATTTATCGGCATTACTTCTTATGTTTTATGCAAAAACAAACCGAGAGAGCTTTTTGCTTCATTGTTTTTATTAGGCGTTATTTACTCGATTTGTATTCACTTTGCATCTAACCAGTATTTCTATGTTATTTCAATGACGATGGCAGCAACTAATCTTGCAAGCTATGTATTTCTTGCTCAGCTTATCAGAGAAATGTCCGAAACCGATGATAATGTTACCTATGCACTTGCAATGAAACGCACGGCTTTTGCCGCTGTTGCGTTTATGATTATTCTTCAGGGCGGCTTGCAAATCAGCGTTAAGGCTAACCATTGCTTCTGGGAATCCGGAGCTCCGTCAACGCTTACAAGCAAAATCACATCAGGTCCTGCCAAAGGGATTTATACAAATCAAACTAACTGCAATACTTATGAAAGCATAAATAATGATATTACCACTTATTACGGCAGCAAGGAGCCTGATAAAATCTTGTTCCTGTGCGGCAAAAGCTGGACTTATCTCACGGCTGAGGATTATCCTTACGGCACGCTATCGGCTTGGATGAGTGAAAACGAAGCATCATTTAACAGATTGCTTACTTATTATGAGGTAAATCCCGAACAAAAGCCTAAGTATGTATATATTCCAAAGCAATCGGCATGGGACTTGACAAAGGTTTATCAAAAAGCAACCGAGTACGGATATTCCGTTGATGAAAACGACATCAGCTATAAGCTTGAAAAGACTAATTGATAAATTATGTTAATATTTCAGCCACAAATAGCTTGTTTTTTTCTGCGAATTATGGTATAGTAATTTCGATTGGGCAAAATTTCATTTAATTTTATCTGTAATTGTAGGATTTTGCCGAATTAATTTTATGGGAGCGATATTATATGGATATTATGAAGGTTTACGGCGAATGGATTGCTAACGCCAAAGATGATACTGACCTGATTAGCGAGCTTGAAAGCATTAAAAATGATGAAAACGAGATTCACGAACGTTTTTATACTTCATTAAAGTTCGGAACAGCAGGACTCAGAGGCGTTATCGGTGCAGGTACAAACAGAATGAACATATATGTTGTTCGTCAAGCAACTCAGGGACTTGCAAACTACGTTATCAAAAATTACGGAAAAGGCTCTGTTGCTATTTCTCACGACAGCAGAATTAAGGCTGATTTGTTTATGAATGAAGCCGCAAGAGTTCTTGCCGCAAACGGAATTAAAGTATATATTACCAAAGAGCTGGAGCCTACTCCTGTTCTTTCATATCTTGTGCGTTACTTTAAATGTCAGGCAGGCATTATGATAACGGCAAGCCATAACCCCGCAAAATACAACGGATATAAAGCCTACGGCGATGACGGCTGTCAGATGACAGACGCAGCGGCAACAGCGGTTTATGACGAAATCTGCAAGCTTGATATGTTTAACGATGTAAAGATTGCTGATTTTGACGAAGCTGTAAAATCCGGTATGATTGAATATGTTGATGAAGCTGTTTATGATGAATACCTTGAAAAAGTGCTTGAACAGCAGGTAAATCCAGACATTTGCAAGGGTGCTGACTTAAAGGTGGTTTACACCCCACTTAACGGTACAGGCAACAAGCTCGTTCGCAAGGTATTGGATAAAATCGGCGTTGAAAATGTTGAAATAGTTAAAGAACAGGAAATGCCCGACGGCAACTTTACCACTTGCCCCTATCCTAACCCCGAAATTAAAGAGGCACTTCAAAAAGGTCTTGAGCTTTGTGACGAAGTTAAGCCCGACTTGCTTCTTGCAACCGATCCCGATGCCGACAGAGCCGGCATTGCAGTTAAGGATTATGACGGAAGCTATCGTTTGATTTCGGGCAACGAAAACGGCGTTATGCTGACAAACTACATTCTTTCATGCAAAAAAGAAAACGGCAAGCTTCCCGAAAAGCCTGTTGTTGTTAAAACTATTGTTACAACAAAGCTTATTAACAAGCTTTGTGAAAAGTATGATTGCGAGCTTAAAAATGTTTTGACAGGCTTTAAGTATATCGGTGAGGTTATTTTAAATCTTGAGAAAAACAACGAGGAAAACCGCTATTTGTTCGGCTTTGAAGAAAGCTACGGTTATCTTTCGGGTACTTATGTAAGAGATAAGGACGCAGTTGTGGCTTCTATGCTTATTTGTGAAATGGCAGCCTACTACAAAAAGCAAGGCAAATCTCTTGCTGAAGTAATTGACGGTCTGTATGAGGAGTTCGGTTACTACCTCAACGAAACCTATGCGTTTGAATTTGAGGGTGCAGCCGGTATGCAAAAAATGGCTGATATTATGTCTGAAATCAGAGATAATCCGCCGAAATCAATTGCAGGCTATGATGTGGTTAAGATTAGCGACTATCAGCTTAAGAAAGAAACCGATGTTGTAACAGGCAAGGTTACTGACATTGACCTCCCCACCTCAAATGTTATTGCCTTTAATCTTGACAGTGATAATGCGGTTATTGTTCGTCCGAGCGGCACAGAGCCGAAAATCAAGCTATATATTACCGCTGTCGGAAAGAACCGTGACGATGCTGTTTCGGTTTGTCAAAAGCTTGTTGAGGCACGCAAAGCCTTGATTGGTTGCTGATTGCATATAACTTAATTTAATTATTTAACCCCAACCGCTGAGCAACGCAACGGTTGGGGTGATTTTTTGCAAAAAATTTTAATTGCGATATATATTTGAAAGCTAAAAAAGATTTAAAATTCATTTTATAGAATTTACACAATTATTGAAAAAGAGCCTGAAAATTCACTTTACACATAAATGCTTGTTACAACAAAAGAGGCAACAAAAGAGGCGACACAAGTGCCGCCTCTCGCTTATAGTAAATTTATTATTTATTTACTTATTTTAAACTCCATAAGATTAGGTTAACTGTACTTTGGACTCACCGCCTTTTATGGATTAAATGTTAAAAACTAAGTATTACATTGGACTAATCTCCTGTAAATTATCGGTTAGCTATTCCTATTATTTAAGTAATAATTAACAGTCCCATTGGAATTTCTCCAATCTAATAGAATTATTATGCCATAAGGCTTAAAATAAATTTCTCATCGGAATAATCTCCAATCGATTAATTCAGTTTACATTGATGTAAAATTTAAGTTCTCATTGGTCCAACCACCATAAGTAAATTTATCTTTATGTTATTAAATTTTAATTCAAATCCGTGTAATCCCAATACAATAAGTTTGAATTAACATTTACGTTTTGCGACATTACAATCTGCTAGATAAATGAGTTATATATTGTGAAATGAAAGTTTCTGTCAGTTCAGATTGTTTGCACTAAAGCATATACTTGATTTCAAATTCAATTAACGTTTAATAACGCTGTACTTAATCAGTTGCTTTACACAATCGGCTATTTTAAATCTTGCTTGCTGCATCGGGAATTATTTGTTAGGGGGCAAGCTCCGTAAGTAATCTTTGATGTGATTATAAAAAGGTTTTTTTACTTTCATATTGATAACCTCCTTAACTCTTATCTTTGTCTATATTATACATAATGATTTTAACATTGTCAAGGGTTTTATTAAAATTATTTATATTTTTATTTTGCCAAAAAGTATTGATTGCAAAATTCAGTTATGTTATAATTAAAGTGTTGGGACGTAAACACTTAAGCTGCATCTTTCGATGCAGCTTTTTGTTTTGCCAAAAATAAAAAGGAGCTGAATACAGCTCCTTGATAAAATACCCGATAAATTATCCCGCTTCCCTGCCGAGAAGGTAATCGACCGAAACCTCAAGTATGTCAGCAAGTGCAACAAGCTCAACGTCGGTAACAAAACGAATTTGTCCTTCAAGCTTTGAAAGGCCCGATGCGTTCATATCAACTCCGTTTACCTGAAGCTGAGCCAAAAGCTCCTTTTGCTTCATTCCCTTTTGCTTTCTGACAAGTTCAACACGGTTGCCCACCAAGTTTCTGTCTCCAAGTTCCTGCTTGCGTAATCTCATTGTTCTACTCTCTCCATATCGTTATAATTCTTTTTTAAAATTCTTTAAAAACATTGTAAAGTTATTATAATACTTTATTAGAAAAAAAACAAGCCTTTTTTGTAAATAAATTTAAAAAATTGAAATTTTTTGCGTGTTTTAGTTACAAATTGATTATCACTTGGATATGTTAAATATATTTTTGTTTTATTTTACATCTGTTTTATTCTTATTGCATAATTCTTTGTTCTGCTGTGGAAATATGTTGAATATGTTAAAAGCTTATTTTTCAGATGTGGAATAATGTGAGAAATGTTAAAAGTCTAATTTTGATGAAAATACTACAAATAGTTACATTAGTGTAACTATACAAAAAGCAGTACAGGGAATTGTGAAAAACTCACAATTCCCTGTACTTTACGTTGATTTAATTTAATTTTATTCGCATTTAAAGGATTGATTTTCGATTTCAGTTATCATTTCAAGACGATTGTCGTGTCTGCCGCCTTCTTCGGGAGTATTGAGAAAAATGTCGGTGTATTTAACAGCATCCTCCTCGGTTGTCACTCTGCCACCCATACAAAGAATATTTGCGTGATTATGGCGGCGAGTCATCTCTGCACCGAATTCATTATTTACAACTGCGGCACGGATTCCTTTAACCTTGTTTGCAGCCATTGAAATTCCTATGCCTGTTCCGCAGCAAAGAATACCCATTTCACATTCACCGTTTGCAACGGCTTTTGCTACCTTATAAGCATAAATCGGATAATCCACGCTGTCGGTGCCGAAGGTTCCGTACTCCTTATACTCTATTCCCTTTTCATCAAGATACTTTTTAACGGCAAGTATCAGGTTATATCCGCCGTGGTCACAACCAAGTGCTATCATTTTGCTACCCCCATTTTTTTGTTTAGCTCCCTTTGAGCCTGCGGCAACCGCAAATATGTCGGCATTAATTCCTCGGCTGTCAATGTTTTGCCGTCAGAAATCAATTTAAAAGCCGCACAAGCTATTGAAGAAGCTGTTTGTGTTCTTTTATTAATCGGTGCTGTTTCTGCGTTTTGAAGCGAATTTTCAAGAGCTTTGGCACAGATGTCGGCACCGTCACCGACGAAATAAATATTTTCGTTGTATTTTTTGAGTTCAAGCTCCAAATCGGAGATTGAAACAGCTCGGTCGTCGCAAAGGCGTTGAATGTGCATACCGCTGACCTTGAATAAAGCGTTATACACCTGTGAACAGCGTGCGTCCATAACGGCACAAACAACGCCATCGGCACCAAGCATATTGTAAGCCATACTTTCGAGTGTTGATACGGACACACAGGGCAAATCTTCTGCAAACGCCAAGCCCTTTGCCGCAGCAACTCCTATCCTTACGCCTGTAAACGAACCCGGACCTGCATTTACTGCAATTGCATCAATGTCTTTTAAAGTCAGCTCGGTGTTTTTAAAAAGCTGTTCAATCATCGGCATAAGAGTTTGGCTGTGGGTAATTGCGGTGTTTATGTAAAATTCTCCGATTATTTTGTTTTCTTCGGCAATGCAAGCCGATGCAGCTGTTGCCGAGGTATCTATTGCAAGGATTTTCAATTTACGTCAACACCTTCTATTTCAAAAATTCGTTGATTGTCGTGTTCACCGTGTGAAATTGTTATTTTTACGGCATTTTCGGGGATTGCCCCCTCTATGTTCTCGCTCCACTCGATTACAAGCACACCGTTGCCGATGTAGTCAAAAAAACCCGTCGAATACAGGTCATCCCAAGTGGTTACTCTGTACATATCAAAATGATAAACACGAAATTTTCCGCTGTATTCATTGACAAGTGCAAAGGTAGGGCTTGACACACCCTCTGTTATGCCGAGCGTAGAGCATAAGCCCCTTGTAAATGCTGTTTTCCCCATTCCAAGCCCACCAAACAAGGCTATTACCTCATCGCCCTTGAGCTTAGAAGCAATTTTGGCACCGATATTTTCGGTATCCGAAGGACTGTTTGAAATTAATCTTACCATATCAGAACAAACCTGTGATTTTTCCGTTTGAGTCAACGTCAATATTATGTGCGGCAGGCTGTTTGGGAAGTCCGGGCATAGTCATAATGTCGCCTGTATATACAACAACAAAACCTGCACCGTTTGACAAAGACACATTTCTTACTGTTATGCTGAAATTCTTGGGAGCACCGAGCAGAGTCGGATCGTCGGAAAGCGAATACTGAGTTTTGGCGATGCAAACAGGCAGAGAAGCTCCGCCGAGCTTTGAAACCTCGGCTATTGCCTTTTCTGCGGCAGTTGTGTAATTAACGCTGCTTGCACCGTAAATTGTTTTTGCGATTTTTTCAATCTTTTCTTTTACAGAAAGGTCAAGCGAATATATCGGAGCAAAGTCAGACGGCTTTTCACAGGCTTCAACTACCTTTTGAGCAAGCTCAATTCCGCCGTCTCCGCCCTTGCCGAATACATTTGAAAGAGCAAAGTCCGCACCGTTTTTAATGCAGTAATCTTCTATGAATTTAAGCTCCGCTTCTGTATCCGTTCCGAATTGATTGATTGCAACAACAACGGGAACATTATATTTACGCATATTTTCAATGTGAACTCCGAGATTTACAATGCCTTTTTTCAAGGCGTCGAGGTTTTCTGCCGATACGTCGCTTTTCGGCACACCGCCGTTGTATTTTAAAGCTCGGCACGTTGCAACAAGCACAATGGCAGACGGCTTTAAGCCTGCATATCTGCACTTGATGTCAAGGAATTTTTCAGCACCGAGGTCAGAACCGAAGCCCGCTTCGGTTATGCAGTAATCGGCAAGCTTTAAAGCAAGCTTTGTTGCTCTGACGCTGTTACAGCCGTGAGCGATGTTTGCAAAAGGTCCGCCGTGCATAATTGCAGGAGTACCCTCTAATGTCTGAACAAGGTTGGGCTTGATTGCATCCTTGAGCAATGCGGTCATTGCACCGTCAGCCTTTAAATCCTTTGCATAAATCGGCTCTCCTGAATAAGTGTATGCAACAAGAATATTTCCGAGCCTGAGCTTTAGGTCATCAATGTCGGACGCCAAGCATAGGATAGCCATAACCTCGGAAGCAACGGTGATTATAAAATGGTCCTCACGGGGAGTGCCGTTTACTTTGCCGCCAAGACCCACAACGATGTTTCTTAATGCACGGTCGTTCATATCAAGACAACGCTTGATGAGTATTCTGCGAGGGTCAATTCCGAGGTCGTTGCCCTGCTGAATGTGGTTATCGAGCATTGCACAGCAAAGATTGTTTGCAGAGGTGATTGCGTGCATATCGCCTGTAAAATGAAGATTTATGTCTTCCATAGGCAAAACCTGAGCGTAGCCGCCGCCTGCCGCTCCGCCTTTGATGCCGAACACAGGACCGAGTGACGGTTCACGCAAAGCGATTACAGCTTTTTTGCCGATTTTTGCCATGGCTTGTCCAAGACCTGCGGTAGTGGTGGTCTTTCCCTCACCTGCGGGAGTTGGATTGATGGCGGTTACAAGCACAAGCTTACCGTCGGGATTTGTGCTTAGTCTTGACGCAAGCTCATCGGAAAGCTTTGCTTTGTACTTTCCGTAAAATTCAAGCTCATCTTCGCTGATTCCGATTGATGATGCAACATCTTTGATTGGTAAAAGCTGTGCCTGCTGAGCAATTTCAATATCAGACAACATAATTTTGTACCTCCGTGAATAAATTTGAGATTGTTTAGGCTGCCGAATTTTGACCGACATTATATATATTGATAATTATATCAAATTAAAGGTTTTCTATTATTCTTATTTGAAAATATACTTGATATTGTGGTTATAATTTAATATAATATATATCAAATTATGATTAATTTCAAAACTCGCTTTAAGAGGGATTTATTTGAAAAGATTTGTACACTCAATCGGTGATTTTTTTAAAAAGACCGACGTTATACTTTGGATTTTAACTTTGCTTGCCATAATTTACAGTCTTATGCTCATTTCAAGCATGCAGAGATCGGGCGAATACAATTATATTAAAACACAAATTGCAGCTATTGTAATCGGAGCTTGTGCCGCTGTTGTGATTTCTGCCGCCGATTACAGATTTTTTATCAGAAAATGGTATTTATCTGCAATTATAGCGGTAATTCTTGCCGCACTTGTGTTTATGTTCGGAATACAGGTTGCAGGCACGGACGACACCGCATGGTTGGCTCTGCCCGGCGGATTTACGATTCAGCCCTCGGAGCTGATTAAGATTTGCCTTATAATAACATTTTCAAGGCATCTTTCATATCTGAAGGAAAAAGAGGCTTTGCATAACCCCTTGGGGGTGTTAAGTCTGTTGATTCACGCCGTAATTCCCATGGCTGTAATTCATTTTCAAGGCGACGACGGCACCGTGCTGATTTTTGCAATGATTTTCCTGATTATGTTGATTGTTGCAGGGGTTCAGCTCAGATATTTTTTGATTTTGTTCGGTATGATAGCCGTGGGAATTCCGATATTGTGGAATTTCTTTATGAACGACGAGCATAGGAACCGCATCATTGCATTGTTTGACCTTGACGGAAATGCTATGACAAATTACGGGTGGCAGCAATATCAAGGCAAGGTTTCCGTTGCAAGCGGCGGCTTGACCGGCAGCGGTCTTTATAACGGAGCCCGTGTTGAATACGGAATTGTTCCCGAACAGGAAAATGACTTTATTTTTACCGTTGCAGGTGAGGAGCTTGGATTTATCGGCTGCATTGCCCTTATGCTGATTTTAATGGGGATTATTATTAAAGTAATCATCAACGCAAAAAAAGCTAATGATGACGACGGAAAATACATTTGCAGCGGCGTGTTTGCGGTTATTGCTTCGCAAACCGTAATTAATCTCGGAATGGTGTTGGGCTTTTTACCCGTTATCGGAATCACGCTTCCACTTTTCAGTTCGGGAGGAACGTCGGCTTTGAGTACATTGATTTGCATAGGCTTTGTGCAAAGCGTTCGATACCACAACGATAATGATATGGACACCGCAAGAATTCGGCGTGGCAGTCAAAACAGAATAAAGATATAGGAAAAATCCACGCTTCGGAGGCGTGGATTTTTCTATATGTAAATGTATAGGAGGACTGATTCACAAACACGAGCTCATATGCGAACAACGCTTAATCTCTGTCCCATACGACTCATTAATTCGTTTGTAATGCTTTCGGTATTTTCCGCTGTCATCGGAGCTGTGATTTCATCGTCTTTGTCTTTGCCGATAAGCGTTGCAACACTTCCGATGCAGACATCTGAAACGTCGGTAACGTCAACAGCAAGCTGGTCCATACAGATTTTGCCGACAACAGGGGCTCTTTGTCCGTCAATGAGAACATAAGTATTTTTACTTGAAAGACTGCGAGGATAGCCGTCGGCATAGCCGATGGGTAAAATTGCGATTTTTCTGTCCTTGTCTGCGGTAAACATTCTGCCGTAGCCGACGTTTTCACCCTTTTTAATATTGCGAATCAAAACAACTCTTGCTTTTAGTGAAAGCACGGGCTTTAAATCGAGATGCAGCCTTGTATGGTCGTGCGGAGAGCTTAAAACTCCGTATAATGCAATTCCCGCTCTGACATAATCACATTTAAGCTCAGGATAGTTAAGCAATCCGTAGCTGCTTTGAATATGGAGCTTGGGGATTTTTACGCCCTTTTCTTTTAGAAAATTTATTAGTGAATAAAAGGAAGAAATTTGATTGCGTGTAAATTCAACATCGCTTTGTTTTAAGCTGTCGGCACAACACAAATGGGTGTAAATACCCGTGATCTTGATATTCTCCATGGTAAACGCATAAAGCACATTCAGGGTTTCGTCCGCAGAAAAGCCGAGGCGGTGCATACCTGTATCAATTTTAATATGAGCCTTTATTTTATATCCCTGTTCATTTAACATCAGCATATAATTGTAGTCTGTCAGGGTTTGTGTAAGCTCAAATTTTTTCAGCTCTTTTGCTCTGTGCGGCGAGGTGTAGCCCAATATCAAAATCTCTCCGGTTACACCGCATATTCTCAGTTGGATGCCCTCGTCAATGGTTGCAACAGCAAAGGCTTTTACACCTGTTTTTTCAAGATATGTTGCTGTTTCGTACATTCCGTGACCGTAAGCATCGGCTTTTACAACAGCCATCAGCTCACACTCGGACGGCATTGCGTTTTGGAGAACGTGTACATTATGTTCTAAGTTTTTTAAATTAAGCTCCAAAAACGCTCTATCCTCAGAGGAATCATAGGACTTGTTTTTGAATTTGAATTTATTAAGCAGCATATTAAGTGCAACGCCAACCAATATTGATGCAATGCAAACTGAAAAATAATTAATCAGGGAGTTATCTATGAGAAGCTTTTGCAAATTTGTGAATTTTGCAAAGCCTCTTAACGCAATAATCATCAAAGGATGCACTATGTAAACAATCAATGATATTGTTCGCAATGAGGTGTGACGCCTTCCCTTGAAATGCAAAAGAATATTAAACAGGCAATACATTGTCGGAAGCAAAAACACGTACATACTGTCATGACGCCGGATGTTGAAAATATGCAGGGTGAGTGCTTCTGCAAGCATAAAGGCAAGGCTTAGTGCAAAGCCCAATGTGCTTGTCTTTAGAGAAAGTGTTTTTTTACGGTCGGCAATAAAGCCACCCATCACAAAGAAAATAGGAGCAAAAAATATTCCGTTGCGTGTGTAGTCGAAAAATCTGAATAGCACGCTGTAAAAGTCGCTAAGAGTGCCGATGTTAAGCAAAACACCGTAATAGCTGTCACCGAACAAGCCGATGAGATAGAGCAGCGAAGCTATAACAAATGCTTTGGGATATGTCAGCTTTTTGACTGAATAATAAGCAATGACAGCACCGAGAATTGACGCAGGCAGATACCACAGATGATAAAAAGTGCCGTCAAAAATTATGTCCTTGAAAATATTGTAAAAAAGATAATCGGTATGAAAATAACCGACGTAAATATTTATCGGTATATACAAAAGTGTTGCCGCTCCGTAAATCAAAGCTGTCTTTTTTACAAAAGGCACAAGCTTTTGAGAGGAATTATTATATTTGGAAACCAAGAAAAATCCGGAGGTAATAAAGAAGAAAGGAACGGCAACACGAGCTAAAATTCGTGTTAAAATAAAATCTCCCGTTTCGCTGAAGGACGCAAGCGGAGAAGTATGTATTGCTATTATCAACAGAGCCGCAATAAGCCTAAAGAAATCAATTCCCGAATAACTGTTTTGTTTATTCAACGCTTTCCCTCCATAATGTCACGATAAAGCCGTCAACATTGTTGCCCGAAACCTGATAAACGCAATTTTCGGGAATTGTTATCAAGGTTTTATCATCATTTGCGGCAACATAATAGATTTCTATATCCAACCCGTGTGACTGCCTGAACAAATACTTGTTGTTTTCGTCATAAGCTTTGATAAACTCCGTGTATTCCTCAAGCGAAATACCCTTTTCGTGCATAATTTTGGAATGAGGATAGCCTACATATCTGAAATGCCACGGCTCATGAGAAATTCCCGTTATTTTCTCTTTGTCCTTTGAATAACGCTCAATCATTCCGTAATTGGGTGCGTTTTCTCTGAACTTGTTACAAATTCCGTGATAAGGAAAATCTGGACAAATGAAATCAATTTCAGCTTGGTTAAAGCCCAAATCAATGGCAAGGCCTGTTTGGTGTTCGCTGTGGTCGGGCAGAGCAACATATTTTTGAGTAAAGGTTTTTCCGTTATCCTTTAAAGACGTGTTGTATATATCGGTCTGCTCCTTTGAAGAACGATAACCGCTTACGGGTACGATGGAATTGCCTGCACTGATTTTTTGAAAAATGTGTTGCAACACGTTTGCGACTTCCCGCTTTATGAGAATATCGGGATAGCGAGAATCAGCGGGGATTAAGGTGTTTGCAGACTTGTTATTCAGAGGATGCTTTGCGTTGACAAGCAAGAGATTTCCTGAATATACGTTTTCTTTTTGAAGCTTGATGGTTTTCATAATCACACATACAGTCCAATCAATTTGCTGAGCATATCGGCAAACGACAGACCTACTCCTTTCATCATATTGGGATAACGGCTGTGAGAGGTAAAGCCCGGTATTGTATTCACTTCGTTAAACACTATTTTACCGTCGGGTGTAAAGAACATATCAACTCTTGCAAAGCCCGAACAACCGAGTGTCTTGTAGATTTTCAGTGCAGTAGCCTGTATTCTTTTTTCGGCTTCTTTGTCAATTCTTGCAGGCATATATATTTTAGAGGATTTGAGAGTGTATTTTTCAGTATAGTCAAAAAATCCGCTTGACAATTCGATTTCATCCACTCTGCCAACTGTAAGCTCATCAATTCCAAGCACGGCACATCCGACTTCAAAGCCGTCTATTCCCTCCTCTGCGATGACCTCGCAATCGTGTTCAAATGCAGATTCTATTGCGGAGTCAAGCTCGGATTTTTCGCATACCTTTGATATGCCGAAAGAAGAACCTGCACGAACAGGCTTTATGAAAACGGGAAATTTAAGCTCATTTACGATTTTCTCTATTGCATCTGCCTTTTCGGATTTTTTAAAGGCTACTGATTTGGGAACGGAAATCCCCTCAAGTGAAACAAGCTTGTGGGCTTTGTCCTTGTCCATACACAAAGCTGAAGAAAGCGTATTACAGCCGATAAACGGTATTCCTGCTAACTCAAATATTCCCTGTAAGGTGCCGTCTTCGCCGTTTTTTCCGTGAAGAATCGGGAAAACCAAATCCACGTCAAGAATTTTGAATTTATTATCGGCAAATTCAATGAAGCCTTTAGTTGACCTGTTTTGTGATACTGTTACCAAGCGGAGGTTTGCTTCATCATTGCACCAAGTGTTGTTTTTGATGTTCTCTGTTTTTCCCGTATAATGATACCAATCTCCGCTTTTGGTGATACCGATTGGGAGGATGTCATAAATATCGTTGTCTATATTTTCAAAAACAGACGTTGCCGATTGCAATGATACCTCATACTCGCTTGAATTTCCGCCAAAAATTATCGCTATTGTCTTCTTTTTCATTTCAAGCACCTCTCTCTGTAATTTTAACGCTTGCAGGAAGCTCATAATCAATTTGGCAAGAGTTTACATATAATTCTTCGCAGATTTTTCTGCCTGTTTTCTTATCTGTTGCACAACGGCAAACAGAAGCCTTTTCAAAAATTTTCTCGCCCTGCTTTTCGTAATTGACATACGAATTAAAAACCGTGTAGCTTTTTTCTGTCGGCCTTTTGGAAAGAATTTTGCCGTACATATAATTTTCGTCAAAGCTGATTTCGATTTGAAAAGAATTGTCAGTGTCGTTTTTAACCTTTAAGTCAAGCCAGCCTTCATTGACAGCGGCGTCTATTCCGCAGGGAAGCTCCTCGTTTGTTGAGGGGAATGCTTCGGAATCATGTCCGTAACGCTCGATAACGGTCATCGGTGTGTGCAGGAACAGCCAATACAACATTCCCGTTAATTGACAAATGCCTCCGCCGTAAGTGCCTACATATTCTCCGTTGACAAGGCTTAAGCCGTCTTTGTATTTTTCGTAACGGTCGGCTTCCTTTGCTAAATTCCAAAACGAAAATGTGTCGTTAGGCTCAATGACGATTTTGTTGATTTTTCTTGCAATAAGCTTCATATTATGAATTTTGTTAAACTGATACTTGATGTCGTAGCCGCTGTTTTTATTAAGCAGACGTGTTGAGGTCTTGTACACCGTGTTTTGAAGCATTGTATTTGAAATTTTGCTTGAATACTTGATTCCGTCGGTCTTCATCTTTAAATAATAAAACTTTTTTCTCTGCCATACTCTCAAAGGGATTAAGGATGGAAATACCTGTGTTATTCTTTTTCTTGACATATACTCTTTCCTCTTTCAATCTTTTAAATTCCAAAATTAAAACGCTCTTGCTTTGATACTGTAATTGTATCAGAAACAAGCGCGTTATGTATTTGTTTTATCAAAAGGTATTCTTATGATTTTCCGTCTAAATTCTTACGATTTTCTTACAATGCGGGAATTGACACTTCAAATTCGATGATTTCGTTCTCACTTTTTGCGGAAACCGTTCCTCCGTGCAGCTCAACTATCTCTTTTGTGATAGCCAAGCCCAAGCCCGCACCGCCGCTGCTTGAGCTTCGAGCGGTGTCTAACCTGTAAAATTGCTCAAAAATTCGTTCAAGCTTATGTTTGGGAATAGTATTGCCCGAATTTGTGAATTTTATGCAGAGCATATCCTCCTTAACAACACCGGTAATGGAGATTACCGTGTTGTTAAAGCTGTAATTAACGGCGTTTCTTAACAGATTGTCAAAAACACGCTGAATTTTATTGACATCGCAATTAGCATATGTGTCGGGTGGAATCGAAAGCTTGTATTCGAGATTCTTTTCCATAAACATCGGCTTAAACTCAAATGTGAGCTGTTCAAGCAAGCGTGTTATATTAACCTTGCTGTATTCAAGGGTGATGTTTGTGAGATTGAATCTTGTGATTTCAAAAAACTCATTTATCAAATCTTCAAGACGTTCTGCCTTTTCCAATGATATTGAAAGATATTTTTCCCTCAGCTCATCGGAAATTTTGTTTTCATCTCTGAGCAGGGTTAAGTACCCGATTACAGAAGTGAGCGGAGTTTTCAGGTCGTGAGCAAGGTAGACAACCAAATCATTTTTGCGTTTTTCAGCAATTTCCGTTGCCATTTTGCGTTGCAAAAGTGTGTGCTTAACAGAATTAATCTTTTTTTCTATCGGTACAAGCTCGGACGAAAGTACAATATCGTCTGTTTTTTCATCAATTAATTCATCTAAAGCACCGTTGATTTCATTGAAATACTTAACAAAGCTTTTGAGGTAGATTCTCAAAATAATTATAAAAACAAGTATCAAAGCAAGCAACACAAACCAATCCATATTGCTTCTGAATATGTCTTGATACAAATACAACGCCTCATAATAATCGTGTGTAAACAGCTTTAAAAAGCTGACAACGGCATTGGCAAAATGACCTGCCAAAACAAAACGATACATTCCGAATGAAACCAAAACCGCACCGAGTAAAATGAGTACGGTTTTGATAAAAATTTTCATTTGGAGCTGCTTAAATTCAAATTGGTTTTTGTTCTTTTTTTTCTTATTCAACGGTATAGCCAACTCCCCACACGGTTTTTATAAACTTTGGATTCTTGGAAGGCTCACCGAGCTTTTCTCTGAGTCTTCCGATGTGAGCCATTACGGTATTGTTGTTATCATAAAACTTTTCGCCCCACACCTTTTCAAACAATTCTTCAGAGGGGACTACGCTTCCCCTTTTGTCGCACAAATACCAAAGTATTGAAAATTCGATGGGAGTAAGCGAGATTTCTTTATCATAGAGCGTGCATTTGTGGGTGGATTTGTTTATCACAAGTCCTCTTATGTCGTATTCATCGGCAGAAGCGGTGCTTGGAGCGGCGGCGTTGTTATAACGCACATAGCGGCGAAGCTGAGTTTTGACTCTTGCCAAAACCTCAAGAGGATTAAACGGCTTGGTGATGTAATCATCGGCACCTATGGTAAGCCCCATTATTTTGTCACCGTCCTCAACCTTTGCCGTGAGCATAATGACGGGGTAAAAATGGTTTTCTCGGATTTTTTGGCAAATCTGAAAACCGTCAATATCGGGAAGCATTACATCTAACAAAGCCAAATCTATATCCTGTGTTTCGATACATTTAATTGCATCTGTGCCGTTATAAAACTTTTGCACCTTGTAGCCGTCATTTTTTAAATATAATTCAAGCAAATCAGCTATTTCTTTTTCGTCATCAACTATCAATATGTTTTCGTTCATAAGATATTCTCCGATTCATCGGCTTGATTTTACAAATCAAGTCATTTAAGTTAATAATTCTGCTTTAATATGATTATATCACTAAAAAAACAGAAAAGCAAATATAAGTACGGCTTTTGAAAATTGAAATCGAGTGCTTTGCGATGAGAAAAAATAAAAATAAAACGAGAGTGTAAAGAACAAAACGAACTTTACACTCTCAAGCCTTTTAATTAATCACACTAAAGCTGTTATTCGTAAAATGTGATGAATTTTATTTAAGTTATCTTAATTGAAGCCTGCAACCATTCTTTGGATCGCCGTTGCATCTCTGATATTAACAGTTCCGCTGTGGTTTGCATCGGCAAGCTTGAGCTGTGCTTCGCTCAAGGTTGTGGTGCTTGCACAATACTTTTGCAACAAGGTAGCGTCTGCAACGGTTACAAAGCCGTCCATATTAACGTCACCGATTTGATATTCGGGAGCGTCACCTGCGATAACAAAGCTTGTTGATACGGTTGTGCTGCTCTTGGAATCGCTTACTGTTACAGAAAGCTGATAGGTACCTGCTGTGTCGGGAGTCCATGCATAGGTGTTAGATGATGACTTCTGCACGGAAGTTCCGTTGATTGCAAAATCGTATGTGAGGTCGCCTGTTGCGTGATATGCTTCGGCAGAAAGTGTGAGAGCTGTGCCTACGCTCTGTCCTGAGTTCTTGTCAGCTCCGAAGTTTACTTCCAACGGTGCATAATTAACTTCTGTGTCTTTGAGCAATGCTCCTACACGAGCAAGAGGAACGGTGATGTTGTCAACGTCTTCTTTCTCGTGTGTGGTTGACGGGTCGTAGCTGTATTCTACATCAGCAACGTCAAGCATTGACGGGTCGTGAGGAAGTGTGTCCATACCCGAAGTACCGTATGTGAGGATTTGCATTGCACCAATGCCCTCGGTTTCGATATAGCTTCTGTCGATTCCGAGATTTGAAAGCGGAATTGAAACCTCGTAGATAAAGCCGTAACTATCCTTGTAGCCCATATCGAAATAATCTACCCAATTTGAGCTTGCGTCAAGGTTGTCACCCAAAACTCTTGAACCCTTTGCACCGTAAACGCCGTAAAGAGTATCACTTCTTGTACCGTTTGCATATTTGATTTTGAAGCCGTTTTGGTTATCCTGAGCCTGATAGGAGCGAACGCCTATCGGGATTCTTGTGTCATAGTTAAACATATATGTTCCGTCGGTGTCAAGTGTGTCAGCCTTGAAGATTGAAGCACCGCCGTTTGAGTTGTTGGAGTCAAAAGCGATAAGTGTGTCAACGTGAGTTGTAAAGCTTACGCCGCCGTCCTTTGCGTTGCCGTTGTCACAGCCCCAAACAAATGGGTTTGTGTATGTTGAGCCATCCTTGTTTGTGCCGACTGCCTTGCCTGTTGCCTGCTTGTCGGGGTCAATTGAGAGTGCGAGATACATTGGAATACTATTTCTCCACGGGCGTGCCTCGTTTGATGCGGCAAAATTATCGCTTGGAGATACTATGTATGTAGTATTAGCCATTTCCCACATAAAGTAAAGATTGTCGTCGTCCCATGCACAATAGAGAGCGTAGTTATCCCACGGCTGTTCGTGCATTGATGATGGCATATAAACACGAGGGTCATCGTTTGCAACGCCCTGTGCGATAATCATTGAGCTGTCCCAATCACTTGTATCGCCGTCAACGGTTATTGTTTTGTATTTACCAAGCTGGAGGTTGGGGTTAGTTCCGTAATATCCTGATTCGGCCTCGGTTGTGTGACCGTCCGATTTTGCGGAAAGAGTGGTTTTGGATTCGGTAAATACCTTTTTATAGGTAAATGTCTGTGTGGTTTCAACACCGTCATCACCTGTTGCTGTGAGTTCAAGCGTGATAGTAGAGTTTGCGATTTTGCCGTTGCCGATTTGAATTTGTGTTCCGTTTGTATATTCGGTTTTCTCAGAGCCGTCTATTGAATAGTAAGCGGAATCGGAGTTTTTAACACCGAGCTTTACAGTGATTGAATCGGTTGAGAATGATGTTCCGTCAGCTACATAGGAAAAACCGTATGCGTGGCTATCAAGCAAGCCGTAATCTACCCACTGAAGATCTGAAGTGAGGAGCTTGCACTCTCCCTTTTTGAGCGAAAGTCCCGCACCTGTCGGATACTGCTCTTTGCCTGCATCCTTTTCAAGACCGTTGGTAAAAATTATGCTTTCCGATTTGTAGGTTGCCGGAAATGTTTTGGTATAAAGACCGCTTTCGTCCTTTTCCATAAGCTCGCCCGGCCATTCGCCGTTGCTTTTTGTTCCGTAGGCGTAAACATACACCTGCTCCCAATTGTACACTGAGTTGTCAAAGTATACCTGAGAGCCATCGGTTGCGGCAAAAGATGTAACGGCAGTTGCAAAAAACGTCGTAAGCATCATTGAAGCAACCAGAAGCATGCTGAGAATTTTTCTGTGCGTTTTCATAGTTTCTTTCTCCTTTAAAATTACTTGGTTAATACTTGCATATCACCTGCTTTAATTGTAGCATTATTCAGACTTTACAACAATATCCTATTTTAATTTCGTATGGTTGAATAACAGTAAAAACCGCAAATTATTCAAAAGTACAACAGCATTTAAAATTTGCACAAAATTTATTTGCTACATTTGTTCAAAATTAAAAGCAGGCGGAAAATACCGTCTGCTTTTAAGATGAATTTTATTTTTCTGAAATTGTAAGGTTGGATTTGTAGCTTCCGTATGCCCAACAGCTGTCTGCTCCCTTAAAGGTGAAGCTGACGGGCATTTGCACAGACCCTGTGGTGCCGTTTGAATCGGACACATCAATTACTCCCGTCACGGAATCTGAAGCTAAATCGTCAATTTGTGAGGACGGTCCGATAACGGTAATATCAATGCTCTTTTGAGTGACCTCAGAGGTGTATTTATCCGATAAGCCCTTTACAGTGAAGGTGTCCACCGTAATCTTTTTGCTTGTTAAGCCGCTCAAATCAAGCGTAACCTTTGCCGTGGTTGAATTGCTGATGTTTTTGCAATCCGACGGAATATCAATTCCGAGAGAATCAAAGGTAACCTTTTGATTTTTAAGCGTTGAAAAATCAATAGATTCAAGGTTGACAAAATCAGTTTTGTCAAGCACCGTTTTTGAGCCTGCAAGCAGAATCGTTGACGGCTGAATTGATACCATATCGCTTGTGATTTCAAGACCCGACGGCTTGTTTGTAAAGTTGAGCTTAACATCAACTGTTTTTTCAGGAAGCACGGACACGGTTGCTTTTACTGTTGTGAAATCCATTGATAAAAGGTCGGTTGAAATTTCGTTGCCGTCTTTGTCATACAAAACTATGTCGGCGTTTGTGGTTGAGGTATCTGTCAGTGTGCCTCCGATTTCGGCAATTGCGGAAACCTTGTCGATTTTGGAAATTTCAGTTTGAGGACCCGATATTATAATAGATTTTGTTGCAAGAGATGTTGAAGCATAGTAGCCGTCCGCAACCTTATAAACAACATTTTCTTGAATTTGAAAAGTGGATTCACGAAAATAATCAACCACGACATTTATGACCGACGGAACAACGGTTGATTTGATTTGAAAGTTGCTTGACGGATTGTTTTTGGTTACGGAAACAGGCAAAGTGTAGTTGCCCGAAGAATCAATGGTGTTGGCCGCCGCAGTTACGGTGACGTCGGATGCAGTTACTGTTCCGAGCATCGCTCTGTTGCCTGTAACTGTTATCGAAGCAGTTTGCTCCGCACCCGAAAATATCTGCAAGCCCGAGTTTTTGGCGTCATCGGAAAGGTCAATTTGAATCGGAATGTTGCTGATAGTCATTTCTGTGTCGCCTGTGCTTCCGTAGCTCATATAAATCCATATTGTCAGGGAAATCACAAGTGACAAAACAAGAACAAACTTGTTGTTCATCATCAGCTTATTTAAGGAGAGTTTCTTTTTTTTCAAGCCTTGTCCCTCCCCTTTTTCTTTCGAGGCCGAGCTTCTTCATCGTTCTCGTCCGAATTTTCGACAATCAGCAATTCCTCAAGTTTTGCAATAAGAGAATCACGGGTAAAGTCACGCAATAAAATCCCGTTGATTGCAAGGGATATAACTCCTGTTTCTTCGCTGACAATAAGCACTACCGCATCGCTTTGCTCGCTGATACCGAGTGCTGCACGGTGACGGGTGCCGAGGTTTATGTCAACATTTTTGTTGTCAGTCAGGGGAAGAATACAGCCTGCGGCGTAAAGCTTTCCGTCACGAATTATGCTTGCACCATCGTGCAGAGGTGCTTTGTTGAAGAAAATATTTCCGAGAAGTGCAACCGAGGTTTCAGCCTCAAGAATAGTTCCCGTTGCGGCAATGTCCGAGAGCATGGTTTCACGTTCAAAAACCATAAGTGCACCTGTGCGTGAATGTGAAAACAAAGCGGCTGTGTCGGAAGCGTCTATAATCGACTTGCGAACTGCCTTTTTCCACTCATCGCTTTTGCCGTATTTTGAAAAAATCTTAATATACTTGCTCCAAGTATTGTTTCTGCCCATTTGCTCAAGTGCTTTACGGATTTCGGGCTGAAAAATTATTGTTACAATTACTACCGAAGCCTCAAAGAAGGTTCTCAGCAAGGACGAAAGCATTACAAATCCCAGCAAAGACGAAACCGCATACAACACAAGCAACACGAAAAAGCCCTTTAAAAGCTGAACAGCACGGGTTTCTCTGATAAATCTAAACGCTAAGAATATTATCAGCGTAATTGCAAGGATATCAATTATATCTCTTACCTGCATAGTTTTGATAATTGACCACAAGCCGTTAAAGAATTCCAATGCTCTCTCCCCTTCCTTATTAATATTATATTTTATTTTAACACACATCAATTATTAATTGCAACCTTTTTCAGAGGTTTTTTTTAATTAGCAAAATATAACATACAGCTTATGGTTTTTTGATGCTTCGACAAATTTTTCTTACCGAATCTGCAAGATAGTCAATCTGTCTGTTGTCGGTATAAGCCGACATAACCGCCCTTACCGTTCCTATCTCATCGGTGTGAAAAAATTCATGTGCAAGCGGTGCACAATGAAGCCCTGCTCGCACGGCAATTGCAAATTTATCATTTAAAATTGAGGCTGATCTCTCGCTGTCAAAGCCCTCAATATTAAAAGATATTACGGGAACGGAGTGTTGAATATCGGGACGACGGGTGTACAAAATCACGCCGTTGGTGCGGCTGAGTTTATCATAAAGTCGGCAGGCGTGAGAGGTTTCGGATTTCCAGATACGCATTGGATTTTTGGAAAGCACAAATTTTACGCCCTCATTAAGTCCCGCTATACCCGAAAGATTAGGCGTGCCGCTCTCGTATTTGTCGGGCAAAACATCAGGCTGACTTCTGCTTGCGGACATACTTCCCGTTCCGCCTTGAATCAGGCTGTCGGGGGTTTGCTCGGTGTTTACGGCAAGGATGCCTGTTCCCATAGGCCCGTAAAGTCCCTTGTGACCTGAGGTACAAAGAAAATCAATGCAGCTTTCACGCATTGAAATCGGGATTACACCTGCACTTTGTGCGGCGTCAACGCAAAAAAGTATCCCGTATATTCTGCACAATGCCGCTATGCGTTCAACAGGAAGCTTTAAGCCGAAAACGTTTGAAGCATGAGTGCAAATTACAAGGCGAGTATTGTCTTTAATTGCATTTCTGAAATTGTTTATTGTTTCTTCGTCGTTATAAGGCACACAATCGGCAATTGAGTATTCAACACCGCTTGATTTGAGAAATTCAATCGGGCGTAAAACCGCATTGTGTTCAAGAGATGAAATCACAGCATGGTCACCCTTTTTTAAAACGCCTTTTATAACCGTGTTGAGTGCCGAGGTGCAGTTCAGAGTAAAAATTATACTTTCAGGACTTTCCAAATCAAACAGCTTTGCACAATTTACACGACAGTCATAAATGATTTTTGACGCCGCAAGCGACATACGATGTCCGCTTCTGCCGGGATTTGCTCCGCTTCTCAGGGTTGAATTAACCGCCCGAATCACATTTTCGGGCTTTGGAAACGTTGTTGCACCGTTGTCAAAATATATCATAAATAATCAACGGCAGTAGTACCGATGTGCTTAATATTTCCGTTTCGTATTATATCGAGTGCTTTGTCAATATCCTTGCCGACAAGCAGACTGTAACCGCAGGATTTTTTACGGAGCTTTGCGGGAGTGCGTACTATTCTTGAAAAAATCCCGTTTTGCTTTAACAGCTCTTTGCTACGCATTACGGGAGTCATTGAACTGAATACAATCAAATTATTTTCCATAGCTTTCACCTTTATTACATTCAGCCGAGAGTATTGTACAAAGCTCGGCTGATATTATTATTCTTGTACACTATATACTATGTTGAAAACTGATTTGCGTACAAAAAAACACGGCGATACGAAAATATCGTACAGCCGTGGGGTAATTTAGATTTTTAACGATTAAATTTTTGATGAAAGCATTGCTCCCATATCGTACATTCCGGGCTTTTGAGCTACGAGGAAAACCGCAGCATTTACCGAGCCGACAGCAAAAACCTCCTTTGATTGAGCCTGATGAGTTATTGTTACAACTTCGTCGTGACCTGCAAAAATAACCTCATGTTCTCCTACAATTGTGCCGCCTCTGATTGATGAGATGCCGATTTCGTTGTCAGCTCTTTTTTTGCGATAGGTGTGTCTGTCGTATACATATTGTGCTTCGTTGTCAAGCTCCTCGGAAATACCGTCTGCAATCATAAGTGCCGTTCCGCTGGGAGCGTCAAGCTTTTGGTTGTGGTGCTTTTCAAGAATTTCAATGTCAAACTGACCGCCAAGCACCTTTGTTGCACTTTTGGCAAGCTCTATGAGTACATTTATTCCGAGGGACATATTGCCCGAATAGAATATTGCAACCTTTTCCGAAGCAGCTTTGATTTTATTAACTTGGTCGCAAGAATAGCCTGTTGTGCAAATTACGCAAGGAACAGAATTTTTGAGTGCATATTCAAGCATATCGTCAAGCACAGCGGGATTTGAAAAATCTATGATTACGTCGGGCTTTTCATTAACGTCCAAAAAGCTTTTATAAACGGGAAAATTGTACTCCTTTTCGCCGTACGCATCTATTCCGAAAATTGTTTTTGTATCCTTATTTTCTTCGACTGCCGCAGCAACGAAACCTCCCATTTTGCCGTTACAGCCGACTATTGCAACATTTACCATTTAAAATTCCCCTTTTTTACTTTGTTATAACTAAAATCGGGGCGAAATAAATCGCCCCTGATTTAATTCTTATTTAGAAATTTTGTCAAGCAAATCATACTTTGCAAGACAATCCTTTAGGTCGTGATAGCCTGCAACACTCATTGGCACAAGCGGAAGCCTGCACTCACCTGCATCAAAGCCGTAGAGATTGAGAGCCGTCTTTATCGGAATCGGGTTAACATCGCTGAACAAAATATTCATAAGCTCAAGATAATGGAAATTGAGCTTTTGTGCCTCTGCGAAATTGTTGTCAAGACAAAGCCGACAAATCTTGTGCATTTCGGCAGGGCAAATATTTGCGAACACGGAAATTACACCGAGTGCTCCGAGCGACATAAACGGAACAGCTTGGTCATCATTGCCCGAATAGATGTCAAGATTATCACCGCAAAGCGAACGAATGAGAGCAACCTGAGAAATGTTGCCGCTTGCTTCCTTTGTTGCAACAATATTGGGGTGCTTGCAAAGCTCTTGATAAGTCTTTGGCTTGATGTTACAGCCTGTACGAGATGGTACGTTGTAAAGAATAATCGGAAGGTCAACAGCATCTGCAATTACGTTGTAGTGCTTGATGAGTCCGTCCTGAGAGGTCTTGTTATAATAAGGAGTTACGCACAAAAGAGCGTCTGCTCCTGTTTTTTGTGCAGACTTTGAGAGCATTACCGCTGTTGAAGTATCGTTGCTTCCCGTGCCTGCAATAACAGGGATTCTTCCGTTAATCTTTTCGGCAACAAACGAAAGCACCTCACAATGCTCCTTTTCGGACAAGGTTGCCGATTCGCCTGTTGTTCCGCAGGCAATAATTGCATCGGTACCGTTTTGAACGTGAAATTCGAGCATTTGTTCAAAAACTTCGTAGTTTACCGTACCGTCAGACTTCATCGGGGTTACGATTGCAACGCCTGAACCTGTAAAAATAGGATTTGACATAATTTACCTCCGTATTTAATCCATATAACCTTCGGCACAGAGGAGTTCGGCAAGAAGAACCGCACCGCCTGCTGCACCTCTTAGTGTGTTGTGTGACATACAAACAAATTTATAATCGTACTGAGTATCTTCTCTGAGTCTGCCGACAGATACAGCCATTCCGTTTTCAAGGTTTCTTTCCGACTTGATTTGAGGACGGTCAGGCTCAGTGAAGTAATGCAAAAACTGCTTTGGTGCACTCGGAAGCTCCAGCTCCTGTGCTCTGCCCTGATAGCTTTCCCAAATTTTGATTATTTCATCAACTGAGGGCTTCTTTACGCCGTCCTTAAACGACATAAATACTGCCGCTGTGTGTCCGTCGGAAACGGGAACACGGATACACTGTGATGTGATGGAAATGTCGTCTGTTGCAACAATTTCATCACCTTCGATTTTACCCCAGATTTTGAGCGGCTCTTTTTCGGATTTTTCTTCCTCGCCGCCGATATACGGGATTACGTTGTCAAGCATTTCAGGCCAAGTGTTAAAGGTTTTGCCTGCTCCGGAAATTGCCTGATATGTGCAAGCGAGCACCTTATCAACTCCAAGCTCCTTGAGAGGATGAACAGCCGGAACATAGCTTTGGAGCGAGCAGTTTGACTTAACTGCAACAAATCCACGCTTTGTTCCCAAGCGTTTTCGCTGAGCTTCGATAATTTTAATGTGGTCAGAGTTGATTTCCGGAATAACCATCGGAACATCAGGAGTGAAACGGTGAGCCGAGTTGTTTGAAACAATCGGACATTCAGCCTTGGCGTATTTTTCTTCAAGTGCTTTGATTTCATCTTTTTTCATATTTACGGCACAGAAGCAGAAGTCGACCTTTGAAGCAACTTCTTCTACGTTTTCGGCGTCGATAAGCACCATATCTTTGAATTTTTCGGGCATCGGTGATGTCATATGCCATCTGCCGTCAACAGCATCGCTGTACTTTTGACCCGCACTTCTTGCACTTGCGGCAAGTGCGGTTACCTCAAACCAAGGATGGTTTTCAAGCAAAAGTGCAAAACGCTGTCCTACCATTCCCGTTGCTCCGATAATTCCTACCTTGTAATTTTTCACAATGATTCCTCCAAAATTAACATTTTTCAAAAAAGCAGTTGCCTTATTCGACTAAATATTATATTATAGAAACAGTATGTTGAAAATACTGTTTTAAACAAACAACTTACTGCCTATTATTAACTTATAATATATCATTTTACACAATCAATGTCAATTATTTTTGATTTGTTTTTTAATATTTTATGAAGAAAAGTTAAGGTTGAGAGGATTAAAATGAAAACAAGCGATTTTTATTATGATTTACCAAAGGAGCTTATTGCACAAACTCCCGTTGAACCTCGTGACAGCTCAAGACTGCTTTTGCTCGACAAAAACAGCGGTGAAATTAATCACAAGCATTTTTATGATATTGTCGACTGCCTGAAAGAGGGAGATTTGCTTGTGTGCAATGATTCAAGGGTATTGCCTGCAAGAATTTTCGGAATCAAGAACAACACGGGTGCAAAGGTGGAGTTTTTACTGCTGAAGCAAATAAGCGGCAACAGATGGGAAACCTTGTGCAAGCCCGGCAAAAAAGCTCGTGAGGGTGCTGAATTTGTGTTTGGTGACGGGATTTTAAAAGGAACGATTGTTGAAGTTAAGGATGACGGCAACAGAGTTGTTGACTTTGATTGTGACGAAAACTTTTTTGCCGCTTTGGATAAAATCGGTCAAATGCCGCTTCCACCCTATATTACCGAGGAATTAAAGGACAAGGAACGTTATCAAACCGTTTACAGCCACGAGTTGGGCTCTGCCGCCGCTCCGACTGCCGGATTGCATTTTACGCCGGAGCTTATGGAAAGGCTAAAAGCAAAAGGCGTTAAGATTGCCTATGTAACGCTTCACGTCGGGCTGGGAACATTCAGACCTGTAAAGGTAGATGATGTTACAAAGCATAAAATGCACAGCGAGCATTACGAAATTCCCAAAGAAACTGCGGATTTGATTAATGAAACAAAGAATAACGGAGGCAGAGTGATTGCGGTTGGCACAACCTCCTGCCGTACGCTTGAAAGTGTTGCAACGGAATACGGAGAAATCAAAGCCTGTGACGGATTTACCGAGATTTTTATTTATCCCGGATACAAGTTCAAGGTGCTTGACGGTCTTGTAACGAATTTCCACCTGCCCGAAAGCACGCTGATTATGCTTGTGAGTGCATTTGCCGGCTACGAGCAAGTTATGAACGCATATAAAGTTGCCGTTGAAGAAAAATACAGATTTTTTTCATTTGGCGATGCAATGCTTATCCTGTAAAGGATGTTTTCACGAAAATAGAAGAGCCGAAAGTCCTTTATTTACAAGGGTTTTCGGCTTTTTCTTATTCCAGATTTTTGTACAAAAATTTGTGCTCAAGTCCGTTTTTGAAACGTATTGAGGTAACTCGACCGTTTTTTATTACAATTTTTTGCACGACCGAGTTCACGAACTCTTTGATGATTTGAGGGTCGATTTTTTTGATGAGTTTGTCGAACTCAATGAAGCGTTTGTTCTGAAGCTGGTGCGTCATTATGAAGATTGAAGCTTTTGCCATAAACTCGTCGTCTGTAAGAGAAAAGTGTTTCGAGCTTGAGCGTTCAATTTCCTCCAGCCGTTTGTCAATCTTCTTGATTGCATCCTCAAGAGACTTTTTCTCAAGCAGATAGTCTCGTTCTGAAATCGCCTCGTCGTTGTACAAGTAAAGAGATTTGAGACGGGATAATGCCCGTTCTTTTTTTCGCTTTTCAGCAGCGAGCAAATCACGCTCATCTGCTGTTTCTTTGTCAGCCTCGATTGAGCTGATACGCTGAGAAGAGTAAACTGCATCCGAAACACCCTGACGGAGCATATTGTACATCTCAGTAAGACCTATTGGCTCGATATGGTCCACATCGGCAAACATAGTTCCTCTTAGTAGTTTACGCTCGAAAGTATCAAGAGGTGTCGATTTTCCGAAATTGTTTTGAGCTTTCAAGATGTTAGCAATATAGTTCAGGACGAATGGAGCGACCACGATGTCTGAGATGTATTTGTTTTCACAGTCGTCATATCTACGCTTGCGAGAACACGCATAGATAGACGGTCGATAACCGTCAGCTCGTTCCCTGTCGATAGTGCTTTGCATCTGGTTTCCACAGTAGCCACAGTAAAGGAGTCCTGCAAAAATGTGAATGTTCTTGCGTACATACTTCTTGGCACTTTTACGGTTGCTTCTTCTGTTGTTTTCGAGTATTATTGCTATCCTTTTTTGGCGTTCCGATGAAATAATTGCTGGATGGTGATTTTCGACAATTACCCATTCATCTTCTGGTTTTATGTCTTGTCGACTTCCACGCCTAGATATGTCACAGTAGTTATATCTGTATGTTCCTGTATAGAATGGATTTTTTAATATATTTGATATTGTTGTAGGGTTCCACGGAGAGCCGCTACGAGGAAGTATGCCCTTTTCGTTCAGTGCTCTGGCGACAAAGAGTAGAGACTGATTGGCTTCGTATGTATCGTAAATCAGATTGATGACAGCCGCTTCGCTTTCGTTGATGCTGAATGTAGTTGTGTCTTTGTCGTAGTCATAGCCGTAAGGCACTCTACCACCATTCCATTGACCGTTTGCTGCACGAGAGAGCATAACAGCAGTTACACGCTCTGATGTCATATTACGCTCAAGCTCTGCGAAAACGAGAATGATTTTAAGCATAGCCTCGCCCATCGCATTTGAGGTATCGAACTGCTCATTCTTTGACACGAAAGTGATACCGAGCTTCTTCATCTCAGAATACATCTCGGCAAAGTCGAGAAGGTTTCTGCTGATGCGGTCGATTTTCCAAACGCAGAGATGTGTGAACTCGCCAGTGCGTAGTCTCGCCATCATCTGTTGAAAAGCAGGACGGTCGGTATTTTTGGCAGAGTAGCCAGCATCTTCAAAGACTTCGTACTTGTCGATACCAAGGGCGTATTTTGCGTAGTTAATCAGTTCTTCTCGCTGGACAGGTAAACTATCCTTATCAATTTGATATTGAGTTGATACACGAATATAAAGGGCAGCTTTTTGGCTTGATAGCTTGTCCGAAATTGTTTTCTGTTTCATATAGCCTCCTAAAAGAAATGCCCGTCTTTCGACGGGCGTTTTGTTACTCGGTTTGCCATCGTGCCATTAGCTCTTCTTTTGAGTATATCGTGATGTCGTAATCAAATGTGCTGTAGTCTCCAGCAGCAACATCTGAAGCTTTCGACACATCGCCCTCAGGAGCGTAGTTGCTTAATGCGACGATAAAGTCACCGTTTGTAACATTTCTCCCAGTGAAGAACAAAAAGACGGTTATCGAGTTCATAGCGTGAGATGAAGCATACTTTTCTGTGATGTGCTTGAGCAATGAAGCTGCTTCATCCTCAGACATCGAAAAATAGTAGTCTTCATCGACAGTTGCACGAAGCCTCATTCGCTTAGCCGAGCTGATACTTAAATCGTCGAACTGCTCTATATTGTAGAGATAGCCAGCGACCGTAACGGTCATTTCGGCTGTTTTGACTTTTCTGTCTTTCGTTTGAGCGTAGACGGTGGCAGTTCCAGCTTTCAAAGCGTTAATTTTATAGTAGACGCAGGTTTTCAAAGCGGTCTTGTCGTATTCAAATGTGGCGACAGAAGTATTTGTGCTGACAAACTCAATATCGTCAAGCGAAAAGTCGTCGTTTCCCTTTACTGTAAAGTAACCACTTTCGTCATCGCCAGCCTCAAGTTCAATCGGAGACTTGTCAAAAGAAAGCTTTAACTCCGTGATGCCTGTAGAAGAAGCATCAGAACTGCTCTCGAAGTCCGAAGTGTCGCAAGCTGCAAGAGATAAACTCATTACCAGCAAGGTAAGAATAGAAAGAAAGCGTTTCATTTCTTTTTCCTCCTAAGTTCAGAAATGTCGATTATTTTTGTTTTTAGCCAATCTTTGCGTCGCTGTCTATTTGCGCGGATTGCGACAAGAAGCCCCTTTCACTTGGAGCAATGTACGGGTCAAGAAGCTGCCATATCACAGCAACATCTCGCTCTGTCGCTTTTCGGAAAGCGGAAAGCAGTATGCGTTCTTCGGGCGTAGTGTCGCTTTTGATGCGAGGCACATCTGAGATACCGAGAAGATAATCTGTCGAAACATCGAGAGCTTTGGCGATGTTGATGAGTATCTCAGCGTTCGGAGATTTGTTTACGCCGTTGATGTAACGACTTATGGTAGCTTCCTTTGTATCAGCTGCGTCGGCGAGCCATTTCTGAGTGATGCCTCGCTCGTCGAGTGTCTGTTTTAGTATTCTTGCAAAATCAGTCATTGTTTGCACCTCCAACTTGTTAATTATAGCATAATCTTCTTCAAAAAAGTAATTTCTTACGGAATTCATAATTTTTTTCTCAATTCCGCTTGACAATGCACTGTTCAGTAAGTATAATAGAACTACGTTCCAAAAAATGAAATTAAAAGGAGAGAGAACGGGTGAACACCAGCGAACTCAAAGCCGAACGCATTAGACAAGGCAAAAACACTAAGTATATGGCTAAAGTTATTGGCAAATCGGATGATGCTTATCTCAAAAAAGAGCGTGGAACCGTAAAGTTCGACGCAACAGAGATGACTGCAATTCAAAACGACTTGCAGCTCTCTCCTGCATTGTTTAATGCTATTTTTTTTGACTCAAGATTACTGTTTGGTAAGTTTCCTTGTGTTCAATCACCTGAACTGTAATTATTATAGCACGGAAGGAGGTAAATCGAAATGGGAAGTGACTACACGAAAAGCAATGAAAATGTCTACTTTATCTGTAGAAAGGAAGCAGCAAAATACAACGACAAGCTAAACAGCCGAGAAGGTGCATCCGAACTTCTCGGAGTGTCAGTTTCTTCGCTCGCAGATTATGAGCTTGGTAACACGAAGGTAGTGCCAGTTGATAAGGTCGTCCTTATGGCGGACCTGTACAACGCTCCGCAATTACTGAATAGTTATTGTGCCTCCGAGTGTCCGATTGGTTGCAGACGGGAGATTGCGACTGAAATACAGTCGTTAGAACGCACGGTGGTTTGTTTGGCAGACACATTATCAGACAGAAAGCTCCAGAAGTATATGGACAAACTGACGCATATAGCGATTGACGGAAAAGTAGACGATGACGAGAAAGACTCTATGAACGAGATTGTTGCTTATATGAGCCACTTGAAAAAGTTGCTGGAAGAGTTGTTGCTTTTTGACGCAAAGAGACGAGGTGGCAACAGATGATAAGCATCGAAGAAATGAGAAAGCTGTTAGCTGAACAGTTCGGAATTGAAAGCGATGCCGAACTGGATGAAGCCTTAAAAAAGATTGGAGGAATACGAATTGGCATATTTGTCGATGAGCCGAAAAAACAGGTACAAACAATTACGGCGGCTGTTTAGGAGATACAAGCTGTACATAGTTGGCGTTGCAGTGATTGTAAGCATAGTTTTGCTGTGCTTCTTCGTTGGAAACGCACAGGCAGGAGTTGAAGAAGCACCGAGCGAAAACAGAAACATCTCGGAGGAGTCGTTACTGAACTTGGTGGCTACCACAAGCGTAGCGACGCACGAGCCGAAGCCAATGACAACGGTTTCGCTGGAAGAAACAGAGCCGTGTGAAATCGAGATTGCAAGAGAAGATGTTGAAATGCTTGCAAAGTTGATTTGGGGAGAAGCACGAGGCGTTCCATCAACGGAACAAAAAGCAGCGGTTGTTTGGTGTGTTCTCAACAGAGTAGACTCACCTTTATATCCAGACAATATTAAGGCAGTAGTCACTCAGAAGTATCAATTCGATGGTTATGACGAGAGTTATCCCCTGACAGATGAATTTCTGAAAATAGCGGAAGACGTGCTTGTCAGATGGCATCAAGAAAAAGCTGGTGCAATCGATGTTGGCAGGGTGCTTCCGAAAGAATACCTATATTTTGTTGGAGACGGCGTCCTCAACTATTTCAGCAAAGAGTGGAAGTCTCAGGACCATTATGACTGGAGTCTTCCCTCTCCGTATGAAGATTAGAAAGGTGTAACCGATCCACAGTATAGCATATTGTCCTTGGAGAGGGATTCTAATAACTACTACTTTATTATACGAGGAGGTGTAGGGATGAACGAGAAGATTGCAAGAAAAGTTCGAGAAGCTCGCCGAGAAGCTGAAGCTGAAATGGGATTTATCGTGTCAGATGAGTTTGCCGACAGCGTCCTTGAATTTTGCAAGCGAAAGTGCCTGTGTGCAGGAAAAGATGAAGATTACTTGCCAATTATGTATCGCTTTGAGTTGCCGATGAAAGTGACCGCTGAGGCTCTCAACGAATATTCAAGGGCGATGCAAGAAATTAAGAAAGGAGCGAAAATGTATGTGCAGTGTCTGTCACCAAACGCCTTGCCATCCGCAATGCCCGTATGCACCTGAACCGCCAGCTGTTTACGAATGCAAGTGCTGTGGTGAAGCGATTGTGGTAGGAGATGAATATTACGAAATGGACGACAACTACTATCACGAGGAGTGCTTCGTGGACAACGCACTTGAGCTTTTACTTGAAAGCTCAGATGCAACAAAAGGCACAGCCAAGGAGGACAATGGCTATGAGTATTGAAGTTCCGTCCTTTAATGAGCTTGTGTTCGAGGAAGATAAGCACATCTACCGTCTGAACGGTGCGTATGTACCAGCAGTAAGCACCGTAATGAAGCCGTTGTCCCAAGCCCTTTACAAAGATGTTGATGAAAGCATCTTGAATAAAGCGGCTGAAAGAGGAACGGCGGTGCATAACGCCATCGAGAACTATGTTCTTTATGGTCTGAAAGACATCGATGAAACCTATGTTGGGTATTTTAGAGCATTTAGAAGATGGTGGAAAGAAACACAGCCAGAGCCACTTGCTACTGAGTGCAGGGTGTATCACAAGGTTCTGCGTTACGCAGGAACAGCGGATATGCCAGTTGTAATAGACGGCAAGAAAGTTCTTGTCGATTTCAAAACATCAGCAGGAATTAACAAGATGCTGACAGGCGTACAGCTCGAAGCGTATGCCAAAGCGTATGAAAGCCACGGATTTATGTTCGATGGCAAAGCCATTTTGCACCTACAGAGCAACGGTCAGTACAAGTGGATGTACTATGATAAGAACGACAGCGAAAGCTGGGAGGCCTTCGGAGCGTTGCTTACGGTGTACAATCATATTCAAAAATACAAATGGAAGAGGTAATCAAGATGAATAATTGCGAAGAAAAAGTAGTAGCGGTTGTCGAGCCGCTTACATCGGCAGGAGAAGATGAGCTGGCTGTAGAAGTTACTGACATCGAAGTCAGAGCAGAAGGACTTGTTGTAACCGACGACCAGCAGTACACGGAGGCAGGAGAATTTGGCGTTATGCTCAAACAGAAGATGGCAGAAGTAACCGCCTTTTTTGCACCGATGAAGAAAGCCGCACACGATGCACATAAGCAAGTTTGCGACAGAGAGAAGCAGATGCTAACGCCTCTCAAAAATGCAGAGAGCATTCTAAAGAAGTCTATGGGTGCTTACGCTCTGAAGAAAGAACAGGAACGCAGAGCCGCAGAGGAGGCTGCAAGACGTTTAGCTCAGGAAGAAGCTGACAGAAAGCTTGAAGCAGCTATCGCTGCTGAACAGAGCGGAGATGAAAATGCCGTGAAAGCAGCAATGATTGATGCCGAGATTGCTGATAGTGCATCGAGAATGGTTACGGTTGAGCCTGACACTCCGAAAGCAAAGGGTGTCAGCGTACAGAAAGATTGGGAAATCACAGGCATTGACTTGAGTAAAGTTCCTGATACGGTAGCAGGAGTTGTAATTCGCCCTGTTGACACAGCAGCGGTAATGAAGCTTATAAGAGCTTCTAAAGGTGCTATTCAGATTGAGGGCATTACTTACCAAGAAACAGCAAAAATGAGCTTCAGGAGGTCTTAAAAGATGGCAAATGAACTTATGACAGTTAATTACGAAACTGCACTTGGAAATGTTCAGCTTGATGCTGAAACTGTAAAGCAATATCTTGTCAAGGGCAACGGAGAAGTCTCCGACCAAGAAGTCTTCTTGTTCGTGAAGATGTGTCAGGCACAAAAGCTCAATCCGTTTGTGACTGGCGAGGTTTACCTCATTAAGTTTGGCAGCCAGCCAGCACAGATGGTTGTCGGCTATGATACCTACAAAAGACGAGCAGATGAAAATCCTGCTCATCTGTATACCGAAAGTGGCATCGTTGTTTGCAGAGGTCAATCGGGAGAGATTGTTCAGAAAACTGGTGCTTGCCTCTATCCGTCAGAAACATTGGTCGGTGGCTGGTGCAGAGTTCACAAGCTCAAAGGTGACCGAGAAGTTGTGACTTTCAAAGAAGTCGGCTTCAGCGAGTATAACAAGGGTAACGCAATCTGGAAAGAAAAGCCCTGTACGATGATTGAAAAGGTTGCAATCAGCCAGTGTCTCAGAGAAGCCTATCCGAAGGATTACGAGGGATTGTATACGACAGAAGAACTCGCTCCTGCTCAGTACACGGTCGTTGTGAACCAGAACGGTGAAGTTATGAACGATGACCCTCCAACAGAAGACCGTGTAATCACCCAAAGTGAACGCAAGCAGATGTTCGCAAAGGCTCAAAAGGCGTTCGGAGCAGAGCGAGGAAATCAGATTATCAAGCAGTGTCTTGAAACGGAAGGTATGGAGTCAACGGCTCAGATGATGAAGAGCGTTTATGACCGTATTGATGCTCGCCTTGATGATTTGATTATTGCAGATGCTGAAAGCCAAGAACCGAACGTAGAAGAATGATGATGTCAGAGAACGGGCGGTTGCTCTATGCTCGTTCTCTAACGAAAGAAGGTGATGAGGGTGCATTGGATAGCTGTACACGAAGAAGTGCTTGGCAGTAAACTCAGAGGTTTCCGTAAGCGAGTTAAATGCTCAGAAGCAGAAGCTCTCGGAATACTTACTGTGCTTTGGCTTTGGGCGAGAAAGAACGCCGATATTACAGGTTTGCTCGGCAACGCAGACAGAGATGATGTTGCATCTGCTATACTTCCTTATTTGAGCGATGAACTGAACGCCAAAAATGTCACAGACGCATTGATTAAAGAAGGCTGGATAGACGAGCAGGATAATCTGTTGTATATCCACGACTGGTGCGAATGGCAGCAGTATTGGTACAACTACCTTGATAAGAAAGAGAAAGATAAGCTCCGCAAACGGCTTGAACGGGAACGTCAGCGAGAAAGCCAGCCGCCAGAGCCAGCTCCAAAAGAGGAAAAGCAGCCAGCTTCTGACTCGGCACAAGAGGAAGACAAGCCGAAGAAACCGCCAAAAAAGAATTATGCTGAAAGCGTTTCGATGAGAGAGGAAGAGTATGCAAAGCTCGTTGAAACCTACGGAGTGGCGTTTACTGAGAAGCTTATCGAAGAACTGAACAATTACAAGCTTGCCAACGGAAAGCAGTACAAAGAAGACTACAGAGCTATCTTGAACTGGGTCGTAGAGAAATGCGAGAGCAAATACCCTCAACTCAGAGCTACCGCAAAGCAAGCACCCAAAACACCTTCAGGGAGCAACCCGTTTGCCGATTATAAGTGAAAGGAGGCTTGAATATGGCAGAAGAAAATACTTTTGCTTCGGTGGTTTTGAACATAGCGAAAAACCAGATAGCACTGCATCCTCCGCAAGAAGGCGATTACAGAGCTGATGATGGTTATCTCTATTGTGGCAAGTGCCACACAAGGAAAGAGTTTGAAATTGAGCTTAAAGGCGTTAAACGCTGCAAAGTCCCTGTGATGTGCCAGTGTGAAAAAGAGAAGCAGGAAAAAGAAAAAGAGCTTGAAAGGAAACGAGAACAAATGAAACGCATTGCTTCCCTCAAGCGTAACAGTCTTATGGACGATAAGTTCAAATCCTGTAGCTTTGCTTCAGTTACCGTTACTGAAAACAACAAGCGACAAGTCAAAGTGTGCAAAAGATATGCCGAGAAGTTCAAAGAAATGCTTGCCAAAAATCAGGGCTTGCTGATGTATGGCGATGTCGGAACTGGTAAAACGCACTTGGCGTGTTGCGTAGGGAACTATCTGATGGAAAACTTGACGACGGTGTTTGCGACATCGCTGATTAAGATACTCCAGAAAGCAAAGTCTTTCAAAAGTGAAGATGATGAAGCAGAGTTCATCGCAAGAATGAACCGTGCTGATTTGTTGATACTTGATGACCTCGGAGCTGAAAGAAGCACCGATTACGCCTTGGAGGTTGTGTACAATGTCATCGACAGTAGATACCGTGTCGGCAAGCCGATGATAGTCACCACGAACCTGACGCTTGCAGAAATGCAGGAAACTCAAGACCTCCGATACAGGAGAATATACGACCGAATATTTGAAGTCTGCTATCCTCTGGAGTTTACAGGCAAGTCTTGGCGTATGAGAGAAGCTGCAAGCAGATTTGATGAAATGAAGTCGTTATTGGAGGAATGAATATGAGGATTGAAATTTTCAAAGAGGAAGACCGAATGACAGTGGCGGCAATCCTTGTGAAGAATGGCTACAAAGTGTTTCAAGGCAAGAAAAGAAAAACGCCGACCAGCAAGTCGTATGTTTATTTCCTCGAAGCCGAGAAAGTAAAGAACGGTGATAGTGATGAAAGTTAGCTTTACTGTATTAGGAGAGCCGCAAAGCAAAGGCAGACCGAGGTTTTCAAAGGTCGGGAATTATGTGAGAACCTATACACCAGACAAAACCGTAGCGTATGAAAACCTTGTGAAGCTTGAATATGAGAGCCAGTGCAGAGGAAAAAAGTTCGCCGATGATGAAAGGCTCGATATGCGTATTTTTGCTTACTACGGAGTGCCGAATAGTGCAAGCAAAAAGAAAAAGGCGATGATGCTTGATGGCATCATCAGACCGTCAAAGAAACCCGATATGGACAATGTTGTAAAGGTTATTGCCGACAGTCTTAACAATGTCGCCTATAAGGACGATACGCAGATTGTAGATGCAATGGTGCGTAAGTTCTATTCAGACACGCCGAGAGTAAAGGTAGTTATCCAAACAGCAGGAACGGAGGCTACAGATGAAAGAAATTGAATGGAGCGAGCTGTACGGAGTTGGCGAAATCGTCTGCACTTGTGACACTTGCAGTTCGGAGGAACGCTTCGATTCCGATAACAACTACCCCGATTTCCGAAAAGTTCAGGGTAAACTCAAAGAGATAGGCTGGATGCCTTGCAAAGTAAATGGCGAATGGCACGACTTCTGTTGCGAAAAGTGCCGAAACACTTACATCAAAGAAAATCAAAGGAGATTTGATCATGAATAGCAACGATATTTTGAAGCTGAACATCAACAGCAACGCTTTTGAAAACTTGAAAGGCGACTTCGATAAAGTTTTGAGAAGAACTCTTAGCAATATGCAAATCAAGGAAAGCGACGAAGCAACTTTGACCCTGAAGTTGAGCATCAAGCTCATGGAGATGGAAGTTCCCGACTTCGATGCTGCTTATCCGAACGCTATGAGGAAAATCCACAAGCCACGCTTCGACCATAAAGTAAGCTCTGTTATGCAAATTAAGACAGAAGAGTCTGGACACTTCAAGGGCGAGTATGAGCTTGTATGGGATGAAGAAGCTCAAGACTTTGTTATGAAGCCTATCGATGACGGACAAAGAACCTTGTTTGACGAGGATGTTGTTAACGGTGATTATGCAGTCGTTGTTGATGCTGATGACTTCGAGGAAGACGAGCCAAAAGCTCTCCCCAAACCGCAAAGATTGCTTGATACGCACGAAGAAGACGGTTACGATTACAAAGAGGATGAAGATGAATAAGGTATTTTTGACAGGCTACATCGCTTCCGATGTAGAACTTAAAACCACAGCACAAGGCACTTCGGTTGTCACTTTCCAGCTCGCAGTAAAGCGACCGAAAACGAAGAACGATACCACCGATTTCATCACGATTGTTTGCTGGAGAAGCACAGCTGAGTTTGTTTCCAAGTATTTCAGAAAAGGCAGCGGAATTGAAATCAGCGGCATCATCACCGTCAGAAAGTGGCAAGACAAGGACGGAAACAACAGATATTCCACTGAGATTGTAGCAAACGAAGTTGATTTCGGAAAGAAGTCAAAGGACGACGACCAGCAAGGTCAGAGCTACAGTCAGCCTCAGTATACGCCACCTCAAAATGCGGAATTTGAAGAAATTGGAGACGATGACGATTTACCGTTCTAACACGAAAAGGAGGTCCGTTATGGAAGTCAGAAGAGGAGACATCTATATGGCAGACCTTAGTAGCGACAGTATCGACTCTGTATGCCGAGTTCGTCCAGTTCTTATAGTTCAGAACAACAAAGGCAACGCTCACAGCACAAGCTATATCGCTGCTTTGATTACGAGCAGACCTAAAAAGTATCTCCCGACGCACATAGTGCTCGGTAAACGGTGCGGACTCAAAAAGAAAAGCACCGTGCTTTGCGAACACCTCGTAACTGTACGACGGGAGATGTTGATGAACTATATAGGAACAATAATCAACACAGAAGATGAAGCAAAGCTTGATAAAGCATTGTCTGTGTCGCTTCAACTCCCAAAATAAAAATAAAAAAAGAACAGCTACCCCCGAAAGACGGTAAGCAACTGTCCAAACTTCAAGTTAAGTGTATCATTTATGTGCGAAAAAGTCAAATAGGTGGATGGAGGTTCTCACGATGAAAGAAATTCCAAGTAATGTCCAAGGACAATCCGAGGATGAAAAGCAAAAAACAAAGTTTGAAGCGATGAGAAAGCGTCTGTCTGCCTACAGAACGCTAAATGAAGAAATCGACAATGAGATAGAGCGTCTCGACCGTATGCAGATAAAAGCGACTTCGGTAGGAAGCTCAGTAATCTCGGATATGCCCAAGTCGCCGTCGCCTGTGTACGATAGAATGGCAGATACGGTAGCAAGGATAGTTGACCTCGAAAATGAAATCAGACAGCTTGTTTACGAACGAGACGAGGAAAGGAAGGCTATTGAGGTCCTCGTCAGAAATCTCGGAAAAGCTGGAGAAAGAGCGATTATCCGTTCAAGATACCTCGACTTTGAAGACTGGGAAGATGTGCAGTTTCTACTGTTCGGCAACAAGTCCGATTTCGATAGCCGATATGACGATTACAAGCAGCGAATGTTCAGGTGGCATCGAGCAGCCATTGAAAACCTCGCAAATATCAGCCCCTGAAGCCATCAGCGCAAAAGCTGGTGGCTTTGTTTCTGCTTCCCCCTCTCTCCCACCTGTTAATTTTCGGAAAAGTTTTTGATAATAAACGATAGTGAATTGCATTGAAAGAAATCTTAGTGCGATGTAAAATGATAGCATAGAAAATTGACCGTTCGAGGAGATGCCTCGGACGGTTTTATTATATGCGAAAGGAAGTATATGAGCCTATGAGCACAGAAAAACGCATCGAAGTAGTAACAATGAAAGCGAAAGACATCAAGACTGGCTTCGGCAATCCTCGTAAAATCACGAAAAAGAAGTACGACGAGCTGAAAGCTTCGCTTGAAAACGACGGAGATTACGGCATCTTCTTGATAGATGAGCAAGACAATGTGATTTCTGGCAACCAGCGATTGTCTGTGATTATGAAGCTCAATCCAGAAACCGAGCTGCTTTGCAAAAGGCTGATTGGATATTCGGAAGTAGAACTTCGCTCAATCAACATTCGTTCCAACACCCACGCTGGCGAATGGGATTTAGACCTGTTGGCTGATTGGACCGCAGACCTCAATGTTGACCTCGGCATCGAATTGAATAACACCGACCTCGGAGACAGGAAGCTAAAAGATATGGAGCTTATCCGCTACGAGAAGTACGATTATGTGTTACTTGTTTGCCGAAACGAACTCGACTACAACGAACTAATCAGAAAGTTTGGTATTGACGGAGCTAAAGTCAAAATCCCCGGCACAAAAAGGAGCATCAAGGCAAGAGCCATTTGGTACGACCAAATCAAGTGCCAGATTAAGGAGAGCGAATGATATGAGTAAGATATTCCTTGCATCGCCGAAGATGGTGGGCAACGAAAGAAAATATGTAGCTGAAGCTTTCGACAGCAACTGGATAGCTCCACTCGGTCCCTTTGTTCATCGTCTGGAGGCTGGAATTTGCGATTATGTCGGATGCAAAGGTGCTGTAGCTTTATCAAGTGGAACGGCGGCAATCCACCTCGCACTGATTGAGTGCGGAGTTGTAGCTGGAGACATTGTTTTCTGCTCCGACCTGACATTTACGGCAAGTGCAAACCCGATTAGGTACTGCGGAGCAACACCTGTGTTCGTTGACAGCGAGCCTGAGACTTGCGGTATGTCACCTGAAGCACTTGAAAAAGCTTTCGAGAAGTACACGCCGAAGGCGGTTGTGGTTGCAAGCATCTATGGTGTTCCTGCTGCACTTGATAAGCTGTCGGAGATTTGCCAAAAACACAATGTACCGATGATTGAAGACAGCACGGAAGTGCTTGGTTCAACTCTTAACGGAAAGTTCGCTGGTAGCTTTGGTAAATACGGCACATTCAGTTTTAATGGAAACAAGATTATAACTACCTCTGGAGGAGGTATGTTGGTTTCTAACGACTATAAAAGCCTCACACACGCATTGCATTTGGCAACGCAAGCAAAAGATGATAGTCTGTATTACGAACATTCGGAGCTTGGGTATAACTACCGTCTGAGCAATGTTTCGGCTGCAATCGGAGTAGCTCAGCTTGAAAAGATAGATGAGCTGATTGGAAAGAAAGCAGACATCTACAAGACCTACGAGGAAGCGTTCGCAAGATACAAAGACTTTGGAGTCCAGATGATGAATGTTCCTGGATGGTGCACCTCAAACTACTGGCTTAGTGTGTTGTATCTTGGAGATGGCTGCTATACTAAACCAGAAGCAATCGTTGGGATGCTAAATCGTGAGAATATTGAAGCTCGGCACGTCTGGAAACCAATGCACACGTTGAAACTTTGGAAAGGCTGTGACTTCGTAACCACGACAGAAAATCCACACTCGGAGGATTTCTTTGGTCACGCAATATGCTTGCCATCAGATGCAAATATGACGCAAGTGGAACAGTCGAAGGTTATCGCTCTAATTCGTGAGCATTTAGAGTGGTGCATCAAACTCTACTACCAACACGGCTATTGAGGAGGTGAGTAAATGTTCAAAAACAAAACACTTCTTATCACAGGTGGCACAGGTTCATTTGGAAATGCTGTCCTCGATATGTTTATTGATACGGACGTTAAAGAAATCCGCATCCTCTCCAGAGACGAAAAAAAGCAGGACGATATGCGTAAGAAGTACGCAAATTCCAAATTGAAGTTCTACATCGGAGATGTCAGAGACAGAAACAGCATCGTTGAAGCTATTGACGGTGCTGATTATATTTTTCACGCCGCTGCATTGAAGCAAGTTCCGTCTTGTGAGTTCTATCCTATGGAGGCGGTAAAAACCAATGTGATAGGCACGAGCAATGTACTGGATATAGCAGTTCAGTACGGAGTAAAAAAGGTGGTAGTTCTCAGTACAGACAAAGCCGCCTACCCTATCAACGCTATGGGAATGACGAAGGCACTAATGGAGAAGATTGCTACAGCAAAAGCCCGTAGCGTCGTTGATAACGGAACGGTTATCTGCCGTACCCGATACGGAAATGTAATGGCATCCAGAGGCTCGGTCATTCCAGTGTTCAAAGAACAGATGCTGAACGGTTATGATGTAACCATAACAGATGAGAATATGACACGCTTTATGATGACGCTCGACGATGCTGTAGACCTCGTTCTCTATGCATTTGAACACGGAGAGCAAGGCGACCTGTTTGTGCAGAAAGCTCCAGCAGCAACAATCAAAACTTTGGTAGAGGCTATGGCGAAGCTGCTGAATGTTACGCCAGTTGTCAGAAACATCGGTGTTCGACACGGCGAAAAGATGTATGAAACGCTCGTCACTCGTGAAGAGATGGCTTATGCCGAAGACATCGGAGATTACTACCGTGTGCCGATGGACGAAAGAGATTTGAATTACACCATTGCTTCAGCTGAAAGAAAATCAGTCGGCGACGGAGAGTTCAATTCGGATGTCGCACAGCGTTTGAGCGTTGACGAACTGGTCGAGTTGCTCAAAAAGGCGGTGACGCTGAATGAGTAAGGAGAAAACGCTTGGTATTTATGTTCCGAGCTACAGGCGACCGAACAAAATAGTCACAGAGCATTTGCTCAATTCCTGCACTTATGTAGTCAGAAAGAGCGAAGAAGAAGCATACCGAGCAGCAGGAGTCAAAAAGATACTCGCTGTTGAGGATGAGCTGATAAACTGTATGTCCAAGACACGACAGTGGATTATCGACAACGCTCCAGAAGACATCGTGATGCAGATTGATGATGACATCTCGCAGATTATGTACCGTCTGGAAGATACGACAGTCATTGAAGACAAAGATGTCATTGATATGGAGTTTCTCAGAATTGCTCAGATACTTGAGGACTTGCATCTCGGCTTTGCATCGATTACAGTCACAGCGAAGCCGTGGAGTTACACGCAGGAGTTCCAGTTCGCTGGCTTATGTGGTGGCATCTACTGGTTCAACAAGGAATGGTACAAAGCCAAAATGGACATCAAAACCGATGTCAAAGAGGACACTGACAAAGTGCTTCAGGAATTGTTGCACAACCGCATTATCATCATTCCGAAGTATCTCGCTATGAACGCTGGTATAGATACGAACGAGGGCGGCGACAACATCAACAAGAATATGCGTAAGATTGTTGAGTGCAACGAGTATATGAAGCTCAAATGGGGCAGATATTACGAGTTCGACGAAAAGAAGAACACCCCCAAGATTGCTGTTAAGAGGTGATTTGTAATGGGAACGATTATTAGCACGATTATCTATACCGTAGGTCAGGGATTAGCTTTCAACCTCATCCTGCCGATTTGGTATTTGATACTAAAGCTGACGGGAACAGCGCGAGGCAATGAAAAAACTTTGTTTCCACACTGTTAAATTGAAATAATTTGCTTGACTGCCAGCGTTTCAGCCTGCTACGATTACGGTACGATAAAAAACGGAAGGAGGTGAAACGATGGCTTTCAACGAATTACTGACAAAGAACGGACATAAGCTTAGCGAAATGTCAAATCTGCTTCAGAAAGCAATTAGGCGTGGCGACCCAAGCCTCGCAGGTTATGCAGCCAATGAAATGTTCGGGAGATACCACGCCTATTTGTGGAGACGACTTTTGACAATCGCAGCTGAAGATTGCTATGGTGTTATTGCCAAAGAAATTGTTGCACTGCAACAGGCTGATGATTATGTCAATGCAAAGAGAAAAGGTTATGAGAAGGAGAAGCTATTTGTCGCAAAGGCAGTAACGCTTCTCCTTTATTGCAAGAAGAACAGAGACGCTTGCTATTTTGCTTGTAACTATATGCTCTCAGAGAAAGTCCTGAAGCAAGATGAATATCTCAATCTCGATGAATGTGAGTTCGATGGAAAACTTCCTGATTACTGTTGCGATTGCCACTCATACGAAGGCAAGAAAAAAGGTAAAACGGTAGCAGAGTTCATTGAGACTGAAGAAGCGGCCCTTGGTGGTGGCGTTGGTGAGAAGCGTCAAGGGATGTTCGATGATAAACCGTGGGATAATTTTATGGCGACCACGACACCGAGCGGAGGCTATGGTGCTATCGACCAAGAAAAAGGTGTTCCGATGCCTGACCCGAAGGCTCTGAAAGAACTTGAGAAGAATGGCTGGCAAGAACCTATGCAGCAAGGCTCATTCTTCGATTTGTAAGAGCAGCCTCTAAAAAGCTCATATTTGAGCTATAACAGACTTTTAACTTTAAGCACACAATTTTATCAAATAACCTTGTTAAGACAAATCTAAGCGGTCTTAATGAGGTTATTTTGCTATACAAAGACTTTATCGTAAAGGAAGGTGGTGAAATGGCTAAAAAGGGAGGTGCTCCAGAGAACTTAAAGCCCGTCCGAAGCAAAGAAGAAGCAAGAGAACGAGGACGAAATGGCGGCAAAAAATCTGGAGAAGCAAGACGCAGAAAAAGGGATGCTCAACAAGCGGCTCGTTTAATCCTGAATTTGCCGGTTTCCACCGATGCGATAGAGAATAATTTGAAGAAAATGCACATTAATGAGGAAGATTTTACAAACCGTGTTGCTCTGTTTGCGAGAGCGTTTACGCAAGCGATGACTGGAGATGTCAAAGCGATGCAATTCATTGTTGAGATGGCAGGAGAAACGCCAGACCAGCAGCTTGATAAGAAGCGGTTTGAGAATGAGGTCGGTAAACAGGAAGGAAGCAACAATGCTGTTGACGACTGGGTAAACGCAATACCCGATGTTGTCATAGAAGATGATGAGGAGGAAAAGCAATGAAAGCTATGTTATCGCAGCCTATGGCTGGCAGAACCGAAGAAGAGATAAAAGCTTCGAGAGAAAAAGCAATCGCAGTCCTCAAAGAAAAGGGATATGAGATTGTAAACACGCTCTTTACTGACGAATGGTACAACAAAGAGAATATGGAAAAACGAGGAGTTGTCCAAGTTCAGTTATGTTTCCTTGGAAAATCTCTTGAAAATATGAGCCTATGTGACGCAGCTTATTTCTGCAAAGGATGGCAGGACGCAAGAAGCTGTCGCTTCGAACACGAAGCAGCTCTTGCTTGCGGACTGGAGATTATATACGAGGAGTAAAAGACAATGGCGAAGACAGCACAACAGAAAAGGCGTGAGTTTTTTGCTAACCGCCTACCGATTTATCAGAAAAATCCAGTGCTGTTTGCCAAAGAGGTTTGTTCATTTACTCCTGACCCGTGGCAAGAAGCAGTGCTGATGGATATAGGCAACAGTCCAAAAGTATCGGTGCGTTCTGGGCACGGTGTTGGAAAGACTGGTGTCGAAGCAGTAACATTGCTGTGGTTTTTGTCCTGCTTCAGATTTCCGAAGGTCATCGCAACTGCACCGACAAGACAGCAGTTGAACGATATTTTATGGTCTGAGGTTGAAAAGTGGAGGTCGAGAAGCCCTCTCCTGAAGAAAATTCTGACTTGGACCAAGACTTATGTTTATATGAAAGGCTACGAGAAGCGGTGGTTTGCCGTAGCAAAAACAGCATCCGAGCCTGAAAATATGCAAGGTTTCCACGAAGAGAATATGCTGATTATTGTTGACGAGGCTTCAGGTGTCGAAGATGACATTATGGAAGCCGTGCTTGCTACATTGTCTGGCAAGAACAACAAGCTTTTGATGTGTGCCAACCCGACACGAACAACTGGCACGTTCTACGATAGCCACAACAGAGACAGAGGAATGTATAAGTGCCACAGAGTTTCGTCCCTGGACAGCACCAGAACAAACAAAGAGAATATCGCTTCGTTCATTCGCAAGTACGGAGAACACAGCAATGTTGTAAAAGTGCGTGTTTATGGCGACTTTCCAGCACAGGAAGATGATACGTTTATCCCTCTCTCCCTCATCGAGCAAACAACACTAAACGAGCTGGAAATAGAGAAAATAAACCGAGTATCGCTTGGAGTTGACGTAGCCCGTTACGGAGATGACGAGACGATTATCGCCAGCAATATCGGAGGAAAGATAGAAATTCCCGTAATTCGCCACGGTCAAAGCCTGATGACTACCGTGGGCGACATTGTGATGCAATATAAGCAAATCGTCAAAGACTATCCACAGTACACTGGCGTTATAACAGTAAACATCGACGACACTGGTCTTGGTGGCGGCGTCACAGACCGATTAGAAGAAGTAAAAACAGAGCAACGCCTGAGAAGAATGGAGATTGTGCCTGTCAACTTTGGAAACAAGCCGCCTCAAGATGGCTCGGAGGAGCATTATCAGGACATCTCTACTTATATGTGGGCGACCGTCAAAGCAGAGATGGAGAACAAGGAAATCAGCGTTCCGAACGACGAGGAACTTGTGGCTCAGTTCTCGGTGAGAAAATACAACATCACCAGCCAAGGCAAGATTATGCTTGAAAGTAAAAAAGATATGAAAGCCCGTGGTATCAAGTCACCAGACCGTGCCGATGCAGTTGCTCTTTCCTGCTACACGCAGAATAAGGTGTACAACAGCTTTATTGACAAGACGGAAGCCGTTGTTATACCGAGAGATGCTGTCAAGGTTATGCAGATTGCACAGGTTAATGTCGGTATAAGCATCGGTAACTCTGTCAGAGGCACTTCGATGGTAGCTACTGCTATTATCGCTGGTCACAAGAAAGCTGTCGTGCTTGCATCCACCAAGTATGAGGGCGAAGTTGAAACCGATGCTCTCGGCAAAAGGTTTGATGAGTTCTGCAAGATGATACAGCAACAGTATGGTAAGATCGACTATGCCTACTGCGATGCAAAAGAAGTATTCCTGTTCAAGTGCATACGAGATGCCGCAGACAAGTACCGAATACCGATAACGGTCAGAAGTGCGGCAAACGATGATGTGAACAACAGAATACGCTTGACTACAAGACTGTTGACACAGAACAGACTGTTCCTAACGGAAGACTGTGAAACACTCGCAAGAGCGTTTACAACTGCTGTTTGGACTGAAAAGAAAACCGCCGACTCAAGAAGTGATGCGTCTGATGTTGGCACGCTGAACGCTTTTGAGTACACCATTGAGCGTGAAGGTGCTCGATTTATTGCAGAAAGGTAGGGATGTACGAATGGCGTTTGATTTTATAAAGAATTTTGCAAGGGGGATAAAAGGAATGTTCACCAATGGTTTTATGAAAAGCATTGCTGAAATAGCACAAAATACAAGCATTACATCAAATAAAATGATGGATGCTATCGACCTTTGGTTTGAAATGTTCGGTGGAAACTCACCGTGGCTCGGTGACAGCAACGCTCAATCCCTAGGTCTTCCAGCTATCATCGCCTCCGAGATAGCAAGGCAAGTCACGCTTGAGATGGAGGTCAACATTACAGGTTCTCCGATGGCTGATTTTCTCGCAGAGCAGTTTGAAGCCGTTGTAAAGGATATTCGCCCGAACACGGAGTATGCCTGTGCTGGTGGCGGTATCGTATTCAAGCCGTACATCTACAACGACGGCATCACAACAGAGATTGTTCACGCTAATGCTTTTTATCCCGTGGCGTTCAATAACGCTCAGAAGATTACAGCGGCGTACTTCATTTATCGTCACTGGGAGGGCAAGAAAGTCTACAGCAGACTGGAAAAGCACGAGCTGAATGGTACGACTTATACGATTACGAACAAAGCGTATGTCTCTGCTGTTGATGATGCACTCGGTAAAGAGTGCGATTTGACCGATGTAACGGAATGGGCAGAAATTCAGCCTGTAACGGTGCTTGAAAACATCGAAGCTCCGTTGTTCGCTTACTTCAAAATTCCGCTTGGCAATGTAGTGGATATGCGTTCGCCTCTCGGAGTTTCGGTGTATGCCAGAGCGATTGGTCTTATCAAAGAGGCTGATAGGCAGTTCCAACGCCTGATGTGGGAATACGAAGGCGGCGAGCTTGCTATCGATGCTTCAGAGGATGCGTTCAGGCACATCAACGGAGAGCCGTTGCTTCCTGAAGGCAAAGAAAGACTGTACAGAACAAACAACCTCGATGCCGCAACTACGAACGGTGACAGCTTGCTAAAAGCTTGGTCTCCGACACTTAGAGACGGCAACTATATGTCTGGTCTGAACAGACTACTTATGCAGATTGAAGATGCCTGTTGCCTGTCTCGTGGCACGATTTCCGACCCTGTAGATGTTGTGAAGACCGCTACGGAAATCAAGATTATGAAGCAACGCTCGTATGCGACCATTACCGATATTCAGAAGTCGCTTGAGTCTGCTCTGGAGGACCTTGCCTATGCGATGTACTGCCTCGCTGTCCTATATGAGCTTTGCCCTGATGGAAAATATGAGACGAAGTTCACTTGGGATGACAGCGTAATCGTCGATGCCGAAACTGAACGCATCAGAGACCAGCAGGAAGTTGCTCAAGGTCTGATGCTGCCTTATGAATACCGTATGAAGTGGTACGGAGAGGACGAGGCAACTGCAAAACAGAAGCTCGGAGAACTTGGAGGTATGTCTGACGAGGATTTGCTTGATTTCAACAAAGAACCTGAAGAAGATGAAAACGCTCCAGAAGATGCCGAAGCAGAAAAAGAAAATAAGGAGGACAGTGAAAAATGATGGTAATACGCTTTATCAGAATTTTCATTCAGCATCTCTTTGTCTACGACAGCTTTGTTGCTTTTTGGAGCAAGAGAGAAGAAATACGCAAGCAGTTTGAAGATGCTGGAGATGAGTGGTATAAGAACCGCTTTGATTATGCTTGTAGAAACGCAGTCTTGTGGTGGAAACACAGAGATAGATATGGAAGAAAATGCCGCAAGTTTCACGGCGACTGTGAGCGTTTTAACGCAAAGCATTGTTAAGTTAGGAGGCGATATTCAATGCTACGACCTGAGTATTTAGCAAGTGCCGCAGACCCTGTTGTAGAAATATACAGCAAGGTTGAGCAGGACATAGCAGAAGACATCGCCAGAAGAATAGCAAAAAACGGCTATCTGACAGAGACTGCAAAATGGCAACTGAAGAAAGCAAAAGAATTTGGCTATTTTCAGAACGATGTCAACAAGCTTCTTGCGGAAGCATCTGGAAAGTCGAAAAAGGAAATCAGCAAGATTATGTCTCAAGCTGGAGCTAAATCGCTCGCCTTTGATGATGCTATTTACAGAGCTGCTGGTCTTCAGCCGTTAGCTGTAAGCAAATCGCCAGCATTGGCGGCATTGTTGCTTCAAGGCACAGATACAACGCTCGGACTTATCGGAAACTTTACAAAAACGACGGCACAGATGTCTACAGTTGCTTTTAACAGCATTTTAGACAGAGCATATATACAAATCCTATCAGGAGCATTTGACCCAAACACAGCGATAAAAAGAGCTATAAAAGAGATTGCTTCAACTGGCATTGAAAAGATAGTCTATCCGAGCGGAGCAAGCACCAGCGTTGAAGCAGCTGTCAGAAGAGCAGTAACAACTGGAGTTAATCAGTCTGTTGCGAAGCTCTCCCTTGCCCGTGCTGATGAAATGGGATGCGAGCTCGTGGAAACAAGCAGTCACTCAGGTGCTCGACCCTCTCACGCAGAGTGGCAAGGCAGAGTGTTTTGTTTGAAAGGTCATCACAAGACCTACGGTGATTTTTACGCAGAAACAGGCTATGGAACAGGAGAAGGATTGTGCGGCTGGAACTGTTACCACTCGTTTTATCCGTTCTTTGAAGGTCTATCCACAAGGTCGTTCAGCCCAGACCCTTCAGCAGATGTTGGCAGAAACAACGATGAAGACTATGAGCTTCAGCAAAAGCAGAGGTATTACGAACGACAAGTCAGAAACGCAAAGAAAGAGTGTTCGACCATTAACGCTGGTATGGAAGCGGCTGAGAACGATGACTTGAAAGATGAACTGTACAAAGAGTTCCAGCGAGCATCCGTGAAGTTGAAAAACAGAGAAGCCGCCCTGCAACGCTTTATCGATGAGACTGGCAGAACACGATTAAACGAAAGAGGGTGGACTGGCGGTTGGAACAGAAGCGTTAGTGGCAAAGCTGTGTGGGCAAATCGTAAGGCATTAAAGGAGTGATGTTATGAACGCTTCAAAAAGTGGTTTTACTTAGGAGGATGTCGGCTGGTTACGACACAGACCGTTTTGTTTTCAAGATGAACGGTCAGAAATATGTCAGATACTACGGCGACAGATACGACAATGAACAAGCAAAGAGCCTGTTTCTAAGAGAGATTAAAGCGGCGGACCGTTCAGACGGCTCGCTTTTTTAATGGCTTGCAAGTGCCTTATCTTGCATTGCCGAGGTGCGAGGCATATAAACAGCACCGCAAATTTCCCTCTCCAGCAGGGATATATAGCTGGATAGCAGATGCCAGAGTGAACTGGCGATAAAATTAAATCAGCGAAAGAAAGGAAACCCATTATGTACGAGTATCTCAAGAACCTGTTTGGCACAAACGAAGACGGCACGGCTGTCACACTTAGCTTCGACCAGCTCGTCGAGAAGCTGGGTGCTGACAAGGCTATCAAGATTGTCAATCTCGCAGACGGAGGCTATGTATCGAAGGAAAAGTTCGATGCAAAAGAAACCGAGCTTGCTGGATTGAGAACACAGCTCGCCGATGCCAATGCAACTATCCAGTCCTACAAGGACATGGACATTGATAGTATCAAACAATCTGCTGCCAACTGGGAAACAAAGTACAACGACGACACCGCTGCTCTTAACAAGAGACTTGCAGACCAAGAGAGAGCTTTCAATGAGGAACTTTTCCTCAGAAATTACAAGTTTTCTTCCAAGGCTGCTGCCGATGGCATCAAGGCAGAGTTCGTCAAACGCAAATTCCCGTATGAGGACGGCACTTTCATCGGTGGTAAGGAGTTTATGGAAAAGCTCAGAGCGAACAAAGACTATGAGGCGGCGTTCGTAGTCGAAGCACCAGCAACGCCTGAAACTCCCCCTGCTCTCGAACAGCAGAAACCGCAGTTCTCAAGTTCTGCACCTCAACAGCAGCCGATGGCAAAACCGAGCCTCGCTGAGTTGATGAGACGCAAGAACGAAAACCCGAACGCAGAAATTAAATTTGATTAAAGAAAAGGAGTTTATCTACTATGGCTAATGTATCAATTTTTGATAACAAAATCTTCAACGGAGATGTGTTCAAGGGCTATATTGACCGCATCCCCAACCCGAACCGCACAGAGCTTATTCGCTCTCGTGCAATCAGACCTCGTCCTGACCTCGCAACTGCTATGGCAGACCAAGACGGTGGTAACTATCTTACCACTACGCTCAAGGGTCTTATCAACAGCACTACGCCGCTTAACTATGACGGTTCTACCAACATCACCGCTGGTAGCACTGTGACTTTCAAACACAGCCGTGTTGTTGTCGGTCGTGCAGCTGCTTGGACAGAAAACGACTTCAGCTACGACATCACTGGCGGTCAGGATTTCATCGAGAATGTCGCTGAACAGATTAGCGAATACTGGAACGAAATCGACCAAGCGACTATCGTGCACATCCTCAAGGGTATTTTCGCTATGACTGATAGCGAGGGTGCCAAGTTCGTTGAAGCCCATACCACTGATGTTACAGCAAACCCTGCAACCGCAGACATCGGAGCTGGCTGTATGAGCGGCACTACGCTCAACACCGCCATTCAGAAGGCTTGCGGCGATAATAAGGGCAAGTTCAGTCTTGCCATTATGCACTCTGTCGTTGCGACCAACCTTGAGAACCTCAAGCTTCTTGCCTATATGAAGCACACCGACTCTCAGGGCATTGAGCGTGACCTCAGTCTCGCTACGCTTAACGGCAGAGTTGTTCTTATTGACGACACTATGCCTACCAAGACTGTTGATGGCGACAAAACTGCATATATCACCTATGTTCTCGGCGATGGTGCTATCGAGTACACTGACTGTGGTGCGAAAGTATCTTATGAAACCGACCGTGACCCTGCAAAGAACGGCGGCCAGGACACTCTATATAGCCGTCAGCGTAAGTGCTTCGCACCTTACGGTATCAGCTTCACTATGACAGAGATGTCTTCCCTCTCTCCGACCGATGCTGAACTTGAGAACGGCAAGAACTGGGAAATTGTAAATTCTCAGTCTGCGTCTGGTAAGGAGTATCTTGCACACAAGACTATTCCGATTGCACAGATTATTTCGCTCGGTTAATTAGGAGGTGCTGGTATGGTATTGATGAGAAAAGGCGAAGCGACCAAATATGTGCCTGACTGCTTCATCGAAAGCTACCGCAAGAACGGCTATATCGTTGACGGTGAGGAGGCAACTGTTGTTGCCCCTTCCGAAGATGTTGTGACTGACGATGGTAAAGATGTAAGCGATGCCGAAGAGTTCGCCTGTCCGCATTGTGGCAAAGAGTACAAGACGGCGGCAAATCTTGAAAAGCACATCGCCAAGGAACACGCAGAATAAACGGAGGTACGGTCTATGGCTTATATTGACAAGGCGTTTTATGACGACAAGTTTCACGGAGTTCCAATTCCCGAAGACGAGTTCGACCGTCTCGCTGATATAGCCTCAGACGTGGTTTACGGTATTTGCATCGTTAAACCTGAAGCAGAAGACCTGATAGACGAAACTTTCAAGAAAGCGGTAGCCTATCAGGTCGAATTGCTGTATAAGCAAGGTGGAGTTGATGCCGTCGTAGGCTTCTCTGAGGTGTCCTACGCAGGAGGAAGCGAGAGTCTCGGCGATTACTCAATTTCTGACGGAAGTGCCCGTCAGGAGGCTGTTATGATTTACAATGGTATTCCTGTGTCACAGTTGACGCTGATGTTGCTCAGACGACTTGGCTTGATGGCTCGCTGGGCGTATGCTCGGAGGTGCCCTAATGGCAAGAGGTAGAATGATTAACGACACTGTTGTGCTTTATAACTACATCGGGGAAGTTGACGACGAAGCGACTTTTCAGGAAACCGTGCTTGAGCATTGTTGTTGCCCATTGAACGAAGGTGCTGACCTCAACATTCAGGGCAAGAAAGCAAACGACAGTGCACGGCTCTATATCTTCGATGCAAATACAACCGCTGTTTCAAGTTCTGGCACCAAGAGAGCCTATCTGCCTTATGAAGAATGGCTGAAAACTGATGACAAAGATGGGTATTGGACTTTGAGCGACAAAGGCACTGACTACTTCAAAAAGGTCGGCGGCAATACTCGTCTCCGTATCGTAGGTTACAACCGAAAGCATACAGGCTCAAAAAGAATGTGGCATTTCGAGGTGGACGGACGATGAGCAAAGGTTATAGAGTCAAAATCAATACTCAAGCTTGCATCGGAAGATTTAATAAGAAATACTCGGCGGCTCAGAAATTCCTCGATAACGAAGTCTTGAAAGACAGTGCCCCCTATGTTCCGATGAGAACGGGCAACCTGATGAACAGCGGTCAGACGGGAACCGTGCTCGGTAGCGGAAAAGTAGTGTACAACGCACCTTATGCTCAGTGTATGTATTACGGTTTCGGCTTTAATTTCTCCAAAGATAAGCATCCGCAAGCGTGTGCTCAATGGTTTGAAAAAGCTAAAGCTGCTAAAAAAGATGACTGGATTAAGGGTGTGGACAAGATTATGAAAGGATGATGCTATGCCAAGAGTGTTTTTAAGCGACAGCGTTCTCATCGAGAAAGCGATGAGAGACCATTTGAACAGCTGGGAAGATAAGCCAGCTGCTTTTTTGATTGAGGACCTTGGGAAAAATGTGCCAAGCCTGATGCTTCAGCAACTCGCTTCGGCACAGAAGAAAAAGGTCTATATCAACGGCTCTTATATTGGAGTGTGGGGCTTCGCAGTCTATATGAGAGTCAGTGGTGAAGATACAGCTTCAAGGCTGGATGCGATTGCGTGCCTGAATGATTTAACGGAGTGGCTCACAGCCAAAGATGACGAAGGATGCTTCGTCAATTTGCCGTATATCGACGATGCACGAAAGCCGACATATATTGAAGCTACATCAACACCGTCCGTTGCCGCCAGATATGATGACGGCACAGAAGACTATCAAGCGTTATTTTCGCTTGAATACAAAGTTAGGAGGAATTAACTATGGCTACTGCTACCAATGAGCTTGTTCTTCGTTACCAGTGGGAGTCCTATATGGAGTGCGGAACAGGCGGCTCTAAATCGTTCGAGCTCATCGGCGAAGGCTTCACGACTTTCCCTGAAGCGAAGAACCCGAAAGAGTATACTCGTAAGTATATCAACTACAAGACTGAAAAGACTGATGTTATCGGTTATTCTCCGAGCATTTCTTACAGCTGTGATGTAATCACTGGAGAACCTGTAGTTGAAGAAATCATCGAAATCACGGATAACGAGCTTGTCGGCACCGACACTCACCGTGACATCGTGTCCGTCAACTGCTGGGAGGAAACAGAAAGTGCTGGAACTTATAAAGCGTTTAAGCGCACCTACGCTATCATTCCGAGCAATAAGGGCGACGGTACGGACGCTATGATTTACACTGGCACAATGAAAGCTGTCGGCGATGTTGTTGTCGGTACTTTCGACCGTGCTACCAAGAAATTCACCCCTGCTGGTGAATGATTTGAAAGGAGAATGAGCAAATGAGCCAAGAAATCAAAACCAAGTTTGAGTACAACGGCGCAGAGTATGAGTTCGACGTCAGAGACGCAGACTGCTCCGAACTCTTTGAAAACGCAGTCGGTGCGATGGAAGAGGATGAAAAGACTATTCCTAAAGCTGGCAAAGCGTCTGACATCATCAGAGCGCAGTGTGCAATGATTAAGAAATTCTTCGACGGAGTATTCGGCGAAGGTGCTGGCATTGCCATCTGCACCGAAAAGTCGAATGTTTCCGTATGCTATGATGCCTATGAAAAGTTCCTGCTTATGGTGCGTGAGCAGAAGGATGACATCATTAACTCGAAGAATGTCTTTGCCAAATACTCGAACAGGCAGCAGCGTCGAGCCGCCGCCAAGAGCAGTAATTGACCTGTAATATTTTACTGGACGACTTGCCCGAAACCGCTTTGGTGGAGGGCAAATCGTTCTTTATTGATAGTGATTTTCGCACCTGTATCATTTTGGAGAAAATTCTGTCGAGCGATATGCCAGCAAAAGAGAAAGTCGAAGAAGCAGTCAGCTTGTTCTTTACAGAGGAAGTACCGAGAAATCTCGAAGAAGCGATTGATGCTATCCTTTATCTGTACCGATGCGGAGAAGAGCCAAAGACAGCTCAGAAACGCAAGAAAAACGGTAATGTAGAGCTGAAACCCAAGATGATATATAACTATGAGTATGACGCTCCGTACATTTTCGGAGCTTTTATGTCCCAGTATCACATCGACCTCAACGAGATTGAGTATATGCACTGGTGGAAGTTTCAAGCTTTGTTCAGAAGTCTTGAGGACCACAACAAGATTGTTGAGATTATGGGGTATCGTGCTGTTGACCTTGGAAAAATCGAAAATAAGAAAGAACGAGAACGCATCGCAAGGATGAAAAGCATCTACGCATTACCCCAGAGTTATACCTTTGAGGATAAAGTTGTTATGGCTGGTGCTGCGTTCGGAGGAGGTTTTGTATGAAAAAAGTAGCCACAGAGAGAAAGTGGATTGTATGCCCTCATTGTGGTGCGAAACACTCAATCTATGAGAACGACGCAGAGTGCCACGGTGTATTCCTAAAATGCACAAGAGGCTGCAAAATGGAGTTCGAGCTTGTTATAGAGAATGGAGAACAGCAGTTTTGTGACAAAAAAGAATAAATCCGAGGATTGTCCGTGTGACAGTCCTCGGAAAATCTTTCGCAATAGAATATAATATAAAAGAATAGAAACAAATAGAATAAATACCTTACTTCGTAAGGTGTTATATACGCACTTTTGAGCCGTTGAGCCGTGTAGTTCACAAAAAGGAAGGTGGATTATATGGCTGACGGCTCTGTTATTATCGATACCGAGCTTGACCAATCAGGTCTAAAAGACGGGCTTGCTAAATTAAGCTCAACAATCACAAAAGGAATAGGAACAGCGATAGCAGCTGTCAGTGCAGCATTAGTTGCTGGAGGAACAGCCGTTATCAACTATGGTAGCGAATTTGAAAGTGCGTTTGCTGGAGTCAAAAAGACGGTAGATGCGACCGAAGAGGAACTTGCTTCTTTGAGAAGTGGTATTCTTGCTATGTCGGAAAGCATACCGTCTGCCGCTGCGGATATAGCAGCTGTAGCAGAAGCTGCTGGACAGCTTGGCATTAAAACCGAGAGTATACTCGGCTTCACGGAGACGATGGTAAACCTCGGCGTTGCAACCAATATGTCGGCAGACGAGGCTGCAACATCGCTCGCACGATTGGCGAACATTACAGGAATGTCGCAGGATGATTTTGACCGACTCGGCTCCACGATTGTTGCTCTTGGCAACAACCTCGCCACAACAGAGTCCGAAATCGTAGATATGTCTTTGCGACTTGCTGGTACTGGCAAACAGGTCGGTATGACAGAAGACCAGATTATGGCTCTTTCGGGTGCGTTGTCATCTGTCGGTTTGAACGCAGAAGCTGGTGGTTCTGCAATGTCGAGAACCCTGTCCATGATGCAACTTGCTTGTGAGCAGGGCGGCGATGCGTTAGATGCTTTGGCTGGTGTTGCTGGTATGACATCCAACCAGTTCAAAAAGTCGTTTGAAGAAGATGCTACAAAAGCTCTTATGGCGTTCCTGTCAGGACTTAGCGATGCTGAAAGCAGCGGAAAATCTGCAATCGGCGTTATAGCCGAACTTGGCGAAATAACCGAGCTGTCTGCAATGGACACCGTTGTTGTCAGAGACTCGCTACTTCGTGCGGCTGGTGCGAGTGACCTTATGGCTGAGTCGCTCGACATTGCAAGTACAGCGTGGGAAGAAAACACAGCTCTCACTAAAGAAGCATCGCAAAGATACGAAACTTTTGAAAGCAAGCTAACCCTGTTGTCAAACGCAGCAAAGAACCTTGGAATAGCAATCTATGACGAGCTTAGGACGCCGTTGGCAGAAGGTGTTGACTTTGCGACTGGTCTCGTGCAACAGCTAAGTCAGGCTTTCAGCAGTGGCGGTTTTGAAGGTCTTGCGGACGCACTCGGCGATGTACTCGCACAAGCCGTAAACAAGATTGTCGAGTATGTTCCAGTGTTTGTGGAATGTGCCGTTCAAATTGTTTCGTCGCTCGTTCAAGGATTAGCTGGTTCTGCTGGGCAGATAGCAAGTGCAGCATCAAGTTTAATATCTACGCTCATTGATGGCTTTTTAAGCATCACAACAGACCTTGTTGAACTCGGTGGAGAGCTAATTATTGCCCTATGTGAAGGACTTGCGGCGAACTCTGAAGACATAATCAATACGATTGTTTCGGGACTTACAGGTCTTGTTAGCAAGATAATTGAGTATGTGCCGCAGCTTGTGAAAGCTGGTATTACTTTGCTGACTGCACTCGTTCAGGGAATTCTGGACGCATTGCCTACGCTGATGGAAGCAATAACCCAGCTGATAGATGAGTTAGTGGGAAGTTTGATGGAAGCTCTTCCAATGATAATAGAGTGTGTAGGAGAACTTATCATTGCCATTGTAGAAGCACTGCCTGAACTGGTATCTGCGTTGGTGGAGTATTTGCCAGAGTTGATTGAGTTACTCGTTGATGCCTTGATGGAACTTGTGCCACAGTTGATAGATGCAGTAATTCAGATTATATTTGCTATCTGTGAAGCTTTACCTGAAATAATTGAGCAGATTGTAGAGGCTTTGCCTGAGTTAATCGAGTCAATTATCAGCGGTATATTAGAACTTATTCCGATGCTTATTGAGTGCGTGTTACAACTCGTCCTTGCGATTGTTGAAGCTTTACCTGAAATAATCGAGCAGATTGTAGAGGCTTTACCAGAGCTAATTGAGTCAATTATTAACGGAATAGTCGCTTGCATACCTGATTTCTTGGTTTGCATACTCGATATTATTCTTGCACTAGTTGAATATTTACCTGAAATAATCAAAGCAATTATCGATATTCTACCTACACTAATTGAGTCTATTATTACGGCTATTATCGAGTGCATCCCAATGCTAATTGAAGGTGTTTTGAATTTAGTTATTGCTATCGTACAAGCTCTGCCAGACATTATTGTAAAAATAATTGAGATTTTACCGACTTTAATCGAATCAATAGTAACAGGTTTGATTGAAACATTACCGCAGCTAATCGAAGCTATCATTCTTATTCACGTAGAACTCGTTAAATGTTTGCCGCAGATATTTGTAATGATAGTCGAAAAATTAGTAGAGCTTGTTATAAGTCTCGCAAACAGCATAAAAGAATTGTGGACAAAGTTCAAAGATGCTGCTAAAGAATGGATTTCAAAGATTTGGGAAGGCATCAAAGATAAATGGGATTCGCTAATAACAAACATCAAAGACTTTTTTACGCAGATACCTGAGAAAATAACCGAGGCAATCGGGAATATTGCAGAGGTCGGTAAAAATCTTGTTGAAGGCATATGGAATGGCATAAGCAATGCAACTCAGTGGGTAATTGACAAGATTAAAGGTTTTGGCGAGAGTATACTGGGTGGTATTAAGAGCTTCTTTGGCATCAACTCTCCATCGAGAGTATTTAGAGATATGATTGGTAAGAACTTAGCTTTAGGTCTTGCTGAAGGTATTGAAGAAAATGCTGATGTAGCCGTAGATGCCGCCAAGGCTATGGCTGAAGAAATCAATAATGTTGATTTTTCGCTTGATGAACCTGATATGCCAGATTACGACGGCATCGTAGCGAAAATGCAAAGTGCTGTTGATGTGAAAGCATCACAGGTTGGGACTGCTATCAGTGCAAGTAAAGCAAGTGAATCTTATACAAGTGGAACTGTTGAAATCACAAGCGATGATGAAGTCAATGGCAGTGGCAATCCAAAGTATATCGAGAATAATATTTATGTTGACGGTAAAAAGACAGCTCGTATCTTGACACCGTATGTAGCAAAAGAACTTGAATGGGAGGATAAGTGATGACTGGAATAATTCCGAGAATAAACGGAGCATCGTTCGGTGTTTACAAAGCTCATCTACTGGAATATGAAATTGGACCGTGCAGCTATGAAAACGGATATATCGTTACTGCTGCTTCGATGATACCAATAAAAATCAAATATTCGCTTGGTGTGAGAAGCATCGAACTCACGATTGATTTTGAGGGCGAAACGATGCACGAAATTGAACAGAATATCTCAGAGTTTACAGAACTTCTGCACGAAAGTGCAGAAGTTCTGCTGAATGACGGGTTCACTTATGCTTGCTACTTTCAAAATTCGTCTACGCCAATACAAAAAGCACCGTGGATTTTACAAGTAAAGTTCACGCTTGAGGGCTACAGACACGGACCATTGGAGACAAGAACGCTCAAAAAAAGCGGCAGCGTGTTCGTTGATGGCAACTACAAGACACCAGCGGTTTTGAAAATCAGCACATCTGCAGCAAGCGTTAAAGTGTTTGGTATCACGATTGGAAACATCAGCGGAGAGATTGTTATCGACAGCTACAAGAAAACCGTTACAGAGACTGTGAATGGTGTTACTTCAAACAAGTTTGCGGACACCGATATGACGGAGTTTCCGAAGTTGAAAGCTGGCTACAATGAAATCGACATTGAAGCCGATGGAGACATTGCGGTAGAGCTTAGATATTACCCGATTTACAGATAAGGAGAAACTGACAGATGATTGTGTTTTACGATGCAACAGGAACGCCCGTTCCTCTTGATGATTACGAAGATTTTTCGGTAACGCATAAGCTCGACGGATGCGACGAGATGACATTCAGCCTTGATGTTCATCACGAGCTGTACCCTCTGCTCTATGAAGAAGCAAGAGTGGTTGCCAATGGTAATGAATGGCTGATTAAAAAAATCGACGACGACAAAATCGACTGCGAGCTGAATTTTGACAGTCTGAAAGGCACGATTTACTCCAGCTATCGCAGTGAGACGAGGTCACTTCAAGAAGTTTTGAAAAGCCATCTGCCAGAAGGTTGGACGGTTCTCGGTGCTGGCGTTTCTTCCATTAGGAGAACGATTGAGTTCGATTTCTGCACCGATTACGATGTTATTTACCAGTGTATGAATACCTACGATGTCTATTTTATGTGGGATTTCATACAGAAAAGGCTGACGGTCGTTTCTCAAACGGCAATGCAATCTACTGGTGAGTATCTGACAAACGAGCTAAATCTCAAGAGTTTGTCGTTCAAAGGTGAGACAACCGACTTTGCCACAAGGTTGTATGCCTATGGAAAGGAAGGAATGACCTTGGAAGAAGCCGTTGTTGACGGAAAACGATATGGTTTGCAGTATGTAGAAAACAAGTCTTATGTCGATAAGGTTGTATGTGCATACTGGAGCGACGAGAGATATACCATTCCAGAAAATCTGTATGAAGATGCAAAGGAAAAGTTGGCGACTCTCTCCTATCCAGTTAGGTCGTATGAATGTAGCGTAAATGACCTTGCAAAGCAAAGCGATGAGTATTCATTTCTTGATTTTAAGATGCACAAAAAGGTTACGCTCATAGACGTTGACAGAGGCATCCGTGTTGAACATCAGATTGTTGAGTACAAGGAATATCCAGATGAGCAAGACAGAAATATTGTTACACTTTCTTGTGTTCCAGATACGATTTCAACATCGATTAAGAACGCTGTATCTTCGTTCGAGGAAACGACAGAAAAGATGCAGACTGACTATGACACAAGGATTGCGATGGCAACAGCTATGCTTACGGGTGCATTTTGCGGCTATGTATTCTCGAACGGCTCGGAAATCTTTTTAATGGATGCAGAAGACCCTGCACAAGCACAGGTGGTTTGGAGATGGAACGTTAACGGTTTCGGCAAGTCATCAACAGGCATAGATGGTCCGTATACTACTGCGTTGACATTTGACGACGAGTTTATTACGAATGTGATAAATGCAATAGTTATCAGAGGCTCACTAATTGAAGCAGACAGTATACAAGCTTCATCTCTATCTACTGAGTATAAAAACTCAGTAATTGAAACTATAGAAAACAAATCAGCAAGTATTCAACAAGAATTTAAAGTTGCTGATGAACAAATGTTTAGCTCAATAACAGAACTGTTAAATGAATATTCAACTACATCTGAAATGAATAGTGCTATCACTCAGACTGCAAGTGAAATTAATCTTGAAGTGAGCAAAAAAGTTAATGCATCAGAATTTGGCACTAAAATTACGCAGAACGCATCTTCCGTTCGTATAGCTTGGAACAGCATTTCAAATTACATACAATTTGAAGATGCGTCGTTAAATATTTACGACTATTCTGGCAAAAAACTTATGTCGCTTAACTCGAATGGACACAAATACTATTACAAAGATAAGTTAGTTGGCATTATTGGCACTAATCATTGGAGCGAGAATAATAATATCCGCTCTCTCGGATTTAATCTCGAAACAGATGGCAATTATATGACTTGGGCTACAAGAGATAACAGTACAGATGATGCTTACACAACAAAGTGGACTTATACTAAAACGGCTTTAGGAAGTTATGAAGCAGGTAGACTACACGCTGGGTGCGATATAGACTTGAACAAATATAGTATTTATGATGCAATTTTGTCAAATTGGGGGTTTGATGGAGGTAGTATTTCTGATACGTTCAGCGGCTATTACTTAACGCAAATCAACAGTGATGGTTCTTTCTCATACAGAAGTTTTAGTCTCACATTTAAGAACGGCATTTTGCAAAAAGCGGCTTGGTAAGGAGGTTTATTATGAACGAGTTTGTTTATAAAATCAGTCAGGCAACAACGTTGGAAGAAAACAAATCTCATTCAGCTGATACATCGGGGAAAGATTATACTTTTACAGTTGCTAATGAAAGAAAGGAGGAAATGTCAAATGATGAATAATACTTCACTAAGTATTATACTCGAAACAGCAAAAGGTAAGTTTGTCTCTGCTTTTAATGAAGTTCTTGCAGATACTAAGTTGCCCGCATTTTTGGCTGAAGGTATTGTTCTCGAAATTCTTGCTGATATACGCAATCGAAAGAATTTTGAGCTACTGACAGATTACGAAGCTTTGATTTCAAAAGAAGAAAAATTAGAGGAGTGATAATATGGCAATATTTACTCAATCGTTAAGTCTTGATGTATCAGGACGAAACAAGTACAAATACATCTATGCAAAGCAAGGCGATACAGGCAGTCGCTTTGTCAAGGTGACGATGCTTGCCAATGGTGTACAGATTACGCCAGAAAGCGGAGCGACTGCAAAAATCAGAGCATTGAAGCCTGATGGCACTGGAGTTTACAATCCAGCGACGATTAACAAAGACGGTACAGTAACGGCTGAACTGACATCGCAAATGCTTGCCGTAAAAGGCGATGTAAAGACAGACATTATGCTCGTTGGTAAAAACAATGAGATTTTGTCTACTGTCACTTTCTATGTTCAAGTTGAAGAAGCTCCAGCTGGCACGGCAGTGGCTTCGTCCAACGAGTTCCTTGAACTTGTTGAAATGAGAGAAATTATCAAAGCAAACGCTACGAGTGCAGCAGAAGCACAGGAAGCTGCTGAAAAAGCAGCAAAGGAAGTGAATAATTTGCTTTCTACAAAAGAAAATGTTTCAAACAAAGTTGATGATATTGATACAGATTGTACAAGCGAGCAATATCCGTCTG
>CAZYGJ010000003.1:0-151108 GCA_964646975.1 uncultured Ruminococcus sp.
CTTGTAATTTATCTATTCATTTTCGGATTTACCCCAACTATTGACATTGAGCCTATAGAAACAAAACCGATTATCAAACAAATGCGATAATCGGTTTTTGATTTATTATTTATTAAGTGCTTCGGCAACCGAAGATTTCAAAATCTCCAAGCCCTTCATAAGAAGCTCGTCCTCAATCACGAGCGGCGGCATAATCTTAACCACAGAGCCTTCACGTCCGGCACATTCGCAGATGAGCTTGTTTTCAAAGCATTTTTCAACAACTGCTTCGGAAAGGTCGGAATTAACGCCGCTGAAATCAATGCCCCAAATAAGACCGATTCCCCTGAGCTGAAGTCTTGAATCAAGCGAGAGTATCTCTTTTTCGATAAAGCTCTTTACAATGTCGCCTTTGCGGAGTGTTTCGGCTTCAACATTGTGTTCAAGCAAATAATCAAACGATGCAGCTCCTGCAATAAGCGAAAGCTGATTACCTCTGAATGTACCGTTATGCTCGCCCGGCTTCCAATCGTCAAGCTCCTCTTTAAGAAGCACAATGGCAAGCGGCATACCCACACCGCCAATAGACTTTGACATAATTACCATATCAGGATCGATTCCCGCACGTTCAAACGAGAAGAACGAACCTGTGCGGCAGCAGCCGACCTGAATGTCATCCACAATCATAATTATGTCATTTTTTGTACAAAACTCTCTTACGTCACGCAGGAATTGAGTATCAAACACTCTGATACCACCCTCAGCCTGTACGGTTTCCATAATAAGAGCCGCAGGCTTCTCAACACCCGAATGGTCGTCATCAATAAGAGTTTGCATATATTTAATAACGTCAAGTCCCTCAAACATATAAGGTGCGGGAATGTGTGTGCAATCAACAAATGTTGCTCCTGCGGCATTTCTTGCATACATTTCCGAGGTCAGCGACAACGCTCCCAAGGTCATACCGTGAAAGCAGCCCATAAATGCAAAAATATTTCTTCTGCCTTTAATCTTTCTTGCGAGCTTGATTGCAGCTTCAACACCGTTTGTGCCGGTGGGACCGGTGAACTGAATTTTATATTTAAGTCCTCTCGGTTCAATAATTTTGGTTTCAAGAGAATCAATGAACTCTCTCTTAGGAATTGTGTACATATCCAGTGCGTGAATAATTCCGTCTGTTGCAAGATAGTCAACCAATTTGCTCTTTATATATTCGTTATTATGACCGTAGTTTACTGCACCTGCACCACAGAAAAAATCAATATAATCATTACCGTTTTCGTCTGTCATAATCGCACCCTTGGCGTTTGTAAACACCGTTGGAAAATGCCTGCAATAGGAACGCACCGAAGATTCATACTTCTCAAAAATTCCTGTTTTCATATTCATTATATCTTTATACCTCCGCTTTGTCGTAAATTTTAATATATCTGCTGATGTCACCCTGCATGATGTCTTGTATCTGCTCAGGCTCATCGGGCAGAAGCACTAAAATTTGATTTTGTACTCTCAGCACATAGCCGTCATTGCCGCCGACATTTTTCAGCTTTTTGCAGTCGTCCGGCTCAACATCGGCAACAGCGTGCGAGATTATATTTTTTATACTTCTGGAATCGTCAAATTCAAATCCGCCGATTACAAAAATAACATTACACCTGTTGAACCCTTCAATAAGCAACGCACCGAGGTTCTCACTGTTTGTCGCAAAAAAAGTTCCTTCAAAAGTCAGCCCAAGCTCCGAAAAGCTTTTTTTCAAGGCTCTTTCGCAAAAAGACGTTTTTCTTGCTGAATAAAACACTATTCTGCAATCCAACTGTTGTCCCTCCTATGCGTATTCGGGTTTTAGCACCGCTTCAAAATTCGGAGCTATTGTCATATTGGCGGTTACCTCATCAAAATCAAGCTGCCAGCCTTTGAACACATAATCATAGTAATCGTCACTCGGCTTTACGGGGTCTTCGGGAGCCGTAGCCGCTTTGCCGTATTCAACCTCTTGTGTGCTGATTTCCGAGCCGTCATAGTTTATGAATGTTACCGTAAGATAAATCTTTGCTTCGGTTGTCGGCTCTTTCTTTTTATCCTTTTTGCCGTCGCTTGATGTTGTTTCGGCAGTATCTGTTTCGGTAACCTTTTGCTCCTTAAAATCATAATCGCCGTTGTACCAATCTATATCTCCGTCCTCATAAGCAGTACAGAAATCGGTAACAGTCGGTCTTGTTCCACCGTAAGCCGAATAATAAACATCGGGCCATACGGCATTTTCGTTTTTGCTTGCCTTTGAAACATCAACCTTCGGAGATTCTCCGTCTCTTACTCGTCTTGCAACAACAACGGTTCTGAAATTTGTAAACTCATATGAACAGGTTGACAAGGTGATGAGTGTGTCATCCTCGTTGACATCAACGGGACAGTTAAACATTGAACGAACTCTTACCTCGTAAACATAATTCATAAAGTCCTTTTCGTTTTCAAAGTCACCTCTCATATAATTGAAGAACTCACCTTGACTTGAAAGCGTGTTTGTTTTAAACACGGAAATTATCTTATATGTTCCGTTTGCCGCCGGTGTGTCAAATTCTATTGTAGGCGTTTCCTTGTAAAAGTCAAGATCCCCCGATGTTCCGCCGTATTTCATCAAATTTCCGAACATCGAGCCATCATTCATATGGTGACCGTGCATAACAACGTTTTTGCTGTCTGTGCCTTTGGTACAGCGATAATCAAGGAATATACTGCCAAATGAATCGTATCCGCCCTTGTAATTGTGCGAAAGATAATATTGACTGTTTCTGTCATCACTCTCATGCCATAAAACAGGATAATCAATAACCGTGTTATCCATTTTTATCCAGCCGACTATTTCCTCGTTGATTTCTTTAAGGTCATCCCAATTTATCGTATCTCCGACATCGGGCTTTTTGTTTTCTTCAACGTTTTCGCCGTGAGCAATACGCTGAATTTCACCGTTGAGCTGAGCGTTTTTAAAGCTCAAATAAACCATATTATAAAGCAAAAGCAAAAGTGCGGCAAGAAATACCAAAAATGCGAGAATCAGCACGCATTTACGTCCCACCTCTTTTTTGCTGTCGCCTCTGATGGGAATAAAATTATTAACGAACCCTGTCTTTTCGGGTACATACTGCTCTGTGCCGAAGCCGTCGGGAAAATCGTTTGAAGAATTTTCAAAAACCTCGGTTGTTCTCACAGCCGCAAGAGCCGCAACCTCACCTAAGTCAACTCCCGTAAGCTCAGCCTTAGGGATTGCCGCCACACGCATACCCTTGTACATAAAGCAATAGCCACGATATTCATTGCCGAAGTCACCGAGAGGAAAAACCTTGGACTTTTTTCGTGTAAGCACAAAGTCATTTTCAAGCTTTTCAAGCTCTTCCTTGCTCGCTTTGTTTTTTCGTGCTTGTGCAAAGGCTTTATTACGCTTTTTCCAATAATCCTTGGATGCAGGGGTGTTCTCGGCGTGTTCTGCCGCAACAATAGTTTCAACAAAATATTTTTTAAAGGATTTGCTTCCCTTTGTATTCAGTGCGTTTGCAATTATTACAACATCGGGCTTATCATCTGATTTTGCAATCGAATCAAGTGCCGAATTAATCGCAATCGGTGTCAAAATTGTCTTTTTAATCTCGGTCAGCGTGTATCCGTATTTATCAAGCTTTGCTCCCAGATCGTCGGCACGTTCGGGAAAAGTATCTGTTTCATTCTTTTTGCTCACAGATAATATTTGTATTTGCACGCAGATTACTCCTTTCTTATTAATAAATGCACAACCTCATAAGCTCAGTCGTTGTCCGGCTTTATGTAGGTGGATTTAAGATTATTCAAAGCTTCTTCAACAAGCTCCGAAAAATCAGCCTTTTCCTGAGCCTCTTTAACGTATTTAAGCACAGGCTTTGTGCGAGGATGCTTTGGAGTAAACACCGTACAGCAATCCTCATAAGGCTCAATCGAGGTTTCATATGTATCAATTTTATATGAAATATCAATTATTTCCTGTTTATCCATACCGATAAGAGGTCTGAACACAACCATATCCGTAGCCTCATCGGTGCATTGCAAAGCACCGATTGTTTGGCTTGCAACCTGCCCCAGACTTTCCCCCGTTATAAGGGCGGCACAATCGTTTTGCTTTGCAATACGCTCGGAAATTTCCATCATCAGCCTACGCATAATAATTGTAAACAGCTCCTCGGGGCAGTCGTTTCTCAGCTTCTCTTGAATTTTTGTAAACGGCACGGTGTACATCGTCATTGTTCCGGAATATCTTGCAACCTTTTGCAAAAGTCTGACAACCTTTTCCTCTGCACGCATACTTGTATACGGCGGGCTTGCAAAATGCACAGCCGTCAATCTTATTCCACGCTTTGCCATCATATATGCCGCAACGGGCGAATCAATTCCGCCGCTGATTAAAATTGCAGCGTTTCCGCCTGTTCCGACGGGGATTCCGCCTGCACCCTTAATCGGATTTGCGTGAACGTATGCACCGAAGTCACGGATTTCAACATAAACCGTAACCTCAGGATTGCGAACGTCAACCTTTAGGTGCGGGAATTTTTCAAGTATTGCACCCCCTGCCTCTCGGCAAATGTCGGGAGATTTATACGGAAACTTTTTATCGCTTCGTTTCGCCTCAACCTTAAAGGTTTTTGCGTTGCTCAAAACCTCCGAAAGATAGCTCGGAGCGGTTTCCAGCACGGCATCAAGCGTTTTTTCATCGCACACAGCAGCTCTTGAAAAAGCAGCTATTCCGAAAATTCTTGAAATGCGTTCGCACACCTCATCCAAATCAATGTCGTCATCAAGCGGATTGACGCAAATAGTTGATTGTGCCGAGGTTATCTCAAACCTTCCGAGAGAGCGGAGAGAATGTTTGATATTCTTTTTAAGTACATCTTCAAAGGTGCGGCGGTTTAAGCCCTTTAATACTATCTCGCCGTCCTTAACAAGTATTATTTCTTTCATAATATATCCAATTCTTTAACTGTATTTATCTGTGTGCAAGGGACAAAAGCCCTGATTTTATCCCCTTACACAAAGCGTCAACATCTTCTTTTGTGTTGTATTTTGAAAAGCTTATTCTCAATGCACTGTCGGCTCGCTCCTGCGAAAGCCCCATTGCACTCAAAACATAACTCGGCTTGCCCTTGGCACAAGCACTTCCCGACGAAACAAAAACATCGAGTTCCTCAAGATAATGAAGCATCGTTTCACTTCTTACCCTGCCTGCCGAAATATTCAAAACATAAGGCAAAGCGTTTTTCGGAGAATTAACAGTCACACCGTCAATTTCCGACAGCATAGCCTTTGCATAACGGTTAAGCTCCTCTGCCTTTTTAAAGTTGCCGTCAATGTCAAATTCGTCGCAGGCAACACCGAAAGCCGCAATAAGCGGCAATGCCTCCGTGCCGGGACGAAGCTTCTTTTCCTGTTCGCCGCCGTAATGCAACGCAACAAGCCTTATGCCCTTTTTGACATACAACGCACCGCAGCCCTTGGGAGCATGCACCTTGTGAGCACTCACGCTAACCAAATCCGCTTTGAGCTTCTTTGGGCTTAAAGCAATCTTGCCAAAAGCCTGAACAGCGTCCGTGTGACAAATAACATTTGGGTTTTTGGCTTTTACCGCCGAAAAAATCTCGTCAATCGGCATAACCGCTCCCGTTTCGTTGTTAATGCACATAATCGAAACAAGTATGGTTTCATCGTTTACAACAGCCGCAACGTCATCGGCATAAACAACGCCGTCGCTGTGAGGTGCAACTCTCACAACCTCAAAGCCGTCGGCTTCAAGCCTGCTTGCTGCTTCAACAACACTGCTGTGTTCAACGGCAGAAATCACCACACGCCTGCCGACACGCTTTTTTGCCTGTGCAACACCGAACAAAGCCGTGTTGTTTGACTCTGTTCCGCCGCTCGTAAAATAAAGCTCATCGGATTGCACTCCAAGCCGTCTTGCAACACTTTTGCGTGCCGCAGTAAGCTCACGCTCTGCCTGCAAGCCCATAAAATGGAGCGAGGACGGATTGCCGTAGGTTTCGGTCATTATCTCGTATGCCTTTTGTGCCGCTTTTTCCGAAACTGCCGTTGTGGCACTGTTATCAAGATAATGTTTCAAGCCGTTCCCTCCAATGTATATTTATTGATATTATACTACATATGCCGAAAAAAATAAAGTTATTTTTTTAACATAAATATTATAAATCGGGGCAAGCTATGATTGAAATAATTATGAAAACCGACAAAGAAGGGATATTTTTGATTACACCGAAGGAATATGCAAAGATTGTAAAGAAGAATTCACCCAAAAGCACCTGCCTTAAAAACTGCACCAAAGCGTTTTTTATCGGAGGGCTTATCTGCACCGCAGGGCAAGGACTTTTTGAGCTATATCGGTTATGGGGACTTGACGAAACCCAAAGCAAAACGCTCACCTCGGTAACCCTTATATTTTTCGGAATTTTGCTGACCGCAATCGGAGTTTATGACAAAATCGCAAAGCACGCAGGTGCAGGCACGCTTGTTCCGATAACAGGCTTTGCAAACGCCGTTTCGTCGCCTGCCATCGAGTTTAAGTCCGAGGGCTACGTCACGGGGCTGGGTGCAAAGCTGTTCATCATTGCAGGACCCGTCATAGTCTACGGCGTGTCGGCATCGGTAATCTACGGCGGAGTGCTGTGGATTCTCCACCTGTTCGGCATAACCTTGTTTTAAAACATCATATATGCGATATGCACCGCAGAGCTTTTGACTTTGCGGTGCATATTTATTCCTTGATTAATTTGTATTGCTTTATCATATTGAGAAAATACAGCTTTTCGTTTTCGTTAAGCTCCGAAAGGCTTTGAACAATCTGTTCTGAAATTATGTCCTTTGGGCTGGCTAACGTATCGCTCAAAAGATAATCAACAGTCACGCCCAAAGCGTCTGCAATTTTCACAAGCGTTTCAACGCTCATATTTCTGCCGTTTTCGATTAGGCTCATAAAATTGGTTGAAATATCAACCTTTTCGGCAAGCTTTTCTTGCGTTATCCCCCTGCGTTGCCGCTCTGTTCTGATTCGGTTTCCAAGGCTCAGCAATTCCATATAGTCAACCTCCAACTACTATTATAGTTGTATTATTCGCAATAAAAACACACTATATTTGTAATTTTATATTGACAATATTGGTATTTTGAATATAATTATATTTGTAGATAGAAACAAATTCGTTGTTTGTAGCTGTTTATTAATATTTTGCAAAGGGGTTTTTGGGACATAAGAACAAAAATAAATCCGGAATTTCATTCAAAATCACAAGAAAAACAAAACAGACTGACAAGAGTAACTCTAATTATGATTTTTAATCAAAATAACCAGCTTGCTTTAACAGTCTGAAATCACTGACAGAAAAGAGGAAGTTTATGTACACCAAAGCGACAATTTATAAGGTCTATTCAATAATTGTTTTTGTTTTTACAATACTTTCATTTATTGGTAGCATTATAACTTTATTAATCCCTATCCACACTCCGTCAAATTCCATAACAGACGGAATAATCATAATCACCAAAATAGGCTTGCTTTTATCATCTTTAATTTCATTATTCTTCGGATATATGGAATTTTCTTCAATGTTTTCATTCGCAGATATGATTAATTACGAAAAGAGCAATTCAATCACGCCCTATAACAAAAGAAGTTTTGTTATGCCTGCAAAAGCATATAGAACCTTTGGCACTACTATTTTTTATATTGTATTTTTCATTTCATGCATTGGAATTATTATATCGGTAATATCATATTCAATAACCAAAGGAGCATTTCTTGCAATACCGATAATACCGGTGGTCTGTGTTGCGTTATCGGTTTTGCTGATATATGTTACATATTTTAACAGATATTACAGCTTTTCGGTTTTGCTAAATATAACTACAACAAAAGAGCCAACTAACACCATGCTTAATGATTTGAAAGAATGTAAGCCGAATATTCTCAGAGCTTATTGCGTATTCCTTTACGCTCTGTCAATCATTTTTTCATTGGCGGTTATTATTCTAATGTTTTATTGCTGGGGAATTTTATCTACCGCAATAGGTGTTGAAGCAACAATTCTCATATATGCAATATTTATAGTTAATGCGGTTGCAATAGTTTTGTCAACAAGCGTTATGGGCTGTTATTTTGACAACCTTGCAAAAATGACCGAACACTATATGATAAAATACAAGTTAATGTAAAAACCAATAAGGAGGGGAAACAAAATGAAAAGTAAAACTTTCAAAACCATTTCAGGATTACTTGTGCTTGTAGGAGCTGTTTTTGGGATTGTGTTGGGTTTCGTTTGTAAAATCAACACTTCCGAAAGCATATGGGACAAGGAGCTTTCGTTCAATATAGGTTTGATGTTTGAAACGTGGATAGGTTTTGATTTGCTTGCATTGTTCTTTGGTTGGCTTGGTTCGGCATTGGAAAAGCTTGAAAATATTGAGCGAAAAATTTGCGGTGAAAACAGCAACACAAATACCGCTAAACCTCTGAATGAGTACATTAATACCGCAAAAAACGTTGTTAATAATATGCACAGACAAACCGAGAGCATTTCGAAAGGAAACGAATGGAAATGTCCTGACTGCGGTAAAGTAAATCCAAATTATGTCCATACCTGTAGCTGTGGTCACGCAAAAGATAATTAAAGTTATTTTAAAACACATATTACTTTTATGTTGCAAAATACAGAAAGAAGCAACTTTGTTGCTTTAGATAAGGAGGTAACAAGATGAACATAAGTAAAGGTTGTCGTGTAGGAACCTCATTCTTTTTGGGCATGTTTTGTTTTGTTTTGGCATTTTTTGCCAAAAAACAATCAGACTCTTACAGAGGTGCTTCTATAGCAAGCTATATTGGAGGAAAACAAATAAGCTTAGGCGAAATAGGAGGCAACAGTGATGGTGTAGAGCTGTTTTTAAATTTGTCTTACGGATTTATAGCAGCCGGTATTGTTTTTACTATATTTGCAATTATTTTTGCATGTATACCGTCTTCAAAACAATCGAGCACAACTTGTTCAAACAGCAGAAACTCTTTGTTTATAAAATGTCCTAACTGCGGTGAGGAAAACGGATATAATAATGACTATTGTTATAAATGCAAAACATATTTAAATCATAAACGTTTGTCACCCGATTATAGTAGGTCTTGGAAATGTTCAAATTGTGGCAAAATAAATCAACACTATGTCGGCACTTGCGGATGCGGAGAGGTTAAACCAAAATGAAAAAAAGTTTATTATCATTTTTATTAATAACTACTTGTGTTTTTTTGTGTTCTTGTAATAGCACAAAATCAGTTGTACTGACAGAAGAAAATTTAACAGAAAATGATTATAGCTACATCGACTGTGTTTATCATTTTATGAATAAGTGGGACAATACTCACTATGATAGTGGTGAAAATCATTACATAAATAAAATTGCTTTTTATGATTTCGCTTATACAGGAAAGATTTCTTTTTATAAAAATTATCCTGTTGCTGGATATTGTGGTACAGGTTATTATGTTAATGCTGACAGCATGGAAGTTATTGATTTCTCAATTTACGACATTGATAATCAAAGATGGTGCGATGGGTATTATGCACGTACAAGTATTTCCGGCACCGATTGGGATTTCTCTGCTTCAGATGAGGCAAAATACGAAGCAATTAAAAAAGCATACATAGCATTTCTTAATAACGATTAGAAAAGAGGAGAAATATAAATGAGTGTTACAGATGCGGATGTCAAACGAAGCAAGACTATTTGCAGAATTGGATGTAGCAAATCAAATATATTTGCAGAAACAGTTGGCTATGTGATTTTTAGTATATGTGAATTAATATTCTTTTGCTTTTTTATAAAACCTAACGAAGAATATATGTACTCAGATGCTTATGATTTAGAAAACATTAAAAAATATGCGTTTTTAGCTCTTGCAATAATATTCTTGATATGCGGTATATTGATTTTGATAAGAATACATTCACTGAAGAAATCATTTATCTGTCTAACAGAACTTGGCGTATACGGTTCAGGTGGCAAATGCTGTTATTTGTCATCTCACCCTTTCACGTTACCTTATGATCAAATAACCGATATATTTTGTAAAAATGACAGCGTTTGTATTGAGAGCGGCGGAATAAAATACATATGTATAGTAAAAAAAGCCAAAGAAGTTACAATGGGAATACAAGCCGAGGTTTCAATGCACAAAAACTAGAAAATCATAAATCTAAGAACTATTCCTAAAAATGCAAGGGTATAAATCACAGCACGATTTATACCCTTGCCTTGTTTTATGATTTAATTTTACTTATCCTGCACGCCTGCTTCAAGCTTACGCATCCATTTCTTTTTGCGGAACACACCCAAGGATATGGCAAATCTGCAGATTCGAAAATTACAGAGCTTGAAACTACCAAACCCGAAGCAACCAAATCATCAAGCAATTCAAACAAGGCAACAGCAGATCAATCAACAAACGCTATTCAAACAGGTAGCGGAAGCATTGTATGTATTTCACTGGTTTTAATGGCAGCTGCAATAATCAGTATTTATCTTTTAAACAAAAAAAGAAACAATAAAATAGGTTAATCTCTTTCCCTCAAATTGCACCGTGTCAAAACTTTAGGATTGACACGGTGCTGTTTTTGAATATATAATTTTATACATAAAACTATGTAGCATATTGCGGTGATTATGATGATAAAAGTTGCTTTTTGCGACGACGAATCCAAAATCTTGGAAACTCTGTCGCAGAAAATTAAAGGGGAATTTGCAAGTCTTAATTGTGAAATCGAGCTGTATTCAACACAACGCTCCGTCGAACTGCTTGAACACCTGAAAACGCACCCTGTTGACATTTTATTTTTGGATATTGATATGCCCACCGTCAGCGGTATGGACATTGCACAAGCCCTGCTCAACAGTGAAATGCGAACCTTGCTTGTGTTTGTCACGGGTCAGGACGCACTTGTGTACAAATCGTTCAAATATCACCCGTTCGGATTTATCAGAAAAACATACTTTGATGAAGAAATCTTTGATGTTGTCAAAAACCTTGTTGACGAAATCCGCAAAAATCACGACACGTTTTCTTTTAAATCATCCGATGGCTTTACAAGAGTGAAGCTCAAAGAAATTTTGTATTTTGAATCCGAGTCAAACTACCTGAAGCTGCACACCGAAAACGTTGTATACAAATTCAGAGGCACTGTTTCAACAACCGAAAAAGAGCTTTCTCAAAAAGGCTTCATTCGCACGCACAAAGGATTTCTTGTTAATCAGAAGCACATATTCTCGGTAAAATCCGACAGCGTTGAGCTTGACAACGGCACAATTTTGCCGATTGGCAGAACTAACCGAGAGATGATAAAATCTCAAATTATGAGGTATATGAGATGACGGGAAAATACAAAAAGCTGAAAAACGATTATGAAAGCCTTGAAAGGCAATACACAGCCGAGGTTGCAAAAAACCTTGACCTGCAATATGAATACGACAAGCTCAAAGCCGACTACACAAATCAAGCAAGTCAGCGTGCTGAAATTGAGCAGCTTCACGAGAAAACTCGACGCCTCAAGCACGATATGAAAAACCACATTATGGTTGCGGTATCATACCTTAACAGCGGTGATTTCAAGCAAGCAGAAAGCTATCTTTCGGGCGTGCTTGACAATCTTAACAAAACCTATTCCTACATTCAAACAGGCAACGCGGTTATGAATTATATTATTAATTCAAAGCTGGAAAAGGCTCAAAGCAAAGGTATAAAATTCAAAGCCGAAATTGAAAATCTTCCCTTTGAAAAAATGGGAAGCGTTGATTTTTCCGCATTGCTCTCAAACATTCTTGACAACGCCGTTGAAGCAAGCGAAGCCGCAAGCAAGAAGTTTATTTACGTTGCAATTCTGAAAAAGCGAGCTTATGACACAATCTCGGTAAAAAACAAAATTGACAGCTCTGTTCTCAAGGCTAATCCAACGCTTGAATCAAAAAAGCACAGCGGAGAACACGGCTACGGCATTAAACAGATAAAAGCTATCACACAAAAATATGACGGCATCGTTGACATCTATGAAGAAAACGATATGTTTTGCGTAAATGTTATGATTCCAAGCTAAACAAGACTGTTTCAATATGAAGCAGTCTTTTTTTGAAAAAGTAAGCTTTTTGTCACAGCTAAAAAGCAGTTCATCCCAAAGCACTTGAAATTTATCAAACAATGCTTATTATTAAAGCAGGTGAAATTTATGGTTACTGTAAAAAATTTATGCAAAGGATTTCAAAACAACATCAAAGCATTGGACAATATTTCGTTTCACATCAAAAAAGGCGAAGCGGTCGGACTGATTGGTGCAAACGGTGCCGGCAAAACAACTCTTATAAAGCTGATTTCGGGACTTTTAAAGCCGGACAGCGGATTTGTCAGAGTGTTTGGCGACAATCCACTCGGAAGAACCTGCAAAAACAGGCCGTTTGCGGGCGTAGTGTCGGGGCAGCAGATTACCGTGGGGTATGAAAGCGGCAGATTTACAACAACCATAATACAGGATAATTTAACGGTTGAGATGAATATGAAGCTTGTTAAAGCAATCTATAAAATCTCCGATGAAAAATACAAAGCCAAGCTTTCTGAGCTTTGTGAACTTCTTGACATCGGCTCCTTTTGGGAATACAGAGCAGACCGTCTTTCGTTGGGACAGCGTATGCGTGCGGAAATTGCCGCAGTTTTGCTCTATGAGCCCGAGCTGATTATTCTCGACGAGCCGTTTATCGGAATTGATTTGCCGTCAAAGGATGCCATACGCCGTATTCTGCAAAGCATTGCCGAAGCACAAAGCTCAACAATAATTCTCACCACTCACAGCCTTGAAGAAATCGAAAAGATTTGCCAAAGAGTTGTCCTGCTTGACAAGGGCAAAATGATTTTTAACGGAAACCTTGAGCATATAAAATACTTCTTTGCAAACATCAACACATTAACTGCAACGTTAACAGATAAAATCCCCGATATGCAGGATTTTCCCGTTTTAAAATACACAACCGAAAACCGTAAAATCACGATTTGGTATGACAGCAAAATAATCGGCTCAAGGGATTTGACGTCGTATATCTTATCGCAAACAAAAATCACGGATTTGTTAATCAAAAAACCGTCCGTTGAAGAAATCATAAAGAAAATATATACGGAGGAAGCACAATGAGCAATACCATTATTGATGTACAAAACCTAAGCAAAACATTCAAAATCACAAAAAGAAAAACCGGTTTTACGGGTGCGATAGCAAATATTTTCCACCCCGAACACGAACACAAAAAAGCCGTAGATAACATCAGCTTCAACATCAAAGAGGGCGAAATGGTAGGCTTTATCGGTCCGAACGGTGCAGGAAAGTCAACCACGGTCAAAATGCTGTCGGGCATCTTGTATCCCGACAGCGGCAAAATAAACGTTGCGGGCTACATTCCTCACAAGCAACGCAAAGAATATGTTGCGAACATCGGCGTTGTCTTCGGTCAAAAATCGCAAATTTCGTGGGATTTGTCGCCCTTGGACAGCTACGAGGTAATCAAGCATATCTATAAAATACCCGATAAAAAGTACAAAGAAAACGTAGAACGCTTCACAGAGCTGCTTGATATGCAAAAATTCATCAAACAGCCTGTGCGTCAGCTTTCGCTTGGTCAAAGAATGAGAGCCGACATTGCGGCGGCACTTCTTCACTCGCCCAAAATTGTTTTCTTTGACGAGCCTACAATCGGCATTGACGTTGTGGGCAAAGAAAAGATTCGTGGCTTTATCAAATCGCTTAACAAAACCGACAACGTAACTATGATTTTTACAACGCACGATATGCAGGATATTGAAAAGACCTGCGAACGATTGATTATTATTGACGACGGCAAAAAGCTGTATGACGGAAGCCTTGAAAACATAAAACAAAACTATGTATCGTCACGAATAATCGAAGCGGAATTTGACGAAATGCCGACAGAAATCAGCATACCTAACATTACGGTAGGAGATACTGAAAACAACAGAATGAAAAAGCAGATTATGTTTGACACAGACAAAACGGATATTAACACTTTGATAAACACTCTGCTCAACGATTACAGCATAAAGGACATTTCGGTAAAAGAGCCTGAAATTGACGCAATAATCAGCGACATTTATCAAGGGAAAATCATCGTGCATTAATTCGGAGGTGTAAAATGAGTACATACATAGAATTTGCCACCGTAAAATTCAGAAATAATATGGCGTACCGCTTTGAGTACGTTATGGGAATTTTGAATACGGTTTTAACCTTTCTGGTATATTGGTGCATATACAAAGCTCTCTACGGCACAGCAACCGAGATTGACGGAATTACGTTTTCTATGGTAACAACAAATTTTATCATCTCGCTCGGTCTGACAAACGCTTTCTCGAAAAACGAGATGTTTTTGCAGGACAAAATCAAACAAGGCACCATTGCAAACGAGCTGTTAAAGCCTGTAAATTTCAAGCTTAGAATGTTGTTTGAGGATATGGGCGACGGGTTTTTTAAGGTGATTTTCAATTTTTTGCCTGCCGTACTGATTTCGGTCTTGTTTACAGAGCTTGAACCACCCGCCGGAATACTCAGCTTTGTAATGTGTCTGCTAAGCTCCGTTCTCGGATATATCGTTTTATGGTATATCAGCTTCATCTTTCAAACTCTGTCGTTTTGGCTTTTCAACGTTTGGGGACTGATTACAATAAAAAACGTTGTAGTCAACATATTATCGGGCACGTTGCTTCCGCTTTGGTTTATGCCCGAGCCTATCCTTAACATAATCAAATTCACGCCGTTTGATTCGATTTTCTTCACGCCCGTTCAAATATATCTCGGTCAAATCCAAGGTCTTGAAATGCTTTTGTATTTTGGGAAACAGCTTTTGTGGGCTGTGATACTCTATTTTGTCGGAGAGCTTTTGTGGAGCAAGGGCATCAAAAAACTTGTGGTGCATGGAGGTTAAGCTGTGAAGGATATAGTTTCTCTGTTTTTTGCGTATGCAAAATCCGGTATTAAAACACGCTTTCAGTACAAGCTGGATTCAATACTTTCGTCATTTGCCGTGTTTTTCAGAGAATCGGCAGGAATCATTGCGATGTATTTTGCATTGCTCAAATTTGACACAATCAACAACTGGAATATTAATGAGCTGATGTTTCTTTTCAGCCTAATTTTCATTACATACGGAATTTTTATCGTTTTCTTTATGGCTTTGCGTGACTTTTCGGATTGGATAAAGCACGGCGACATCGACAGGGTGCTTGTTCGTCCTCGTGGAATACTTACTCAGCTTGTGCTTTGCGGTGCAGATTGGCTTGCGGCGATAGGTCACGGAACTCTGGGAATAACACTTTTTATTTTGTCCGCCAATAACGTCGGGATTAAATGGGATTTTGTCACGGTCATCTACTATATAATCTCCATTGCAAGCGGAGTTTTGATACAAGGGGCGGTTTTTCTGTTCTTTTCGGCAATCAGCATTTACTTTATAGAAACTCAAAGCCTAAAAGAGCTGATGTATTGGAATTTGCGAAAATTTGCCGGTTATCCGATAAGCATTTACAACAAGTTCATACAATCTCTGCTTATTTTTGTAGTGCCGTTTGCGTTTGTAAACTACTTTCCTGCACAATTCTTGCTTCGCAAGCCCGATATGGCGGCATATCCCGAATGGTTTATGTACATTTCGCCGTTCGTGGGAATCATACTATATGTTATCGCCTACTTCTTTTGGAAGTTCAGTATGCGATACTATAAAGGCACAGGAAATTAACAAAAGAAAATGCAAGGGTATAAATCACAGCACGATTTATACCCTTGCCTTGTTTTATGATTTAATTTTACTTATCCTGCACGCCTGCTTCAAGCTTACGCATCCATTTCTTTTTGCGGAATACACCCAAGGATATGGCAAATCTGACACATTCCTCCAGCGACAAAATAAAATAAACAAACGGAATCGAAAGATTAAACGCAAACGCCGAAAGCAAGCCGAGCGGCACGCCGAAGCCCCAAGTGCCTATCATATCAATAAACATAACATATTTTGTTCTGCCTCCGCTTCTGATGATTCCTCCGCCCAAAATCATATTCAAGACCTTGAACGGTGCTACCAAAGCATATGCAAACAAAATCTGAACGGTGAGCTGTTTGACATATTCTTCAACCTGATATATTTCAACATAGAAGGAGGCTGTCAAAGCCACAATCACCGAAAGAATCACCGCACCTATCGCCCCGTAAAGCATAAGCTTTTTGGACGAAACATATGCGTCGTCATACTCGCCCTTTCCGAGCTTTTTGCCGATGATAACGCTTGCCGCCTGCGACAAACCGCAAAGTGCCCCTATCACCAAGCCCTGAATCGGATTAATCAAGGTCATTGCGGCACTTGAATCCGTACCCATATGCCCGTAAATTGCGGCATAGACGTTTTCGCCTAAGCTCCAAACAACCTCGCACACAAGAATCGGAAGCAGCATTGCCACATACTGGCCAAGGTTAAACTTCACAGCTTTTTTGTCTGAAGCGGCGGACTTTTTCAAAGCCGAATCCTTTTTCGGCATTAACAAAATCATCAAAACAAGGTTGGCAATCTGAGAAATAACCGTGGCAATCGCCGCACCCTCAACACCCATAGGTTCAAATCCGAGCTTGCCGAAAATAAGTATGTAATTCAGTCCTGTATTCAGCAACGCAGAGGCAATGCTTGCATACAGCGGAAGCCTTGGCTTGTCGGTACAGCGAAGCAGGGTTGACATCAACGTTGCACCTGCCATGGGAATAAACGTACCCGAAATAAACATCAAGTAATTTGCGGCAGCCGCCTGAGTATCGGCATCCTTTGTATAAAGCCCCATAATTTGACTCGGAAACAGCACGCACAAAGCCGTAAAAACAGCCGCAATTCCCAATCCGAGCAATATATTCAAATAAAAGCTCCGTCTAACCTCATATTTGTTTTTCTGTCCCACATACTGCGAAATCATAATTCCCGCAACAGCACCCACAGCGGACACGATAACAGAATAAATGGATGCAAACTTGCCTGCAAGTCCCACGCCTGCCACGCTCACACTGCCAAGCTGACCAATCATAATTTGGTCAATTATGCTAAACGAGGATTGCAGCATTGATTGCAGAGTTACGGGTACTGCAATAGCACAAACCGATTTGAAAAAGCTGTTGTTTTTACTCATATAAAGCCCTCCCGTTTTCTTTACAATTTCATTTTATCACCCTCTTGCGGTCATTTCAAAGGTTAAATCCGTAACCCTTAACAAAAAATAGAAGCTGTGTTTATGCAAAACTCACAAACACAGCTTTTGTTGTCAATTTATACTCTTTGTGCTTTTCCGCACAACCAACGACACGGGCAGTCTGATTTCGGGATTGACGTCCTCTTTTTCTTTCAGCTCACAGAGCTTTTCAATCGCAAGCCTTGCACGCAACACACCATCCTGCTTCACCGTGGTCAGCGTGGGCGAAACCATATTGCACATCGGAATATCGTCAAAGCCCGCAACCGAAACGTCATTCGGCACACAAATTCCCTGCTCGCTCAAAAAGCACATCAAATCAATCGCATAGTAATCCGACACGGCAAACACGGCAGTCACACGCCTGAACACATCAAGCTTTTGCAGATAAAACTCCCACCGCTCGTCCTTTGTCATCGGAATTGTCAAAAGCTCGATTTGCCCGTTTTCAAAGCCCTTTTTAAAGCCGTTGATTCGTTCACGGTCAACGCCTATTTTGTTATCGGCAATGCACAGGGCGTTTTTATGCCCCAGCTCCTTAAAATAAGCTCCCACCTGACATCCACCGTCAAAATTGTCGATGGTGATGTTAAAAATCCTTTCTGGGTTTTCGCAAAACCCGTCGTAGACCACAAAGGGGATTCGCATATGGTTACGCAAATACATATAATCCTGATTGCAAAAGCCTATTACAACGATTCCGTCCATATTCCACATCGAGGCAAATTTGATGATTTCTTCGGCAGATTTGGCTTTTTTGACCATCATAAACTTGCCGTCGTTTTCAATCTCGGTTGAAAGATAATTGAGCGACGAGGAGATGAAGAAATCTTCCAGCGTGTGTCCCTCGTATTTTTCGTGGTCGTTGACAAAAACGCCGATGATTTTTGACGGATTTTGAGCCATCAAAATTCCTGCCATATTGGGAATGTACTGACGTTTTTCAATCAAATCCATAACACGCTTAACCGTTTCGTCGGAAATTTTCTTTGTTTTTCCGTGAATAACATTGGAAACAGTCGCCGTGCTAAGTCCAAGCTCCTCGGCAATATCGCTGATTGTAACACGCTGTTCTTCCATAGCCGCCCCTCCCGAAACTTATCACACCTATTATATACAATAAACAATCCAAGGTCAACAATCCGGCATATCAAAAATCCCACCCGATTGTCAGGTGGGATTTTGTGTGAGTTATTGCTATCTATGATGTTAAGTCAAACGGTTTTCCGTCAATCATATTGTGACGAAATGCGTTAATGTCGTTGATGCTTATACCTTGTTTCACGAGATAATCAACAACCCTGTCTTGCAATGTATCTCCTGCATAATTATCGAAAAATTGAATCAACGATTTCCAATCGTGTTCGTTTCTGCGACGTGCAGATTCATCCGTTTGCACACCTGCATAAAAACACGTCAATTCATAGTCCTTGTCTATATCCGACTGAGATACACCAAGAATAGCCTCCAATATCATTGCCAAAGTGCCTGTTCTATCTGCTCCGCCCGCACAATGAAAGTAAAGCACACCTCCGTTGTTGACAATATCAATAACATATTTTACCTCATCCTTGAGATTTGAGTTGTAATGATTTCCATACCAACAGCCGTTTATATGTTTATAACTAACAGATGCACCTAAAACACTTGATGTACCTGTTACCTCTGAATCCCAACGCAAATCCAAATTATCTGTTACTTTAAGAAAATCAACAAAAGTTGATTTATCCTCTGTTGAAAGCAAACCTCCCCTATACAGCTTGCCGTATTTGACAGTTCCGCCGTCACAACTCCAGCCACCGAGGTCGCGGACATTATAGGTTGAAGCGGATTGAATCATACGAGGTGAGCCATTTGCTTTTATAGTACCGCTCTGCACAATTTTATTGTCAACGATATTAGCATATACGCTCACCGCATTTGGAGTAAGATTATAAATATAATTATCTCCTGCAAAACTATCTGTTGTGATAATGCCACCGTTACCACCGTCGCAAACAATCAGCTTTCCTGCTTGCTTAATGTTAAGTTTACAACTCGCACAGTAGTTGTTGCTTGTGTTAGTCACATAATCGGCAATGCTTGATACACTATAATCAGACGAATCATAAGTCACATCATCAAGATAGCTTTGCACTTCATCTCTGACTTGACTATATTCAATATACGCTTCCGAAAACACTCCCAATTGCACAGCAACAGCACCTGCAAGGTATTTTTGAATAAGTGTTGCGTCACTAACTGAAACAATGCCATCACCGTTTGCGTCTGCAATCCCAATCATTTCATCATCAAACTCCACTCCGTTTGCAATCTGCTTTTGAAGAAAAGTTGAGTCCGAAACATTAATCACACTATCATTATTTATATCACCGATTAGCTTTTGACCTTCAACAATATAAAAATTTCTACAATATTTTTCGGAATATTGTTGTGCCGTTGAGTTTTTATATCCGCATATATCAGCAGTAATATTTATTGTTTCATTGCTATCGGCTATGTGACAATTAGGATTTAAGAGTGTAATGCTTTTTAAACCATTACAATAATAAAATGCAGACCTGTCTATATCCATTACACTACCGGGAATTGTTATATCTGTCAATTTTTTGCAATTATAAAAAGCAAACCTGCCAATAGCGTACACTCCGTTGGGAATTAAAATTTCCGATAAATTTACACAACCTTCAAAAGCATAATTGCCTATAATGCGTACACTGTCGGAAATAACTGTTTTCTTTAATTTTGTATATTTACTAAAAGCATATTGCGAAATATTAATAATGCCGTCATTAATGATTATTTCTTCGATAAAGTCAGCATATTTATACCAAGGATAATATTTTATGTCTGAATAAGAATCAATACAACCTACACCGCTGATTGTTAGTTTTCCTTTGCAATAAGAATTTTCCGAATAACGCCCTGTAAATTCCCACATAACATTATCGCCACAAGCTCCACTGTCGATGATAGTTTCAGCAACAGCATTTACTGTCACACCAACCGCAAATGGTGTCATAGTAACCACATCGAGTATTATAGCTATCGTCAGCAATAACGATAATATTTTACAAATTCTCCTCGTTGTTATTCCTCCTCAAAACAAAGAATTATACATATAAATTATTCTTTTATACTACAACTTTATTGTACCACGCAGAATATAAAATAGCAATAAAATTACGGCACATTTCTCTCTGTTTTTAGCAGAAATATTCAATGCAAAAAACATACACACCCTTTCGCCAAGAGTGTGTATGCTTCGATTGTTTATTATGTTTTCGTCAGCCGATGATTTACGGCTCTACGATGTTAAAATCGGCAAATTTAGTTATGCTGATCTGATTCATATTCTTGGCAAGAGTTGCAAGAAGCTCTGTGTCACCCTCGATTTTGGCAACCTTTTGCAAGCCCTCAACACTGCCCTGCAACAAATACATCAACGCATTTTTGGGGCAAGTCACCGTTACGTCTGCGTTGCTTCTTTGGGTGTTGTCATAAGACAAAAGCACGCCGTCCTTGATTTGCATTGCATACTGCTCGTTTACGTCTGTCAGCTTGATGTTCACGGTAAAGTTCTGGCCTGCCATTGCCTGCTTGTCAAGCATAATTCCCATATAGTCAAGAATCATTGAAGCAGTCATTTGCTTTTGCAGGTTACCGTCAGAGGTTGCCTGAGATGCCTTTTGGGTGGAATTGCCGCAACGCAGCTCCAACGCGGCAGTCAGGTAGGCGTTACGCCATGTGCCTGATTCGGACTGATAGCCGAGCTGTTCCAAAGCGTCGGCACAAAGCAATCGAGCGGCTTCGTTTTCGGGTTCTGCGTAAACAATGGTATTGGTTACTTCGGCAACCCATTGGTACTCGCCCTTGTCAAAATCATCCTTTGCCATACGCAGCACCTTGTCGGTGTCGCCCATATATTCAACCCATTTTTTAGCACTTTCGATAGGCGTCAGCGGATTAAGATTTACGGGATTTGCGTCATACCAACCCATATATTTCTGATAAACCGCCTTTGAATTGTGAGCCACGGTGCCGTAATACTGACGGGTGTACCAATTCTTTGCCAAGCCTTCGGGCAACTCAATCATATTGGAAATCTCATCGGAGGTGTAGCCTTGGTTGATATATGTAAGCGTTTGGTCGTTGATATACTTATATACCGCCGCCGTATTAACCATGTATTCGTTTATTGTGTCGTTGCCCCAATGAGGCCAGTTGTGAGATTGGAACGTAACCTCTGCCTTATCTCCGTAAAGCGAAACGGCTTCTGTAATATACTTTGCCCAATCCGCACCGTCACGCACCTGAGCACCGCGAAGTGTGTAGAGGTTGTGCAATGTGCTTGTGCAGTTTTCTGCCACCCACAAAGCCTTAAACTGAGGCAACCAAGTGTTCATTTCGGCAGGAGCTTCAGTTCCGGGAGTAAGCTGAAATTCAAATTCAACTCCGTCTATGTTAAGACTTTCGCCTGTTTTTGTGATTTCATATGTGGGTGTAACAAAGCTTACCGTGCCGGTGGATTGTCCCATACCGATACCCATTGCAAGCTTGCCTGTAACGCCTGTTTCAAGCAAAACGCCGTATTGGTAGTTTGCACGGCGACTCATTGCCTTGCCTGCATACACGTTTTCGGCAACAGCATGCTCGGTAAAGCCCTCAGGCACAATAATCGGGATTTTGTCGCTTGCAATCTGCTGTTCAACAGACAACGTGCTGTCGGCAACAGTATCTTCGCTGACAACTCCCTGTATTCCGCCAAAATGGTCAACGTGGGGGTGTGAGATGATAACCGCCTTTATCGGGAGCTTGCCGAGGTTTTTCTCTACAAGCTGCATTGCCGCTTGTGTACATTCTGTACTCATCAGCGGATCAAAAACTATCCAGCCTGTATCGCCCTTCACCAAGGTCAGGTTTGCCATATCATAGCCACGCACCTGATATATGCCCTCGGTTACTTCAAACAATCCGTAGGCATGGTTGTTTTTTGTGTTTTCCCAAAGGCTTGGGTTTACACTGCTCGGAGCTTCGTCATAGTCATCAAGGAACGAATATGCCTTTTGACTCCAAATCACGTTTTCGTTGTCGTCCTTCAGCTCCAGAGATTCGGGAGCGTCAATCAAACCCTTTGTTGCGTTTTCGTATTCGCTGTTATCATCAAAATCAAGGGTTGAATACAAAGCGGAGTTAATTTCGGCTGTGTACCTTGTTGCATCCTTAGATTCTGATGTAAGACCCAGCTCAGTCACAAGCTTTGAGCTTTCGTCGGGAGTGCTTGAATTTTGGTTGCCTTGACTGCAAGCAGTCGCACTAATCACCGTTGCTGTTGCAAGTGCAATGCAGAGGATTTGCTTTGAATGTTTAAATATACCTTTAACCATATTTAGCCTCCTTTAATAAATTTCTCTTTTAGTTGCATTAAATGGTTTAAGGAATAAGGATTTTTGCATACGGCTTATAATAGCAGACCTGTTGAGAAAATACAAGCATTTTGCAAAAAGAATTTGCTTTTTGTCGCAATAAGAGCAAAGGCAACATAAAAATGTGGTTGACAAAGAATAATTTGTTGAGTATAATATCAGTTATGAAATTGAAAATCAACTGTAATTGCAATCAACCAAACGCACTAAGAGTTTCAATTTTAATTTATCTGCGGGTGTGGTGGAATTGGCAGACACGCAAGATTTAGGTTCTTGTGCTTCACGGTGTGCAGGTTCAAGTCCTGTCACCCGCACCACGAAAGAACGAACTTTTGTCTACCAAGACAAAGTTCGTTCTTTTTCATACATTTTGACAGAAAAACACCCTGCAAGACCTCAAAATCTTGCAGGGTGTTCACCTTAAGCTAAAAACGGGAAAAGACCGTCAATTTTCACATATATATGTTCGTGTCAAGTAAAATATAGGATATTAGTTGAGCGTTACAAAAATCATTACGCCGCCGCCATCATCAATCAACTCCACTGAGTTTCCATTTTCATGTTTCGCTCGAAACTCATAACAAGTACGACCATATCGTTCCCCTATGACATTCTCGCTCACATTCACATTAAACCCCACTTCTTTTAATGCCGTACAATATGTCAGAATGTTCTCGTGCGTTACATCTCCGTTAGAGCCACCGTTTGTCGAGGTTACCCGAACACTCGATGTGTCAACTTCCACGTCGTAGCTGAAAGGTGGCTCGGGAATCGGCATTTCATACTCCGCACCGGCCCAGTTTGTATCAAATGCAGGGGCTGATGAATCTTCCGGTTCCGATGTTGACTGTGATTCTGTACTGTTTGTTGGCTGCGACTCTGTACCGTTTGTTGTCGATTCGTTTTCTGTAGTCGAAGTCTGTCCATTTACATTCTCATTGTTGTTTGATGTTTGGTTTTCAGCACCACACGCTACAAGAGATACGCTCATTACTGCTACCAAAAACAGTGCTATAACCTTTTTCATTGTCTTCCTCCCTCATATGCAATCTGCATTAAACTATTGACTGCAACCAGTATTGCAATCCACACATTGTACATTATACAGTGCGATTATCTGGTTGTCAATACTCGGGGTGATAATCTTGTTCGTTTGTGGACATTTAGGGGTTGAAAAAGCCTTATTTTAAGCCATTTTAGAGCACATAACTTGATGGGTAAGCTGCTTGTACCTTACCCATCGATTTTGCGTATTGTTTAGATTTCAAATTTTAATTTCACGCACCTTTTCTTCGTTTGTCCCCCTGTTTGCACTCCTTAATGCCCGTCTCTCGCATATAAAAAATGTCGTCATCAGACGGCTTTTTTTATATTTTTTAATAGTGACAGGACTTGAACAGGGCGTTAAGAAAATGTGCCGGTGGCACATTTTTAGCCCGCCGAGCAGATGAAGCTTATCCGATAAATGTGAACGCAAAAGACTAGGTTGAAGTTTTCGCAAAATGAACGGTATGTCGCCCGTACCGGTATCATTTGAGTAATGTTTAATTAAGATAAAATGCAGTCAAACTTGCAGACATTTTTGATTGTCTGCCGATTTCATATCCTTCTTCGTTCGGCAATGTAACACAGGGCACTCTGTAATCGCCTTGCTTTTTATATAGTACACCCTGTTGTTTAAATAATGTTGCCATAAAAAATCCTCCTTGATTTTGATGTGCTTATTATAAATCAAGTCGAAACAAAAGACAAATGTGCGGATTAAATATGTGTATTCGCACCAAAGCAATATAATCCGAACCGTATCTTCTTAATTGGCGACGGGTTCGGATTATTTGTTTATTTTGAGAAGTTTGAAGAAACCTAATTCAAAAATGACATCATCAAGCGTCTGAACTCCAAGTCAAAAGAACACGGAAAAGGAAATTGCTTTGATTATGAATCCGTGTTATTGACAAGTGAAAACAGTTTATGCTATAATAGGAAAAATCTTGAAAGGATATACGACAATGGTAGCTTTTATCTCTATTTATCATATGGTTGCTGCTCAACAGTGCGTCGAAATTCAACTGATTTCGCCGGGCTTGCTTTGTCGTACTCAAATTTCAGCATAATCCATTATAGGATTATTGGATTGGTCATGACAGTGCAAGGCGATGTTTTCGACTTGCACTGTTTTTGTTTTTTGAGAAAGGAGGCAGGTATTATGCCGGAACAGTCAGATCACCACCAAAAAGAAACCGACTCTGACCAGCAAATAAACCATCATAAAAAATACGATAATAAGGAGTTACTTATGAAAACGATTGACCACGCTGTACTGGCAGGATACAATGCCGGAGTTGAACGAGATCGTCTGCGAACAAATATTGGACTGATTGAATTTGAACGCACCAAAGAAATATTGCTCGAAAGACTACCAAAGCCGCCTGCCGTGATCTATGACATTGGCGGTGCTTATGGTGAATACTCATGGTGGCTTTCTTCTCTTGGATACGAAGTGCATCTGTTCGATCTGTCTGAAACCAATATCAAAATGAGTGCAGAACTGGCGAAAGAGTATCCAAATGTTACTCTAAAATCCGCCACAGTTTGTGACGCCCGTTCCATTCCTCGTCCGGATAAAAGTGCGGATGCTATTTTGCTCATGGGGCCACTATATTCCATTACGGAATATACAGAACGCATCATTGCCATCAAGGAAAGTCGGCGGCTATTAAAAGACAAGGGACTTCTGTTTTCTGCTGCACTTACCCCATACAGCATTTTGATCCCCCGTATTGTGCTTTATCATATTGATGAATCGAGCGAACGGCGGGAATTGGATGACCCTGCGGTCGTTTCTGCCATAGCTCGGGCATTAGAGGATGGTTGTTACATCAACCCGGAAAAGAAAATCGCCAGCGGTTTGGGATCATCCCATCTGCACACTGCAAAAGCCTTGCGAGAAGAATTGGCCAAAGGTGGGTTTGCTACGGATACTGTCCATGGTGTTATGGGAGGAGCATGGCTTGCACCGAATCTGGATAATCTGCTTGCCAATGCGGAAACGAGAGCATTGCTTATGAGAACTGTCCGAATGTTGGATACACACGAAGAAATCATTGGCTTATCCGGGCATCTTCTGGCCGTTTCCCGAAAAGATAGTTTGTCCTAAACCAGCAGCGACTCAGAAGGCTTTGTATGGCCTTCTGAGTCGCTTTTTATATCATCGAGCGGACTTGCCACTACTGTTGTCTTTGGATGTCTTGAGCCTTTCCTGTTCCGCTTTCCATTGGGCGAACTCTCTCTGCCCTTCTTCGCTTTCGTAGTAGGCGAGGATGTAAGAAATCGGTTGAAAAAAATCAATTAATAGTGATAGAATATAAGCATAGGAAACAAATAAAAGGTTGAATAAAATGAGTATTTGGGAATGTGCAAGCGGTGCAGTTAAAGTGTCTGTTTGCATAAATTTCAGTATTACTCGAATGAATACTCCTTGTTTCCCGTATAACTTTATGCTATAATATTTTACAAGCAAAATGAAAGGTGAGGCAAAGAAAATGATTATGCATATCGGAACTAATGCTATAGAAACAGAGCGGCTTAAACTTCGCAGATTTAAATATACCGACGATGAAGCTATGTTGAAATATTGGATTGCAGACGAAAAAATACAATCGTTGTATTCGGAGCCTGTTTATACCACAAAAGAGGCGGTAAAGGAGCTGTTGGATAAATACATAGATTCCTATGAAAAAAGTGATTATTATCGTTGGGCAATTATCGAAAGCGAATCGAAGGAATGTATAGGTCAAATAGCGTTTTTTTTGGTAGATAGCAAAAATCATTTTGCGGAAATCGAATATTGCATCGGTTCAAAGTTTCAATGCAGAGGATATGCGACAGAAGCAACAAAAGCAATTATCGCGTATGGCTTTGAAAAAATGAATTTACACAAAATTCAAATCTGCACCAAGACAATAAATAAGCCGTCAAAGCGTGTTATAGAAAAGTGTGGATTTACATACGAGGGTACGTTGCGGGATTATTTTTATATGAACGGCGATTATGTCGGAAGATTATATTTTTCGATGTTAAGAGATGAATTTGAAGCAAAAATCGGCAAATAAAAATATCTATATTTTGTGTTTATTTTGATAAGGATGTAAAGCAAAATTATCTTCTCAAAACCAATGTATCGCCACAGGAGGCAAAAATGAAATGTAAAAATTGCGGAGGTGAAATCCCCGCCAAAGCAACTGTCTGTCCGTATTGCGGCAGCGAAGCACAAGAAAAGGAAAAAATCTATGTTGACCGCCCTGTTATGGTATATGAAAACGAACCTGAGCCGAACGGGATTGAATATCGCAACGCCAAAGAAAAAATGCTGAAGTATACGGCAATCTGCTTTGTTTTGTCGGTTTTGAGCTTGGTATTGGGCGTAATGTCATACGTCAACAGCACACCGCTTTTGGCTTTGCCTCAGATAGCATTTGTTCTGTTTTCTTTCGGATTGACAATTGCAACGACTTCTGTTTGCAAAAAGCACCGTGTCAAAATCACGCCGTTCATTTGGGCGGCATTGCTTGCAGATGTTATATCAATCATCGTTTTTGCGGTCACCATAATAAAATAGCTACACTTAAAGGCATACACACTTTGCTTAACTGTGTGTATGCCTTTTGTACGATTAAAGCCTTAGCCGAGGCTGAGGCTTTCTGCGATTGTGCGGAGGGTATCGGCAGATTTTTTCAATTTGCGTGTTTCCTCCTCGTTGAGCGAAATAGGCACATGGGTTTCAAAGCCGTTTGCCCCGACGATTGAGGGCATACTCAAAACAACGCCGTCAATTCCGTATTCACCGTGCATCATTGACGAAACAGGTAAAATTGACTTTTCATCTCTTACGATACACTCGCAAATCCGCTTTACCGCCATTGCAATTCCGTAATAGGTTGCCTGCTTTTTTGCTATGATTTCATATGCACTGTTTTTTACGTCCTCGGCAATTTCAAGCATATTTTGCTTATGGTTAAAATGCCCTCTCATTTCACAAAAATCGTCAATCGGTATTCCCGACACATTTGTGCTGCTCCACGCTGCTATTTCGCTGTCACCATGCTCACCGATTATAAACGAATGTATGCTTCGGCTGTCAACGTTAAGATGCTCGCCAAGCATATATTTAAGTCTTGCCGAATCAAGCACCGTGCCTGAGCCTATAACCCTGCTTTCGCAAAAGCCGCTCAGCTTCAATGCCGCATAGGTCAAAATATCAACGGGGTTTGAAACAATCAGCAATATCCCCTGAAATTCACGCTCGGTGATTTCGGGAATAATGCTCTTGTAAATTTCAACGTTCTTGTTCACCAAATCAAGCCTACTTTCGTCAGGCTTTTGATTTGCCCCTGCTGTAATTATGATTATAGAGCAATCCGCAATATCATCATAACCGCCTGCATAGATTTTCATATGTCCTAAAAACGGAATCCCGTGCGAAATATCCATTGCCTCTCCCTCTGCTTTGTCACGGCTTATGTCTATCAGCACCAGCTCCGAAAACAGCTTGCTTTGCATAAGTGCAAACGCCGTTGCCGAGCCAACAAATCCGCAGCCGATTATCGCTGCTTTTCTCGGATTTACTTCAGGCTTCATTCTAATCATCTCCGCCTTTAGTATTTTTTGAAAACACAAATTTATTCACAAAAACAAGGATGTATTTTAAATAAGAATAGATTTTTTTCCGGCGATATGCTACAATTAAAGCAGAAGCGTTTTTGCGGAGGTTATTATGTTTAAAATCTCAATAACACAAATTGATAAAAATCAAGACGAAGAAATCGTTGTTAAATGTCACGAAATCAACGACGAGGTTTTGACGCTTGTAAGCAAGCTGAAAACGGAAAGCGATGTGATTTTGGGCAGCAAAAACAACGAAATGTTCAGGCTTTCGGTTAAAAACATTTTTTACATAGAATCGGTCGATAACAAGACCTTTATTTATGACAAGGACAGCGTTTATCAATCAAAGCTGAAGCTGTATGAGCTTGAAAATCAGCTTGACGAAACCAAAATGTTTCGCTGTTCAAAGGCTATGATAGTCAATTTAGGGAAAATTCGCTCGGTGTCACCGTCGCTCAACGGAAAGCTTGACGCAAAGCTTGTAAACGGCGAAACCGTGGTTATTTCAAGGCAATATGTACAATCGCTCAAAAAGCGTTTGGGAATGTGAGGTGTTCAAAATGAAAGCTACAATAAAAATGGTTATATCACACTTTTTCGTAATTACGGTTGCTGTTTTGCTTGTAACAAGCATTTCCGAGATAATTGACCACGGATTTTCGTTTGATTACACCTTTTCCGCAAGCTATCCTTGGACGATTATACTCACAGGCGTGCTGGGTGCGTTGCCGTCTTTTTTGTTTTACTTCAAAAAAGAGCCGACCCGAAAGCAATTTCTTATCCGAACAATCATTCACTTTATTTTAATCGTTGCACTTATCCTCACCGAGGGCAAGCTCGTGGGCTGGTATTCCGACCTCGGCGAGGGACTGAGTATCTTTGTTGCAATCCTTGCAATATACGTTTTGGTTTGGCTTGCAACCTACTTAACAGGCAAAAACACCGCCAAAGGAATCAACAAGGCTCTGCAAAATTTTAACAGCAAAAACGACGATGAGCTTTAAAACAATCTGCATTTTACAGCTTGTTTTCGGCATCTTGCACCCGACTTTGTACAGGTCGGTGCAAGGTGCCTTTTTTTATGTTTTTTGCTGTGTTATTATAATTTTGCGACAGGAGGTAAATCTTATGAAAAACATAATCGAAGTAAAAAATCTTGTTAAAAACTACAAACAGGTACAAGCGGTAAAGGATATTTCGTTTAGTGTTGAGGAAGGCTCGTTCTTTGCGTTTTTGGGAATAAACGGTGCGGGAAAATCCACAACCATAAACATTCTTTGTACCGTGCTTGAGAAAACCTCGGGACAAATCAGCGTGGGAGGCTTTGACCTTGACAAGGAAAAAGAAAAAATCAAGCCGCTTATCGGAATTGTGTTTCAAAATTCCGTGCTTGACAAACAGCTCACCGTAAAGGAAAACCTGCTTTCCCGCGGTTCATATTACGGCTTTTCAAAAAAGCAGTCGCTTAAAAGAATTGAGGAGCTGTCCGAAATCTTTAATCTTTCCGAGATTTTGAACAGAAGATATGCTCGTTTAAGCGGCGGTCAAAAACGCAGAGTTGACATTGCAAGAGCGTTGCTGAATCGTCCGAAAATTCTTTTTCTTGACGAGCCGACAACGGGACTTGACCCCCAAACAAGACTTCAGGTTTGGAGCATTATACACAAGCTGAGAGCAGAAACGGGCTTGACGGTTTTCCTCACCACTCACTATATGGAAGAAACCGCAGACTGCGACAATGTGGTTATTTTGGACAACGGAAAAATTCTTGCAAATGATTCTCCGAACAATCTCAAAAAGAATTTTGCACACAACAAGCTGATTTGCTACACCGAAAGCTCAACACAGATTGACAAAAAGCTGTGCGAAAAGCAAAAAGATTTTGAATATGCAAACGACGCATACAAAATTAAAATTGCCGACAGCTCGGAGGCACTGAAGCTGATTAATGAGCTTGGCACAGAGGATTTTGAGGTTATCAAAGGAAATATGGACGACGTATTCCTTAACATTACGGGAAAAAGGCTGGGTGAATAAAATGATTAAAGAATTTAACACCTTCAAGGGTATGACTGTACGAAACATAAAATTGTATATGAAAGACAAAACTGCGATAATTTTTTCGTTGCTGGCACAAATAATTGTTCTCGGTTTGTTTGTTCTGTTTTTGGGTGACAACTACACAGAATCAATAAAATCGGGCTTGGGTGAGTTTCAAGATTTGCTCAGCGACACCGACATTAAAAAAATTGTCAACGGCTGGATGATTGCCGGTGTTATCGGCACCTCAGTTGTAACCGTTGCACTTAATTCACTCAACGCAGTTGTTAAAGATAAGGAAGAAAGAATCAACTACGACTACACCGCATCTCCGGTAAAATCGCATATTGTTGTTTTCTCATACTTCTCAGCCTCGGTTTTCAACACCTTTATAGTAAGCTCGATTCTTTTGACAGCAGGATTTGTATTTTTGAGATTAAGCTGTCAGCTTTCATACAGCTTTATTGAAATTCTCCAAATGTTCGGTCTTGTAGCCCTCGGCTCAATATCCGCAGCTCTGATTTTGCTGGTTATCGCATCATTTTTCAAAAAAAGCTCTTCGTTGGGAGCTTTCGGAGGTCTTGTTTCGGCTGCAATCGGCTTTGTTATCGGTGCATATATTCCGGTATCTCAGTTTTCGGAAACCGTGCAAACAATAGTAAACCTTGTTCCCGGTGCTCAAATTGCGGGAATGATGCGTAGCGTTCTTATGCAGCCGTCAATCGACAATGCAGAAGCCGTTCTCGGCTCGGAAATCGGCACACCGTTTACCGAAAACGTTAGCAGTATGTTTGCCATCAAGCTCAACGTCTTCGGCAACGAAATAGGTTTTCAGTTTATGATGATTTTTTCGATAGCCGTAATTATCCTGTTTTTGATTATTAATGTTGTTTTGTATAAGCTAAGCTCAAAAACAAAGGAATAAGATTAAAAGCCTCTGAAAATTTGATAAAATTAGGCAATTTTTCAGTATTGCATATTTATTTTTCTGTGATTTTGTTATATAATATAAGTATCAAATAATCAGAGGTGATATTTATGAGTAAAAAATCGGATAAAAAATACTTGATGATAGGCATAATCAGCACAGCCGCAATCGCTGCCGCTGCTGCCGCCGCTGTTTTTACGGCAAAAAGAGTTAACGAAAAAATCCACGCTCTGCCCGAAAGCATCGACAACGAGCCGACAGACCTTGATGAAGAAATCGAAAATGAGCTTAGCGAGGTTGAAGCTGCCGACAACCCTTCCGGAGGTGCGGTAAACGCTGTTTTAAAAGCCGAAAAAGAGTTGAGCAAGCACATTTGCGATTCGGCTAAAAAAATCAAAAGCTCTGTTGCGGCAACAACGGACAATGTTAAGGATAAGCTTTTCAAAGGCAAGGATACCGCCGAAAAAGCAGCCGAAGAAAAAATCCAAGATGCTAAGACTGCTGTTGAAAAGGTTATTGACAAGGTTGAAGAAAAAGCAGAAGCCGTTAAAGAAGCAACTGCTGACAAATCAGCCGACAAATCATCAGACACACCGTCCGATGAACCGACAGAAGCAACCGAATAACACAAGTAAACGTCCCTCCGTGCTTTGGAGGGACGTTTTTATGCGTTATATTTAATTGCAAGTCATATGACGAGGCTTAAAATTTCAATTCATTTGCATAGGGTGTGCTTCTAAAAAACATAATGTAATAAATGGGAAGATAGGTTATCTTTCCTTTATGGATGACGGTTCTTTCGTTAGAAAAAACATATGCGTTTTTAATATGATAATCTTCGTTATTAACAAAAGTATTCAATGCACTGTGAACTGTGTAATCCTTGCCTGATTTAACCTCAATAGGTACAACAGACAAAGTGTTATAATCGTCAATCAGATAATCAACCTCGCCCTTGCTGCGGTTATCGTAATAAAACAGATTGTAGCCGTGGGCAATAAGCTCACTTGCAACAACACTTTCGTATACAGAACCGAGATTTACGCTTTTGCAATCGTCCAAAACCGCACGAATATTGTTGCCGTATAAAATTCCCGTAAGGATTCCCACATCGTTAAGATACAGCTTCAGCAGATTTTTCCCACTTGATTCAATCAACGGAAACACAGGATTTGATATCGCCTGAACATTAAGTGCAATGCCTGCACTGATAAGATATTCAAATTCATTACTGTAATCGGCAAATGTTTTGCCTTTCTTGTTCTCAATATTTTGTGCTACCAAACGCTTTTTCTTGTTTTCCATATTTGACGGAATAAGCTCATAGACACGGCGAATTTTTAATTTATTGTCTGCATCATACTTGGAAGCGTCAGCGGAATAATAATCGTGAATATCACTTTGAATTTCACGAACAAGCTGAATATTATGGTCGCTCAAATACGAGTTTACAGCGTCCGGCAAACCACCTACAAGCAAATATTTTTTAAATAAATCCATCATTCTGTTGTGTGTCGGCTCATCAAGTGCTTCTTTCTGCTCAAATTTTTTACGCATTGCCGACACAGCAAATTCATTTAGCCCGTTCGCATAAAGAAATTCTTCAAAATCCAACGGGAACATACGCACCTTGCGTATACTGCCCATAGGGATTGATGTTGTCTGCGACAGGGTAACACCCAACAACGAGCCGCTTGCAATAAACGTAAATTTACCGTCCTGAGAAAGAAACTTTAATAGCGTCAGCAGATGTGGGTATGCTTGAATTTCATCAATAAAAATCAGCGTGTTTTCTTTTTGCTTCATCTTAGAGCCTGCAAGCATACTGACCTGAAGATAAAAATCATCAACAGTCTTTACCTCGGAAAAAAGGCGTTCACCCAGCGAATCCTCAACCATATTCACCTCAATAAAGTTTTTAAACACCTTTTGTCCTACATAACGAATTATATAGGTTTTTCCCACCTGCCTTGCACCGTCAACTAAAAGAATCTTCTCGGAATCAGACTTCAAGTGAGCTTCAATAAAACTTTCTATCTTACGATGTAGCATAACAAAACCTCATTTCTGACATTTCAATAAGATTATAGCACTATTTTTATTACTTTTCAATATAATTCTGCGGATAAAACAGCAACTTTTCAAATGACAATAAATTGCACCTTATGTATACGTTTAAAGTCTTTTAAAGGAAGTTAGGGGATTTGCAACAAAACACTTGACAATCAAGTATATATATATTATAATACCAAAGGTGTAAAGAATTTTGCTTTACAGTTATTCATAGCAAGGAGCTAAGGCTATGGAAAAAAACATTGAGGTTTCTCTGCTTTTTGACTTTTACGGCGAACTTTTAAAGCCGTCGGGCAGAAAAGCAACGGAGCTTTATTACAACGACGACCTTTCGCTTGCGGAAATTGCCGCACAAACGGGCATAACCCGTCAGGGTGTTCGTGACAGCATCAAAAGATGCGAACAGCAGCTTTTTGATTTTGAGGCAAAGCTCGGCTTGCTCAGGCAATTTCAATCACTCAGACAAGAGCTTGATGAAATTGCTGTTATTGCAGAGAAAATCAAAACCGAATCACAAGACGATACTATCAAAAAGCTTGCTTTTGAAATTGAGCAAAAAGCAAGCAAACTTAAAGAATAAGAGGACACTATGGCATTTGAAGGACTTGCAGACAAATTAGGCAATGCGTTCAAAAAACTGAAAAGCAAGGGCAAGCTGACAGAGGCTGACGTTAAGGAGGCCATGCGTGAGGTTCGCCTTGCACTTCTCGAAGCCGACGTTAACTACAAAATCGCCAAGGATTTCACAAACAAGGTTACCGAGCGTGCGATAGGTCAGGACGTTATGGAAAGTCTGACACCTGCTCAAATGGTAATTAAAATCGTTGACGAAGAACTCACAGAGCTTATGGGCGGCGAAAACGCAAGACTTGAATTTGCATCAAAGCCGCCGACGGTAATTATGCTTTGCGGCTTGCAGGGCTCGGGTAAAACTACCCACGCCGCCAAGCTTGCAAAAATGCTTAAAGCACAAAACCACCGTCCGATGCTTGTTGCTTGCGACATCTACCGTCCTGCCGCTATCGACCAGCTAAAGGTTGTGGGCGAAAAGGCAGGAGTGCCTGTTTTTGAAATGGGCAAAGAAAATCCCGTAAAAATCGCAGACGCCGCCGTTAAACACGCAAAGGATTACGGCAACGACATTGTGATTTTGGATACCGCAGGACGACTTCACATTGACGAAGCTCTTATGAACGAGCTTAAAGAGGTTAAAGCAGAGGTTAATCCAAACGAAATTCTGCTTGTAATCGACTCAATGACAGGTCAGGACGCCGTAAACGTTGCCAAAAGCTTTAACGATTTGCTTGAAATCTCAGGCGTTATTCTCACAAAGCTTGACGGTGATACAAGAGGCGGTGCCGCACTTTCGGTCAGAGCCGTTACGGGCAAGCCGATAAAATTTGCAGGCACAGGCGAAAAGCTCGACGACCTTGAGGTTTTCCACCCCGACAGAATGGCAAGCCGTATTCTCGGAATGGGCGATGTGCTCACGCTTATCGAGGATGCTCAAAACAAGCTTGATGAGAAAAAAGCCGAGGAAATGGCCCAAAAAATGCTCAGCAACAAGCTCGACTTTAACGACCTGCTTGATCAATTTGAACAGGTTAAAAAGATGGGCCCGCTCAAAGGAATACTTGCAAAGATTCCGGGCGTGGGTCATCAGCTTGACGATGTTGATATTGACGACAGACAAATCGACTGGCTTGAGGCAATTATCTATTCAATGACACCTGCCGAACGAAGCAACCCAAGCATTATCAATCCGTCACGCAAACGCAGAATTGCCGCAGGCTCTGGCAGAAGCGTTGAAGAAGTCAACCGACTTTTAAAACAGCTTGAGCAAATGCAAAAGATGATAAAAAAGATAAAGCCAAAGGGCAAAAAAGGCAAAAAAAGAAGGGGCAATATGCTCCCCGGACTCGGCGGAATGCCGATGGGCGGAATGCCGCCGTTTAAATAAGCTTTCATTCAATCTTTAAGGTTGGTGAATATAAAACAAACAAATTTCAGAGGTGAAAATTATGGCAGTAAAAATCAGACTTAGAAGAATGGGTTCAAAGAAAGCTCCTTATTACAGAGTTGTTGTAGCAGATTCAAGATACCCCAGAAACGGACGTTTCATTGAGGAAATCGGAACATATGACATTCTCAAAAATCCTTCGGAGTTCAAGGTTGACGGCGAAGCTGTTAAGAAGTGGATTGCAAACGGTGCACAGCCGACAGACACCGTCAAGGCTCTTCTCAAAAAGAACGGCATCATCGACTAATTTGAACTGAAAGGATCACTATTATGCAGGACTTACTTGCTGTTATCGCAAAGGGACTTGTTGATGATCCCGATTCGGTAAGGGTTGACGCTGACGCTCCCGCCGAGGACGGTACAATCGTTTATCACATTCACGTTGCCGAAGGCGATATGGGCAGAATTATCGGCAAGCAAGGCAGAATTGCCAAAGCCATCCGTACAATCGCCCGCAGTGCAGCCATTCGCAATGAAGAAAAGATTGCGGTTGAAATCGACTGATTCCACAACCAACGCAACATTCACCCTCGCTTGTGCGAGGGTGTTTTTGCGTTTGCCAAAAAACAGAGGCGGATAAACCGCCCCTGACGCTGTTTTGTTTGTTTTCTACGACAACGCCGTTGAGTCGTCCATAACGGTGTCCTTACTGTCACGGAACAAAAGCGAAATACACCACAACGCCGAAAGCCCTACAAGTACATAGATTATTCGGCTGATGATTCCTGTTTGTCCGCCGCATATGAACGCAACAATGTCAAACTGAAAAATACCTACGCTTCCTCCTTATTACTGAGCTTTGGTCAGAGTCGGGAAACATAGTGGTAATTTTCCCGTTTACTTTCCGCACTATTATATATCCTCAACAGCTCCATCTGCACACTGAATTACAAAATCTATATGGTACTCTTTGCAAGTATCCGGGTATTTCTTTGCAACTCTATACAGACAGTCCACAAACGCTCGACTTTGCGTTTTCTTTGCTATCTGTTCAAAGACTTCGCTAAGCCACGAAAATTCATCTGCAGTACAGTCTGTTTCCAGAAATGTGATTGTATCGTTGATATTTCGAGACAAAATCTCAATTTCCTCATTCCAGCACTGATTTACACCATAATCCCACTCGTCGTCAATCGAGATTCTTTTTTGTAAAGCGGCTCGAATATCTTCTATAATCATTTCTTTTTCCTACTCTTCATTACAGAGCTTGATAAAAAATAAGGCTTATTTACCAATTCGGTCTTCGGCATAGGTAATATCGGATTCTATGCACCGTACATATTCGGCATAATCAACCCACTTTTGCATATGCTCTGTTTTGAAATTTTGCTGACAATATGTTTCGGGATTAACCTTTGCAAGACGGTTACGAAGCACTTGTATCAGTTCTTTGCTTTGCGTTTTCTCGGCTACATCTTCAAAAACAGAGCCGAGCCAATAAAGTTCTTCATCCGTGCATACGCTTTCAAAAAAGTGAATTGTTGCAGAAATATCGTCCGAAAGAATTATGGTCATTTCTTCCCAACACTTTTCCATACCGAAGTCATCGTTTGGATCAAGAGCCGCACAGCGAGTAATAACCTCTCTAAGCTGTTCGATATACATATTATTTCCTCCGTTTCTTTAATACTGAGCTTTGGTCTGCATCGGGGAACACCGTAGCAATTTTGCCGTTTGTCTTTATTACTCCGACACGAACACCTTTATAAACACCAAAAAACGCTTTGCCGTCTGGCATATGACGGTTGCCCTTTAATCCTGCAACTTGTTCACCTGCACGGCGTATATCTTTCGCAGTCCACGATTTAGGGAACCAAGCCTGTCCTGTACCCGACTTTTTCAATCGTGATTTATGGTCGGGAATATTGCCGACACGAACACCATTTGAATAGGTCTTTACAACATTATATTTAATGCCGTACTTGTCGAGCTGTTCCATACCGGTTTGTCCGTGGCCGCCGCTTACAAGACGCAATCTATCGCCTTTCCGTGAAGGCTTTGTGTACTTGCCCTCGTTGGAATGCACAAGTGCAAAATCACTAACACTTCGCCCAGAACCTTCGGCGTTGAGATAACGCCCTTTTTCACTTGTACCCACTTCAGACCACCTTCTTCCTTTTGTGGACGTAGGTAGTCCAATCAGGCAGATGATGAAAGCGAGTATAACATTCGTACTTACCAAAAATTTTAGGATTATACGAGCCATACACAATAACGTCTTGCGGTATTAATTCAGTTAGCATTGCATCAAGCCCTGCTTCAAGGAAATACTTATCTTTCTTGCTTTTACTGCACCCATAAGTGCCAATTGATACGATACTATTTTTGGGTATGCCCGAAAAGGCGGGTATGTAATCGAAAATGCCCTTTGTGTATGTTCGTTCATCGCCCCAGCGTGCATTAGGGATTATATATTTCCCTTGCTGTTGTAAATAGTATCCAACAGAACGGCTCACGCCGATATTTGCGATTTGCTCCCATAGCGGCATATCTCGGTAAAGAGAGCAATCGGGAGTGGAGATTATTTGAATGTTTTTCAGTTCATCAATGTGATTCTGCGGTATGCTGACGAACTCTCTAAATTCGGGATCTTGCTCGTAAAACACAAGCATTTCTTCCGATGGATTAGTGATTGCCTTTCTTTTTGAAAAAGGCACAGCAACCGTTGGTATAATAATTTCTTTAGGGGCTTCCAAGATAGGAATTTCAAGAAAACCCTCAAAAAATGCGGTTTCAATCAACTTTGAGTTGAAACCATCATAAAATAAGTTATTTTTCATAAAAAAGCAACGCCTTTCCCCGTATTATACGGTAAATATTATTAATTTTGGTAAGATTGACAAATTGACAATCCGGAAAGGATATGCTATAATAAATAAACAGCCAAGTCGGTTATCATAGCATATCCGATACGGATTAAGCGTTTCGTAGGTTGCTGCAACAACTTACGGAATGCTTTTTCTTTTTGTTTTAATTACAATCAATAAACATCACCTCCGATATATATTATCCGTCGTGTGATTAAAACCAAGAGTCTCTTTCACGCTGACGGTTAAATTCGTCATCCAGATGGAAATAATTTTTGCGTGGTAAACAAATACTATCAATAAAAGTGGCAAATTTTTGAAGAATAATATCATCAAATTCTTTTTCTTGTCGTGAGTACCACTCAATCGTTGTTTTAGCAAGCGTTTCTATTCGCTTTTTCGCCGCCGTTTCCGATACATTGAAATGTTGCATCAAAAATTCTTTTGTAACACAAACACCTCTGTTGATTAACTCTCTCAATACCTGCTCCGGCATAAGCAGTTGTGCAACAAAGTAATTTGTTTCTACTTCATACCGACCATAAATTTCTTTGTTTGTAACGTTAAAATCATGATTGATTAAAAAGTGACCTAACTCATGCAGAATAGAATATTTTATGTGTGTCATCGGCTTGCTATCATCATAAAATATTATCTGCCTGTTACCATATTCAATAATAGTTGCCGATTCGCTGCCAAAAGCTGCTATATCAACACCGTATTTTAATGCTCTTTTGTATGTACAGCATTTTATGGTAGATTGCTCTTTCACAAGTTCAACGGGAGAAAACGGAAAATTGGAAACAACGCAAGATTTCACTAAAATTTCGTTGGCTTTTGAATATGCTGCTGAAAAATTCGGTTTTGTATTGCTTGTCACTATTTCACTCCTCATCATCCTCAAAAATATCGTCAAACATCAACTTTAACATTTCCTCTGCTTTCTTTAACTGTGCCTCGTCTAATTTGCCGAGATTTCTTTGCAAATATTTAAGCTCTTTTTGTTCTTTCGGTATTTCGTGCTGATCTGTGTTACCCAAAAGATAATCAGCGGTTGTGTCAAGTGCCTTTGCTATACGAGCAAGCACCTCTCCACTTGGAGTGCGTACACCTTTTGCATAATAAGACATAGCCGATTCTGTAATATTTGCTTTCATTGCAAAATCCTTTTGTGATAGATCCTTGTCTTTAAGCAATGCATTTAACCTTTCGCTAAATACTGTCATAAATTTTCCTCCTTCTGCTTTTACGATTATCATTATACTCAAAATTATAACTTTGTCAAGTGTTTTTAACTATATATAGTGTTTATTAATTTCTATATAACTATATACACTTTAATAAACTCTCAGGCACTTGTCATTTTTATAATTCGCATATATAAAAAAACAGAGGCGGATAAACCGCCCCTGACGCTGTTTTGTTTGTTTTCTACGACAACGCCGTTGAGTCGTCCATAACGGTGTCCTTACTGTCACGGAACAAAAGCGAAATACACCACAACGCCGAAAGCCCTACAAGTACATAGATTATTCGGCTGATGATTCCTGTTTGTCCGCCGCATATGAACGCAACAATGTCAAACTGAAAAATACCTACGCTTCCCCAGTTTATTCCTCCGATAACGAGCAATGTCAACGCTATTTTATCAAGCATAAAAAACCTCCTTTGTATTAAATCGGTGCAAAGCGTGGAAAAGTTAACCGCTCCGCAGCGATTGCAACCGTTGCAAAAACTTTTGCAACACGGTTATATGCTGATTATAGTGTTGACATTTAACGATTAATTATTCAAATTTACTTTGTTTACATAAAAAAGAAAAACAAAAATCCGACTATCACAAAGCCGAAACCGATTACTACCATTCCGATTATTCGTGTGATTTTCATAGCTTTTTTCAGCTTGTGCTTGATAATCATTCCCTCGGTCGGAAACGGAAGAAACAAGAGCATTACTCCGAGTACCACGCAGCAACAAGCGGCAATCATCGCACCCAAAAGCTTTGCAAACGAAAACAAAAACATACCTATCGGTATTCCGAACACACAAATTACATTGATAACGGAAAAAAGCTTGCCGAATTTTTCTTCGGTTTCATAATATTTGTTAGTCTTTGCGTGACACTCATCACAGCAATACTGCTCAAAATATGTAATTTCCTTTGCACAATAGTCGCATTTTTTCATAACAGCACCCTTTCAAAAGGTTTTGGGTTTATTTTAACACAACATAGCCGTAATTTCAACAGTTATTAATTTGCAAAAATAAAGCTGCACCCGAAAACAGATGCAGCTATAATTTGTTCAAATTATTTGAAATAGCGGTTCAAAAGACCTCTGAAGCCTGCACCGTGGCGTGCTTCGTCCTTTGCCATTTCGTGAACAGTATCGTGGATAGCATCCAAATTCTGTTCCTTTGCACGCTTTGCAAGGTCAAACTTACCCTCGCAAGCACCTGTTTCTGCGTCAACACGAAGCTGGAGATTTTCCTTTGTGCTTTCGGTAACAACCTCGCCCAAAAGCTCTGCAAACTTTGCAGCATGCTCTGCTTCTTCAAAAGCGTATTTTGTAAATGCAGCCGAGATTTCAGGATAGCCCTCTCTGTCAGCAACCCTTGCCATTGCAAGATACATACCAACCTCACTGCACTCGCCCTCAAAGTTAGCTCTGAGGTCTTTTAAAATATCCTCGCTTACGCCCTTTGCAACACCAACCTCATGAACTGTTGCAAAGCCTGCTTCCTCATCCATCTGCTTAAATTTATCTGCAGGTGCTTTACAAACAGGACATTTCTCCGGCGGTTCGGGGCCTTCGTGAACATAGCCGCATACTGTACAATACCATTTCATAGTAATTACCTCCTGAATTTTTATTAGTTTTTGTAAAATGCAATAAATTATTCATTTATTTTCACAATTTTATCATATAATTTTTAAAACATAATTATATTATAGAATAATAAAATTTATATTTTAACAAATACAACTTTTTTGCATAAAATAGATTAGTCTTTTGAAAGAGGAGATTTTATGCCTGAAATTTATCTCAGCCCGTCCTTGCAGGAATTTAATCCCTACAACGGCGGCGGAAACGAAGAATACTATATGAATCTGGTGGCAGACGCAATGGAGCCGTATCTCAGAGCAAGCGGAATCGACTTTTCTCGCAACCGCCCCGATATGACCCTGTCGCAGGCGATTGCCGACTCAAACAGCGGAAACTACGACCTGCACCTTGCAATTCACAGCAACGCCTCTCCCCCGTCCTCGGCAGGACAAAACACGGGGGCGGCAATTTATTATTATCCCACAAGCACAAACGGGCAACGCCTTGCCGAAATCATAAAGGAAAACTACCAAAACGTATATCCCAACACGGTTCAAACCATTCCCACAACGTCGCTTGCCGAGGTGCGAAGAACCAAAGCACCTGCGGCTTTGGTTGAAGTTGCATATCACGACAACGAGGACGACGCAAGATGGATAAGGGACAACATTGATAATATAGCAAAAAGCCTTTCACAATCGGTGGCAGAATACCTCGGAGTGCCGTTTGTTGAGCCTTAATCTAAGCCGCCTTGTAAAATTACGAGGCGGCTGTTGCTTTAACAAAGGTTTTGAGTTATAATATTTATATCTTATTAAAAGCGGTGATATTATGACAAATGAATTGAAAGCAAGAGTTGAAAAAACGTTAGCAAATCTCAAGCAAAACAATATGGATGCTTATTATTGCGAAAATGCAAAAGCTGCCGTCGAGCTTGTTAAAACACTGATTAACAAAGGCGACACAATTTCAAGCGGAGGCTCGGTAACACTGAAGCAAACGGGAATTTACGACCTGATTACCTCGGCTGATTACAATTATCTTGACCGCAGCCGTGAGGGAATTACCCGTGAAGAAATCGAAGAAGTATACCGCAAAACCTTTTGTGCCGACGCCTTTTTCACAAGCTCAAACGCAATCACCGAAAACGGCGAGCTTTATAATGTTGACGGCAACTCAAACCGTGTTGCGGCAATTCTTTACGGGCCTAAAAGCGTTGTGGTGGTTGCAGGCATAAACAAGCTTGTAAAGGACATTAACGAAGCTGTTACCCGTGTGAAAACCGTTGCCGCACCGCAAAATACCGTAAGGCTGAACATTGACACCTATTGTTCAAAAACAGGCACCTGTGTTTCACTTGAAAATGAATGTCCCGACCTTTGCGACGGTTGTCATTCATCGGGCAGAATTTGCTGCAACTATGTTGTATGTGCTCAACAGCGTCACGTCGGACGCATCAAGGTTATTATTATAGGCGAAGAATACGGATATTGATTCAACGGTTTTAAAACAAGACAAACCGTGCCTGTTAAACACGGTTTGTCTTTTATCGGAACAATGTAGTTATCTGTTTTCCTGTTCCTTTTTGTTCTGAGGATTATTCTGATTCTTGTTCTGGTTCTTGTTCTGAGTGTTATTTTGGTTTTTGTTTTGGTTGTTATTCTGATTCTGATTCATATTAACACCTCCTTTGTGACTTTATTATTGACGAAAAAATTGGTAATATTCAATGAATGATTTTTTATTAAGAATGAAATCACTTTTGGGTGATGAGTTTGAAGAATTTTTAAAATTTTATTCTGCCGAAAATTTCAGAGGACTTCGCATAAATACACTTAAATGTGATTTTGACAAGCTCGGTTCTCTGCTTGATTTTGAGCTTGTGCAAACTCCGTTTTGCAAGGACGGCTATTATATCCCCAACGGCATTGAGGGGCTGGGCAACAATCCTCTGCATCACGCAGGAGCGTTTTACATTCAAGAGCCGTCTGCAACCTCGGCAGTTGAAATGCTTGACGTCAAGCAAGGCGATTTTGTGCTTGACCTTTGTGCCGCTCCGGGCGGAAAAAGCACGCAAATCGGTGCAAAGCTCTGTGGCACGGGATTGCTGTGGAGCAATGAAATCGTCAAAAGCAGAGCTAATATTCTTTTATCAAATATTGAACGAATGGGTATTTTCAACGCCGTTGTTTCAAACTGTCATCCCGATGCTTTATGCAGCAGGCTGTCGGGACAATTTGACAAAATACTTGTTGACGCTCCGTGCAGCGGCGAGGGAATGTTTCGCAAAAACAACGAGGCTCAAACCGAATGGAGCGTTGAACACGTCAAAAGCTGTGCCCAACGTCAGCTTTTGATTTTGAACAGTGCCAAAAACGCCCTGAAGGACGGCGGAACTATGGTGTATTCCACCTGCACGTTTTCACACGAAGAAAACGAGGACGTCATAGAAAAATTTCTTGCGGAAAACCCCGATTTTGAGCTTGAGGACGCAAATGTAAGCTTTGGCAGACCTGCACTCGGACTTGCTCGCAGAATACTGCCCATGGACGGCGGCGAAGGACATTTTGCCGCAAAGCTGAGAAAAAAAGGGATTTGTCGCCAAACGGTTTTATATCAAACCAATTCCCAAAAATCAGACAAAAAGGCTTTTGACTTTTATGACAGTATTTTTAAAAACAGACCGTTCGGTGAGAAGCTTGTCACCTTAAAGGATAAAATTATAATTCTTCCCAAGAACTATAATTTCGACGTAAAGGGCTTGTCTATTATGCGTGCGGGAGTGATACTCGGCGAAATAATCAAAAACAGGATAGAGCCTCACCACAGTGCTTTTGCCGCCGCAAAGCCGGAAGAATGTGTGAGCGTTGTTGATTTTGATGTAAACAGCCACGAAATAAAAGCCTATCTTCACGGCGAAGAAATCGCTGTTTCTCAAAATGCAAAGGGCTACACCGCAGTTTGCGTAAATTCAATCACAACAGGCTTCGGCAAAGCCTCTAACGGCAGGCTGAAAAACAAATATCCGAAAGGACTTAGAACATTACAATGAAAAATTTATCCGATATAGGCGTAATTAAAAGCATTTTGAGCAAGCACGGATTCACATTTTCAAAATCGCTCGGTCAAAACTTTTTGATAAACCCCTCGGTATGTCCCCGAATGGCAGAGCTTTCGGGAGCAGGCAAGGGCGTTGGCGTCATTGAAATAGGTCCCGGCATCGGCGTGCTTACAAACGAGCTTTGCAAGCTCTCCGACAAGGTGGTTGCGATAGAGCTTGATAAAAGGCTTTTGCCTGTGCTTGATGAAACGCTTGCCGAATACGATAACGTAAAAATCGTAAACGCCGACGTGATGGAGCTTGACCTCAAAAAGCTGATTGAAGAAGAATTTGAAAATATGGAGGTTGTGGTTTGTGCAAACCTCCCCTACTACATCACTTCTCCTGTGATTATGAAGCTGCTTGAAAGCAAGCTTCCGATAAACTCCGTAACGGTTATGGTGCAAAAAGAAGCCGCTCAGCGAATGTGTGCCGAAGTCGGCTCTCGTGCAAGCGGGGCTGTAACGGTTGCGGTAAATTACTATGCCGACGTGCAAATGCTGTTCGGCGTGAGTGCAGGCTCGTTTATGCCTGCTCCAAAGGTCGATTCGGCAGTTATGAGGCTCGACATATTAAAAGTCCCCCCTGTTGACACAGACGAAAAAAGCTTTTTTGCCGTTGTTAAGGCTGCGTTTTCACAACGCCGCAAAACCGTTGCAAACTCGTTAAGCTCAGGGCTTGGGCTTGAAAAGGCAAAGGTAATCGAACTGCTTGAAAAATCAAACGTTTCCGCAAACGCAAGAGCGGAAAAGCTGAGTATGCAGAATTTTGCAGACATTGCAGCTAACCTTGCGAAAGGGTGATATTATGAACAAACCGAAAAAGATGAACATATTGTTTAAACTTGCCTTTATATTGCTCTGCATCTCAACCGCATTGCTGTCGGCAGGAATTTTTGTTGCATACGCTCTTGAGTTGACATACCTTTCCGCTGTTTTTTCGGGAGGCGGATGTGTGCTTTGCTTTGCCGGAATCATCCTTGCAATGCTCAGCAAGCCCAAAAAACCGAAAATTAAAACCCCCTCGGAAGAAATTTTTGTTGACACCGAAGAAAATCTATGATAGAATTGCGTTAATAAAGGGGAGTAGTTCGCAGAAATATCTGTGATATATTTCGTCAGTACACATACCTCGTTGAGGTATCGGATATATTTTAAAGAACGAGACTTTTATTGCAAGGCGTTGCTAAGCTTTGCAATAAAAGTCTTTTTTATTTGTATAATAAAAATATGCTCCCGTGCAATGACAAAAATTATTGGAGGAATCATTATGAAAAGTCCCTATCAGCTTTCAAAATCAGAAGTGCTTGAACAGCTCGGTGTAACCTCAGACGGACACACCACCGAAAAAGCCGAGGAGCTTTTGCAAAAAAACGGTAAAAACGAGCTTGCTCAAACCAAAAAGAAATCCGCTCTTTTGGTCTTTCTCAGCCAATTTGCCGACTTGCTTGTTATCATTTTGATAATTGCCGCCGTAATTTCAATTTTTTCGGGAAACCTTGAAAGTACAATAGTTATTTTTGCGGTAATTATAATGAACGCAATTTTGGGTACCGTTCAGCACATTAAAGCCGAAAAATCACTTGAAAGCCTTAAATCATTGTCGTCACCGAGTGCCAAGGTGATTCGTGACGGACAAAAAATCGAAATTGACTCAGCAGACGTTGTTGTGGGCGACATTGTTGTTTTGGAAGCAGGTGACCTTGTTGTTGCCGACGGACGAATTATCAACAACTATTCTTTGCAGGTAAACGAAAGCTCGCTTACAGGTGAATCTACAAATGTTGACAAAAACGAGGACGTCATAGACAATGAAGTTCCGCTTGGTGACAGAGCCAATATGGTGTATTCGGGCAGCCTTGTTACCTACGGCAGAGCGATTGTTGCCGTAACCGCAACGGGTATGGATACCGAAATCGGCAAAATAGCCACGCTTATGAATTCGGCTAAAGAAAAGAAAACTCCCTTGCAGCAAAGCCTTGATAAGTTTTCAAGCCGCCTTGCCGTTGTTATTATGATAATTTCAGTTATCGTGTTCGGACTTAACCTTTGGCAGGCAGGCACAATCACTCAAGACTCTGTGCTAAACGCTCTTATGTTCGCCGTTGCACTTGCCGTTGCCGCAATTCCCGAAGCTCTCGGCTCCATTGTCACAATAGTTCAGGCTATCGGCACACAAAAAATGGCAAAGGAAAACGCCGTCATCAAGGATTTGAAAGCGGTTGAAAGTCTTGGTTGCGTGTCGGTTATCTGCTCCGACAAAACAGGTACGCTCACCCAAAACAAAATGACGGTGCAAAAAATCTATATTAACGGCGAAAGCATCATTGAAGAACAGCTTGACCTGAATATTGAAAGCCATCGCCACCTGCTGTATGATATGGTGCTTAACAACGATTCAAGCATTGTTGACGGCAAAGGAATCGGTGACCCGACAGAATACGCTCTGCTTGAAACCTTCAGAAATATAGGCTTTGATGAAAACGATATCAGAAACGGCATTAAAAGAATCGAAGAAGTACCGTTTGATTCTGACCGAAAAATGATGAGTTCAAAATACAAAATGCACAATTCGTCGCATATTCTCACTAAGGGTGCACTTGACGTTATTCTTGAACGCTGTATCAAAATCGCAACAAAAGACGGAGTTCGCGATATTACCGAGGACGACAAAAAAGCAATTTTAGAGCAAAACAAAAAATATTCCGAAAGCGGACTGAGAGTCCTTACCTTTGCCTACAAGGAATCGGATGAGCAGCTCAGCGTTGACACGGAATACGATTATATTTTCCTCGGATTGGTTGCTATGATTGACCCACCCAGAGAAGAATCAAAGCAAGCGGTTGCCGATGCAATCAGGGCGGGAATTAAACCGATTATGATTACGGGCGACCACAAAATCACCGCTTCGGCAATCGCAAAGCAAATCGGTATTATGCGTGACGGTGACCTTGCGGTAACAGGACTTGAGCTTGACGCTATGAGTGACGATGAGCTTGACGAAAAAATCGAAAAAATCTCTGTTTACGCACGAGTTTCGCCCGAAAATAAAATCAGAATCGTTGAGGCTTGGCAAAGAAAGGGCAACATCGTTTCTATGACAGGCGACGGCGTAAACGACGCCCCTGCATTAAAGAAAGCCGACATCGGCGTTGCAATGGGCATTACGGGAACAGAGGTTTCAAAAGACGCCGCCTCGATGATTTTGCAGGACGACAACTTTGCAACCATTATCAAAGCGGTAGCAAACGGCAGAAATGTTTATCGCAATATCAAAAACGCAATTCTGTTTTTGCTTTCGGGCAATATGGCGGGAATTTTTGCGGTACTCTATACCTCGCTTATGTCACTGCCGATTCCGTTTGAGCCTGTTCACCTGTTGTTTATAAATCTTCTGACCGACTCCTTGCCTGCTATTGCAATAGGTATGGAAAAGCCCGAAAAAGACCTTTTGGCTCAAAAGCCCCGTGACCCTAAGCAGGGAATCTTGAGCAAGGATTTTGTGTGTCTTATGTTCGGTCAGGGTGCATTGATTGCAATTTCAACGATTGTCGCATTCTACATCGGCTTGCAAACAAATCCCGCAACAGCAAGCACAATGGCATTTGCAACACTTACGCTTGCAAGACTGTTTCACGGCTTTAACTGTCGCAGCAAGCACTCAATCTTCAAATTGGGGCTTACCACCAACAATTACAGCATAGCCGCTTTTGCAGCAGGCGTGTTCTTCCTTACCTTTGTGTTGTTCGTGCCGTTTATGCAGCCGTTGTTCAGCGTTGAAGCTCTCACAGCCGCTCAGATTGGATTTATCGGACTTCTGGCATTTATCCCCACGCTAATAATTCAAATCGTAAAGGTTATATCCGAAAAAATCAAAAAATAAACTTATTAAGGGTTGCGTCACTTTTCAGTGAAACAACCCTTTTTTCGTGCTTTATATTATAATTATGCTAAAAGCCCGCACAATATATATTCTTGACAACGCCCAAATCATTACATATAATTATGGCATGGCAAAACAAAAGGGGCGAACGTTGTTCGCCCGCCGATTCATATTCAGTTTTACAGCTTAAAGTCCTCAGCGGTATATGTTCCTCTGAGTGTAACGGACTTTGGCTCTCTCATAAGCGGATCATAATCAAACGACTTGCATTTGCCGTTTTTCATCTGCTTTGATTTTTGACAAACAAATGTATAGCCGTCAAATACTGCGTTTGCACAGTATTTGCAATCAGGCTCTATGTTTCTGCCAAAAAGCTTGTTTTTCATACAATCACCTCTTGATACTGCCATTATATCATTGAACGGTGTCGGTTTCAAGTAAAATATATCTTCGGAGGCATTTATTTTGAATTTTTCATCAAAGGTTATGACGCTCAACAATCCCGAAAGCGTTCCCTATTTAACATACAACTCATTATCGCAAATTAAATTTATCAACCACGCCTTTTCCACACGACTCGGCGGAGTGTCGCAAGGCGAATTTTCGTCGATGAATATGGCGTTTAACCGTGGTGATGACCCCGAAGCCGTAACCGAAAACTACAAACGCATATGCAAAAGTGCCGGCTTTAACTTTGACAGCTTAACCGCGTCTTCGCAGGATCATAACACCTTTGTGCGTGCCGTTAACAAAAGCAATGCAGGCGTGGGAATATACAAGCCCAAGGACATTGCGAGCGTAGACGCTTTGATTACAAACGAGCCGAACGTTACTCTTGTGACGTATTATGCCGACTGCACTCCGCTGTTCTTTGTTGACACAAGCAAAAAGGCAATCGGACTTGCACACGCAGGATGGCGTGGAACTGTCGGAAGAATCGGAGAAAAGGTCATCGAAAAGATGCATGAGCTTTACAAAACAAATCCAAGCGACGTTAAAGCCGCAATAGGCCCTGCAATTTCGGTGTGCTGTTATGAGGTTGACAAACCGTGTGCGGATAATTTTTCGGCACTCAAGGGCCTTGACAGCAAAAGATTTGTGTTCCCCAAAAGCGACGGAAAATATATGATTGATTTGCTTGAAGCAAACCGTCAAATTCTGATGAGTGCAGGCGTAAAGGCGGAGAACATAACTGTTTGCGACATCTGCACAAACTGCAACAGTGACCTGCTTTGGAGCCACCGTGCAACCAAGGGACACCGAGGCACAATGAGTGCGTTTATGTGCATAAAGCCTGAGCTTTGAAGCATTTGCACTTGAAAACCCATTAAACCTGTGATATTATAATTTTGAGGTGCTTTAAATGAAAATATCAACCAAGGGACGCTACGCACTGCGAATGTTGCTTGACCTTGCAAAACATCAGGAAGACGGATATATTGCACTCAAAGACATTGCAAAGCGTCAGGAAATCTCAAAAAAATATCTTGAACAGATTATTCCGATATTAAACAGGTCGGACGTTTTGACTGCTAACCGAGGCTATCAGGGCGGATACAGACTTGCCAAAACACCCGACAAATATACCGTGGGCGAAATCCTCAGACTTACCGAGGGCAGTCTTTCGCCTGTTGCCTGTCTTGACCGCAACCCCATTGAATGTGAGCGTTGCGACGACTGCCTTACCCTGCCCGTTTGGAAAGGGCTGAACAAGGTTATAAACGAATACCTTGACAGCATAACCTTGCAGGATATTTTGGACGAACAGCGTAAAAAATTCACAAACGACTATGTAATTTAATCTTCTGCGGGCGGAGCTTTTCCGTCCGCTTTTTTCAGCCTTATTATCACAAATTGTGCCGCAAGTCCCGTAAACAGACCTGCAAGACAGCCCGACACAATCAAAAACGGATAGTAGGCAAAAACCTGAGGTGTTTGCAAAACAAGCAAAGCCGCAAGGATTTGTCCTGTATTATGCAAAACCGCACCAATCACGCTTGCTGTCCAGATATGCTTTTCGTCAATCACCCTAACAAGCAACAGCATACCGACAAGGCAGAGCATACTGCCCGAAAAGCTGTAAATCAAAGCAATAAAATTGCCGCAAAAAACAGCCGCAAGCAATATTCTTACCAAAACCATCATCACAACCTCATACGGGCGGTAATGATACGCCGCATAAACCGTGATGACATTTGCAAGTCCGAGCTTTATTCCCGGAATAGGAAACGGATTAGGAATTTGCAGCTCAACGATAAAAATAATCAATGAAATTGTACAGAGCATTGCAAGCTCTGCAAGCCTTTTTGTTTTCATAGCATCACCCTACAACTGCGTCCGCTTCATCAATTCGGTCGGCAAATTCAATCACAAGGTGATTGGGCAGGCAAACTATCGGAACAGCCGAGGAGCTGAGCCAGCCTGTATGTACGCAGGTTTGGTCGGGACAATCCGCCTTTGATATGCAGATTTTGCCGTTTTCTATCTTGACCGTGTTGGTACTCCCGTTGTATTCTATGTCAAAGGTCGTATCCTCGGCTTTTGAAAGGTCAAACGAATACAGCACCTCTCCGTCACGCATAATATTTACCGTATCAGTTTTCGGTGCAAGCAAAACCGCCGTGCTGCCGATGATACCGCAAATAAAAATAAAAGCACAGGTTGCAATTATTATTTTGTATTTGTGTTTTTTCATATTATCACGCTCAATGCCGCTTTTATCATAATTATATTACGCTTTCGGATTATCGTCAACATTATTTATGCCGCAAAACGCAAAGCACCCTTGATGCTTCAAAGGTGCTTTGGCTTATCTTTGCGATAGGTTTACTTTAATTCAAAGCTCTTGCAGTCAACGCACTGACATTGTGTGGGATGAGGCTCGTGAGTGCCTATCTTAACCTCTTCAAGTGAGCAATAATCCTTGTCATTGCAGTGGTTTTTACAGCTTACAACAGTACACTTGATGCACTGATTTGCATAAGAATTGTTTGTCATTTTAATCACCTCTGAAGCTTTCGGATAATTCAAATTGCAATGCCTGCTGTTGTGCGGCGTTGCTGATATTATTTTGAACCGCAGAGCAAAAAATATACTGCACAACTTTAAATATTTTTAATAAAATGTATTGAGGTGAATCGTATGAATGTTGTGTCGGCTGTTCTGCTGGTGGTGTTTGCGGTGATGGGAATTATTGCATTGATTCGGGAAATCACTTGCTTGATTTTCGGATACAAAGGTGATAACTCGATTATGCTTGTGGCTCCGATAAGCGGAAAATGTGAGGACGCCGAATTGGTTTTACGCAGTGCCTTATCAAAAGTAAGGTGGACCGGCAGAGGAAAACACGACTGCGTGATTTGCCTTGACTGCGATATGGATGACGAAACCAAAATAATTTGTGAAAAAATATGCAACGAATACGGCTTTGCAAAATTGATGTCCAAAAGCGAATTTTTTGAAATCTTAAACAAGCCTGTCCGTTAATCGGGCAGGCAATTTTTATTAAAATTTTGAGCGTGAAAACATTGTTATATTGTCAAAAATACGTTATAATTAAAGCATATTGACTTTTGAGGATATTGCTATGGAAAATGAAAAATTGCTCCAAATCGAGGGAGCGGTTGAAAATATAGTTTTCAGAAACGAACAAAACGGCTACACGGTGCTTGAGCTTGCAGACGGTGACGACACGATAACGGCTGTGGGAATAATTCCGCAGGCAAGCGTCGGTGACACCGTAAAGCTGACGGGATTTTACACAACCCACAAAACATACGGCAGGCAGTTTTCGTCACAAACCTGTGAAATTTGCCGTCCAACCGAAAGTGCCGACATACTGAGGTATCTTTCTTCGGGTGCAATCAAAGGAATAGGTGCGGCAACAGCTCAAAGGCTTGTTGCCGAGTTTGGCGAAGCAACTCTTGACGTTATGGAAACTCAGCCCGACAGAGTTGCCCTGCTCAAAGGCATCACCAAAGCCAGAGCAATTGATTTTTCAACTCAGCTCAAAACAAACACGGGTGTACGCACGCTTATGCTGTATCTGGGCGAATACGGAATTTCAAACACAGCTTCGGTCAAAATTTTTAACGCCTATGGCACGCAAAGCGTTGACGTTATCAAGCAAAACCCCTATTTGATTTGTTGCGGTGACTTCGGAGTATCGTTTGACACGGCTGATTTCATCGCAAAAAAAGAAAACCTTGAACCCGAAAGCAACGTTCGGCTTCGTGCGGGAATCTCCTATGTTCTCAAGCACAACGAGCAAAACGGTCACACCTGCCTGCCAAAGCAAAAGCTTGCGGAAATCTCCTCAAATATGCTTGGCGTTGATGTTGAAAAAACAACAGAATGTATGGACGGAATGATTTTTGACCGTTCACTCATCGGTGAACACTTCAATGATGAGGACTTTGTTTTTACGCCTCAGCTTCACTTGACCGAAACATACATTTCGTCACGCATTAAGCTGATGCTCGGCTTTGAATCCGAAGCAATAAGCAACATCGAAGATGAAATAAATCAATGTGAAAAGACCGACGGAATTGAATATGCCGAGCTGCAAAAGCAGGCTGTGACCTCAGCACTTTCCGAAGGAATGATTGTGCTGACAGGCGGACCGGGAACGGGAAAAACCACAACGCTCAACGCAATTATCAACATCCTCAAACGCAAGGGCAAGCATGTGCTTTTGTCTGCTCCGACAGGCAGAGCCGCTCAGCGAATCAGTGAGGTAACGGGCTTTGAGGCAAAAACTCTGCACCGCTTGCTTGAAGTGAGCTGGGACAAGCAGGACAATCCGATTTTTAACAAAAACGAGCGAAATCAGCTAAAATGCGACGCACTTGTAATTGACGAGGTATCAATGGTTGACGCTTATATTTTTGAAAGCGTAATGCGTGCGTTACCGCTTGGATGCAGGCTGATTTTGGTGGGTGACTCAGACCAGCTTCCGTCTGTGGGTCCGGGCAACATTCTCGGAGATTTGATTGAGAGTAACTCAATTCCCGTAATCAGACTCAACGAAATTTTCCGTCAGGCTCAGCAAAGTCTTATTGTTACCAACGCCCACAAAATCGTAAACGGCGAGCTTCCCGAGCTTTCAAAAACCGATGGTGATTTCTTCTTTTTGCACAAGACCGACAAGGCTGACATTTGTGATACAATACTTGATTTATGCTCTAAAAGGCTTCCTAAAACCTACGGATATTCTCCGCTTGAAAATATTCAGGTGCTTTCGCCGTCAAGAAAGGGTGAGCTTGGCACCTCCGAGCTTAACCGCAGGCTTCAGGCACGGCTTAACCCGAAATCCGACGATAAGACGGAATTAACCATAGGCTCAAAAACATTTCGTACCGGCGACAAGGTTATGCAGATAAAAAACAATTACGAAATAAGCTGGTACAAAGACAACGGTGAAACAGGAGAGGGAATTTTTAACGGTGACATAGGAATCATCGAAAGAATTGACAAAAAATCAAAATCACTCAAAATCAACTTTTACGACAAAACCGCCGTGCTGACCTATGACTCAGCTTCAGACCTTGACTTTGCTTATGCGGTAACCGTACACAAAAGCCAAGGAAACGAATTTGACGCTGTGATTATCCCCATGTTTTCGGGGCCTCCTCAGCTTTATTACCGCAACCTGCTTTACACCGCCGTTACAAGAGCAAAGCATCTTCTCATACTTGTGGGAACGCCGAAAACGGTTGAATATATGGTAAACAACAACCGCCGAACAAAGAGATACAGCGGCTTAAAGGAATTTTTACAGCGTGATGACACAATATATTAATATAAAAAGAGTCAAAGCTTATTTAAAGGACATTTTCTTTCCTGTCAGATGTCCCTATTGCCAATGTGTTATCGACAGAGACGAATATGCTTGCGAAAAATGCAAAAAGCAATTCCCGTCAGCTTCATTCAAAAGATATGCCATAGGCGGTTACTTTTGTGCTGCGGCATTTCCGTACAACGGGATTTTTGCGACATCGGTAAAAAGATTTAAGTTTTCAAACCGTGGCGGGTATGCAAAACAGCTTGCCTTTCCCATTGTTCAAAGCATACTTGAAATACACAAAAGCGTACATTTTGACGTAATCACCTGTGTGCCTATGCACAAAACAATGCTTAAAAAACGAAGATACAATCAAGCCGAGCTGCTTGCAAGGGAATGTGCCGAAATTATGAATATTCCCTATGCCGATACGCTTGAAAAGTATAAGATGAACAAGGCTCAGCACTCAATAAAGGCCGCAGAACGAGAGAAAAACGTAAGGGGTGTTTATCGTGCAAATGACAGGAATTTTTTGCAGGGAAAAAGCGTATTGATTATTGACGACATAATAACCACGGGACACACTTTGGGCGAATGTTCAAGAATATTGATGAAAAGCGGTTGCAAGAGCGTTGCGTGTGCCGTGCTTTGCACCGTTACCGTTGATTGACAAAGCCTTGAATATCGCCGTGTATTATAATATAATAAAAGTACAAAATTAATGTGAGGATAAAGCTATATGGATATTGCTGTTGATTTGGGTTCGGACAGAACACGAGTTTTTATAGAAAACAAAGGCAAGGTGCTTGACGAAGCAAGCGTCATCACCTATGATGTCGATACAAATGAAATCTACGCCGTGGGCAACGAAGCTTATGATATGATTGGCAAAACCCCTGTGGGAATAAAGGCTGTTCATCCGCTTGACAGCGGAGTTATTGCTCAGTCGGAGCTTGTTGAAAATATGGTGGAAATTTTACTGCGTGAGGTATGCACGGTAAAGGTTGTAAAGCCCAGAGTTGTTACAGCCGTTCCGTGTGAGCTTACCGAGGTTGAAAAGCGTGCCGTAGTCAATGCGGTAAGCTCCTTCGGAGCAAGAGGAGTGTACCTCATCGAAAGCCCTAAGGCCGCCGCTATGGGTTGCGGAATCGATATAACAAGCCCGCACGGAGTTTTTATTGCCGACATCGGAAGCGGAACAGCCGACATTGCCGTGCTGTCGCTCGGCGGAATTTCGGTTGCAAAAAGCGTCAAGCACGCAGGCAGCTCAATGGACGAAGAAATCGTAAAATACATTCGCAAGAAATACAACCTTATCATAGGCACAAATATGGCTGAGGCATGCAAAAAGGCTGTCGGTTGCGTCAAAGTTCCCGACGAAGCTAAAACCTTTAGGGTAAAGGGCAGGGACGCCGTCAGCGGCTTGCCGAGGTTTGTGGAGGTTACGCCGTCGGAAATAAAATCGGCAATTGAGGAAATTGCCGTCGAAATTGTAAACGCAATCAAGGACGTGCTTGAAAAAACACCGCCCGAGCTTATCGGAGATATATACACCGACGGAATCATACTGACGGGAGGTCTTGCAAAGCTCACGGGGCTTGCAAAGGTTATAAGCGAAGCCACAAAGCTGAAGGTAAGGGTTCACAAATATGCCTCCGACTGCGTAATTATGGGCTGTGGCAAGGCTATCGGATATATCGGAAGTGCAGACGCCGAAAACGGAATCTCACCTGTTTTGGCGGCATACTAAATCAAAATCATAAACATAACAAGCAGGATGGTCACCGCTTCGGTGGCCGTCCTGCTCGTTGTAGGGGTATAGATATAATTAGTTGTCGCTTTCTACTGAATCTGTCTTGAATATAAAATCAACCTTGCCGTCCATATCATCGGAAATACCGCTGAACGAACGATAGCTTGACGAAACCTTTGAGATTGCCTTAAATCTGTCGATAAGTCCCTGAACATCTCCGTCAACCGCCTCAACAAGAACGTCAACGCCTTCTTCTTTGTATTGCTTTAACCCTTTGTTAAGCGTCATAGAGCCGTCGGCAAGCTGTGAAACTCCGCTCAAAAGCTGTCCGCCGCCGTCTTTGAGTGTTGTCAAGCCCTCAAACAAGGTTGTTGCACCTACGCTCAGCGTTGATGTTCCGCTCTTTAGCTGTGACGTGCCGTTTTTCAGCTCGGCTGAGCCGTCTTTCAATTCAGCCGCACCACTGTCAAGGTTGCTTGCACCGCTTTTAAGTGAGCTTGTGCCGTCTTTAAGCGAATATGCTCCGCCGAGAATACTTGCCGCACCTGCGTTTGCTTGGTCAACACCTGCGGTATAGCTGAGTACTCCGTTATAAAAAACGTTGTAGCTGTCAAGCTGCTCCTTTAGCGAGGAAAGTGCCTCTCTGCCTGCTTTAAGCTGTTCAACACCGCTCTCAATCTGTTGCTTTACCGTATCGCTGTTCATATTGCTTTCAATGATTTTTTCAATTTCACTTTGCGTTAAACCGTCAATTTGTGCTTGTGCTTCCGAAAGTGCCATAACGTCGGCTACGCCCGAAGTGATTTGAATTTGGATTTCCGCAGGAATAACTTGCGAGGCAACGGCAGATTCGTATTCTTCATATGTCATAGAATATCCCGCCTGCAAAAGTGCGTTTACCGTAGCCTGCTTTCTGTACTCGTTTTCAACGCCCGAACGTATAGCGTCATACTGTGAATTTACGGTTTCGCTGACCTGCTCAAATGCCTTTGAATATGCAATGTCTTGCAGGCTTTCATCACTCATTGAGCTTATAAGCGTGCTTAAAACCTCGGAATAGTTTTCAATCGTCAGGCTTTCCGCCTCAACTCCTGCCGCCGTGATTTGCTTGTCGGCTGTTTTGAGCAAGGTTTCAAACACCTGCTTTGCACCTGTGTTAAGGCTTTCGCTGTTTGATGAGATTTCACTCAATCCGCTTGAAAGCTGAGCGATATAGCCCTGAAGTGAGGTCACTCCCTCATCAAGCGAATTTGCACCGCTGTTTAGCTGTGACGTGCTGTTTTTGAGCTTGTCAGCACCGTTGTCAAGTGCTTTTGCTCCGTCATCAAGCTGAGAAGCTCCTGTATTTAATTGAGCGGCACCGTCTTTTATCTGATTTGCACCGTCATACAGCTTATCAACACCCTCAATAAGCTCGTTTGACTTTTCAAGCAAGGTTTCAAGTCCGTCATAAAGCTCAGATGAACCGTCAATCAGCTTATTCGTGGCTGATGTGAGGTCGTCGAGCTTGTCGTTAAGCTCATCAACCTTTTCGTCAAGCTTTGAAAAATCAATATTGCTGAACATCTCATTTGTGGCAAGCGTCAGGGTAGTTGCAAGCTGAAAATCCTCAACCTCCGCCGTTATTTCCACATAATTCGGAATTTCAAAATCCTCGCTGTCAATGTCAAGGCTCTCCTGCATACCCGGAAGTGCAAAGCCTGCAACATAGGTATGCGAGCCGTCGTTTATAACCTTGCCGTTTGTCACCTCAACGTTTCCAAACGAATCGTTGTCAAGCATCATACCCGTAATCATTACGAACGGAACATATATTTTTTCTTCTTTGCCGTCGATTTTAACCTTTTCAAACTGTCGGTTTGAATAATCAAACCTGATTGTAACCTTGCCGCTCTTTCCTGCGAGCTTTTCGGGAGCAATTTCCTTGCCGTCGAGCTTGTATGTGACATTCACACCCACGGGAAGCTCCGACGAGCTTGTGCCTTGATAGTAAATATCCTTGCCGTCACTTCTCCACTCGTACATATTGTTTTCGTTTACGGTAAAGGTTTCGTCACCGTTTACGTTTTCTATATTCTCAAGCTCAGAAACATCGGTAAAGCTCTTTGCAGCCGTTGTGTTTTTTATCCAATCGCTGACGATTACCTTTTTTGCCGAGCCGTTTGCGTCGGCAATAACATAAACCGTTTCGTTTTTTGAGAGCCTTTCGACAGTGCTTTTGACGCTTTTGTCATCTGTTGCAGTTGCTTTTGTTTTCGGAGCTGTCGCCGTGCTTTCGGCACCTGCCGAATATGAGGTAACCGCTACCATACTGCAAAGTATGGTCAAGCTCATCACACCCGATAAAACCTTGGGCATATGTTTTTTAATATTAAAATTACGCATCTGTTTTTACCTCCGTATCTGATTTTTTGGGCTTAAAGCCTAATGTTGTAACACCTATCACCTTGTCAAGCAGCATAAACATTGCAGGCAAAATAAGAATTACGCAAAGCATACTGATAATTGCTCCTCGTGCCATAAGCGAGCAAAGGGACGCAATCATATCAACATCGGAATACACAGCAACTCCGATTGTTGCCGCAAACAATCCCATTGCACTTACGATTATCGACGGAATTGATGTATCAAGTGCAACGGTAACGGCTGTCCTTTTATCGTTGCCGAGCGAACGCTCTTTTTTGTATCTGGTGGTCATCAAAATAGCATAGTCAACCGTTGCACCGAGCTGAATTGTGCTTATACATATAGGAGCGATAAACGGCAGCGACTGTCCCATATAATGAGGAAGTCCGAGATTTATGAATATTGCAAGCTCAATGACCGCAACAAGAATAAACGGCAGGCTGAGGCTCTTTTCAACCAATGCGATTATCACAAAGATAGCAACTATTGAAATTGTATTTACAACCTGAAAATCAACCGATGTTATATCAATCAAGTCATCGGTGAGTGCCGCCTCTCCGATAAGCATACCCTTCTCGTCATAGCTGTCCAAAACGGCGTTAAGCTCCTTGAGCTGATTGCTTATTTCGTCGGATGCGGTTTGATACTGGGAGCTGACAATTATAAGCTCCCACTTGTCGCTTTGCAAAATGCTTGTAATTGATTCGGGCAGCATTTCTTCGGGAATCATAGAGCCCACAACGCTTTCAAGCCCCAAAACAGCCTTTACTCCGTCAACGCTTTCCATTTCGGACATCATACTGCGTTTGTCTTTTGAGGATAAGCTTGAATCAACAAGCACCATTTCGGTTGTTCCGATGCCGAAATCCTCCTTAAGCTTTGTGTTTGCGATTACATTTGACATATCTTCGGGCAGGCTCTTTGATAAATCATAATAAACCTCGCTGTTTGTTTTGTCATATCCGTAATACGAAGGAGTGATGAGCAACGCAAATATTATCAAAAACACGGGAAAAGCCCTTACAAGCCCCTTGGCAAGCTTGGTTGTTGACGGAATAAGCGACTTGTGCATTGTTTTTTCAAGCGGTTTGTCAAGTATGAGTATCATTGACGGAAGAACGGTTACACAACCTGCAACACCGATTAATACGCCCTTTGCCATTACAATGCCCAAATCCATACCGAGGGTAAACGTCATAAAGCAAAGTGCAATAAATCCCGCAACCGTTGTTATTGAGCTTCCGACAACCGAACGGAAGGTTTCGTGAATTGCAACCGCCATAGCTTCTTTTCTGTCATCATACAAAACCTTTTGTTCGCCATAGCTGTGCCACAAAAAGATTGAATAATCCATTGTTACGGCAAGCTGAAGCACAGCAGCCAACGCCTTGGTTATGTACGATATTTCGCCCATAAAGAAGTTTGAACCGAGATTAATAAGAATTGCAATTCCGATGCTTGCAAGAAAGACAAAAGGAATTATCCAGTTATCCATAAATATCATCATCGCCGCAACCGCAAGAACTACCGCAATTCCCACATAAATTGCTTCCTCACGTTCACACAAATCTCTAAGGTCTGTAACCATTGCGGAAATACCCGAAACAAGGCATTGCTCGCCTGCTATTGCTCTTATTTCGGTAATAGCGTCCATTGTCTCGTCGGCAGAGCTTGAGGTGTCAAAGAAAACCGCCACCAGCGTTTCATTGCCTGAGTTAAACGCATTGTAGATTTTATCGGGAAGAATCTCCTTTGGCACGGACAAATCTGCAACATCGTCATACCAAAGCACGGTTGCCACATGGTCAACCTGTTTGATTTTTTCCTCTGTTTCGGCAATTTCCTTATCGCTGACATTTTCAAAAATCAAAAACGAAAACGCACCCTTGTTAAAGTCATCAAGCAAATATTGCTGCCCCTGCACCGTTTCAAGACTGTCGGGCAGATAATTGAGCATATCGTAGTTTGTGCGTGTGAATATCATTCCGAATACTGCCGGCACAAGAAGTGCAAGAGATACAATAAGGATTGCAAAACGACTTTTTACAATCGCTTTTCCCATCTTCATTATCTATACTCCCTTCTGCTGTTTTACGGTAATAAATTATATTACTTTCCTCCAAAAATAAAACAGACAAATCCAACCTTATGACCTGTTTTTAGGCACAAAACTGAATTTGTCTGATAAGTAACATATATTGAATTTTATTAATTGCAGCCGCAAAAACGCACTGCAAAAACTCACCTTGCTTTACGGCAATATTTTATGTGTCGGAAAAAAGCTAATTGTTATCAGAATCAGCTTTTTCGCTGTTGCTTTGCGTGCTTCTGAAAAACGCTGTTTCGGTTGAGCCTTCAAAAAGCTTGCAAATTCTTTCGATTTCATCGTTCAGCTCGTACTTCATACCGCTGCTGAGCCAATCAATCAAAAAGCCTATCAGCAAGCATTTGTAATACATAATAATTGCCTGCTTGTCATCGTCGCAAATATCATACCCAACGGCAAATTTATCAACATATTCGGTAACGGCACGCTGAGATACTCTGTTTACATAAGTGTAAACCATATCCCTATTCGGAGAGTTGAAAATGTGCAGCATTGCTTTTTTGTTGATAAGTGCAAAATCCACCGCCGACAAAATACAATCATATATCGACGTGGGTTCATTAAGGCTAACAAGCATATCTGCCGCCTCGTTGAGCGTTTCTTCAAGCAACGAAGGAATATCATCAAAGTGATAATAAAAAGAATTGCGGTTTATTCCGCAGTCCTCAACAATGTCTTTTACGGTAATTTTATTGAGTTGTTTTTCGTTCAGCAATTTTAAAAATGATTTTTTTATTGCGTCTTTAGTAAATGCAGCCAATATTTCACCTCAAAGCAAGCACTGTAACCACCGACGGATTACACTCAGAAGTATAGCACAAAATTTGCCGCTTTGCAAGAAATTTAACCTCGACATCTGCTTTGAAAGCAAAAAATAAGGTCGGGACAACCCGACCTTCAGCTTCCGCTTTGATTATGAATTTGCTTCAATATAAGAAACAAGAGCACCAACTGTCTTGATGTTTTCGATTTCCTCGTCGGGAACCTCAACCTCAAATTCATCCTCAATAGACATAAGCAAATCAACTACGTCAAGTGAGTCAGCACCGAGATCCTCCTGCAAATCTGTTTCAGCAGTAATCTTATCCTCTTCAACGTCAAACTGCTCGGCAAGAATTGCCTTAACTTTTTCCAATACCATAATAATATCCTCCTACAAAAAATTCTTTTCTCTGTCCATTGTAATTATAGACAAAAGCATATGTTTTATGCTACAATGATTAGAAAGCAAAATTCGTTTGCTCTTCTTAGATAATATTATTGATAAATCGGTACTTTGTCAATACGTATTTTAAAATTTTATAAAAATTTTTTTATTTTGCATAAATCAATCTTTTATATTTGAGATTTGCATAGCAAAAATTCCATTTTACGGGGGAATAATCGTTGAATATTAAAAAATATGCCGTAATCGGTCATCCTATCGGACATACTATGTCTCCGTTTATACACAAAAGGCTGTTCAAGCTTGCGGGAATAAACGCAGAATACATAAAGCTGGACATTTCGCCTGAAAGCCTTGCAAATGAATATAAATCAACGCTTTTACAGCTTGACGGCTACAACATTACCATTCCGCACAAGCAAAGCATCATTCCGCTTATTGACAAAATTGACGATAAAGCAAAAATGTACGGAAGTGTAAACACGGTTGCAAACTGCGGCGGTGTTGCAACAGGATACACAACAGATCCAGACGGCTTTTTAAAGGCACTTGAAGCCGAAAACATCAAAATCGGCGGCAGGGTTGTTATCCTCGGCTGCGGCGGTGTTGCAAGGACAATGGCGTACGAGGTTGTGCTGAAAGACGCTCCCCTGCTGTTTGCGGTCAGAGATGAAGACATTGAAGTTGCAAAAGCTCTGTGCAACGAAATTTCATCAGCCGTACCTAACGCAAAGGCAGATTTTTGCAAGCTTTCCGAGCTGTGCGGCGACATAAAGCTTCTTGTCAACGCAACACCCGTGGGAATGTATCCGAGCATTGAAAATCAGCCTGTGTCCGATGCGGTTATTAACAAGTGTGAAAGCGTTTTTGACGCAGTTTACAATCCGCTTGAAACCGTGCTTATCCAAAAGGCAAAGGCAAACGGCTCAAACGCCGTGGGCGGTATGTCTATGCTGGTGTGGCAGGCGGTTGTTGCTCACGAAAAGTGGGACGGTTCTCTTTATGACAAAAGCGACATCGCAAAGCTCTGCATTGATTCATCAAACGAGCTGAAATCCAAATAATGCACAACGCAAATCGGAGTATGATATGAACAACATTATTTTGTGCGGTTTTATGGGCTGCGGAAAAACCACCGTGGGCAGAAACATTGAACGCATAACCAACAGAAAATTTATTGATATGGACGCCTATATCGAAAGCAAAGCAAGTATGACGGTGTCCGAGATTTTTGAAAAATACGGTGAGCAAAGCTTTCGGGATATGGAACACGAAGCCTGCCGTGAGCTTGCAAAAATGAGCAATTTAATCATAGCCTCCGGCGGCGGAGCTTTTACATTTGAACGAAACGTAAAGGCGTTTAAGGGAATCGACACCATTGTTTTGCTTGATGTTCCGCTTAACACGATTAAATTCAGATTGCGTAACGATAAAAAGCGACCTTTGCTGCAACGCCCCGACAAGGACAGTGCAATGACCGAGCTTTACAACAAGCGTTTGCCTGTTTACAGAGCAGCGGCAGACCTCACGGTTTTGGGCAAGCCCTCACCAAAGGCAACCGCTCAGGCTGTTGTTGATTTGGTAAACGCTCATTCTTAACGTATTTTCATCTTGACTTAAAAAATGATGAAACAAATTTAATTTTGCTATTGATTATAACGCTTTAAAGTGGTAAAATATATTAAAACAATAAGTTATTTTTAACGGAAACCGAAAGGAATTTAACATTATGATTATAGTATTAAAACCATCCACCTCAGATGAACAAATCACAAAATTCACGCAAAAGCTCAAAGAGGATTATGACGTCAAGGTCAACAAATGGGACGGTGTGCAATCCATCGTACTCGGTCTTATCGGTGATACAACAAAAATCGACATCGAATACATTGACGCACAAGACATTGTTGAAAGCGTAAAGCGTGTTCAAGAGCCGTACAAAAAGGCAAACCGCAAGTTCCACCCCGATAACACGGTAATTAAAATCAACGACAGCGTTTCAATCGGCGACGGCAGTCTGCATATTATGGCAGGCCCTTGCTCGGTTGAAAGCGAAAGTCAAATTGTTCAAATTGCAAAGGACATAAAGACTTCGGGAGCAACTCTGCTCAGAGGCGGTGCGTTTAAGCCCCGCACCTCGCCGTATGCCTTTCAGGGCTTAAAGGCAGAGGGACTCGACCTGCTCAAAATTGCAAGAAAAGAAACAGGGCTTCCCATCGTAACCGAAATTATGCGTGCTTCGCACATTGATATGTTTGAAAACGTGGACATAATCCAAGTCGGTGCAAGAAATATGCAAAACTTTGAGCTTTTAAAGGAGCTGGGCAAAATCGACAAGCCGATTTTGCTAAAAAGAGGTCTTTCCGCAACTATTGAAGAATGGCTTATGAGTGCCGAATATATTATGGCGGGCGGCAACGACAAGGTTATGCTTTGCGAAAGAGGAATCCGTACTTACGAAACCTTTACACGCAACACGCTTGACATCTCGGCTATACCGATAATCAAAAAGCTTTCACATCTTCCCGTTATCATTGACCCAAGTCACGCTTCGGGCAAGTCGTGGCTTGTTGAGCCGCTTGCAATGGCGGCTGTTGCGGCAGGTGCAGACGGACTTATCATTGAGGTTCACAACGACCCGCCACACGCACTCTCGGACGGTGCTCAGTCATTAACGCCTCAGCAGTTTGACGGCGTAGCAAAAAAGGTATTTGCACTCAAAAAAGCACTTAATTAATTGGAGGATTTGGCAATGAACATTGCTGTAATCGGGCTTGGCATAATCGGCGGAAGCTATTGCAAGGCTTTTAAAAAATACACAAATCACCACATTATCGGCATTAACCGCACCCAATCCACCGCCCAAAAGGCACTCAAGGTCGGTGCTATTGACGAAATCGGCTCACCCGAATCTATTTCAAAGGCTGATTTAATAATCCTTGCAATGTACCCTCAGGCAGATGTTGAATTTGCCGAAAAATACGGAAAATACATAAAAAAGGGTGCTGTTGTAACAGACGCTTCGGGCATAAAGCGTGCGATTTGTCCGCAGCTTACCGCCCTTGCCGAAAAATACGGTTTTGTGTTTATCGGAAGTCACCCTATGGCAGGAAAAGAAACCAACGGCTTTGACGTAAGCGACTCAGACCTGTATAAGGGTGCAAGCTTCATCATTACTCCGTGCAATGCAGACCAAACGCACGTTGAACAGCTTGCAACGCTTGCAAAATCAATAGGCTTCGGCACAATTAAAATCACCACGCCCGAAGAACACGACCGAATGATTGCGTTTACCTCTCAGCTTCCCCATGTTCTCGCCTGCTCTTATGTTCTCAGCCCCTGCTGTCCGAATCACAACGGATTTTCGGCGGGAAGCTATCGTGATGTGTCAAGAGTGGCAAACATAAATTCAAAGCTGTGGAGCGAGCTTTTTCTTGAAAACAAGGAGCCGCTTGTCAAGGAGCTTGACATTCTTATCGAAAACATTACTCAAATTATAGACGCAATCAAATCGGAGAACAAGCAAGCCCTTGCCGACCTGCTTGAACAGGGGCACAAGGTTAAAGAGATGCTTGGAGAATAGAAAGGAGCAGCTTTTCTTGAAAACAGTACACGTTGACACGGGAAAGCCCTATGATATTTTTATAGAAAGAGGCATAATCGACAATTGCGGAGAATATATCGGCAAGCTGTCGTCTGCCGAAAAAATAACAGTCATATCCGATTCAAACGTAGCACCCCTGTATCAATGGAGGGTGCTTAATTCGCTTGAAAAGCACGGATTTAAGGTAAAAACTCACATCTTCCCTGCCGGAGAGGAATCAAAAACGCTTAGCACAATTTCAGATATGTACAAAACGCTTGCCGAATTTCAGATGACTCGAAAAGACCTTGTGCTTGCACTCGGCGGCGGAGTTACGGGAGATATGGCAGGCTTTGCGGCGGCAACCTACCTCAGGGGGATTGACTTTGTTCAAGTTCCCACCTCGTTGCTTGCTCAGGTTGATTCGTCCGTCGGAGGAAAAACGGGAGTTGACCTGCCCTACGGCAAAAACCTTGTGGGTGCGTTTCATCAGCCGATTGCCGTGCTGATTGACCCCTACACACTCTCAACCCTCAGCAACAAATTTATCAGTGACGGTATGGCTGAGGTAATAAAATACGGCTGTATAAAGGATGCCGAATTTTTTAACAGGCTTGCAAAAGAAAACGCTCTTGAGCATATTGAAGAAGTGATTGAAGCCTGCGTTTCAATCAAGCGTGATGTTGTCAGCCGAGATGAAACCGAAAAGGGCGAGCGTATGCTCTTAAACTTCGGTCACACACTCGGCCACTCAATAGAAAAGCTGTACAACTTTAAGAATATAACACACGGAATGGCGGTTGCTGTCGGTATGGTGCTGATTGCCAAGGCAGGCGAAAAGCAGGGCATCACCGAAGCAGGCACATCGGACAAAATTGCTGACGTATGCTTAAAATACGGGCTTCCCACAACCGATGACAAAACCAACTTTGAAAGTATGGCAAACGCCGCCAAAAATGACAAAAAGGCGGCAGGAAGCTCCATTAATCTTGTTTTGCTGAAGCAAATCGGTTCAAGCTTTACAAAAAAGATTGCCCTTGATGATTTGCAGGATTTTATAACCGCCTGATTATTTTACTTATCCAAATATTTCGGAGGTCTTATGTCAAACGTAAGATATTTACCCTTTGTGCCAAACGGCACAGTAACAGCTCCGCCATCAAAAAGCGATGTTCACCGTGCAATAATTTGTGCCGCCCTGTCAAAGGGCAAATGCACGATTTCGCCGGTTGCTCTTTCAAATGACATCAAAGCAACTATCGGCTGTATTGAAGCCTTGGGAGCAAAAGCCTTTGTAAACGGTGATGAATTGACCGTTGACGGAACAGAGTTTTTAACAACAAAGGCCGCACAACTCAACTGCGGTGAAAGCGGCAGTACACTGAGATTTTTTATTCCCATTGCCGCACTCGGAAATATTGACGCCGAGTTTATCGGCAGCGGCAGACTTCCGCAAAGACCAATCGGAATTTTCACAGACATTTTGCCGCAAAAAGGAGTTAAGTGCGACACCAAAGGTGGCTTGCCGCTGAAAATCAGCGGTCAGCTTCAAAGCGGAAGATTTGAAGTTTCGGGCAATGTCAGCTCACAATTTATCACAGGACTTCTGCTTGCCCTGCCCTTGCTTGACGGCGACAGCGAAATTGTGCTTACCTCTCCGCTTGAAAGCGTGGGATATATAAATATGACAATAAACACAATGTCAAAATTCGGCGTTGAGGTTAACCCAACAGAATCGGGCTGGTACATAAAGGGTAACCAATCCTACACTCCTCACAGCTATAAAACAGACGGAGATTGGTCACAGGCGGCGTTTTTTTTGGTAAGCGGTGCAATAAACGGCGAAATAACCGTTAACAATATAAGCTCAGCTTCTGCTCAGGGCGACAAACAAATTGCCGAGCTTTTGCAAGGCTTCGGAGCAGAGGTCATAAAAACCGACTCAAGCGTTACGGTAAAATCAAAGCCTATGCACGCAATAACCATAGATGCTTCGCAAATTCCCGACCTTGTACCTGTTCTTGCGGTTTGTGCAAGCTTTGCAAACGGCACTTCAAAAATCATAAATGCACAGCGTTTGAGAATAAAAGAAAGCGACCGTCTTAAAACAACTGCCGATTTGATAAACTCTCTCGGCGGCAGCGTCAAGGAGCTTGAGGACGGACTTGAAATCACGGGAGTTACATCACTTTTCGGTGGCAACGCAGATGGCTGTAACGACCACAGAATAGTTATGTCGGCTGCTGTTTGTGCAGCAGGGCTTGACGGCGAAATCGTTTGCAGTGACGCTTTAAGCATTAACAAAAGCTACCCTGAATTTTTTGATGATTATAACAGTATCGGAGGAAAGGCAAATGTCATCAACATACGGTGAAAAAGTAAAAATTTCCGTTTTCGGTGAAAGTCACGGCAGCGGCATCGGCGTTGTGATTGACGGACTTCCTGCCGGAGTTAAAATTGATATGGACAAGGTGCTTGTTCAAATGGCTCGCCGTGCCCCCGGCAAGGACAAAACCGCAACTCCGAGGCTTGAAAAGGATTTTCCGAAGGTGCTTTCGGGTATGCTTGACAGCACGCTGACGGGAGCACCGCTTTGTGCGGTGATTGAAAACACCAACACAAAAAGCGGCGACTACTCAAACCTGCTCTCCTGTCCCCGCCCCGGTCACTCGGACTACGCAGCTTTTGTAAAATATAACGCCTCAAACGACATTAGGGGCGGAGGTCATTTTTCGGGCAGACTGACTGCTCCGATTGTATTTGCAGGAGCAATTTGCAGACAAATTCTTGAAAAGGACGGCATAAAAATTGCCGCACACATAAACAGCATCGAAAACGCCTTTGACAAGCCCTTTAACCCCGTGCAAATTGACAACAGCCTTATAGAAAAGCTCAACAATATGCAGTTTTCGCTGATTGACGACAGCGTTGAAGCAAAAATGCGTGAGGTTGTTGAAAATGCAAGGCTTGAGCTTGACAGCGTGGGCGGCACGATTGAGTGTGCCGTAACGGGCATTAAGGCAGGCATCGGAGAACCGATGTTTGACGGAGTTGAGGGCGTTATAGCCAAGGCTGTTTTCGGTATCCCCGCCGTAAAAGGCATTGAATTTGGCAAGGGCTTTGAGCTTGCTCAAATGAGAGGCTCTCAGTCTAATGACTCTTTCAGATACTGCAACGGAAAAGTAGTGACCGAAACAAACAACTGCGGCGGAATACTCGGCGGAATTACTGACGGTATGCCGATATTATTCAAGACGGCAATCAAGCCCACACCATCAATTTCACAAAAGCAAAAAACAGTTGATTTGCAAAAAAAGGAAAATGCAGAGCTTGAAATCCACGGTCGACACGATCCCTGCATTGTTCCACGTGCAGTTCCCGTGATTGAAGCTGTTGCGGCTATTGCAATTATTAATTTGATATAAGGAAGTTTATATGAGAGATTTAAGCGAAATCAGAACCGAAATCGACAGCATTGACAATGAGCTGATTGACCTGTTCAAACGAAGAATGGACTGTGCCAAAGAGGTTGGCTACTACAAAAAAGCAAACAACATTGCCGTTCTCAACGAAAAGCGTGAAAACGAAATTCTTGAGGAAGTCGAAAGCCTCGGCGGTGAATACGGAGCTCATGCAAGGCTGTTGTTTTCAAACATAATGGAGCTGTCGCGAGCCCTTCAGCACAACATTGTTTGCAGCGGAAAATCGCTGAGAGATGAAATTCTCAACGCAGACGCAATAATTGAAAAAGACGGCATAAAAATTGCATATCAGGGCATTAAGGGTGCAAACAGCCACGAGGCGACAATGACCTTGTTCCCCGACGGAAACGCTGTTTCGTACAAGAGCTTTGACGACGTTTTTGAAGCGGTTGACAAGGAAGAAGTCAAGTTCGGCGTTCTACCTGTTGAAAATTCAAACGCAGGCTCGGTTTCCACCGTGTATGACTTGATTTTAAAGCATCGATTTTACATTGTCGGTGCACTTGATTTGCCCATTGATTACTGCTTGGGCGGTCTGAAGCAATCTGAGCTTTGCGACATCGAAACAGTTTGGTCGCACCCTCAGGCACTTTCTCAGTGTGCCGGCTACATTGCAAAGAACGACTTTAAATCCGTGCCGTGTGCCAACACCGCAGTTGCGGCAAGAGATGTTGCACTTGAAAAACGTCTTAACGTTGCGGCAATCTGTCCTTACAAGGCCGCCGAAGAATACGGGCTGAAAATCCTTGACAATCATCTGCAGGACAGCAAGGACAACACCACAAGGTTTATTGTTATTTCCAAAAAGCTCTACATTACAGAGGATGCAAACAAAATCAGCCTGTGCTTCTCCCTTCCCCATGTCACAGGCTCGCTATACAGCCTTTTGTGCAGGTTCAACTCGCTTGGACTCAACCTTACAAAAATCGAGTCACGTCCGAGAAAAGGCAAAGAGTTTGAATACTTGTTCTATCTTGATTTTTCGGGAAATGTTCACAGTGCAAACGTAATTGAGCTTATAAGTCAGCTAAGCGAAGAAATGCCAGAATTCAGCTTCTTGGGCAACTATTCCGAAAGCTAAGCCGACTTTTTTGGAGGTAAAGCTTATGAAAGCACCGATTCTTGAAACCGAGCGTATTATTTTGCGACCGTTGACAACGGCAGATGCAAAGGAAGCCTTTGCAAATTGGACAAGCGACGACAGGGTAACAAAATATATGCGTTACAATTCGCATCAAAGCGTTGAGGATACCACCGATTGGCTTAAAAGCGTTGAAGAAGCGTCTGAGTCGGACAAGCAATATGATTGGGGCTTTGTTGACAAAGCGACAAATCAGCTTTTCGGCAGCGGAGGGCTTGTTTATAACGATGAAACGCAAATGTTTGAAATCGGCTACAATATAATGTTCAACCGCTGGCACAGGGGCTACACCTCGGAAGCTGTGACAGCAATACTTGAATTTGCGAAAAACACGCTCAATCAAAAGAAAATCTACGGTCGCCATGCAGTTGAAAATATCTATTCGGGCAAGGTTATGGAAAAGAACGGATTTGTCCCGACAGGCTACGACGTAATAACGAATTTTGACCGCACAACCAAAGAAGTGAGAACTTATTTGCTTAAATTCTGAAACAAATAAAAACAGGGACTGATTCAACTCAGTCCCTGTTGTATTTTATTGTATTAACCGATTATCTCTTTAATTTTAGCCTCTGCGGCTGCGGCATCTGCCTTGCCACGACTGTTTTTCATAACATTGCCGACAAGAGCTTTGATTGCCTTTTCCTTGCCGTTCTTATAATCCTCAACAGCCTTTGGATTGCTCTCAACTGCATTCTTGCAAAGCTCAAGCAAGGCACTTTCGTCAATTCCGCCCATATCGTCCTCGCTGATAAACTCAAGGGCATCCTTGCCGGTGTCAAGCATCTTTTCAAGCGTTGACTTTGCAAGATTGTTGCGGATTTTTCCGCTGTCAAGCAGCTTTACAAGCTCGTTGAGCTGTTTGGGAGTTATTGCAACATCAAAAATTTCCTTGTCACTTTCGGTTTCGGTTCTGCGGAAAATCTGTCCGATAATGAAGTTAGCAACAGTTTTGGGAGATTTTACTCCGTCGCAGGCTTCGTCAAAATACTCGCTGATTCTGCGGTATTTTGTAAGTAGCTGAGCGTCCTTTTCGGGAAGCAAAAGCTCCTCAACATAACGCTTGCATTTTTCTGTGGGAAGCTCAGGCAGCTTTGCCCTGAGCTGTTCAACCTCATCTCTGCTCACGTTAATCGTAACAAGGTCGGGGTCACGGAAATACCTGTAATCGTGGGCGTCCTCCTTGCTTCGCATTGAAGAAGTTGTGCCTGTTGAGTCGTCATAACGCAAGGTTTCCTGAACAACCTTTCCGCCGCTCTCAAGCAGGTCAACCTGTCGCTCATACTCATATTCCATAGCCTTTGCGATGTTATTGATTGAGTTCATATTCTTGATTTCTGTTCTTGTTCCGAACTCTTGTGAGCCTTCGGGACGAACCGAAATGTTTACGTCGCAACGCATAGAGCCTTCCTGCATTTTGCAGTCCGAAATGCCGATGTAACGCATAATCTGCTGGAGCTTTTCAACATACTCTCTTGCCTCGTCAATCGAACGAATATCAGGCTCGGAAACAATCTCAATAAGCGGAACACCGCCACGATTATAGTCAACATATGTGTCGCCGTGCTGGTGGATGAGCTTGCCTGCGTCCTCCTCAATGTGAATATGGTGCAGGCGGATTTTTCTGCCGTTTGAAAGCTCAATGTATCCGCCGATAATAAGCGGAGCATAGAGCTGACTTATCTGATAAGCCTTTGAAAGGTCGGGATAGCAGTAGTTTTTTCTGTCCATTTTTGCAACCTCGGCAATCTCGCCGTGAACTGCAAGTCCTGCCATAATCGCATAACGAACAACCTCTCGGTTAAGCTTGGGAAGCGTGCCGGGAAGTCCTATGCACACGGGACAGCAATGGGTGTTGGGTTCGCCACCGAATTCGGTGGTGCAACCGCAAAAGATTTTTGTTTTAGTTGAAAGCTCAATGTGGGTTTCAAAACCCGAAACCAATTCGTATTTCACAGCTTTACACCCCACTTTGTATCTTTAAAGTTTTCGCCTGCCGCCTGCTGATATTTGTATGCGGCATTCAATATCTGAGCCTCTCCGAAGCTCTTGCCGATAAGCTGCATACCAATCGGCATACCCTTTGAGTTAAATCCGCAGGGGATTGAAACACCCGGCAAGCCCGCAATGTTTACGGGAACGGTGCAAATATCGGTGAGATATGTTTCAATCGGGTCTGAGGTTGCGTGTCCCTTTTCAAAAGCCGTCATAGGCACTGTCGGAGCAAGGATAACGTCGCAATTTTCAAAGGCGTTGTTAAACGACTTTACAATAGTACCACGCAAATTTTGAGCCTTTTTATAATAAGCGTCATAATAGCCTGCCGAAAGAACATAGGTGCCAAGCAAAATTCTGCGTTTAACCTCCTCGCCAAAGCCCTCGGAGCGTGTGCGACAAATCATATCGTGAGTGCCGTTGTAATGCTCGGTTTTGTAGCCGTAGCGTATACCGTCATATCTGCCCAAGTTTGAAGAAGCCTCGGCACAAGCGATGATGTAATAAACAGGAAGTGCAAATTTGAGTGCGGGCAAGTCAAAATACACTATCTCAGCCCCCAACGACTTGTACACCTCAGCCGCCTTCAGCACAGCCTCTTTTACGTCGTCACGAACGCCGTCGAGATATTCACGGGCTATGCCGATTTTCATTCCCTTTATATCGTTATTCAGCTTTGAATAGGTTTCTCCGCCAACATTTCCCTTTGAGGTTGAATCTCTGTCGTCGTACTGAGAAATTGCGTCAAATACTATTGAAGCGTCCTCAACGCTTGTGGTAATCGGACCGATTTGGTCAAGTGAGCTTGCATATGCAATAAGTCCGTAACGGGAAACAGAGCCGTAGGTAGGCTTTAAGCCGACTATTCCGCAAAAAGAAGCCGGCTGACGGATTGAACCGCCTGTGTCAGAGCCAAGACCGTAAGCGGCAATGTTTGCACCTACCGCACTTGCCACACCACCCGAAGAACCGCCTGCAACGTGATTTGTGTTAAACGGGTTAGCAGCACCTCCGAAGTATGAGGTTTCACTTGAAGAACCCATTGCAAACTCGTCCATATTTGTTTTTCCGAGCATAACGGCATTTTGCTTTTGCAAAATATCCCAAACCGTTGCGTTATAAATAGGCTTATAGCCTGTCAAAATTTTGGAGCAACAGGTGGTTTCGATTCCTTTTGTCGAAAGGTTGTCCTTCAAGGTCATCGGCACACCCTCAAGCAAGCCGATTTCCTCGCCCTTTGATATTTTTTCGTCAACAGCCTTTGCCGCCTTTAACGCTTCGTCGCCTGTGACGTTTACATAAGCATTAAGCTCGCCGTTTGACTTTTCGATTTCATCAAGATAGCTTTTTGTAAGCTCGGTGCAGGAGCATTGCTTTGTTTTCAGCATCTCGTGAATTTTTGCAATTTTACCCATAACTACACCGCCTTATTCTCTGTTTCTTACAAGAAAATGATTTTCCGCCTGTTCGGGAGCATTTTTCAATATCTCCTCGCTGCTGAAAGACGGAACAACCTCATCTTCACGAAATACGTTTGAAAGATTATTGATATTGTCAAAGCCCTCGTCCTCAACAGGGGCATTGTTGATGGCGTCGGCAAAATCAATTATTTCCTGCATTGACTTTGTAAGGCTGTCAAGCTCCTCGTCGGGAACAAACAACTTTGAAAGCAACGCAATATTCTCAACATCTTCTCTTGTTACCATAAAAACCGTCCTTTAATTCGGAGTATAACGTTTGGGCGAACATCGTCCGCCCAATGTGTTTATCTTAATTTTATGTGAACCTCACGCAACTGCTGCTCGCTTACCTCACCCGGTGAGCCGAGGAGCAAATCCTGTGCATTTGAGTTCATCGGGAACGCAATTACCTCACGGATGTTTTCTTCCTCCGTAAGCAGCATAATCATTCTGTCAACACCCGGTGCCATACCTGCGTGTGGCGGTGCGCCGAATTGGAAAGCGTTGTACAAAGCCGAGAATTTTGCCTTGAGGTCATCTTCGCTGTATCCTGCAATCTCAAACGCTTTTTTCATAATCTCAATGTCATGGTTACGAACCGCACCGGACGAAAGCTCAACACCGTTGCAAACAATATCATACTGATATGCAAGTATATCTTCGGGGTCTTTGTTAAGCAGGCTGTCAAGTCCGCCCTGAGGCATTGAAAACGGGTTGTGCGTAAATATAATGTTGTTGGTTTCCTCATCACGCTCAAACATCGGGAAGTCAACGATAAAGCAAAGCTCAAATTTGCTTGTGTCGATAAGGTCAAGGCGTTTTGCAACCTCTGTTCTTATCTGACCTGCAAGCTTGGGAGCATCCTGTGCAGTGTCGGCAATAAAGTAAATTACGTCGCCTGCCTTTGATGAGTTGCGTCTGATAAGCTCCTCACGGTCGCCTTCTTTAAGGAATTTGTCAATCGGGCCGTCAAAGGTAAGGTCATCGTTCACCTTAACATAGCCCAAGCCCTTCATACCGATTGAAAGAGCATATTCTTCCATTCTTTTGAACCATTTTTTGCTCTGAGCGGCAGCGTTCGGAACATTGATTGAACGAACGGTCTTTTTGCAAAACGGAGCAAATTCGGTTTCTACAAACATATCGCTTATCTCAACAATAACAAGCGGATTACGCAAATCGGGTTTATCCGTGCCGTATTTGAGCATACTCTCTGCATACGGAATACGGGCAAACGGTGGCTTTGAAACCTCCTTGTCCGAGAACTTCTTAAAGGTTTCATAAAGAACCTCCTCGGCAATGTCAAAAACGTCCTCCTGAGTTGCAAAAGCCATCTCAAAGTCAAGCTGATAGAATTCACCCGGCGAACGGTCTGCACGAGCGTCCTCATCACGGAAGCAAGGGGCAATCTGAAAATATTTGTCAAAGCCCGACACCATAAGAAGCTGTTTGAAAATCTGAGGAGCCTGAGGCAAAGCATAAAATCTTCCCTTGTGCTTACGGCTGGGAATCAGATAATCTCTTGCACCCTCGGGACTTGAGGTTGAAAGAATCGGGGTTTGAATTTCGGCAAATCCCATTTCGTTCATCTTTGAACGAAGAAAAGTAATAATCTGCGAACGCAAAAGAATGTTATTATGCACCTTTGGATTTCTCAAATCAAGGAAACGATATTTAAGTCTTACTTCCTCCGATGTGTTTGTTGAGGTTGTTACCTCAAAAGGAAGTGCGTTTTTGCATTTGCCAAGCACCTTGATGTCCTCGGTATGCACCTCAACAAAGCCTGTGGCGATTTTTTTGTTAATGGTTTCTTCGTCACGCTTAACAACCTTACCGCTCAAGGTTACAGTACATTCCTTGTTGATGCTTTTAAGCAGCTCATCATTATGAACAACAACCTGCAAAACTCCGTATTGGTCACGAATGTCAAGGAACATTACGCCGCCGTGGTCACGGATATTCTCAACCCAGCCGGCAACCCTAACCTCTTGTCCTATGTTTTCTTCTCTCAGCTCACCGCAGGAAACGGTGCGATATTCGTTAGCTTTTATCATCAATACTTATCCTTTCAACGATATTTTGCCCAATATAATTTTACACCATAGCATTATACCACAAAACGACGGCTCAATCAATATTTTCAGAGACTTTTTTTACCAATCAATATGTGTGGTCGCAAATTTCGTTGATTTTATCTCTCAGTTTAAGAAAATCATCAAACGCATCGGGCTTTCTGCGTGGGTCACGAAGCACTGCGGCAGGGTGAAGCATAGCCATCATCTGAATACCGCTTTTTTCAAACCACAAGCCATGCTCCTTGGTTATCTTAATGTCCGATTTTATTATTCTTCCTGCGGCAATTCTGCCAAGGCAAACTATAATCTTCGGTTGCATCAGCTTCACCTGAGTTCTCAGCCATTCAATGCACATTTCCTGCTCCTCAGGCTTTGGGTCACGGTTTTGAGGAGGGCGACATTTTACAATGTTAGCAATATAAATATTCTTGTTGCGGTCAAGGTCAACCGCAACAAGCATTTTGTCAAGCAGCTTGCCTGCTCTGCCCACAAACGGCTCACCCTGCAAATCCTCGTTTTCGCCCGGACCTTCCCCGATAAACATAACCTCGGCGTTTTTGTTGCCCACGCCGACAACCACATTGTGTCGGGTTTTGCAAAGCTCGCATTTTTGACATTCACCGCAAGCCTGCGTAAGTTCTTCCCAAGTGCTGTACATAATCAAATTCCTTTCTTAATTGCAAAAAATCCCGCCTGCATATATGACGCCCACAAAACGTCGGCTGTTGCAAATTTGCAAGTCCTTAAAAGCTCAAGCTGTTCCTTAATTGTTATCGGAAAAACCTCTGTTCCTCTCCTGTTAATATGTGCCTGTACTTCCTGCTCGGTTTTGCCGTAGGAGCGTAAATAGTTTTCCCAACGCTTAATTCCGAGGCTGTCGCTTTCGGCACTTGAAAGCATAATATTTTCAAAGGTTACATATATTCCGCCGTTTTTTAAGGCTCTAAAGCATTTTTGCGTTGCTTGTTTTCTTTGCTCAACACTCAAATAATGATGCGACTGCACCGCAGTTACAACATCAAATTCATCTTCATAATCAAGCATTTGCGACGAAATGCATCTGTATTGAGCATCAACGCCGACAAGCTTTTGCCTTGCCTTTTCAAGCATTCCCTGCGACGGGTCGCAAAGCGTGAATTTTATTTTTTCCGTCTGCTCATTCGCTTTGTGTGCAAGACTGCCTGTTCCGCAGCCCGTGTCAAGCCATTTGATTTCCGATTTATTCGGATAAACCGCCTTTACAAGGTCGATTATCTGACGATGAAACTCATCGTAATACGGCAAAACAGACTCAATACGGCTGTCATAATCATTTGAGCTGTATGCCGCCGAATTATCCTTCATATTTTCCTCCGAATAAAGTAATCTTGTGTTGAAATTTTAAAAGAATAGTAGTAAAATAAAACTATGCAAATAAATGCAAAATAAAACGAATGGTGGTTATTAAAATGAAAGTAATGGTAGAAACCTCTGCACATCACGTTCACGTTACAAAAGAAACCCTTGCTGCTCTTTACGGCAAGGACGCAAAGCTGACAAACAAAAAGGACCTTTCTCAGCCCGGACAGTTTGCTTGCGTTGAAAAGGTTACTGTTGTAGGCCCTAAGGGTGAGATGAAAATGTCAATCCTCGGTCCCGAAAGAAGTGCAGACCAAGTTGAAATTTCTCTTACCGACGCACGCAAGCTCGGCATTTCGGCACCTGTCAGAGAATCAGGCGACATCGCAGGCACTCCCGGCTGTAAGCTGGTTGGCCCTGAGGGAGAGGTTGAAATTGAGTGCGGTGTTATTGCGGCAAAAAGACACATTCACCTTGACCCGAAAACAGCCGACGAGTTTGGCTTGAAGGACAAGCAGATTGTTTCTGTTAAGGTTGGCGAAAACACCGGCAGAGCTCTCACCTTCGGTGATGTTGTAATCAGAGTAAGCGAAAGCTACGCTCCTGCAATGCACATCGACACAGACGAGTCAAACGCAGCTTGCCTCGGCGGCACGGTTGACGGCGAAATAATCGCATAAAACCTAATTCATCACATAAATCGGAGTGACCTTTGCGGTCACTCTTTTTTTATCTTAAAGCTTTGACAAAAAAGTGTGCAAAAAATCGGGAAACATCTCACGCCATGCGTCTTCATTGTGCTTGTTTTCAGGCAAAATAACAATGCTTGATTTGTCAAACGGATAACCGCACTCGGTTATCATATCGTATGTGCTTTCGGTGGTTTTACAAATGATTTCCTCCAGCGGATCGCCGCCACCCGTATAAACATACAAATAGGGCATATCATCGGTCATTTTGCTCATCAGCCAATTTATGAGCGTGGTTTCCTTATAAAGCAAAAACGCAGGAGAAAACACACCGCTGAATGAGAAAACGTCGCTGTTTTCAACCGCCGAATAAAACGCAAAAAGTCCGCCCATTGAGCTTCCGCAAACAGCCCTTGAAATTTTATCGGTGTCAACGGGAAATTTGCTTTCGACATACGGAATTACCGTGTTAAGCAAAAATTCGTCAAACATCTCCGCCTGCGGTGCGTTAAAGGTTTTGTAAAAGTCCTTGTTAATTTCGCTCAGAGTGGCAAGCATATCTTGGGGTAGCTGAGAAACAAAATTTTCGTTCTCTGTTATCAAATTCCCTATGCTTTTTGGAGTCAGCTCGTTTTCACGCATTACACTGCCGTTGTCAATTCCGACAATAACAGCACCCATTGAGCCGTTTTCAATTTCATTTTTCACGGCGTTTGCCACACCCCAACTGCCGTAAGGCGTGGAATTTTCATCAAACAAATTCTGCCCGTCTGTCATATAAATAACAGGTAGCTTTGTGTTCTCGGCGTGGTCGGGAACATATATCCAAATTTGCTTTTTTCTCCCGTCGGGATAGGGCAAAAGCTCGGTATAAAGCTTTTCATTAATCATATATATCACCATTATTATTAAAGCATAAAAGCCGCATTTTTTCAATATGAATAATGCAAAAATTTCCGTCAATAATGTTTTTGAGGTGACAAATATGATTAATGACGTTGAAATGCTCAATTCAATCCTGCAAAGTGCCGAAATGGGCTGTCAGGGAATCACAAGCGTAAGAAAAAGGCTGAAAAACAACAAGGTTGACGGCGTATTGTGCGAACAGCTTATACGATACGGAAAAATCTACCATTGTGCAAACAATATGATACGCAGTCGAGGCGGAGATATTCAGCACGTCAGCCCGATTACAAAAACGATGACACGCTATGCCGCAAGCCGTGACCTAAAGCGTGATCCGTCGCCGTCCCATGTTGCCGAAATGATGATAAAGGGCAACACTATGGGACTTAACAAAATGTCTCGCAATCTGCGGCAATACAACGGAAACGACTCAAATATCCGCCTGCTGGCAAAAAAGATGCTTGACACCGAAGAAGAACATATCAAGGAAATGAAAGCATTTTTGTGATTCAACAAGCAACCCCGACCCTGCAATTAAGCAAGGTCGGGGTTGTAAATTCAGATTAACTTTTGGATTACTCAACAGGAAACGTAGTAATAATGCCCTCGATGTACTTATTAATATAACCTACATCCTTAATGGATATTTTTCCGTCACCGTTAAGATCTCCTGCCAATATATGCTCGGCATAAAACACGAGCAATAGTTAATAATAACAGACTTTTACTTACTGAAAAAATCTATCAGTAAGTTGAACCTCTGCCATCCAGATAGACTTTTACCGAATCGAAATCCTCATAGCAACTAGCCGTTTCCTTTTCGGTGCTTCCGGGTTTGATCTCACTATCGTCGTCAATCACATAGCCCCAACTAGCGTAAACAAGATTGTCGTTTTTAAAAAACAAAGCATTATATTTAACAAATTCAGCAGGTTTATCACCGTTGTTTGTTGCACTGATAATTGCTTTGTCAGTAGCAATGTTCACCTCGCAGGAAAGCTTGTCATTTACACTGAAATAATAATCTTCCGGCTCCTCCACTTTAATCTCATATTTATATGTGGCAAATTTATCATCCGTCATAAAGTTTATAGCATTCTCAGTACCGGCAGAGAAAACATCTATATAATCATCTTGCGTATCAATAATATTGTTGTTCTCATCGTAAAAATCCACAGACATATTCAGCTTGCAATGAGCATCGGATTTGTTCTTTAAAACAAGCACAAGCTCATTTGAAAATTCTGTTGAATACGAATAGCCCTCTACCTCTATATTATCTACAACCTTTTTGGCATCAAAACCGGAACCCGAAGACGAGTTGTCCGCTTCACCGACATTGCCAGCAACAGTAGCTTCATTGCTCTTTGATCCGATGTCTGATTTATCAGTTTTTTCAATAAATTCAGATACCGCATCCGCCGCCGGATCCTTCTGCAATCCGGCACATCCCGACAAAGCTGTTGCAAACATTGTCAAAGCAACTAATACCGCAAATATTTTTTTCATTTTGTACTCCTCCGTTAATTTTACAAATTTTTGAACGATTTTATTATATCATAAGTAGATGTGAATTTATATATACCTTTTAGCAGAATTTTCATGTAACTTTTTGTCAATATTTCACAATTTTACATAATATGTTAGTATTTTTACATGAAATAACCCCGACCCTACAATTTAGCAAGGTCGGGGTTTGTCTGTTAATTTAAATTCTCTGTAATTATGAGCTTTATTCGCTCAATGACGTTTTTGAGAATCGGTAAACGACATTCTCTCAGCTCACCCTTCCGTCACGACTTGCGTCGTGCCACCCTCCCTCAAGTGAGGGCTTGGTGCGTGTGGAAGCTTTGGTTTTAAATTTTAACGTTCATCTAACATAAACGCTTTCAATCCCTCCGTCAAAAATCTTCGATTTTTGCCAGGGCGGATTGTCAAACAAGTGCAACACCCCAAAACACCTCATAGGGAGATTTCCAACCGAGGCATTTTCTGGGACGGGTGTTAATTAAATAAACAACTCTTTCCAATTCTTCATCAGTAACTGCATGAAAATCAGTTCCTTTGGGAAAGAAAAAGCGTAAAATGTCGTTTGTGTTTTCATTGGTTCCACGTTGCCAGGGTTTGTGTGGCTCGGCAAAGTATATGGGCGACATAATTTGTTTTTCGATTTCTCTAAATTTCGCAAATTCAGAGCCGTTATCCAAGGATAAGCTTTTTACAGTTTTATCTTTAAGCAAATCAACAATTACCTTTGCCGTTAATGCGGCGTTTCGATTTTCTAATTTGCCTGCAAGTAAATACTTTGCTTTTCTATCTACAAGCGTTACTATCAAGCCTTTGCCTACACCGCCATATACAGTGTCACCCTCCCAATCACCGATGCGACTTCTATTCTTAATAGCATAAGGCCATTCAGGTATGGTCCTATCGGGTTGAATGGTATTATAGCAACTACTTCTCGGTAATTGGTGCTTTCCACGCCTTCTCAAATGAGTTTTTTTGTAAATATCAGGAAACTCTCCTTGATATATATACCTGTAAATCGTCGAAAAAGAGGTTAACCTCTTTTGGTAATCTAATTTGTACCGATTAACAATTTGCTCCGGAGACCAAAACAAATTCAACTTTTTTATTATGTAATCCCATTCATCGGTATTTGGCTTCAATGCTCTGCGTTGCTGTTCTCTGCGACGGCGAATATACAAATTTTGAGCACGCCAATGATTATACCAATATTTGTTATCTGTATTGTGCTTTGGTTTGTACTTAGCTTTATTTCTATTAACCTCTCGGCTGATAGTTGATGGGCTACGTTCTAAAATTGATGCTATTTCGCGAAAACTTTTCCCCTCGGATAAAAGTTGTTGTAGATATTTTCTTTCTTCTAGTGTAAAATGTGTATAGGACAATATTTTTCCCTCCGTGTTCTTGTATTTGTGGTTATTTACATTTTACACCTTGGGTTGAATATTGTCTATTCTTTTACTGTTGCACTTCAGATTATAACCGGTCCAGCTCCCTTTACACACGGGAGGCTTGGTGAGTGCGGAAAAGGTCATATATTTGATGAAAGTTCAATTAACAGAAGCGTTTTTCTCAACTTATGTCAAAAATTAAGCCCTCAAAGTCAAGGCTTTGAGGGCTTACACGTTGATTTCAAATTAAGGTCAAATTCGGGTATTCAATCAAGCCGTAAATACTTTCTTGAACAGTTTGGTTTTCATCTGTTGCGTACGCTGTACCGCAGAAAGCAGTTGAAAACATGAGCGTTGCCAAAATGCAGGATAGAACTCTAAAACGTTTGGTTTTCATAAATTTGACCTCCTAAATTTAATACCACCAGAACAAATAAGAATAACGATTATAAGCATAATAATTATTATGACAATCATTTATATAATCGCAAGGATTGTCCGGATTAGGTTTATAATCGGTTGCAAGGTGATTTATGTACATATGTTTTACAAAATGATAACTTTTTTGCTCTTCTGCGTTGTCCGGGTCAGCAAGAGCTTTCATAAATTGCGTTGATATTCTAATCTCAATGTTGACATCATCTAATCCACCTGCAAAACGTTGTGCCGATGTAAGCTGAACAGAATCGGCAAGATACTTTTGAATCAACGTAACGTCTTGAATTGAAAACTCACCGTCGTTATTCACATCGCCTACTACGGTAACAGCTAAACAAAGCTTGTCAAGTTCATTTCTCAAAGCAATATACGATTTGTTCATAGCCTTTGGTTCTTTGCTCTCGTATGCAGCTTGGGCAGTTTCGTAAATCTCCTTGATTTCTGCTGAGGTTTCCGCATCATAATAAGTTTTATCCTCATAATCAGCTTTCATCAAATCAAGCATAAATTTAAGCTCGTCTTCGTGAAAATCAAGTTGTTCTACACAAGAATTAAGTAAATCAGCCGCCTCATTCACTTCCTCAACAGATGTGTATGAATCCATTTCAGAACTTGTTTTTTCAACAGCGTTTATTAATCTTTCTTCAGATTCAACTGAATAATTAGGATAAGTTGGAGGCACCATAGCAGATCGTTCTATATATACATCCTCTATATCCTCTATAAGATTTTTTAATTCACATTTTGCATCAAGCAGACTTTCGTCTGTCGCAAACGCTGTTACACTGCATAAAGACAACAGCATAACAAAGGTTAGTAAAAAAGAAAGCATTTTTTTCATAGTATCACTATTCCTTTCGATTGTTAATTAAAACCACGTTTTATCGGTTTTAATCCTGATTGTTTTCACTTGAAAACATATTTTTGGGTTTTTTTGGGTAGTTTACCCTAAAATCTTTTGGCATAACCATTATATCACAACGCTAAAATTATTTATATACGCTATTTACCAAAACTTTCCAAATTATTTTTGTTAATATTGCACAGTCTTTTTCGGTTAATTTGTTCACTTTTAAGTGAACATTTCCTAGCTAAATGTTATCGCTTTTACATAAAACAAGCCCGACTCTGCCGTTAAGCGGAGTCGGGGTTGAATTTGTACCTTATGTAGTACAAATTATGCGTTCAAGCCGAACGAAATTGAAATTGCGTTGTCAATTTCGTTCATTGCAGTTTCGTCAACTGAACCCATTTTTTCTTTGAGCCGTTTTTTGTCAATGGTTCTGACCTGTTCAAGCAAAACCACACTGTCTTTTGACAAGCCCGATGTGTCTGCCATCAGCGGAATGTGAGTGGGCAGCTTTGCCTTTGACTGCTGACTTGTAATTGCGGCAGCAATCACGGTGGGGCTGAATCGGTTGCCAACGTCGTTTTGCACGATTAGCACAGGTCGGATTCCACCCTGCTCCGAACCGACCACAGGGCTTAAATCTGCGTAGTAAATGTCACCACGGTGTATATTCAAGGCTTTCACGCTCCAAATAATTAATCTACTGATATTTTTGCCTTTCCGAGAAAATTTATACAGCTATTACATAATATTTTTGAGCGTAGAATTTGTGAATAACAAACGATGACAAAACCTAATTTGCAAGCAATTCAAGGTTTGAAAATTTTATGTAAAACTCCTTGCCGCTTATGTCGGCGTCAATCATTTTGCCGTTTTTGTCCGCGGTGATAATACAAATCTCATTGCCGATTTTCAAATTGTAGCAAACCACACTGCCGTTTTTCGTCGAAACCGTTGCTCTGCCGTTGGTTATTCCGTCAAGCAGGCTTTTGAGCAAATCGGGAAAGCTGTCGCTTGGCAAATATGCTTCGTCGGCACTGCAAATCATACTGTCGCGTCTTAGCCAAAGCTCGCCGTTCTTGTAGTTTATGCTTAACCCGTCAAGGGTTTCGGGCTTTGATATGCAAATTGACACAATGCCCTGTCTGTTTGTACATATGCTTCCCACTATCTGAATTTGGCGGTAATCCGCACAAAAATCTGCCGAAAAATCTGTTTTGAGCGATTGCGAAGCGTCGGAAGTTTTTTGACAACCGCAAATCAAAAATATCGGCAAAAAAATAAAGACATACAATGATTTCAAAACCCTATGCACCTAAGCACCTCCTGTTTTGATACATTATATGTCTTTTGATTTTTTTAATTCCGCCAATCAAACAAAATATTTGTCATGCAAGCCTGCATTTTCGATATGCAAGGTGGATGCAATCAATAATATCCGTGGGTAACATGGAAATTTTGCCGAGCTTTTCCGCCGCAATATCACCTGCAAGTCCGTGAAGATACACACCTGCTCCCGCCGCATCAAAAGCGTTTGCTCCCTGTGCAAGAAGCGACGCCGTCATTCCGGCAAGCACATCTCCGCTACCGCCCGTTGCCATACCCGAATTGCCCGTCATATTTATCAGAGCTTTTCCGTCGGAAGCGGCAATTATTGTTCCCGCACCCTTTAAAACGGTTATCACGCCGTATTTTTGCGAAAACTCTTTTGCAAGCTTTGTGCGGTTTTCGTTAACTTCTCTTGCAGTCAGCCCGACAAGCCTTGCCATCTCACCGGGGTGAGGAGTTATGATTATCGGAGCTTTGCTGTCTTTGAGAACATCGGGGACTTTGGCTATGCAGTTGAGAGCGTCGGCGTCAAGCACCATCGGCTTGGTGCAGGATTTTACAAACTCCGACACCACATACTCTGTATCCTTACAAAGCGAAAGTCCGCAACCGATTAAAACCGCACTCGACTTTTCAGCTTCGGCAAGCAAAAAATCAAGGTTTTCACGGCTTATTTTGCCGTCTGCGGTTTCTTTCAGGGGATAAAACACGCTTTCAAAAATCTCGGCTGCCGCAATTTGATAGATGCTTTTCGGCAACGCACTTTTCAGCAATCCCACTCCGCATCTCAATGCAGCTTTTCCTGACATAATCGCCGCTCCCGCCATTCCGTAGCTTCCGCAAATGCTCAGCAATGAGCCGAGCGTTCCCTTGTTTGCGTCATCGGGACGGTGAAAAACAGCCTTTTTGACAATATTAACGTCTGTGCGTTCCATATCATTTACCCGTGCTTCTGTTATAAAACAGCTTAATTACAATTTCCTTTTTAAGATAAGGCTTCATTCCCTGCAAAATTTGCTCGTTCGGACTGAACACAAGCAAGCATTTTCCGTAAGCCGTGCTGTTGAACACCACAAAATAATTTTCGTCCTTTGCGTCAATATCTCTTGCGGCAGTAAAGCTTTTTGTAAAACGCATTTTATCAATCACTTTTTCGTCGGTTTCAATCATCTCAATCTCTCTTATCGGCACTTTGCAAATCTTCTTACGCTTTCTCAGTGAGATTATCTTTGCAACGTCAAGAGAATCGCCTGTTATCGAATACTCATACTCAACCTTTTGGCAGGAAAACACATACCAAACGACATATATTCCGCCGATAAACAAAAAGAAGCCCACATATATCATATACGCCGTTATTACATACGCAAGCATAATGCAGATTAAGGGAATCATTATCAGCAGTAAAACCGCTATGATTTTGATTATTAAATTTTTAGGTTTTGTCGCACGTTTTACGACTTGTTCGTTAAAGCCTTCCAATGCTATTTCTCCTTTGAAAATATGTTAATATTATCATATCACATTAAAAGAGCAGTTTGCAAGTTTTTTGATTCAGTTGGCTGAAAAAACTTGCAAATTGCGACATTTGGTGTTATTATTATGAAAGATAACGCTATGACAAAGAGAGTAGCACCTGTTTTTGCACCAAAGAGAGATGTGCCGTCGGCTGAAAGCACATTGTGCATACCCGTGTGAAGTTCACTTTTGAGCGGTGAGGCTGAACGGCTGACAATTAGGCTTCAACGGTCGACCCCGTTAAAGGTCAAACGAGCGTCCGCATTTTGTGCGGAAATCAGGGTGGTACCGCGGAATTTTCGTCCCTGCGTAGTTTTACGCAGGGGCTTATTTTATATTACGGAGGTTTTTATGGACAACAAAATCAATGTCATTAAAGATGAAATCAAAGAAAAGCTTGCAAACACCACTGACCTTGTTGACCTTGACAAAATCAGGGTTGCCTATCTCGGCAAAAAGGGCAGTATTACCGCTTTGCTAAAGGGAATGAAGGACCTTTCAAATGACGAAAGAAAATCATTCGGTGCAGAGGTAAACAAGCTGAAAGCCGAAACCGCAAAAAAAATCGAAGAAAAAATTGCCGAGCTAAAGGAAAAGGAAATTGAGCGTGAAATCTCTGCAATGCCTCAGTTTGACATCACTACTCCCCCTGAGCTTGCAAGAGGCTCATATCACCCGATTACTCTTGTTCAAAGACAATGCGAAGCAATTTTCAAGTCAATGGGCTTTACCGTTGAGGACTATCCGGAGGTTGTAACAGATTACGAATGTTTTGAAGCGGTAAACATTCCCAAAAACCACCCTGCAAGAGATATGCAGGACACCTATTACCTTGAAAACGGTCAGCTTCTCAAATCACAGACCTCTGCCGCTCAAAATGCAATTCTTAAAAAATATGCACAAAATCTTGAAAACGGCGTGCCGATAAAGGCAATCTTCCCCGGCAGATGCTTCAGAAACGAAGCCACCGACGCAAGCCACGAAAACACCTTTTTCCAAATGGAGGGCATTATGGTTGATAAGGATATTTCAATTTCAAACCTTATCTTCTTTATGAAAACAATGCTTTCCGAGGTTTTCCGCAAGGATATAAAGGTCAGACTTCGTCCGGGCTTTTTCCCGTTTGTAGAACCCGGATTTGAGCTTGACATAAGCTGCCTCATCTGTGGCGGCGACGGCTGTGCATCGTGCAAGCACAGCGGTTGGCTTGAGCTTTGCCCCTGCGGTATGATACACCCCAACGTTCTGCGTGAGGGCGGAATCGACCCCGAAAAATACACGGGCTTTGCGTTTGGACTCGGTCTGACACGTCTTGCAATGATGAAATACAAAATCAAAGATATTCGTGACCTCAACAGCGGCAGCCTCAAGGCACTTGCTCAGTTTACGGACGATGACGAATAAGGAGGGTTAATATGTTTTTATCAATGAATTGGATTGAGGACTTTGTTGACCTTAGCGGTCTTGACAAATTTGAGCTTATACAAAAATTTTCCCTTTCAACCGCCGAGGTTGAAAACGATATATTCCGCAAAGGCTCTGACATAAGCGGAATTGTTGTTGCCGAAATTAAATCGGTTGAGAACCACCCCGACTCCAAAAAGCTCCACCTTCTCAAGGTTGACGCAGGCGAAGAAACGCTCACAGACGTTGTTTGCGGAGCTCCGAATGTTCGTGTGGGAATGAAAACCGCCTTTGCCAAAATCGGTGCAAAAATCGGAGACATCACCATCACTCCCCGTGACCTTGCCGGCTTTACCTCATACGGTATGTGCTGCAGTGAAAGCGAAATCGGCATAAGCGATGACAATTCGGGCATTATGGAAATTACCGACGATGTCAAAAACGGCACCGACCTCAAGGATATTTACGAAATCGAGGACATTGTGTTTGAGGTTGACAACAAGTCGCTTACAAACCGCCCCGACCTTTGGGGGCATTACGGAATCGCAAGAGAATTTGCAGCTATTGCAGGCAGAGAGCTAAAGCCTCTTGACGTTGCCGACTTAACAAAATATGCCGACCTTGCAAAGATTGATATGAAAATCGAAGACAAGCTCTGCCAGCGTTACAGTTGTATGCAGGTTGAAAACATCAAAAGAACCACAAGCCCCGTTAATATGCGTATAAGGCTGTTTTACTGCGGTATGCGTGCCATCAATTATCTTGCCGACCTCACAAACTACCTTATGCTTGAAATGGGTCAGCCGATGCATGCATTTGATTCACGCAAGGTTGAAAAAATCAGAATCAAAAGATTTGACAAGCCGTTTGTATTCCAAACACTTGACGGCGTAAACCGCAACATCGACGAAAACACGCTTATGATTTGCAACGGCGACAAGCCTGTTGCAATTGCGGGAATTATGGGCGGTCTTGATTCGGAAATCGTTGACGACACAACAACCTTGACTCTTGAATCGGCAACCTTTGACGCCGCTTCAATCCGCAAATCAACCGTAAGACTTTCACACAGAACCGACGCTTCAATGCGTTATGAAAAATGTCTTGACCTCGAAATGACAGATGTTGCCATTGCAAGATTTATATATCTGCTCAAAAAATATGACGACGACATCAGGGTGGTTTCGGCACTGACAGATGAATATGCTTTTCACTATGACACCGTTGAGCTGAATTTTGACAAAGCGTTTGTAAACCGCTACACGGGAATTGAAATTTCAAACGACACTATTGTCAAAACTCTTAAAAGCCTCGGCTTTAAGGTTGAGCTTTCAAACGACACCTTTGACGTTGTTGTTCCGTCGTGGAGAGCCACAAAGGACGTAACGATTAAAGCTGACATAATCGAAGAAATCACAAGAATTTACGGCTATGACAACTTTGAAATCAACACAACACGCTCTCCGCTTTATCCTGTAAGAGCAACTGTTGAAAAAAGCAATGAGGACAAAATCAAGGATATTCTTGTCAAAAAATACAATCTTCATGAGCTTCATTCTTATGTTTGGGCATACAGCGATGATTTAAAGGCACTCAACATTCCCGTTGAAGCCAACATCAAGCTTGCAAACGCTTCAAACCCCAACATCGAAACTATCCGCAATTCGATGATTCCGACCCAGCTTTGCCAGATTAAGACAAACACCTCTTATTCGCCTGAGTTCGGTATTTTTGAGATAGGCAGAGTTGTTGAGGGTGTTGACGAAAACAACCTTTGTATAGAACGCAAAAAACTTGCAATTACTCTGTTCAGCAAAGCAACCGATACAAAAGCATTGTATCTCAAGCTCAGAGATATGCTTGCCGTAATCACGGACGATTTAAAGCACAAACAGCTTACTTACAAAAAAGCCGAAGCAAAGCATAGCTATGAACACCCCGTAAACCTCAACACTGTGATTCTTGACGGCAAAGAAATCGGCACAATCGGAATTGTGCATCCTGTTGCGGGCAAGAAAATCGACAAAAAAGCGAGCATTGTGTTTGCTGAAATTGATATGGAAAGCTTTGCTTCTGCCGACAACGACTCAATCGTTTACGAAGAACCGTCAAAGTTCCCGCCGATTGATTACGACATAAGCGTTGAGCTTCCAAACGGCGTTTTCTTTGAAAAGCTGTCCGAGTGTTGGAAAAAAGAGGGCAAAAGCATCCTTAAAAATGCCAAAATCGTTGACACCTATGACACCGATTCTATCCACAGCATTACCATCAGATTTGAGTTTTCTTCAAACGAAAGAACCCTTGCCTCAACCGAGGTTCAGCAGATTATGGACAGAGTTGTTGAAAACCTCAAAAACATCGGCATTGCTCTGAGGAATAATTAACACTTGAAATTTGCATTGAGTTATAGTATAATAATTGAATAAGATAATAGGAGGTGTTTCAGTATGTTGGATAAAACAATGATTTTTTCGCTTGGCGGCGAAAAAGACGACCAAATCAAAGCAGGACTTACAATAGTATACGATGCGTTAAGGCAAAAGGGCTATAACCCTATAAATCAGATAGTAGGATATATTCTCAGCGAGGATCCGACCTATATCACAACCTATAACAACGCCAGAAATATTATCAGCAAAATTGACCGTGACGACTTACTTGAAGCACTTGTTAAATCGTACCTCAATGTTTAAGAAAGGATGATGCCTTGTGGCAAATACCAAAAAGGCAAATGACGAGCCTAAGCAGGAGTTTTTTACCTATAAGGGCAGGCCTCTTGTTCGCTGCGGTGATGAGTTATACTACGGCAATATGCAAGAACCATATGTTATAAGATTGTTAATCAAATCCAAAAAGGAAAGCAAAGGAATTGAGCTTGCCGACAAGGTTACGGTTCAGCTTATGGCAACCGACCCCGACCTTTCACCGAGAAAACAGCTTGTTAAAACAAGCGAAAAAAGCGGCTTGTACCTTGCAATGGATATTGCTGACATTTGGCTTGAAAGAGCCCTTGCAAACAAAATCTGATATAAACAAGCTTGTTTATATGCCTGTGTATCGGCTTGAACAAATAACCGATATACCCAATTAAAAAGTAACGCTCAAAGCTCTTGACTTTGGGCGTTTTCTTTATATCAAATTTTTGATATGTTAATCAATGATTCGGATAAATTTATCGGTGCGAAAAAATATATATTTCGGCACATTCTTCAAAGGGAAAGCCAAGCGGCATACCGCAAAACGGGCTGTGTGGACGCCGAAGAAATAAACACAGAAATTACCGAAAACAACCCCTTTGATATTCAGATGGAATACAAATTATAACAGCATAAGCAAGGCCTCCGCTCGTTTGTCCGTGCGGAGGCTTTTGTGTTTTATGCCTTTAAATTTTTTGCTTTTTGTCGATAACCGAATTAAGATAATTGCGAATTTCAACCTCGGTCGAAAGATTCATCACCGTTTCGGTGATTTTGTCAACTTCAGCCTTGCTCCACATTGAAATCATTTTTCTGACCTTTAGCACAGCACTTGGATATACGCTGAAGACATTTAAGCCGAACGACATAAACAGGGGTATCATAAGCGGATTGGTTGCGGTAACTCCGCATACCCCAACAGGAATATTATTCGCTCTGCAACATTCAACCGTGTGCTTAATCGAACGCACAACCGAGGGCTGTAACGCAGAATACAAATATGACACATCGCCGTTGCCTCGGTCACACGCCATTATATAGCTTGTCAAATCGTTTGTTCCGATACTGATAAAATCCGCTTCCTTTGCAAGCAGCTCGGCAATAAGTGCCGCAGCGGCGGTTTCTACCATAACGCCGATTTTAATATTCTCGCAAAACTCAATGCTTTGACTGCGAAGCTCGCTTTTTGCTTGCTCAACAAGCCTTTTGCCCTCCAAAAGCTCCTCAACACAGGTCACAAACGGAAACATTATTCTGACGTCACCGAATTTGCCTGCTCTGAGAATTGCCCTAAGCTGAGTTTTAAAAATTTCGGGATTTTTCAGACAATATCTGATTCCACGCAAGCCCATAAACGGATTGCTTTCTTCTTTGAGGTTGAAATAGGGAATATTTTTGTCGCCGCCTATATCAAGTGTTCGTATTGTAAGAGGCTTGTTTTTCAAAATCAAAGCGGCTTTTCTGTAAGCCAAAAACTGCTCGTCCTCCGTCGGCATTGAGCTTTTTTCCATAAACATCAGCTCCGAGCGAAAAAGACCTACACCCTCGCCGTCAAATTCCAGCACCTTTTGTGCCTCGTCGCAATCTCCTATATTACAAAGCAGGCAGTATTTTTCACCGCTCGCAGACTGCGTCGGCTCTCCCCTGAGCTTTTCAAGACTGTGCTTTTCGTTTAAATAATTCTCACGCTTGTCGCAGTAATCCTTGAGCATTTCGCTGTCGGGGGCGTTGATAACTAAGCCTTGATTGCCGTCAACAATAACCGTTGAGCTGTCTTTAATCAGCTTTGTTGCGTTTTCAATGCAAAAAACCGCAGGAATCTCAAGTGCTCTCAACAAAATTGCAGAGTGTGACGTTCTTCCTCCGCTCTCGCTGACAACCGCCAAAACCCGCTCCTTGTCAAGCTCTGCCACCATCGACGGCGTAAGCTCATTGACAACAAGCACGGTGTTTTTGGGAATTTCAGCGATAGTTGATTTGTACTCTCCGCTCAATATTCCCGTCACGTCATAGCCAACGCTACGCACGTCCTCGGCTTTCAACCTCAAAAGCTCATCGTCGGAGGCTGAAAAGACTTGAACGAACATATCGCAAACCTGTTTTACAGCCGTCTCGGCACAAGCTCCCTCTGAAATCAGCCTTTTTATTTCACCACTCATACTTGGGTCGTTAAGCATACCGATGTGGCTTTCAAGAATGGCAATTTCTTTTTCGAGAGCTTTACTTCTCAGCTTTTCGATTTTAAGCTCTGTGTTTTTGCAAAACTCATCAACAGCCGCCTCAAATCGCTCAAGCTCGGCGTTTGAGTCATAGGCAGAGCTTGTTTTATATGTATATGACGGCGGATTTAAAATCATAACCTTGCCTATTCCGATTCCGTCGGAAACAACTGTTCCTTTCAGCACGGGTTCACCTCCCTTGACTGAATAACTGTCGGTTTATTCGCCCAAGCCTTCCGCAATAAGCTGTTCTGCCTCTGCAAGAGCCTCGTTTTCATCGGGACCGTCGCAAACAATCTCAATTTCGCTTCCACATCTTATGCAGGCTGCAATTATATTAAGCAAGCTTTTTGCGTTGTACTCTCCGTTTTTAAATTTGATTGTAATTTCACTTGAATATTTGCTCATTGCTCCCGCAAACAATGATGCCGGACGCATATGAAATCCCTGAGCGTTAACAAGTGTAAGTTTTTTTGATACCATAATTATTTTCTCCTTTATATTTCAGTTTTTAAAGCGTTAAAAGCAAAATTTAGTGTTTTTCGGTTTTTTTAAGCAACGAAATAAGTAGCATTGCCACCACCGAGCCTACCGCAAGTGCAATCAAATACATAAGCGGTTTGCCTATCGCGGGCAGGATAAAAATTCCGCCGTGCGGTGCCATCAGCGTACAGCCGAAAAACCACGAAATTCCTCCTGCCAAGGCAGATCCGACAACGCAGGACGGAATCACCTGCAAAGGGTATGCGGCGGCAAACGGAATTGCCCCCTCGGTTATAAACGACAAGCCCAAAATAAAGTTTATCGCACCGTTTTTTCGCTCTTTTGCCGTCCATTTGTTCTTAAAAAAGGTTGTTGAAAGTGCAATTGCAAGCGGAGGAACCATACCGCCTGCCATAACCGACGCCATAACCTTGTAGGCAACGCCGGGATTTGAAAACTCTGAAGCGGTGACAATTGCACCCGTTGCAAACAAATACGCCGCTTTGTTAAACGGGCCGCCCATATCCACCGCCATCATTCCGCCTGCAATACAGCCGAGCAAAACTCCAAGCTCGTTGTTGCCGAGCCACATAAGTGCGTCGTCAAGCCAAACATTTAACATTCCCATAACGGGGTTGACCGCCGACATCATCACTCCGACAAGTGCAAGACCGACAATCGGATACAGCAGCACGGATTTTATGCCGTCTATTGATTTGGGCAGCTTTTTGAGCAGTCTTTCGCAAAGCTTCATAGCATATCCTGCCAAAAAGCCTGCTATGAGTGCTGCGAAAAATCCAGACGGAACGGTATCTGTTGCCGCAGGGTCAAAAAATGTTGCTCCGTTTGCCGCAAGCAAACCTCCAACCAAGCCCACAAGCAAGCCGGGGCGGTCGGCTATTGACATTGCAATAAAGCCCGACAAAACAGGAAGCATAAGGTTAAACGAATAGTTTCCGATATTTTTAAACCACCGTGCAACCCCGTTCACCGTGCCAAAGGCCTCGTTGCCGGAATTTCCGCAGGCAGTATCAATCAAGAACGCTATCGCAATAAATATTCCGCCTGCAACAACAAACGGAAGCATATGCGAAACACCGTTCATAAGGTGCTTATACACTCGCCTGCCAAAGCCCTCACCGCAAGATTTTGAATTTTCACGTTCTTCGGGATTTTCGGCATAAAAAATCGGAACATCTCCGCTTTCAATTCTGCCGATAAGCTCCTCAGGCTTATTTATGCCGTCGGACACCCCCGCAAAGCACACGGGCTTTCCATGAAATCGGGAAACATCAACGGTTTTGTCGGCGGCAACAATAATTCCGTCACATTCGGCAATTTCTTGCTTTGAAAGCTTGTTGCTCACTCCTCCTGCACCGTTTGTTTCAACCTTAACGGTAACGCCCATACGCTTCGCCGCTTTTTTAAGGGCCTCAGATGCCATAAAGGTGTGTGCTATTCCCGTAGGACAGGCTGTTACCGCAAGCACCCTGAATTTTGGCTCATAAGCTTCGGATGCTTTTGTGCTTTCGGAAAATTTTTCGGTTTCCTGCCTGTCAATAATATCAAAAAACTCTTTGCTGCTTTTAGCCGCCTTGAGCTTATCCGTAAAATCCTTGTCAACAAGCAGCTTCATAAGCCGTGACAACACATCAAGATATGTGTCGCTGTCTTTTGTAGCCGCAATCATAAATATCAGCTTGCAGGGCTTTCCGTCGGCTGCACCGAAATCCACGCCGTTGGGAACGGTTATTGCGGCAAGAGCGGGGAATTTTACTGCGTCGGTTTTTGCGTGAGGAACGGCAATTTCCATTCCTACGGCAGTCAAGTCAATTTCTTCTCTCTTGTAAATCGCACGCTTAAATTCATCGACATCATTAAGGCTTCCGCTTTCCTTGTGAAGCGACACAAGCCTGTCAAGTGCCTCGTCCTTATCATTAGACTTTACTCCGATTGCAATACTGCTTGTTTGGAGCAAATCGGTTATTCGCATTTTATCCCTCCAAGCTTTCAAAGACCTTTGTTATATAATCGGCGTTTGGCAAGCCGATTGAAAAAGCTGCAGCGGCTCCGCACGCCGTACCGAGCTTGAGTGCGTATGAATAGTCGTTTTTACTTTCATATCCTGCCAAAAATCCCGCCACCATCGAGTCACCTGCACCCACGGTGTTTACGGCTTTGCCCTTGACAGCAGGCTGAAAATATGTCTTGTCGTTTTCATCAATCAAAAACGCACCGTCCTTGCCCAAAGATACAAGAACGTTTCTTGCACCCTCGGCTCTCAGCACTCGGGCGTATTTTTCAATATCTTGCAAAGCTTTTATTTCCTTGTCAAAAATCATGCTAAGCTCAAAAATATTCGGTTTTATCAAAAACGGCTTATGCTTCAGCGTGCCGAGCAAAAGGTGCTTTTCTGCATCAACAACAGCTCTGACATTTTTGCCGTCAAGCAGATTTAGAATTTCGGAATATACGTCTGTCGGCATACCCTTCACAACGCTTCCTGCAAGCACAATAACGTCGCCGCTGTTTATCAAGCGGATTTTATCAAGCAAAAGCCGTAGCTCCGTGTCACTTGGCTTTGCACCGTTGCCGTTTAATTCGGTTTCAGCCTCGGCAAGAATTTTTACGTTTATTCGTGAAACACCGTTTTTGAGCATAACAAAATCCTTTGTTATGTTTTCGTCACGCAAATTTTGCAAAAGCTCTTTGCCTGTAAAGCCTGCCGCAAAGCCCAAGGCCGTGCTTTGTACACCGAGCGTTGACAAAACCCTTGAAACGTTAATCCCCTTGCCGCCTACGCTGAAATTCTCTTTAGCGGAACGGTTGGTTTTGCCAAGCACAAATTCATCAAGGCTGACAACATAATCAATCGAAGGATTCATTGTAACCGTATATATCATATGCCGTCCCCCGTAAAATTAAAAAATTCATCACTTAAATTATATCACGCAAATTGTCAAAGTAAAGTGTTTTGATATTTAAACCTTTAAATTCAAAAATTTGAGCAAAAAAATCCGCCCGAAACATCTTCGGGCGAAAAATTTGCTCAATGAACAATCTTATTAATTTGTCAAATCAATGTGTCAAGAAGAACATTGCCGCAAAGAGAGCAGCGATGATGTATGTAGCAACATTGATTTCCTTAGCCTTGCCTGTAAAGAGCTTGATGAAGATGTAGGAAATAAGGCCAAATGCAATACCATAAGAAATGTTATAAGTAAACGGCATAAGTGCAAGTGTGAGGAACGCAGGAACGGCAATTGAAACGTCGCTCCAATCAATATCCTTGACACAGCTTATCATAAGTACACCGACAAAGATAAGAGCAGCCGAATATGAGCAAGCCGGAATAAGTGCGGCAACAGGTGAGAAGAACAATGCAACAGCAAACAACAATGCAGTTACCATTGACGAAAGACCTGTCTTACCGCCTGCGGCAGCACCTGCCGAGGACTCAACAAAGGTTGTTACAGTTGAAGTACCGCAAACAGCACCTGTGCAGGTTGCAACAGCGTCAGCCATCATAGCTTTGTTCATATTGGGAACTTCCATCTCGCCGTCTTTACCCTTAACAAGAAGATCGCCTGCACGGCAAGCACCGTAAAGTGTGCCGAGTGTATCAAACATATCAACAAGGCAGAATGCAAGAGCGGTTGTGATAAACGCAATTACAAGACCGCCGACAGAGTGACCTTCTGCGGCAAGATAAGTGTCAAAGTTAAAGCCCTCTGTAAATACCTTTAAGAAAGCATTGTCGGCAAACTGACCGAAAGCTTCAAACGGATTGAAGCTGAGGCTGTCAAAGAATGCCTGATTATACATACCTGTTGTAAAGCCGAAAGCGTAATAAAGGATAGCTCCGATAAGAATACTCCAAAGGATTGCACCCTTTACGTTTTTCTTTGAAAGAACGGCAATCAAAATGAGTGTGATTACGGTTACAATCAAAGGCATAATCTCACCCCAAGTTACACCGCCCAAAAGGTTAAAGGAGGCAAGTGTTACGCCTGTTGATTCGTTAGCAACAACAAGTCCCGAATCCTGCAAGCCGAGAAAGGCAATAAACAAGCCGATACCGGCGGGAATTGCCGCCTTTACGGGTTTTGGAATAGCATTGAAAATAATATTTCTCAAACCCGTTGCAGTCAAAATAACAAACAAAATGCCGTCTGCAAGCACGAATAAAAGTGCGTTTGCATAAGTAAAGCCCAAGCCAAAGCATACGGTGTATACGAAAAACGCATTAAGTCCCATACCCGAAGCCTGAGCAAGCGGCAGGTTTGCAAGCAAACCGATTAAAGCAGTACCGATTACAGCAGAAACAGCAGTTGCAATGTAAACAGCACCGTACATTGAAGCAAAGCCCTCAGAACCGGCTTCACCGCCAAGATTTCCGAACATACCGGGGTTTACCAAAAGAATGTATGCCATTGCCATAAACGTGGTAACACCCGCGATTATTTCGGTACGAACAGTAGATCCCTTTTGGGTGATCTTAAAAAATTTGTCCATTTGTTTTCATCCTCTCATTATTATTAAATCGTTCTACCGAGCAAATCAATTGTACCACAATAAAATCTTTTTTTCAATAATTATCTTCAAAATTATAATATAATCGACAAAACTTTTATGTAATTTCACTTGGCAACAAAAAATGCCCTGCTAAACAGCAAGGCATTTGCAATATTTATTATTTTTCACAGAATTTCCCACTTATCAACGTCAAAAACGCCCTTTGTTGTAATTCTGAGCGACGGAATTACAGGCAAGCTCAAAAACGAAAGCGTCATAAACGGGTCAATTCCTTTGTCGGCACCGAGTTCATAAGCTGCTGATTTTGCATTTTCAAGCTTTTCGTTTACGATTTCAAGTGGTTCGTCAGACATCAAGCCTGCAACGGGAAGCTCAAGCAAGGCTTTAATCTCTCCGTTTTCAACAACAACAATACCGCCCTCGCTGTTTTTGATTGCATTTACAGCCACGGCTATGTCACTGTCGTTACAGCCCACAGTAATGATATTGTGTGAGTCGTGAGCAACAGAGGTTGCAACCGCACCCGATTTGAGCGAATAGCCCTTAACAAAGCCCACACCGATATGGTTTGTGTTTTTGTGTCGCTCTACACAGGCAATTTTAAGAATATCGTTTTCAACGTCTGTTTTGTCAGCCGTTCCAAGATTACGGGTAAGCAGCTCGCCCTCGACAAGACCGATAAGCCCTGCCTCGCCGTCTATTTTGAAGCTGTCGGCAGTTACCTCGTTCAAATGGAATGTGTCACGGCTTTTTTGCACCAAAGTCTGTTCTATTTCGGGAGTGTCAAACTCCTTTACCTCTCCGTCAAACACAATTTTGCCTCGCTTAAACACGGTTTCAACATTGAAATCCGACAGATTATCAATTACAACCAAATCGGCAAGGTAGCCCGAAGCAATAGCACCCTTGTTGTTGAGCAAAAAGTATCTTGCGGCGTGATGAGTTGCTGTTTTGAGTGCCACTATGGGGTCAACGCCGTCACTTAGAGCCTGCTTGACAATATAGTCGATATGTCCGCCGTATAAAAGGTCGCTTGGGTGCTTATCGTCGGTGGCAAACATACAGCGTGAATAATATTCCCGATTAAGCAACGGAGTCAAAGCCTTTAGGTTGTGTGCCGCCGTACCTTCTCTTATCATAACAAACTGACCTTTTCTCAGCTTTTCAAGTGCGTTTTCAAAGGTTGAACACTCGTGGTCAGAGTACACGCCTGCCGCAATATATGCGTTTAGGTCGTTTCCGTAAAGCTCAGGGGCGTGGCCGTCGATTTTTTTGTGGTGAGCCTGAGAAGCGATTATCTTTGAAACCACCTCATCGTCACCGTTGATTATTCCGACATAGTTCATCATCTCGGCAAGACCAAGCACCTTTTTATGCTCAAAATACGGGTCAATATCTTTGTAGGAAAGCTTTGCACCGCTTTCGTCAATTTCTGTTGCAGGCACGCAGGAGGGAAGCATAAAGTGAACATCAACAGGCAAATTTTTTGACGCCTGAATCATATATTCTATTCCGTCAATGCCCATCACATTTGCAATTTCGTGAGGGTCGGTAATAACCGTCGTTGTGCCGTGAGCAACCACAGCCTTGGCAAACTCCTTGGGCGTAACCATAGAGCTTTCAAGATGGATGTGTGCATCAATAAAGCCGGGCAGGACGATTTTTTTCGATACATCAAGCTCGATTTCGCCCTCGTATTTTCCGATGCCGGCAACAAGCCCGTTTGCAACCGCTATGTCACCTTGCAAAAACTCATTTGAAAAAACGTTGAGATAGGTTGCGTTTTTCAGCACAAGGTCAGCCTTTTGTCTGCCTGCGGCAACTGCTATAATTTTCTGCTTTGTTTTTAATCTTCTGTTTATTTTTTCTTCATAGGTTTCCTGCATATCAGAACCCCCTTGCACAAAAATATTTATAAAATTATAGCATTGCACAAAAGCCTTTTCTATAAGTAAAATAAACGAAATTTTACTCAAAATTTCAGCAATTTGACTATGCCTTTCATTTTTGCATTGTCTAAAATCGGCTCAGGCAGAAATTTTCGCAAGCAAAAAGCCGCTTCAAGCGAAGCGGCTGAATTATGTTTAGCTTTAAAAATTGCTTATTTATTGAAGATTGACATAATATCATAGAATGTGTCATCCTCATCCTCGGTCTTATCCTTGGTTGAAGCTGATTCGTTTTTGTCTTCGATAAATACAGAATCGTTAGCATCGGATTTTGTTGACTTTGTGGGCTGACCGTCAGCGTTAAAGCCTGTTGCAATAACAGTTACGCTCATCTCGTCGTCCATCTTTTCGTCAATAACGGCACCCCAGATGATGTTTGCATCCTCGGAAACCTTATCCTTAATTATAGTTGAAGCTGTGTCAATATCATCAAGACTTACGTCAGAAGAAGCGGTGATGTTGATAATAAGACCCTTAGCTCCGTCAATTGAGGTTTCAAGCAGCGGGCTTGAAATTGCCATATCGGCAGCAACGGTTGCCTTGTCCTTGCCTGTTGCACTTCCCATACCCATATGAGCATAGCCTGCATCCTTCATAACAGAAGTTACGTCGGCAAAGTCGAGGTTTACAAGACCGGGGAGCAAGATAAGGTCGGAAATACTCTGAACACCCTGTCTTAATACATCGTCTGCAATTGCAAATGCGTTTTGCAATGTAATGCTTTGGTCGGAAACATATTTAAGTCTTTCGTTGGGAACGATAATAAGTGAATCAACACAAGCGGAAAGCTCGGCAATACCCTGTTCTGCCTGAGTCATTCTTCTTTTGCCTTCAAATGCAAAAGGCTTTGTAACAACGCCTACTGTAAGAATACCCATATCCTTTGCAATTTTCGCAACAACAGGAGCAGCTCCCGTACCTGTGCCGCCGCCCATACCTGCGGTGACGAATACCATATCGGTATCCTTGAGCAAGCTTGCAATTTCATCCTTGCTTTCTTCGGCAGCACTCTGACCGATTGCCGGCATTGAGCCTGCACCCTTGCCCTTTGTAAGCTTTTCACCGATTTGAATTTTTTGCGAAGCCTTTGAAAGTCTTAAAACGTGTTCATCGGTGTTGATTGCGATAAACTCAACATTCTTAACTTCCATTGCCACCATTCGGTTCACAGCGTTTCCGCCGCCTCCGCCGACACCTATTACTTTAATCTTAGGCATATACTCGTTTTCCAATTCCAATTCAAAAGCCATTTTACACGTCCTCCTTATGTTATACGCAACAATATTCCCATAAATCGCATAATTTCTTATAATACAGTTTTATAAATAATATACTAACACACTTTTGAGAAAATATCAATGCTTTTGAGCATATTTCTTTAAATTTATTACAAATTTATTACATTTTGCGATTTTTCTGTTTTTGCATAGTAAATTATCAATAAATACCTGCATCGGCACCGTTTGCTCCGTTATCGTTTACATAGCCCGTGCCGTCACCGTATGTGTCGGTATTATAATTATTTCCGTTGTACGAATCGGTGTTATCGGAATAGTTGTTATAATCACCGTACGAGCTGTTGCCGTCGGAATAGTTGTTGTAATCGCCGTATGAGCTGTTGCCGTCATTATAATCGGTGCTACTGCTGCTCCAATAATAATTATTACTGTTATCCGAGTTGTACGAATCAGCCGCAGCAGTTGTTGTTTCCGGCTCTGTTGTTACAGGAGCGGTCGTAGGCGACGGCTTGTAATGCGACATTTTATTGGTGTTGCAGGTTGAAACATCAAGCGTTCCGGTTACGGTTCCGGTGTTGTTCGGGTCAAGCTTTTCGTTGATTATCGTAATCGCAGTTTTGATTTTATAATCAATATCCTCAGGCAAGCCGATATTAATTTTTATTCTGCCGTCATAATCAAGTGTGATGTTTGCGGTGTCGGTAACGTCAAAGCCCGTGATTTTTTCAACCTTGTTTTCCTTGATGCTGTTTGCCACCGCTTCCAGAATATCAGGCACGTTGTCATCACTGAAGCTCACATACTCTCCGACCTCTGTGCTTTTAAGCTCGCCGCACACAAGCTCGGGGAGTGATTTTGAGTTTTCGTCCATCTCATCGAGTATTCTTCCCTTTGAGCTGACCAGCAGATACTTGTCATTGCTTTTGATAACATAAGACGGCACGGCGTTTGTTATTTTTATTGTTATCGTGTCGGGAATCGAAAATCCGATTTCCGCTTTTTCGATATAAGAAAGATTTTCGGATATTTTTTCAGGCGTGCTTCCCATTGCCGCAAGAAAAATGTTTTGCTGCAAATTTACATTGCTGAAAGCAATTACTTGGTCGTCATAATAATACTCGTTGCCCTCAATGTCGATTTTTTCGGTTTTAAAAAGAACCGTTAGGCTGAGGATTATGCCGATTGCCAGCACCGCCAAGCTCAAGCCCACAGAAATAAAAATGCGTCTGTGGCGAATTTGCTTTTGCGTAAGCGGCTTTTTGTTGCGTTTTATTACTTCGCTTTCCTGCTTATGAATTTCTTTTGCTCTTTTTTGTTGCTTTTTTCTTGCACTGTATTCGTCTATGTAATATCCGTCGTCAAAGTCTTGAGGCTGAAGATTTCTGATTCTCTCCTCGCTCTCACGTCTGTATCTTTCTTCACGGCTGATTTTTTCGTATTTGAGATTATCGGGACGAGAATTTACAGCCTGCTCGATTTTTCCCGACGACCTCTTTTTCTTTGAACGAGAGGATTTTTCCGAGCTTTTCTTTTGATTTTTATGAAAACTCTGTGCCTGCTTAGCAGCTTCCTTTCGCTGCTTGGCAAGCTGTTTTTTCTCTTTTGAAGAAAGCGGTTTTCTTTCAGCCACAACAAATCCTCCTTTTCTTTTTCCTTGTATTTTGACTTCCTGTTAAATTTATCATTATTTATATGTGCAAAGCCTTTGCTTTAGATTTTTTTGATATTTGCTCCGAGAGATGAGAGCGTAAGCTCAAAGCTTTCGTAACCACGCTCAAGATATTTTGTTCCGCTTATCTCGGTGTTTGATTCCGCACAAAGACCTGCCGCAACAAGAGCCGCCGCACCACGCAGGTCGGTAGCTTCAACCGAGGCTCCGTAAAGACTTTGAACTCCCTGCACCACGGCAACTCTGCCCTCGGTTTTGATGTTTGCACCCATTCGCACAAGCTCGCTTGTGTGACGATAGCGGTTTTCAAAAATGTTTTCTATAAAAACCGAAGTTCCGTCCGCAACGCACGCACTTGCAAGCAACGGTGCCTGAGCGTCTGTCGGAAAGCCCGGATAAGGCATTGTGCGAACAAGTCGTACTGCCCTGAGCCGCTTCGGAGAAATAAACGTCATTTCATTGTCTTTGATTTTTATGCCACAGCCTGCCTCCTCAAAAACGGGAATTACAGAAGCAAGGTGACTGCCGACGATGCCCTTTAGCGTAATTTGAGAACCTGTTACGGCGGCACATGACATCAGCGTTGCGGCAACGATTCTGTCGGGTATCACTGTGTGAGCCGCACCGTTGAGTGAGGTTACGCCGTCAATCACGACAACTCCCTCACCTGCACCGTAGATTTTGGCACCGCATTTGTTCAAATAATCCGCAAGGTCTGCAATCTCAGGCTCCCTTGCCGCATTGGTAATAGTTGTTGTTCCGCTTGCAAGGCAGGCGGCAAGCATAATATCCTCGGTTGCTCCCACACTTGGAAACGACAGCGAAATTTTTGCACCCTTTAAACCGTACGGTGCCGAACATTCAAGGCAACCGTGCTTTTCTTTGATGACCGCACCAAGCTCTCTGAGTGCCTTTAGGTGCATATCAATCGGTCTAAGCCCGATTTCGCATCCGCCCGGAAACGTCAGCCTTGCACTTCCCGTGCGTGCCAAAACCGCACCGAGAAATACTATTGAACTGCGGGTTTTTCGCATAAGCTCATCGGGAATATCCGACCTGTTCACAGAATCGGTTTTAATCACAATGGTGTGTCCGCTTCGTTGTGCCTCACAGCCGAGATAACGCAAAATTCCTATTGAAGCCTCAATGTCGGAAAGATTGGGACAGTTGAAAAGCACGCTTTCGCCCTTTGTGAGAATTGAAGCCGCAAGAATCGGGAGCGAGCTGTTTTTGGCACCCTGAACACACACGTCGCCGCTGAGCTTTTGCCGTCCTGTAACAAGCAGTTTAGACACTGTAACACCCTCTTAAAAAGAATACCTCTATATTCTATGTGAGAATGTTTTTGTCGTGACTGTCAGGCAAGCTTGAGTATTTTTTTAATAACGGAATATATACGCTCGTTTGCGTCTGTTATCGCCATTTTGCGAGAGTTTTCACCGATTTGATGTAGCTTTTCGGGACTTTGCAGCATTGCGTCAGCTTTTTGCATAAGAAGCTCGCCGCTAAGCTCACTTTCTTCGATAATCTCAGCCGCACCTGCATTTACAAGTGCCATTGCATTGTGAAATTGATGATTTTCCGCAACATTTGGTGACGGAATCAAAATTGCAGGCTTGCCCATTGCCTGAATTTCACTCAGCGTAATTGCTCCCGCACGGCAAATCACCAAATCTGCCGCCGCCATACATTCGGGCATATTGTCAATATACGGTCTTATGTCAAGATTGTTGCATTTTGAAATATCTGTTCCTTTGTCCATAACAAGCTGCGGAAACCAATCGCCATAGCTACCGTATGCGTGAATGTGCTGATACTTTTTGTCTTTGCCGCTGCGTGCCGCCAAATCGGCAACAGCCTCGTTGATTTTTCTTGCACCCAAGCTGCCTCCGAACGAAAGCACCACAGGGCGTGCGTCAAGGTTTAAGGCTTTGCGTGAGCTGTCCTTATCCGCTGTCAAAATTTCACTGCGAACAGGGTTGCCCGTAATAACCACGCTTGAGCTGTCAAAATATTTTTTTGCCGCCTCAACCGCAAGCATAACCTTTTTTACTCTTTTGGCAAGCATTTTATTGGTAACGCCGGGGTATGCGTTTTGCTCATGAATAACGCACGGGATACCCATTTTTGCCGCTGTTCTCACAACAGGCCCCGAAACATATCCGCCCGTGCCGATACATATGTCGGGCTTAAACTCGGCAATAATCTTTTTTGACTGTGCCGACGAAGAAAACGTTCTGCCGACTGTTTTGATGTTCTCGGCAACGCTTTTGGGTGAAAAGCTACGCTTAAAGCCGCTTATTGTGATAGATTTAATTTCAAAGCCTGCTTGTTTCACAAGCCTTTGCTCCATTCCGCCCTTGTTTCCGATAAACAAAAACTCGGTGTCGGGACGTTTTGCCTTTATGAAGCCGGCAATTGCAAGAGCCGGATTTATGTGACCGGCGGTTCCGCCGCCCGCAAGCAATACTTTCATACGTTTCCCTCCGTTACTGTCGTTCGATGTTGGCTGTTCGTGAAATTGAAAGAACAATTCCCATCTGTGCCAAAAGCATAATCAGCGAGCTTCCGCCGTAGCTGAAAAACGGCAGGCTGATACCTGTGTTGGGCAACCAGTCGGTAATAACCAAAATATTGAGAACAACCTGAATACCTATCTGAGAGGTCAAGCCTATTCCGAGCAGCTTGCCGAATTTATCCTTTGCACGCAACGAAAGCGTGATTCCACGCCACACAAGAAGTGCAAAAATAATCAGTATTATTGCCGCTCCGATGAGTCCCAGCTCCTCAACTACTATTGCAAAGATAAAGTCGTTTTGCGGCTCAGGCAAATAAAGATATTTTTGTCGTGACTGACCCAAGCCAAGTCCCCAAAGTCCGCCCGAACCGATTGCATAAAGCGAATTTCGAGTTTGCCACGTTGTTTGCCACATATCCTCGGTTGTGTAAACAAGCGATTGTCCCCAACCGTCCATACGGCTCATAGCATACGAAAGTCCGCCAGTAACCGCAAGCAAGCCTACTACGCAGACAATGCCCACAAAGCCCATCAAAAGATACTTTGTTTTCATTCCGCCGATGTACAGCATAAGAACCGTGAGCAAAGCGATGATAACAATGCCCGAATAGTGAGGCTCAAGGTAAAGCAACAACGCTATTGTTCCGAAAACAATCAAGCCCGGCACAACGCTGTAACGAGCAAACTGCATTTTGTTGTAATATTTACTTGACCAATGTGCAAAGAAAAGTATTATGGCAAACTTTGCTACCTCCGATGGCTGAATGTTAAAAATTCCCATAGGAATCCAACGCTTTACACCGCCGTCGCTTGCGGGAAGAATCAACACCAAAAGCAACGCAAAATATGCGACGCCCAAAACTATCGGAGCTATTTTGTGAAGCTTGTTGTAATTGAAAAACGACATTATTATCATTGCAACAAGACCAATAGCAACAAATATGAGCTGTCGAATCAGATAATAGTAGCTGTCGCCCTGAGTATAATATGAATAAGCATAGCTTGCCGAAAACATCATTATTGTTCCGATGGTTAAAAGCACAATCAAAATTATGCAAAACGGCAAATCTATTCCCATCCCGATTTTGAACCATCCGGTTTTTTTCATTTTACGCTGACGTGAGGGGCGAATAAACAACTTTTCGCTTTTTGCACTCTGCTCTTGCTGATATTCGTCATCATAAATTCTGTTTATATCAGCCTTTAGCATCATTTTTTTGTATGGAGCCATAAGCTTTCCCCTTTTGTTTTATCCGAAAAAATTATAATCAAGTGCCGAAAAATACAAGCAAAAACGAAATAAATCCGAAAATTGCCGTAACTACGCTGAATACGGTAACGATTTTAACCTCGCTCCAGCCGCTCATTTCAAAATGATGATGAATCGGACTCATTTTGAAAAGTCTTTTGCCGTGAGTCAGCTTAAAATAGCTAACCTGCAAAATAACCGAAAACATTTCCGCAAGATAAACTATGCCAAGCGGCAAAAGCAATATCGGCATATCTACGGCAAAGGCAAGACCGCACACAATTCCACCGAGGAAAAGTGAGCCTGTGTCGCCCATAAACACCTTTGCAGGATGAAAATTCCAAACCAAAAAGCCAAGACACGCACCCGCACAAGCCGCACTCATTGCCGTTATACCCAAACTGTTGAGAACAACGGAAATAAGCATAAACGCCACACACACAAAGAATGTTATCGAACCCACAAGCCCGTCAACACCGTCTGTCAGATTTACTGCGTTAATTATGCCCACAATTACTATTGCGGAAATGATATAGTAGAAAAATCCCAAATCAACCTTGCCGACAAAAGGAATCGTAGTTGTTGTGCCGTAGCCTGCAAGACCTAAAACCAAAAGGAACAATGCTGCTGCAGCAAATTGCAAAACGAGCTTTTGAACGGCGGTCAAGCCGAGGTTGCGCTTTTTGGCAATTTTAGTATAGTCGTCGATAAATCCGATTAATCCGTTTACAAGTGCAAGTCCCAAGCCTGCAAATATAAACACCACTTCACGGGGAATATCGGCAAAATATATGTTGACAAGCTTATCGCCCACAATCATATAAACAATCGTGCTGACAACGGTAACGGCAAAAATTGCCGCTATAAACATAAGTCCGCCCATTGTAGGTGTGCCTTGCTTGTTCATATGCCATTTCGGACCGATTTCAAGTATTGTTTGACCGAAATGCAGCTTACGAAGATAGGGAATTAAACGTCTGCCAATTACAGCCGACACAACAAACGCCGCCATCACCGTAACAAATGTCCATATTCCGTAAACCATACTAATTCATTCCTTTCTCACTTAGCAATCAATATATAATTCTCAATTAATCCTGTACCGTAACTCCCGACGATGCAAAGGATACTGTAATTACCGTTCCGGGACTTACGGTAGTGCCTGCGGCAATATCCTGAGATGAGCTTAAACCACTTTCCGTGCCTGCCGCTCCCGCAAAGCTTATGTTCAAGCCGTACGCACTTGCGACCTTGTTTACCTCTGTTGCAGAATATCCGACAAGGTTTGGAACCGTTACGGTTTCCTTTTGACTTGTGTCATCGGTATAAAGCACAATGTTGCCGCCCTTTGAAATTTTTGAAGAAACGGACGGTATCTGCGATATTACGGTTTCGCCGTCGCCCTTTACAGTGTATGTGAAGCCGTCCTTTTCAACGGCTGTTTTTGCGTCGCTGACGGAAATTCCCGTATAATCGCCTGTTGAAACGTCAATATAATCAAGCTCATCTTCGGTGTAATCCGTCTTAATCTGAAGATAAGGCAAAACCTCTGTCATTATATTGATAAATACAGGCGAAGCCACCTGAGAGCCGTAGTAGGATTTTGCCGAAGGGGTATCAAAGAACACGAGCATCGCAATCTGAGGGTCGTCTGCCGGAGCGTATCCGCAGAATGAAGCGATGTAGTCCTCGCCGAACGAGCTTTCCGCCTCAGTACCGATTTTTTCCGAAGTACCGGTTTTTCCTGCAACCTTATAGCCTGTTACATAGCCTGAGGTTGCACCTGCGGTTTGCGTGTTATAGCCGAGCATTTCGTTCATTTTGTCTGAGGTTTCGTTTGAAATAACCTGACGCTTAACGGATTTTTCAACGTTTTTGATAACGTTTCCGTCAGAGTCGGTTACCTTTGAAACAACATACGGCTGAAGCACATATCCGCCGTTTGCAACAGCGGCACAAGCAGTTACCATCTGAATCGGGGTAATCGTAAAGTTTTGACCGAAGGAAGCAACTGCCAAATCAACTTCCTTCATACTCTCCTCTGACCAAAACGTGTCGTCTGCCTCACCGGGAAGGTCGATTCCCGTTTTTTCGGAAAAGCCAAAGCCTTGGTAATACTCACGAAATTTGTTCATTCCGATAAGCTCTCCGATTTCTACAAAGGCAGGGTTACAGGAGTTGCACAGAGCTTCCAAAAAGTTTTGTGTGCCGTGTCCCGATCTGTTTGAGCAGTGCATGGTTTTGTCGGCAACGGTAATCGAGCCTGTGCAAGTAAAGGTGCTGTTATCGCTGACCTTATTTTCTTCAATCGCCATTGCGGCTGTACACATCTTGAATACCGAACCCGGCATATATGTATCACTTACCGCTTTATTTCGCCACATTGCGGAAAGTGCTTCGCTCTCAGCCTTTGACTGCTCCTTCTCGGACAAAGCGTCAATCTTCTTTTGCTCATCCTTTGGCAGCTCATACGGATCGTTAAGATTATATCCGTCCGTTGTCACCATTGCAAGAATTGCACCGGTGTTTACGTCCATTGCAATGCAGACGCCACGGTTGAGTACCTCGTTGTCCTCAACGCCCTGCTGCATATATTTTTCGCAAACCGACTGAATGTTTGCGTCTATCGTCAGATAAATATTGTTGCCGTCCTGAGCCTCAATATTTTGCTCATATTGGAACGGCATATTGGTGCCTCGTGCGTTTTTAGCGGTTACAATTCTGCCGGGAGTTCCCGAAAGATAGCTGTCATATTGATATTCAACACCCTCAAGTCCCTGCTCGTCGCTTCCTGTAAAGCCTATTACGGAGCAGGCAAGGCTGTCGTGCGGATAGTAACGCTTGTAGTCATCAAGAAGCTCAACCACGTTGCCGCAATCGTAATCCTTGTCAAGAGTATCAATAAGCTCAAGAATTTTATCTCTTGTTTCAACCTCAATTTTGCGTTTGATTACAACGTAATAGCTCTCCTGCTGTGTCTTTTTGTAAACGCTGTCATAATCAAGCTCCAAAATCTCGGAAAGTCCCTTTGCTACCGCCTGACGCTGTTCGTCGGTTTTGAGATAAATTGGTGCGATAACAACCTGCCAAACCGACGCACTTTCGGCAAGCACGTTGCCGTTTGTGTCATAAATAGAGCCTCGTTTTGCAGGCAAGGTTGTGTCTTTAAGCTGTTGCTCAACAGCGTCCTCCTGCAATTCGGGACCTTGGATAACCGTTAAGTACGAAAGTCTTATGATTGCCGCACCGAAGCCGAGAACCAATATTAACAATATGAGTATTCCCGTGCGTTGTCTGAGCCTTTGATTAGGACCTTTGGGCGCACGTTTTTTTGTGTTTTTTGCCGTATTGTTGTTTTCTTCCACGAAATAGCTCCTTTATAAAGCTGAAATAATGAAAATTTCACATTCCTCAAAATACCGAAAAAAGAGTCAAGACGCAGTCTTAACTCTCATTCTTTCATTATAAGTTTATTAAATTCCAATGAATGTTATGACCATAGATTTTTGATGGATTCGATAAACTGAGTAAAAATATTTTCGTCCTTTTGTGCAGACACCTCTGCTTTGTCGCCTCCGGAAAGAGTCACAAATTCCTTTTGAGCATTGGAGGCTTTGGTCATACCAAGCACATCCGTTGCGTACTTTTCAATTTGGTCGTTTGAAAGATTTGCTTCAATCTTCATCTGATTTTGCGTGTATATACTCTGAGCGTCCTCAAGAGTTTCCTGTGCGGTAATGATTTTCTGGTTAAGCTCGGTAAGCTGAACTTGTCCCACGATTATCGCACCCACAACAAGAGTAACCGCCAAAGCACCGACAGAACCCAAAGCGATTTTCAACGGGTTGTGCTTACGGCGTCTGATTTTATGTAATTCTTCTTCGGGAAGTGTAACTATGTTGTTTTTATTGCGTTGCTTCTTTTTAGCTTTCTTTTCAACGGTCACATGCTCCTTGCGTTTGGGAGCCGCCGTGCCTTCGTTGTAAGAAAGCTCATCATCAAACAGGCTTAAATCATAAGCTGCATTTTGATTTTTATAAGTCATTTGCCTTGCACCTTGTGCCTTTCTATATCAAAATTTCATAAAACACACTTGTTTTTCGCTTTATAATTCCATAAAGCAAAAAAGTTTCAAATTTTTAATAAATTCTCGATTTTATTAACACACAATCAGTCGTAAAATCACGGAAAAACTTGAAAAAACCTTATATATTGTAATTACAATCAGCGTAAACACTAATTATTGTGTTTGTAACATCATTTACAACTTTGTTATATTTTACTACGGATTGGCCGTTTTGTCCATAGCCTTACGAAAATTTTTTATAATTTCTCGCATATTCTCAACTTTGCACTTCTCGCCCTTTGGTTTTTTGTCAATTCTGTTTCATTTGCACAAATAGGCTTTTTGTTGACAAGTCGAGCCTTGGGCTTGTTGCCGCATACGCACACGGGAAAATCTTTGGGGCAGGTACAGCCCTGACACCAAGACGCCATTTTTTGCTTAACAATTCTGTCTTCAAGCGAATGAAAGGTAATTACGGCAAGCCTTCCGCCGCTTGCAAGAACCTCAAACGCACCGTCAAGTCCCTTTTGCAATGCACCCAATTCATCGTTTACGGCAATTCGCAATGCTTGAAAGGTTTTGCGTGCGGGGTGTCCGTCACGGCGAACCTTTTGCGGAACATTTGCTTTTATGATTTCCGCAAGCTCAAGCGTAGTTTTGATTTTTGCCTTTTCACGAGCATTTACAATGCCTTTTGCAATCGACGAAGCGTATTTTTCCTCGCCGTATTCGCCGATAATTCGTCGAAGCTCCTCAAAAGGCAGGGTGTTCACAAGCTCCTCGGCAGTAGTTCCGCTTTGGCTCATACGCATATCAAGAGGAGCGTCCTCATGAAACGAAAAACCCCTTGAAGCTGTGTCAAGCTGGTGGGAAGATACGCCGATGTCAAGCAAAACGCCGTCAACGGCTCCGATTCCTCTGAGAAGCAAAAGCTCCTTTATATCGGCAAAATTGCCCTTAACTATAATTGAGTTTTCGTTGTTTTTAAATTTTTGTGTCAAGGTTGCGATTGCGTCCGGGTCACGGTCAACGGAAATCAGCTTTCCGTTTTTAAGACGGTTCAAAATTTCGCCGCTGTGTCCTCCGCCTCCTGCCGTACCGTCAACATAGATGCCGTTTTCTTTTACAGCAAGCCCGTCAACGGATTCGTTAAGAAGAACCGAAATATGAGAAAATTCCATACGCTCCTCCTAAAGCTTGAGCAACGACAACGCTTCGGCTATTGTGTCCTGCTGTGAGCTTAAATACTCATCAAATCTTGCTTTGCTCCAAATTTCAATTCGTCTGTTCATTCCGATTACAAGAGCATCTGCTTCGATACCCGCAAAATCTCTGAGCGGTTGGGGAATAATAACCCTACCCTGAGCGTTGGGCGATACCTCAACGGCGGTTGCGGTAAAGGTATATTGAAGAGCCATAGCCTTGTCGGCAGGCAGCTCAAGAATTTTGGAAGAAATCGAATTGAATTCTTCAACAGACATAGCCTGAATACAACGGTTGCCAAAGCCCTTGGCAATATAAAAAGTGCTGCCAAGCTCCTCTCTGAACTTTACGGGCAAAACAATTCTGCCCTTTGAATCTATTGAATGATTGCTCATTCCGGAAAACATTTTGCCCACCTCCGTTGCATTATACTTCAAAATCAATGAAATTCGGCTATTTTAAGTCACCGATTGACACAATCTGACACCTATTGGTTTTATTATACTCTATGACAAAAGAAAAATCAAGATAAAAGTTACGATTTTATTAATAAAAATAACAATTTTTCCGATTTTTTTACTTTTTATTTCTCAAATTTCCACATTGGAATTTTAAGAGTGGGATTTTCACCTTAAAGCTGAAAACGGTTTCAAAAAAGATTACAAACTATTGCAAACATATGTTTAAATAAATGCAAAAAACTATGCTTAGGCAAATTTCATACAAACAAAAAAGACCTGATGCCAAAGCACCAAGTCTTATTGCTTAATGAAACATTTTGTCAATTTCAGTAGCTATCAATCTTTTTTTACTTTTTGAGAGCTTGCAAGATTAGTTTTTGTTTTTCTGATGTCTGCAAGCTGAGTTGAAAGACATTCTTCCGTGCGTTTGATAATGCTTTCAACATAAACATTAGCCGCCTTGCGGATTTCAGCCGACTTATGCTTTGCGTCCTCAACAATCTCTTTTGCTTTTGCCTGAGCTTCACGAGTGATTTCGCTCTGATTGAGCATAGCTTTTTTGCGTTCCTCGGCAGAACGAATGATGTTTTCGGATTCACGGTTTGCTTCCGCAATAATCTGCTTTCTGTCGGCAACGATGTTCTTAGCTTGTCTTACTTCGGCAGGCATTGCGTCTTGAATTTGGTCGATAATATCATAAATCTCATCGCTGCTCACCATTACCTTTCCGCCCGAAAACGGCATAGATTTTGCATCGTTAATTACGTCCTGAAGCTGTAAAATCAAATCATCAACTTTCATTTTTTCCACTCCTTAATAATCCTTTATTTATTGATATTAAAATGCTCGGAAATTCTGTCACAAATGCACGAAGGCACAAAATTGCTTATGTCGCCGCCCATTGATGCAACCTCACGCACCATACTTGAGCTAAGATACATTGAATCAGCGTCTGCTGTCAAAAACACGGTTTCAAGCTGAGGATTCAACTTTTTGTTGGTGAGTGCCATCTGAAATTCATACTCAAAATCGGTAACAGCACGCAAGCCCCTGACAACCGTGTCGGCATTACGCTGTTTGCAATAATTCGCAAGCAACCCCTCGAAGCTTGCAATCTCAACATTTTCAATTCCTTTGACCGCTTCTTCAAGAAGCTCAATTCGCTCCTCGGTTGAAAAGCACGGCTTTTTGGCGGAATTGACAAGCACGGCAACTATTACACGGTCAAACATTTTTGCCGCACGCCTGATTATTTCAACGTGTCCCCGCGTCACCGGATCAAAGCTGCCCGGACAAATTACAGTTTTAGTCATTGCACAAAATCCTTATGTCTGAATGTACTTATTTTTATTTTACCATAGCGATATTGTCTGTCAAGCACAAAATCACCGTAATTTGACAAAAGCTCCTCATTCAACGGATTTTCCGCTATAATAACGCCTGTGTCGTTCATATGCTCACAAATCAGTTCGAGAGCGTTTTGCAAAATCCCCTTACCGTAGGGTGGGTCAAGAAACACAACGTCAAAGCTCTGTGTGTTCATTGCAAGAAAGCTCTGATAATCCATCGCAAAGGTCTTTGCACCGTTTTCAAGCCCTGTTGTTTTAAGGTTGCGTTTAACGGTATCGAGTGATTTTTTGGAATTGTCAACAAAGCAAGCAAGCTTTGCTCCTCTGCTGAGAGCCTCAATTCCCATTTGCCCCGAGCCTGCAAATAAATCAAGAAACGCTCTTCCCTCGGTTTCAAACTGAATAATCGAAAAAACCGCTTCTTTGATTCTGTCGGCAGTCGGACGTACGTCGTCGCCCTCAAGAGTTTCAAGTCGTCTGCCTCTTGCAAGGCCTGTTATTACACGCATAATATCTTCCTTCGACAGTTTGTATTAAAATCTCAAATATCTTTATTATGTCAGTATAACACATAAATAAACATTTTACAATAAAAAACGCAAAAATTATTCGTCCTGCCCCTCGTGGAAATATCTGTAAACAGCAAGTGCTGAGTCCTCTGTCATTTTCGGGGCGTTTTTCAGCTCATCAAGGTCGGCTTTTGAAATGTTGTCGATTGTGCGAAAATATTTCAAAAGGCTTTTAGCTCTTACTGTGCCTATTCCGTCGATTTCGGTCAAAGAGCTTTTAAACGTGTTCTTTTTTCGGCGTGCGTGATGATAACCGATTGCAAAGCGATGCACCTCATCCTGCATTTTGCTCAAAAAGGTAAACAACGCACGGTTTGCACTTATTGCAATTTCGCCGCCGTCGCCTGTTACGGCACGAGTGCGGTGCTTGTCGTCCTTAACAAGACCAAACAACGGAACGCTTATATTCATTCTTTCAAAAACCTGCTTTACAGCGTTCACCTGACCCTTGCCACCGTCGAGCAATATTAAATCGGGCAGCTTACCGAAGCCCTCGTCACTTTCTTCGGAATTATAATATTCATTAAAACGACGAGAAAGAACTTCAGCCATAGAAGCGTAATCATCCTGCCCTTCAAAGCCCTTAATCTTAAATTTTTTGTAGGCTGATTTGCAAGGCTTGCCGTTTTTGTACACTATCATTCCGGCAACGTTTTCTGTTCCGGCAAGATTGGAAATATCAAAACATTCGATATATTCGGGAATTTTGGTAAGTCCGAGGGCTTTTTGCAGCTCCTCAAGCACGCCGTATTCACGCACAGTAGCACCCTTTTGCTGAGCAAGTGCCTCCGCCGCATTTGAACGGCACATTGCGACAAGCTTTGCCTGTTCTCCTCGCTGAGGCACAACAAGATTAACCTTGTTTCCACGCTTTTGCGAAAGCCATTGAGCAACGCTTTCAAGCCCGTCAAACTCGCTGTCAAGCGAGATGGTTTTAGGCACGTTATCTCTGAGAGTGTAATATCTCAGGATAAATTCTTCGGTTTCGGTGTCGCTGTCACCGCTGTCAAATATAAAGCTTTCACGGTCAAACAAGCTTCCGCCCTCAAAGCGAAAAACTTGGAAGCAGGTTTTTTCGTCATTTGAAAATTTTGAAATAACATCTTGGTCAAGCACCTTGTTTGATACAACCTTTTGCTTGTCCGCCATTTTTCTTACGGAATTGATTTTGTCACGAATCCTTGCGGCACGTTCAAACTCAAGATTTTCCGCAGCCTGCTCCATCTCACGGGTGAGCTGTTTGACGGAATTTGAAGAACCACCCTTCAGGAAATCAAGTGCCTGTTCAACGCTTTCACGATAGTCCGCAAGCTTAACTTTGCCTGTGCAAGGAGCCATACATTGCTTTATGTGATAGTTAAGGCAAGGTCTGCCCTTGCGAAAATCCTGAGGAAATCGGCGTGTGCAGGTGGGAAGCATAAAAATTTTGTTCGCCGCTTCAACGGCATTTTTCACATAGTTACTGCTTTTGTAAGGCCCGATATATGTTGCACCGTCGTCCTTTTTTTGCAAAACATAAGAAATTTTGCACCAATCGCCGTCGCTCACCTTGATATAGCTGTAACCCTTGTCATCCTTTAAAAGGATATTATACTTTGGTGTATGCTGTTTTATCAGACTACATTCAAGAATAAGTGCCTCAAATTCGCTGTCGGTGATAATGTATTCAAAATCATCAACATTATCAACCATTCTGCGTACCTTTTCGGCATGATTGTTTTGAGAACCGAAATATTGACTCACACGGTTTTTGAGTGCCTTTGCCTTGCCGATGTAGATAATTTCGCCGTCCTTGTTGTGCATAATATAAACGCCGGGCAAAAGCGGCAATGCCATTGCTTTTTTACGCAGCTCAGACATTTTGGGATTCATAAGCTCACCACCCTTTGCAAATTAGATATATAAAATAAAAAGGGCGGAAAACCGCCCCAAAAGTTCATTATATGAAAATGCAAGATGATTTTATTCGGTAAATCCTGATTCAACAAGAGTTACAAGACCTTCAACAGCTTCGTTTTCATCCGAACCGTCGGCAATAATCTTGATTGTTGTGCCACCGATAATACCGAGCGAAAGTACACCAAGAAGGCTCTTTGCGTTTACTCGACGCTCTTCCTTTTCAACCCAAATTGTTGATTTAAACTCGTTAGCTTTCTGAATAAAGAAAGTTGCGGGACGAGCGTGTAAACCTGCTTTGTTTTGAACTAAAACTTCCTTAACATACATAATAAAACCCTCTCTGCAATAGTAAATAGTTTCTCTCAAACCTGTTTGATTTGATTATTAAATATTATAATCTTTTTTTTAGGCAAGGTCAATAAAATAAATTATTTTCGTATTAATAATCACTTGATGTCAAAATATGCAGCCTCTTATTGTGCAATTTTACAAAACTGCCTTTGTTCTGTCAATGTTTTAAACAATATTTCAATGCTTATTTCGGCAAAAATGCAAAATCAATCACAATCCGAATATTCAAGCAAGTCGGGACGTTTGGCTTTTGTAACCTCAATGCTTTTCTCACGACGCCACTTTTCGATGTTTGCGTGGTGTCCGCTCATCAGCACCTCGGGGACTTCTTTTCCTCGCCACACAGAGGGCTTTGTGTACTGAGGATACTCAAGCAAGCCGTTAAAATGACTTTCCTCGGTAAAACATTCGTTGTTGGTAAGTACACCGGGAACCATTCTGCAAAGTGCGTCGGCAAAAACCATTGCGGGAATTTCTCCGCCTGTGAGAACATAGTCACCGATTGAAATTTCTTCGTCAATAAATTCGTCAAGCACACGCTGGTCAACACCCTCATAGTGTCCGCAAAGCACACATATGTTTTCGATTTCGCCAAGCTCTCGCAAGTGCTTTTGGTTAAGAGTTTTGCCCTGAGGCGACATATAAACAAAATGCGGGCGTGCATTGAGCTGTTTGCAAATATCCTCAAAGCAAAGAGCAATCGGCTCGGCTTTCATAAGCATTCCCATTCCGCCGCCGTAGGGTGTGTCATCAACACGTCTGTGCTTGTCAAAAGCATAATCTCTGAGCTGATGGCATACTATTTCAACCGCTCCGCTTTTTTGAGCCCTGCCTATAATGCTTTCGTTAAGCACAGGCTCAAACATTTCGGGAAACAGTGTTATTATGTCAATCCTCATCGTCAAATATTCCTTTCATCGGGCGAATAAGCACAAAGCCCGAATCAACATCAATCTCCTTAACCACATCGTCAATAACGGGGGCAAGGTATTTTTTGCCGTTGTCGGTTATCTCATAAACGTCATTTGCTCCCGTTCTTAAAACATCGGTGATTTTTCCGTAAGCCTTTGCCGTGTCAACATCTCTGACTTCAAGCCCTATCAAATCCTGCACAAAGTTTATGCCGTCGTCAAGGCTGATGTCGTTGCGGTTTAAATAAACGATTTTTCCACGCAAACGCTCGGCTTCTTCAATCGAATCAACTCCGCTGATTTTGCAAAGCACAATGTTTTTGTGAGGACGGGATTTTACGCTGATGAAGCTTGAGCCGTTTTCATCAAGATAGAGCTTTTTAAAGGCACACAAAAACTCAGGACTGTCGCACCAAGGGTCTATTCTGACCTCGCCCTTAATTCCGTGAGTACCCACGATTTTTCCCGTATCAAGAAATTGCTTTTTCATATTTTTACCTCAACACAAATTGACGGCACTGAAATTTCAAGCTGTGCTGTCATCATTTTAATTCAACTATGGTCACGCCGTCCTCACCCTCACCGAAAACGCCGAGTCTGTGAGATTTGACCGCTTTGTTGGTTCTCAGGTATTGGTTGATTTCACGGCGAAGCACACCCGTACCCTTGCCGTGTATTATCGTCAGCTTACCCACGCCCGACAGCACGGCATTGTCTATTGCTTTGTCAACAATGCTCACCGCGTCAAAGCCCGTTTCGCCACGCACATCAACCTCTGTTTCGGGACGCACGTCCATACGGCTCGGAACGTTTCTTGTTGACGGAAACCTGCTTGCCGCAGGCTTTACCTGTGATTTTAACAGACGCAGGTTCTTTATGTCAACCCTTGTCTTGATTATTCCCGCCTGAACAAGCACCTGACCCTCCTTTGACGGCGGAGCAAGCACGGTGGCGTTTTTGTCAATATCATATATCAGAACCGTGTCACCGACCTTTAACGGACGGGGAAGCTTGTATTCCTCATCAGGCGTGTTTTTCAGCTTAATCGGGTCAGCGTGAGCCTCCATCTGAGCGATGTTCTTTTTCAGCTTTGAGCGTGCGTCCGCACTCAGCTCTTTTTCCTTGCGTGCTTTGTTGATTTCTTCAACCAGCCTGTCGGCGTCGGCTCTTGTGCGTGATATAATCCGCTGAGCCTCCTGCTTTGCACGTTCAATCTCACGTTCGGCGTTTTCCTTTGCCTTACGCATTTCGTTCTCTGCCTTCTGCTTTTCCGTGTTAGCCTTTGCGGTAAGACGGTTTGCGTTTTCAAGCTGTTTTTCAAGGCTTTGACGGCGTTTCTCAAGCTTTTCGACAACGTCCTCAAACTGCCTACTTTCACTTGACACAAGCTCGCTTGCACGGTCTACAATGTCGCTGTCCATTCCAAGCCTTTTTGAAATGGCAAATGCGTTTGATTTGCCCGGAACGCCTATCAAAAGCCTGTATGTCGGCTTTAGAGTTACAACATCAAACTCACAACAACCGTTTTCAACGCCCTCTGTGCGAAGTGCAAATTCCTTTAGCTCCGCATAATGCGTTGTTGAAGCGATTTTTGCGTGACGTGTTCTGAGCTTTTCGAGAATTGCTATTGCAAGTGCCGCACCCTCAACGGGGTCTGTACCTGCACCAAGCTCGTCAATCAGGCAAAGCGAGCCTGCGTTTGCAAGCTTCATTATTTGAATAATATTTGTCATATGAGCAGAAAACGTTGAAAGCGACTGCTCAATGCTTTGCTCATCACCAATGTCTACAAGCACACGTCTGAACACCGACAATTCACTGTTGTCGGCACACGGCACAAGAAGTCCGCACATTGCCATAAGCGTAAACAATCCCAAGGTTTTCAGGGTTACGGTTTTTCCGCCCGTATTCGGTCCTGTTATGACGAGTGTGTCAAAGCTTTTTCCCAACACTATGTCAACGGGAACAACCTTGTCCTTTTCGATAAGCGGATGACGGGCTTGCTTTATATCTACAACTCCCTTATCGTTCAAAGCAGGCATCGTGGCTTTCATTGAATATGCAAGGTTTGCCTTTGCAAAAATTAAATTGAGATTAGCAAGATTTGTATAGCTATGAATAATTGTATCCGCAAATTCACCTGCATTTGCCGAAAGCTCAAACAGGATTCGCTCTATTTCCTCCTCCTCTTTGGCTTTGAGCATTTTGATGTCATTGTTTGCCTGCACAACTCCCATCGGCTCAATAAACACTGTGGCACCGCTTGAAGATGTGTCATGCACAAGTCCGGGGACGTTATTTCGGCACTCACTGCGAACGGGAACAACGTAACGTCCGTCACGCTGAGTTATGATAGCCTCCTGCAAATATTTTATGTATGAGGAGCTGTGAATGATTTTGTCGAGAACCTCCCTCGCTTTTGACGAGGCTGTGCGGATTTTGCGGCGTATGTCCAAAAGGGCAGTGCTTGCTTTGTCGGAAATCTCATCCTCGCTGATGATTGCCGAGGTTATGCGTTCTTCAAGATATTTGTTTGAAATCAACCCCGAAAAATAGGTGTCGAGGGTGGTTTCAACAGAAGCAAACCTTAAGTGCCACTCCTTTACCGTGCGAATAATCCTCAAAGTGTCCGCTATTGCAAGCAGCTCCGACGCCGTAAGGCAGCCGCCTGCTTGGGCACGTCTGAGATTTCCCGAACAATTAACTGCCGAACCAAACGACGGTGCACCGTATTTTCCGCTCAGCACAACAGCATCGTCGGTTTGCTTTAAAAGCAACTGAGCTTTTTTTAAATCAAACTGCGGTTCAAGCTTGAGAGCCATTTCACGGGCATCATCCAGCGAGGTTTGCCCGGCAAGCCGTTCAAGTATTTTGTCAAGTTCAAGTGTTTTGTAATGTCTGTTCATAATTGCCTCTGTTCAGTCTGCGATAAAATAACAATCCTCTCTCCATGTTAGAGGGTTATAATGATCAAGAAATCGCCTTGTAAAAATTCAGGGTTTTAAAATCCTTTTCAAATTTATATTTCAAATAGCTTTCACTGCAGGCATTGAGCAAATCAAGCCCCGACTGCGGCAAGGAAAACGAAAACAGCTTGTTGTCGTCTGCATAAATCGTGTGTCTGAGTGCGGTCAATGCGGACACGTCAAGGGCAATTCCGCCCAATGACTTTGCGTGACAGGACTGACATTCAAGCACGCCCATATTCGGCAAAAAATACATTGGGTCTGCCGAATATTCACCGCAATGTCTGCACATTGTCAAATCGGGCATATAACCTGCATATGACGCCAAACGCATTTCAAGGCAGGGCTTTATCAAGTCTGCTTCTCGTTTGCCCTCAGCCAAAAGATACAGCGAGTTAAGCACCAAGCTCAAAAACACCTCGGCGTTTTGCTCATGGGGGCAAATTGTGAGTGCAAGCTCACAAAAATATTGGGCAAGGCACATTTTTTGCACGTCGTTTCTAAGCTTTGAAAAAATCTTGATTGACCTTGCCTCACCGATTATGTAGCTGTCCCGACTTTTATAAATTGTAAGTCGGGAATAAGCCAGCAAGGAGGTGGCGGCACATTTTTGATTTTTGATGTTCTTTGCACCCTTGACAAACGCACGGATAACGCCGTTTGACTTTGTCAGGGCAAAAACAAGCCTGTCATTTTCACCGATATTCTGTTCCTTTATTATCAATCCGTCGGTTTGGAATTTCATCGGTTTCCTCCCTGTTTACAGTATCGGCTCCTGAATCTTTTGCGTCTTGAATACTTTTGTAGCGTATATAATCCAGCACACTGCCGGTAGTAATAAAAGTTTCCCACATTGACCATTCGTCCATAAAAACACCTCAGTATAGTTTTACTTGTATTAGTGTTTTTAGTTTCGGTCGTTTCGGTCAAAATATCGTAGGTAAATTTTGTTCCTTCTGTCAAGGATTGTAATACATAAAATTATCGTTCTTTTTAAATCCGAAAGCAGAATATAACAAAACTCCCATATCCGATGCGTAATCTGCTTCTAAAAGCTGACGGATTCTCATATTGATAAATATATCCAAATCATTTTTGAGTCAGTTTTCTGTAAACAATTTCCATATTCTCTCCTGTTTGATTAATCAACAATATCAACTGCAATAATCAATCAAAATTCTTCTCGTCAAAGCCGAAATTCTGCAAAAGCTGGGCACGGTTTCGCCAATCCTCTTTAACCTTTATCCAAGTTTGCAAAAATACCTTGCAATCAAAAAAGCGTTCGATGTCCTGACGGGCAAAGCTGCTGATTTTTTTGAGCATAGCACCGTTTTTGCCGATAAGTATACGCTTGTGGGTTTCTTTTTCACAGAAAATAGTTGCGTCAATATCCAAAATTCCGTTTTCCCGTGTTTTCATTTTTTCGATAACAACAGCCGTTCCGTGCGGAATTTCTTTGTCGCAAAGTCTTAGGATTTTTTCTCTGATAATTTCGGCTACGATAACTCTCTCGGGCTGGTCGGTAAGAGTATCTTCATCAAAGAAATGACCTCCCTCGCTCGACTGCTTTTTCAGTTCCTCAAGCAATGCGTCAAGTCCGCTTCCGTCCTGAGCACTTACAGGCACAACAGCTTCAAAATCATACAGCTTGCTGTATGCAAGGATCTGCTTCATCAGCTCGTCCTTTTCTTTGAGTGTATCTATCTTGTTTATGGCAAGAATTGCAGGCATATCAAGCGTTTTGAATTTTTCAATCAGCGAATTTTCGGTTTGGCTCGGCTCTTTGCCCGCCTCAACAACAAGCAAACAACAATCAACACCGCCAACGGATTCGTTGACGCTGCGAACCATATACTTGCCGAGTGAATTTTTAGGCTTGTGCATACCCGGAGTATCAAAGAAAACAAGCTGATATTCGCCCTCGGTCAGCACACCCGTTATTCTGTTGCGGGTAGTTTGAGGCTTGCTTGATACTATTGCGATTTTTTGCCCTAAAAGACGATTTAAAATTGAGCTTTTGCCAACGTTCGGTCTGCCGACTATTGCCACAAAAGCAGATTTGTCATTTGTATTCATTTGTTACTCCCGTAAATTTTTGTTATTAAAAATTGCGGGCGAACAACGTTCGCCCAATGCAATAATTTTATGTAGTTTTAATGCGACTGAAATATTATTTTTTAACGGATTTGTTTTTGGCTTTTCGCCTGTGCAAAATCAGCTTTTCCTTTATCCCCGTCGGCCCGAAAATCACAAAAATCACCGAAGCCGCCACAGACAGTACAAGCAAAACAAGCAAATGTACATTTTCCGTAAAAAAGCCGCAGATATGCCGAAATGCTGTTAAATTCCAAAAGAAAATAACTCCTACCGCCACTGCTGCCATTGAAGCAACAAGAACCGCACCTGCTGCCAAGTCCTTTGCACAACGCACAAGCGGCTCATATCTGTCGGCACAAAGATTTGCAAGCTCCTCAATGCAGGTATTAAAAACCTCAAACGCAATCACAAGTGCAATCAACACAACAAGCAATGCAATTTGAACAGGCGAAAAATCATAAAACAGCGAAAACAGCAAAACATACATTCCCGTCACAAGATGAAAACGCATATGCCCCTCGCTTTTTATTGCCTTCCAAATACCTCTGAATGCAAATTTAAAGCTCAAAATCTGTTTTTTCATTATTAATTATCAAACCTTGTCAACTATGTAGCTTGAAGAAGCAGGAAGTCCCAGCTCATCCATTACAAGCTCCTCTTTTTCTCTCATTCTTACCTTGTCAAGCTTTTCCATATGGTCATATCCAAGCAAGTGAAGCACGCTGTGAGCTGTGAGATAGCCAACCTCTCTTTGCAGGCTGTGTCCGTAAAGCGATGCTTGGTCCCTTGCCTTTTCCATTGAAATTACAACATCTCCGAGAATCTTCGCACCTGTTTCCATATCGGTATCATAAACACCGTTTTCGCCCATAGGGAACGACAAAACGTCTGTTTCAATATCCTTGTCACGATACTGCTTGTTTAGCTCCTTTATACCCTTGTTATCGGTAAAAGTAACGCTGATTTCGGCAGGGCCTTCAAATTTTTCAAGCTGAAGCACCGCATTGCAGCAGCGGCGTACAAGCATTCTTATTCCTGTCGGAATCTTAACCGTCTTTTGTTTATTTGTGATGATTACCTTAATCTTATCTGCCATTGTAAACAGTCCTTTCTGAATAATTTTTCGATTTATTTTTGTTGTATTTATTTACTGTTTTCATATTTTGCATACGCCTTAATAATATCTTGAACAAGGCGGTGACGCACAACGTCCTTTTCGTCAAAGGTACAGCTTCCGATGCCCTCAATATTTTTAAGTATCTTTATGCAATCTTTAAGTCCGCTTCTTGCTCCGCCGGGCAAATCAATCTGAGTTATGTCGCCTGTAATAACCATTTTTGAATTGAAGCCAAGACGTGTAAGAAACATCTTCATCTGAGCACTTGTGGTATTTTGTGCTTCATCAAGAATTATAAAGCTGTCGTCAAGCGTTCTGCCTCTCATATAGGCAAGCGGAGCAACCTCAATGTTGCCACGCTCAACATATTTTTGATAGGTTTCCGCACCGAGCATATCAAAAAGTGCGTCGTAAAGCGGACGCAAATACGGGTCAACCTTGCTTTGCAAATCACCCGGCAAAAATCCGAGCTTTTCGCCTGCCTCAACCGCAGGGCGGGTGAGTATGATGCGGTTTATCTGCTTACTGCGAAATGCGGTTACCGCCATAGCAACCGCAAGATAGGTTTTGCCTGTTCCTGCAGGACCTATTCCTATGGTAACGGTATTCTTTGCAATCATATTGCAATACCGCTTCTGTCCGATGGTTTTGGGCTTTATCGGCTTGCCCTTTGAAGTGATGCAGATGCAGTCGCCCGCAAGCTGTTCGATTTTTTCTTCACTGCCTTCATTAACAAGCGAAATGCAGTAGCGTATGTTTTGCTCGGACAAAGCTTCTCCCCTGTTAATAAACTGCAACAGGCTTTCTATAACCTTACCTGCCTTTGACGCATTTTCAGCCTCGCCCTCAATCTTCAGCTCACTGTCACGGCAGGTTATTCTAACACCGAACTCATGCTCAATGAGCTTGATATTTTCATCAAAGCTGCCGAAAAGTGCAACGGCATTTTCCATTCTGTCAATATTGATAATATGTTCCGTAATCAAAACTCCATTATAACAACTTAATATTTAATAAAATTATAACACAAATTGAATGGTCGTGGCAAGAAAAAATAGACTTTTTCACTAAAAATTTATTTTTTGTAGGTTGTGACAAAAAATTATCAGTATTTTCACCTAACCTTTGTATTATTTATAACCAAACTCATAAATAAAATGCGGTTCAAAGTGCAAATCTGCAATTTAAACCGCATTTCGTCATTTTTATTATCAAACTCCGTAGACATTAAGCAAAATACCCTTGATTTCATAGAGCTTTTTTGAAAGGTCAACATAGTAGGTATGGGGATTTTCAAACCTTTTGACCTCATCCCACAAAAGATGTATCTGCTGTTTGCAGTAGTCGGCAATTTCATTTATTGACGGACTTTCATAAACACATTTTCCGTTTTTGAATATCGGCACAAGCAGTTCTTTTGCTGTGAAATTTTCAAGAGTTTTTGTTTTCCATGTCGCATTCGGGTCAAAAATAGTGTGTGGCTTTGTGCTGTCAACAGTTTCGTCATAAACACAAAGCTCATCGGCAAGTGCTTTGCCGCTCTCGTTGTCATAAAAACGATACACTTTCTTAAAATGCGGATTTGTTATTTTTGCAGTATTTTCGCTAACCTTGATTTTCGGTGCAATTTCGCCGTCCTCGTTTTCAACAGCCACAAGCTTATAAACTCCGCCGAATACAGGAGAGCTTGATGAAGTAATGAGCCTTTCGCCCACGCCAAAGCTGTCGATTTTCGCCCCCTGCATCATAAGGTCACGAATAAGGTACTCGTCAAGAGAGTTTGAAGCGGTAATTTTGCAATCGGTAAGTCCTGCCTCGTCAAGCAGCTTCCTTGCCTTTTTGGACAAATATGAAATATCGCCCGAATCAAGCCTGATTGCACACTCGGTTTTCCCCTGAGGCAAAAGCACCTCCTTAAACACCTTTATTGCATTAGGCACACCGCTTTTGATGGTGTTGTAGGTATCAACAAGCAAGGTCGGATTGTCGGGATAAAGCTCGCAATAGGTCTTAAATGCGTCATATTCGCTGTCAAACATCTGCACCCAAGAGTGAGCCATTGTGCCGCCTGCCGGCACGTTGTACAACTCGTCGGTCAGCGTGCAGGCTGTTCCCTTGCAGCCTCCGATAAACGCCGCCCTTGCTCCGTCAACCGCACCGCTTGCACCCTGTGCTCTGCGAGAGCCGAATTCAAGCACCGTTCTGCCCTGAGAAGCACGAACGATTCGGTTGGCTTTGGTTGCGATGAGTGTTTGGTGATTGAGCGTGAGCAAAACAAAGGTTTCGATAAGCTGAGCCTCTATTGCAGGGGCACGCACGGTAAGTATCGGCTCGTTGGGGAACACGGGTGTTCCTTCGGGGACAGCGTAAATGTCGCCGCTGAATTTGAAATTTGCGAGATATTCAAGAAAATTCTCATCAAATATCCCCTTGCTTCTGAGGTATTCAATGTCGTTATCATCAAAATGAAGCTCTTTTATATATTCAATTACCTGTTCAAGTCCTGCGGCGATTGCAAATCCTCCGTTGTCGGGTACTTTGCGAAAGAAAACATCAAAGTAAACGTTACGCTTATAAAAGCCGTTTAAGAAATAGCCGTTTGACATTGTAAATTCATAAAAATCACATAGCATTGAATAGTTTTCCTGTTTCATTGCAAATCCTCCAATCAGTCTACCATTTAGTTTATATCTTTTTGCCCTTTTTGTAAAGATTTTTTTGGAAACTATGTTTGCACACTTTGACAATTTGTAGTACAATTAGTTATATCAAATCGACAGGAGGATATGTATGAAACCCGACGAACTGAAGCTGTGTCCGTTTTGTGAAAGCCCAATGATAATTTTTGAGGACGACACAAACGGCAATGTGCCGTATCTTGAATGTTCCACCTGCGGGCTTAAATTTCAGATTGAGGGCTTTGATGAAAAGCCCGTAGAAATCAAAAGTGAATAAACTGACGGCTGTATCATTTGAACTTGATACAGCCGTTTGTGTTTATAGGACTACAATCATTAGCGTTGGTAAAAAACTTTATCTGTAAACATAATAAAGCTATGCGGAGGCAACAACTGTGAAAAATAAAATTCTAACAAAAAAAATTATATCTGATTTTAAAATCCACCTTAAATCCGAAGAAAAAAGCGAAAACACCATTGAGAAATACATTCGAGATGTGAGGGCATTTTCTGAATTTGTCGGCGTTGGTAAAATCACCAAAGAAACGGTTATTGCATATAAAAATAAGTTAATTGCCGAAAGTTATGCAGTCAGAAGCATCAATTCAATGCTGGCATCGCTAAATGGCTTGTTTGCATATCTCGGGTGGCTTGAATTAAAAGTAAAATCAATTAAAATCCAAAGGCAGCTCTACCGTTCCGAAGAAAAGGAGCTCACAAAATCGGAATATATTCAACTTTTAAACACCGCTAAGCAAAAAGGTAATAAAAGATTGAATCTAATTATTCAAACCATTTGCGGTACAGGTATTCGTATCAGCGAATTAAAATTTATAACGGTCGAGTCTGTAAAATGCGGCGAAGCGGTTGTTTCTCTGAAAAACAAAACACGCTCGGTGTTTATCGTACGTGCGTTACAAAAGAAATTGCTCCGCTACATAGCAGAGCAAAGAATAAAATCCGGTGTAGTTTTTACTACCCGCACCGGTAAGCCGATGAACCGTACTAACATTTGGCGTGAAATGAAAAGTCTGTGTATTCATGCGGGTGTTAATCCCCAAAAAGTATTCCCGCATAATTTACGACATCTATTCGCAAGAACCTTTTACGGTATTGAAAAGGATATTGCAAAGCTATCCGATATTTTGGGACACAGCAGTATAAATACTACTCGAATTTATATTGTTTCTACGGGTATTGAACATCGTCAGCGTATGGAAAATATGCACTTAATTATATGAAAAATGCCGCCTATAAAGAAAAAAACAACATAATCAGTATTATGTTGCTACAATTAAAAAATAAGGATGCCTTGGATATATTATATACCGATTTTGTAAAAATAACAAGTATTTTATCGTTAAAAGTGCTATTTTTAAGAAATTTGTCAATTTTGTTGCAGAATAAATAAGCCTTATCGAATCTAAAAAATGAAAAGGCTTAATTCTTGTACATGTTTTCCCTTATTAGCTTACATAGAATTATCGTGTGCGTTTTTTATTTTCGGCAATTTACAACATAATACTGATTATGTTGCTACAATTAAAATCGTTATGCCAAATTCTTTAAAAATCGGAGGAGATTTTATGTATTGCAAGAATTGCGGAAAACCCTTATCAGACAACGCTCAGTTTTGCAGCGGCTGCGGAGCTCAAGTAGGTGTTATTAATCAAGCTTCAAATGAACCTACCGGCACTCCGGTTCAAAAAGCAGGAAATCCTACTCTTGGTGCCGCTTTGAAAACCATAAAAGGGTTCTTTTCAAAAGACACAGTAAAAACAGTCGGAGAATCGGCAAAAAGCCAAGGGGCGGAATGGGTGATAATCGAGCTGATTTCTGCTGTTGTTTACTCATTTGCACTGGCACTAAACGTCAAACAAATTATGGACGCTTTGCTGGGAGCTGTAAGCTCGGTGATTGGTGATTCAATATACAAATTCGGACCTTTGTTTCTGTACGGCTTGTTAATAAGCGTCGGTACATATTTTTTGTTAAGCATATGTACATTCGGTGCTATGAAGTTGGTTTTAAAGAAAAACGTTTCAATAAAAAGCGTTTTAAATCTTGTAGCCACTGCTTCATTGCCGTTAACAGTAGCATATTTGCTTAATATGATATTCGGATTCTTATGGACACCCTTTGTCCTTATATTCTTCTTATCAGCACTAATAGCAACGGCTGTACTGCTTTATGTCGGAATTCAGAAATTAGATAAATTAGAAAAATCACCGTATATCGCATATATTTGCATATGGACGGTAGTAATCGCTGTTATCGTAATTGTCATCAGCATTATTACTAAATCAGTTATTGACAGTGCAATCAGCGATTTAACAAGCTCATTAAGTAATTCCCTGTTTGGCGGCAAAACATCGGATTTATTTAGCTTGTTTAGTTAATTTATGCAGGGAAAGGAGTGCGGATAAATGAAAAATAAAAAAATTGGGCTTCTCTTGATCCCCTTGTTACTAATGATTTGTATTCTTGCGGGGTGCGGAGCTGTAATTAATACTGAACTTAATATTACTAAGGATTTTGCAGGACAAAGAAAAATCGATGTGATAATTAATAATGATGATTTAAAAAGCTATGTTACAGGCGGAATTAACGCCTTAAAAAAAGCTGCCGATTCAAAGCTACCCAGCGAAATGTCGTGTGCTTTATCGGAAGTTGATGACGGCTCGTGCTTAACCTTTACAATTGATTTTAAAAGCATTGATGATTACAGGAAAAAAGTCGCTGCCGTTATTGATGCCGGCAGCAATAAAGAATTGACACCGGAAATTGAGTATGAAAACTTAGATACAATATTTAAAAAAGGGGTTAAGCTAAATGAGAATTTCACATCGTTCGATTTGCTTCAGTGGTATTTTGACGCAGTAAAAGAAGCTAATATCATAACCAACAGCAGTACATCGGATTGGTACGAAATTAAAGACAACAAAATTGTTTTAGACTCAGTTGAATACGACTCATATTCAAAGCTATCGGTTAACAAGCAAGAGCTGTGCTGTTTAGATAGCATTTATGTTAATACAATTCTCAATATTGACGGTACTTTTTCTCGTGAGTTTAGATTTTTAGCATCTGATACTACTGTAGAAGAACTATCCGAAAAAGGGTGTAATCTGAGTTCCTATATATCTAATCTTGCGTCTGAAGATGATACTTATTCGGAAAACACAGATAAAGCCACAAATGAATATATCATTACTGTCAAAGCTGATGACACCAAGCAATTGGTAGAAAAAACTAATAAAATACTTCAAACTTCAAACGAATTTTCTCTGGATATTGAATCAAACAGCGAAAAAGTCGGAAACGCAAATGTAACAATAGAAGAAAAATTAGATGGTTCTTTCTATCTTGATTATAGCTCCTCTGACCCGTTGCATAGTACGATAGTACCATATGATAATAACTGTAAGTTAATTAAATGCGATAATGCAGAGGTGCTTGCAAACGACGGCAAGTTAGGATATACTCCGTCACCTGCGATGAAATATTGCTTTGATTTGGATTGGAAAATAAGTTTTGCTTCAGTCGAGATTATTACAGACATCAGCAGCAATGATAAAGCCGTTGTTGATTTTGTATTTACTTCCGAAGAAACACTGCAAGAAGATTTAAAAGAATCAGCGGTTGAAGCACTCAAGGCTTCTTGCGGTGAATACGGAGAATTTAGCGAAAACGGAGATATTGCAACCGTTTCTTTCACAGGTAGTATTGATGAGTTAAATAACAAAATCAGCTCTTTTATACGGTCAAACGACACAGCCGCAACAGAGGAAAAAACTTATTTTGAAATCAGTTTTTCTAAATCCGAAACAACTTCAAATTTCACTAATGCTTATTCGGGAAAAATAACTTATGATTTATCTCCGATAATAGGCAACACAAGGATAACGTTTAATGATGTTGACGGAATATTCACTGATTATTACTATCAAGGTTATTTTGCAACAGATGATGACGGTAATAATATTATAAATTCAATCGGTGAAGTTTCATTTGCATTGGTAAAATTCTCGTTTTTAATTGCAGCTCTCTTTATTATTTCCTGTATCGTGCTGATTGTCGGTATTATTTTACTTGTTGTTAAAAGAAAAGAGCTTTTAAATATTATATCAAACATAAAAAACAAGAAAAAATCAACTGTAATAATCGAGAATAATAACAGTCCGACAGTAAATGTTGCTTCCGTAAATATTGAAAACACCGTTGACAGCACAGAATCAGAAACAGAGGAGGAATTGATATAATGAGTAAGAATAAAAATATTATAATCGCCGCCATACTTATTGTAATTGGAATTATCAGTGTATTACTATGCACGATTCCTTCAACATCAAAAGAACAAAAAGTAATAAATAAATACATAAACGCTATTAACGATTGTGATATGGAGGGAATTAAAAAATGCCTCCCGTTAGAAGAGCTTGGGAATCTGATTAGCACAGATTATGAAAACCTTTTTAGCCTAAATAGTACAGAGTCAAATTCAAAACTTGATTTTATGAAAAAGAGTGGTTTGTCTGCTTGTTCCAGAATCCCCGATGACGCAAAGGAAGTAAAAAGCATTTCTCTAATCAGCACAGTAAAAGACGTATCTACTGAGGAAAATGTTGAATTACTGTCCGCTAAAGAATTTACTGTTTATGCGACAATAGAAGTAAGCTATATTACTTCCGATGATGAAACAGCTTCTTTCACCTCAAAGGAAACCTTTCAGCTCACAGAAACATCAAAAGGCTGTAAAATTATTTCTGCATAGGATGTGATTGTATGAAGTTTAAAAAAATTATAGTATTATTTCTATCAACTATCTGTATAATTGCTTTTTCGGGATGCGACAGCCTGACTTTATCAGGGCCGGAAAAAGCTTTGAAAAATTTTGAAACCTCGTTCAACGAAAGAGATATTGAAGGAATTATTGATATTTTCAAGCCCAGCGAACAATCAAAACTAAAGTTGCAATTAGAATTATCAAAGGGTGTTGCTAATATTGCAGGTGGAGTGTTTGGCGTAGACGGTATAGGCGACCTTTTTTCAACGGATATTCTATCAGGACTTTTTGGTGTAGCTGCCGAAGATAATTACATAACAATCGAAGTTATCTCCGAAGAATATAGCGAGGATAATAACAGCGTTGTTGTTTCCGCAAAAATAATTTTCGGTGAATCGGAAGAAATCTGCGAAATTCCAATGGTAAAGATTTCCGGAAAATGGTATTTGGACGAAGATTTTTATTAATACAGCATAAATCAAAAGGCAATGGCGAATCAATCGCTGTTGCCTTTTATTTATATGATTATTAAATCTATATTTACAGCTTGACTCATATACTCAAAGACAAACTGAAAGTAAAATTAAGCGATAAAAAAGCGTATCTGTCTTTTCGGATAGATACGCTTTATATTACTGAGTTTTTAATATGCTTTACTGCTGAAGCAGGGTGCTTGCTTTTTTAACGTTCTTTTTCTTTGGTTTTTCGGGCTTAACGGTTTTGTTTTTGTATTTGCGAGCCGCTGTTGCTGCGGGCTTTAAGGTATCGTCAAAATATTCGGAAAAGCCCTTAAACTCCTCGTCATCAAGTGCGTTGAGGATAACTATTGTAATGATTGAGCGAGTGTCGGCATCGCCGTTGCCGTACTGTGTATTGAACACGCCTGCAAGCTTTTCAAGCTCTGCCTTGTTTGCACGCTTAACATATGTGACAATCTTGGTGGCAATATGCTCTTTTGCAAAGGTTGCTCCTCTGAACGGATAATAGCAATCCTCTTCCTCTTTTATTTCGCCTTTTAGCTCAGGGAAAAACGCAACAAAACGCTTTGCAAGAAATTTTGGGTCGGCATTTCCGTCGTCGGATTTTTTCTTCTTTTGCTTTACCTGCTTTGCACGCTTGATTGCAACGCTGCCCGAAACGCCCTCAACAAAGTCGTTTGCGATACTGTCGGCGTCTTTTTGAGTTGAAACAGCCTCATCATAAAGCCATGTTGCAAGGGTTTTCCACTCGTTGTCGGGACCTTCCTCAGTCATTGTGCAGGAGCGAAGAACCATTTGCTCCTTGTCTTTAAAATATGCAACGGAATAAGCAATATTGCTGCCTGTAAAGAGAGCTACAAGCTCGTTGCTACTGCCCGACGACACCTTTTGCTTTGTGTAACCGCTTTTTGAAAGCTCCTCGTCCACCTTGCCGACAATATAATCAAAAGCTTTTGTAAATTCCAAATTAATCTTCCTTTCGGATATAGGGTTAGTTAAGTATATCTATATTATTATACAATTAACCCTTATACAATGTCAAGCAAAAGCGGGTTTTTTGCGGTAAATTGCCGCCAACACCTTTGCCTGCACTCTTATTCTTCGCTGTTGCGACAGTCAAGCGATTGCTTGATTCTGTCAAAGGTTATGCCGTATTTTTTGGCAATGTCACGAGCATAGCTCACGCCCTGAGGAGGCGATATGCGAATTTTGAAGGAACGGCGGTCATCTTCGATTCCCGTCACCATGCTTTCAACCTTACTGCTGCCCTCGATGCTGCCGTTTAGCTCGTCGAGGTTGCGTGCAAGGTCGTGCATATGCGTGTTAAAAATACATCTGACGCCCAAATATCGCATTGACTTTACTACGTCACGGGCAAGATACAAGCCCTCGGCAACGTTGGTGGTGGCAAGGCTTTCGTTGAGCAAAAGCAGGCTTTTGTCGGTTGCGGTTTCAAAAATCCGTGCAAGACGCTTGCTTTCTTCGCCGAGCCTGCCAAGGTCAACGGTGTAGTTTTCGTCTGCGGGAAAATGTGTGTAAATATTGTCGCATGGGCTGAACTTAAACGACGAAGCAGGAACATATATGCCGTTTTGAGCCAACAAAAACGCAAGTCCAACCGCCTGTGTTATTGTGGTTTTGCCTCCTCGGTTCGGACCTGTCAAAATAAAAATGCGTCCGTCATCGTTAAATTCAAAATCGTTTGTGACTATGTCGATTTTCTCGCCTTTTGCCTTTTTTATTCCGAGCTTAAGGTTATAAATATCCTTTGCACAGCAATTTCTGAGTGCAGACGGCATAACCTCTGCCTTGCAAAGCTCGACGTTTTTGGCTTTTATTTTTTCGCAAAGCTCTGCAAAGCGGATATAAAACACGATTTCGGGCATAAGCATTACAAATGAATAGCCGTTTATGTTCACATATTTGTTAAGCATCGACTTGATTTCGTTAACCGTGCGGCGAAGAATGTCGGACACAACCTTTTTTAATGCGTCCGAAAGTGGATCTGCACCCGTCAGACTTGTGCCGTAGATTTGCTTTACGTCCTGCTGGGCACCCACTATCGGTTTGCCGAGTCCAAAGCTTGACGTTGACGGATTTGCGGGATGAAAGCTGACAAATCCCGTCACGTCGCTGCCGTGGTGAAGCTCACTGTTGTTGTTTGCAAAGTTCATAAAACGCTTTAAAATTCCGCTGTCGCTGAATTCTTTGTCGTTGAGCGACACAACCCCGACAGTCTGCGGTCTTAAAAGCGAATCAAGATTTACTCCGAGCGTAATGCTTTTCAGCCTTTGTGCCTTGGCAAACGTGTCGCTGATGTCCTGCTTTAAAATCTCAAAGCCGCTGTCGCTGTAAATTGACCTAACATTGTCCCTAAGCTCACACAAGCCCTTTGAGCGAATGTCGGTGCTTTCAAGCGTTGACTTTATCTGAGTTATGCAGTCAACATAGCCGTCCATCTCTCTGAGGCGATTTACAAGTTGCCACAGAGATGACGCCTCGGAATCCTTTTGGAAACGCTCGATTTCTCGCAAGTCAGCAAGCTTTTCAAGCATTTGAGCGAGGTCGTTTCTCAGCTTTGGAAACCGCAAAAAATCGTCAAACACATCACATCTGTACGCAATAACCTCCTCATCGCTTGTGATTTCGGTCAAGATTTGCTTTATGCTGTTTCGCTCATAGCTGTCCTCGGTCAACGCCTCGCACAGATAATCTATCGACAAATCGTTTTGCGTTTCCTTTGACAAGGAAGTATATTTTGCGTTTGAATTTTGCGGATGCAATAAGCTGAACTGTTCCATCTTCAGGGGTTTCCTCCATTATTCGGCTGATTTCAAAACAACGCTTGAATACGGCGGAAGCGTAAGCTTGCCGTTCTTGATTGTGACGTGAGTTTTGGTGTCGGAAGTTACAAGGTCTGCACGCACGGTTGGATTTTTAAGCATATCGTCCGTGATTTCAAGCTCCTTGCTTTCCTCCTTATTAAAGTTGTGGATAATCATAAGCTTTGAGCCGTCATACTCCGTGCAGAAAGCACCGATATTCTTGTCGTCAAAATCAACCTGCTCTGTAATTTGACCTCGTGCAATTTCGGGGTTTTGTTTTTTGATTGTAATGATTCTGCGATAGAAATTGAGCAACGATTCGCTGTCGTCAAGCTGCTGCTTAACTCCGCCGAACGTAGGAGCGACGGTTTCATCACCGACATTGTTCACAAAAATGCTCGGCAAATTCTCGCTGTCAAACACCATAGGAGTTCTGTAATAAGAATCGCTCTCTGTGCTTTCGGCTGTCATTCCGATTTCCTCGCCGTAGTACATAAACGAGTTGCCGGGGAACAGCATATAAATCGAAGCGGCAAATTTCTCGCCCTCAACACCCTTGCCCTCAAGTGCGTTGGCAATTCGTGTTTGGTCGTGGTTTGACAAAAACATTGCGTTGATTTGGTTTTCATTGCTCTCTCGCATTTTATTGTCATAGTTCATAACCTTTTTAACAAGTCCCGAACCCGACTGAGTGTTGATGTTTTCAATAATAAATCCTGAGGTCTGGGCAAACTTAAACGCAAACTGGCTGTCGATGCCCGATTTGTAAAGCTCGGATATATCGGAATCGTCCGACCATGTTTCGCCCACCATATAAACATCGGGATTTATGCCCTTGCAGGTGTCATAAAACCAAGTCAAAAACTCCGTGCCGTCGGTTTCTTTGTTGTTGTAATATTTGCAAGCGTCAAGACGGAAGCCGTCAACGCCTCTGTCAAGCCAGAATTTTGCAATATTTGTAAATTCTTCTCTTGTTTTTTGCGAATTGAGATTCCATTCGGGCATATCGTGAGAGAAGTTTGCCTCGCACGCATAGCCGTTTGAAAGCACATTCACCTGTGTATCCGAGCTGAAGTAAGAGGTTTCGTGAATTTCAAAGTATTCAGCGTATCCGTCGAGCTTGTTCTCGGCAACCTCCTCAACAGCCTTTTCATAAAGCGGATTTTGTGAGGAAGCATGGTTGAGTACAAGGTCGATAATCAGCCTTATGCCCCTTTTGTGGCATTCGCTGACAAGCTCGTCAAAGTCTTCAAGCGTGCCGAAGTCGGGGTCAATGTCGTAGTAATCACGCACATCATACTTGTGATATGACTTTGACGGCATTATGGGAGTGAGCCAAATTCCGTCAATACCCAAGTCATTGCCTGAGTTAGGATCTCCGTCATTGAGGTAATCAAGTTGAGAAATAATTCCCTGCAAATCGCCTGTTTGGTCGCCGTCGGAATCACAAAACGAATTTACGAAGATTTCGTAATAGTTGCGATATTTGTCGGTTGAGGCGGTTGCTTCAAGTCCCTCAATCGGGTCTTTGCCCGAATTATCGCCTCCGCATCCTGTCAACATACAGCTTGAGGCAATCAGGGTGCAAAAAAATAATGAAAGCAGTTTTTTCATAATTATTACCATTCCTTTTGTTAAAAAAGGACAGCAGTTAAGCCTGCTGCCCTAAGTTTAATTTGTGATTAACCCTTTACGCCGCCTGCTGTTACGCCTTCAACATAATACTTCTGCATCTTGAGGAAGAGAAGCGTAATTGGTAACGCAACAACAACTGAGCCTGCAAGGTATTGCTTGTAATAGGTGTTGATAAAATCATTCTGGAGCATCTTTTGAAGTCCGATTGCTACGGTGTAGTTTTCAGATTTTGCACCCATAATGAGCTTTGCAAGAATAAAGTCTGTCCACGGGCCGATGAACGAAGTGAGTACCGTATAAACAACGATAGGTTTCGACATCGGAAGAATAATCTTCCAGAAAATTTGATTCTTGGTTGCACCGTCGATGGTCGCCGCTTCATCAAGAGCTCTCGGAATTGTATCAAAGAAGCCCTTTGAAATTTGGAAGCCAAGACCTGCACCGCAACTGTAACAAATTACAAGAGCTACCAAGGTCTGAGTAAGTCCCATTGCCTTTAAGAGGTAGTAAATAGCGATCATTGTCATAAATCCGGGGAACATACCGAGGATCATAGCAACACTCATAAGCTTTTTACGAGCCTTAAATCTTAAACGGCTGAACGCATAGCTTACTGCAAGAACCGAAATTGTGGAAATTATGCAGCTAAAGCATGCAACAATAAATGTGTTAAGGAACCATCTTGGGAAGTTGATCGAAGCCTGACCGCCGCTACCGGTGAACAGGTCGATGTAGTTTTGGAAGGTCCATTCGTGCGGAATAAGATAAGGAACGGTGATAAGTCCCTCTGCACGGAACGAATGCATAAGAAGATATGCAAACGGTGATACCCAAATTATACCCATTACCGCAAGGATAACGTATATGATGGCATTCACAAGATTTCTTCTGAGTTTATAGCTTTTTATCATGAGAACGCCTCCTCATCCTTCATTGATTTGGAGCTGTTGTAAACGATAAGCGAAAGCGTAGCACAAACAATGAATACTATAATACCGATTGCCGCACCGAGACCGTAGTCTTGCGAGTTGCCCATCGTCAAGTTGAACAGCCAAGTTACAAGAATATCGGTGTAGCCTGCCTGATATAGGTTTTCGGTGGTCGGGCTACCGCCTGTCAACAAGAAGATAACGTTAAAGTTGTTGATGTTACCTACAAACTGTGTGATAAGCTGAGGTGTTGTTACAAAGAGCATATACGGCAAAGTAATCTTTGTAAATGTCTTGAACGGGCTTGCACCGTCGATACGGGCGGATTCGTACAAATCCTCCGGGATATTCATAAGAATACCTGACATTGACAAAATTGTGTACGGAATACCAACCCAAAGGTTGACGATAATTACAACCAATCTTGCTGTCAATACCGAGCTGTTCAGCCATTGTATTTCAACGTTTGAACCGGTAATTTCCGAAAGCAAAACGTTGAAAGCACCGTTTGCCTGAAGCATCTGGTTCATAAGGAGAAGTGAAACGAACTGGGGAACAGCGATTGCAATAACGAAAAGTGTTCTCCACAATGCTTTAAGCTTGATGCCCTTTTTGTTAATCATAAGAGCAACAATCATACCGAGTATGTAGTTTGAGAATGTTGCCGCTACTGCCCAAATAAGAGTCCATTTAGACAGCTCTAAGAATGTAGTTGCCTTCTTTGAATTGTTTACAATGTCAAAGAGCGATGCAAAGTTATCGAAACCAACCCACGTGAACAAGGTTCCCGGAGGCATATGAGTTTTGTCGTAGTTTGTAAATGCAATCAATACCATAAATATGAGAGGCAGAATGTTAAAGATACCAATCATAAGTACAGGGAAAGAAAGCATTGTGATGTGATATTTTCCGTCAAGGAATTCTTTGATATCAGTTTTAAAAGATGTTGGCTTTTCGCCGTTTTTACGCATAATTTCGTGGCGATAAGCATCTTTGATATTATTGATATAAATTGCAAAAATAACAATTGTTATAACAATAGTCAATACGGAATACAGCAAAATCAGCATTGAGTTGTCGCCGTATTCAATACGAGGAATGATTGAGCCGGGGTCAACAACTTCTCTTGTTTTAACCGTACCCAATGTGTCAAACTTGCTAACGTAGCCCCAACCGAAGAATACCATATAAAGAACATACAGTACCTCGGCAAGAAAATATAAAATACCTTTGTAGTATTTGCCTTTGTGGAAATCTCCGATACCAAAAATCAAATACGAAAGTTTTGTTGCCCAGTCACCCTTTGCAAAGGTAACTCCGTAGTTTTTGAAGCCTTTGCCTATACCCTTAAAGAATTTTACTATTGCCCTGCCTATCGCCTTGAAAAAGTTGGCAACAGCGTGGGGTGCGTTTGTGAAAAATTTCTTAAAGTTGTGAGCAAATCTTTGAAACGGATTGAGCTGTTTATATTCAACGTATGTCATATAAGCTCTCCTTAATGAATTATACTCTCATTTGTGCGAAATATAGTGAAAATCGGAATTTTCGGGGTACTCTGAAACCCAAAGTACCCCGTTAATTAATCAGTTAACTTAATCAACAGAATATTGATTAGCCTTCATCACGAACGTTTTTGATTGTTTCTTCAAAGAGTGCCTTTGTAGCTTCTCTGTCTTCAGGATCCCACTGGTCTGAAACAAGCTTGTTACCGAGGTTACCCATCGGGCTCCAAAGTGTTGAAGCGATGTTAACCTGAGGACAAGCGTTAGCAGCCTGCAAGCTGATTGCCTGAAGTGCGGGATCGTTTGTTACAATTTCCGATTCCTGAAGCTCTTTGTTTGAAGGACCCCAACCGAGTTCGTTAACTCTCTGTTCCTGACATTCCTTACCTGAGAGGTAGTATGCAAGAATCTGAGCAGATGCGGGATACTTTGAAGAACCGTTTACGCCGATATATTTGTAACCGAACATTGAGATGAGCTGCTTGTCTGTACCGTTAACGTTGATTGTAGGAAGCTTTGCAGCACCGAAGTTGTCACCGAGAGCTGTTCTGTTAACTTCTGTATCCCAAGAACCGTCAACACCTGCTGCACACTCGCCTGATGAGAAGCCCGATGCAACCTGCTTAACGTTAAGTGACTGGAAAGTACCCTTGTACTCTTTGATGAGTCTTGCAAATGCCATAAGTGTGTCAACTACTTCGTCTTCGTTGTAATCAACAAACTTCTGTGTTTCACCGTCTTCTTCAAGACCGTCGATCTTAGCACCGCCTGTGAATGCGAATGTGCAAGAATAGAAGCCGTCGCCGCAGTCCATAATGAACTTCTTGCCTGCCTTCTTACAAGCAGCAAGTGTACCCTCAAGGGTCTTAGCGTCTTCGTCTGTTACAACTGACTTGTCATATACAAGATAGTAGCCGTTGTCGTTTGTTTCGGGATAAGCATAAAGTGTGCCGTCGATTGTACCTGCCTCAACAGTTACCTCTGTATGCTGATCTTTAACTGCATCAACAAAAGCAACCTTTGCAAGAACGCCAGCGTTAACAAGCTTGTTGAGCTGGTCGCTGGGGAATGCAAATACGTCTGCTGCAACCTCAGCGTCATTAAGAATCTGAGTTGCTGCGTCGCTTTCGCCCTGAGCTGCAACTTCAATAGTGAATGTCTTTTCGGGATAAGCAGCCTTAAATTCTTCAACCTGCTTTTGTACAAGACTTACAGCCTTATCGGGAGCCCATACTTTAAGTGATACGTTGTCTTCTTCACCGAAGTATGAGTAGTCTACGATTGAGCCGTCAACCTTGAGCTCTGTTGATGACGAAGCGTTGCTGTCGTCCTGTGATGCGTCTTCGCCGCTACCGCAGCCTGCAAAAGCAGTTGCTGTCATCATTGCAGCGAGAAGAACTGCCAAAATCTTTTTCATTGGAATATCCTTCTTTCAATAAATTTTTTATTCCTTTCGGATTTATGGATTGTGCGAAACCGCCTACTATCCACTACATAAATAATATCAAAAAAGCAACCAAATTTCAACCTCTTTTGTCGTTTTTATCTAACCTGTTAAATTTGGGCTGTTTTTTTGTGCATTTTGCTTTATTTTTTTAAACGTTTTTACGTTTTGCACAATCTTTTAAGGTTTCAATTATGCAATATGCTCATAACTTGTTTGTGCAAATCGCCCAAGTTGCCTCTTGATAATTAAGGAAAAACAACAATTTGCCGCAGTATTTTTTGTTTTAATTTCTTTGGATTTAAGATTTTCTGAGATTTTTTGTAAAATTTCACCAATGGCAAGGCTTGTTTCCCTCTGAATAAGTATATGCAACGGGATTTAAAATAGAATAAAGCCCGAATATTTTGGCACAGGTAATTTTTTCATCGGAAAATATGATTAAAATATTTTTTATCCCGCTTTTGTTGTAATCCGATTGAACTCTTGCTATAATTATATGTATACATCTGATTTTCGGAGGATTGATTATGAATTTAAAAAACTTGCTTATAAATACTAAACACAAATTTATCAACGAGCTTGACCCCGATGTCAAGGACATTGCTTATGATTCACGCAAGGTGACGGAAAAAACCGCCTTTGTGTGCCTTAAGGGTTACACCTCGGACGGTCATAAATATGCAAAATCCGCCGTTGAAAGCGGAGCTTGTGCGTTGATTGTCAGCGATGAGCTTGATTTTGACGTGCCTAAAAGCGTTGCTGTTGTCAAGGTTGAAAACACTCGACTTGCACTGGCACTTATGAGCGTCGAATTTTTCGGCAATCCCGCAAACGAGCTGAAAACCGTTGCAATTACAGGCACAAAAGGAAAAACCACCACCACCGCCTTGATTGCGGAGATTTTTGAGCAAGCGGGAATCAAAACAGGCACAATCGGCACGTTGGGAATTGTGTATAACGGTAAAACCGTCAAAACCGACAACACAACCCCCGAATCTTATGAAATTCAAAAGGCGATGCGTGATATGATTAACGCAGGCTGCAAGGCTGTGGTTTTGGAGGCTTCGTCAATCGGACTGAAGCACAGCCGCCTTGCCGGAATCACCTTTGACGTTGCAGTATTTACGAACTTTTCAAACGACCACATCGGCGGTGTGGAGCATAAGGATATGGCTGAATATCTTTATTGCAAAAGTCTGCTGTTTTCTCAATGCCGCAACGCTGCCGCTAATATTGACGACGAAAGCTGTCAGGCGATAACCGAGCCGTTTAACGGAAATGTGCTGACCTTCGGATTTTCCGAAAACGCCGACCTGCGTGCATTTGGTGAGCATCTTTTGTCGGACAACGGATTTATCGGAGTGCATTTTGAGTCGGACGGCATCAAAAAGCTGTCTGTCGATGTGGGAATCCCCGGAAAATTCAACGTATACAATGCTCTTGCGGCAATTTCGGCGGTTTCGTTCTTTGACGTTTCAGACGAAGCGATAATCAAGGGGCTGAAAATTGCCAAGGTCAAGGGCAGAGTTGAGCCTGTTAAAATCAACGGCAACTACACCCTGCTGATTGACTATGCACACAACGCACTTTCTATGGAAAATGTGCTGACAACTCTGAGGAAGTACAACCCTCACCGCCTGATTACGATGTTCGGTGCAGGCGGCAACCGCCCGAAAATTCGCAGATACGAAATGGGCGAAACCTCCGGCAGATTGTCAGACCTTTCTGTAATTACTGAGGACAATTCGCGGTTTGAAGATGTTATGGATATAATCGAGGACATCAAAACGGGCATCAACAAAACAAACGGTAAATATGTTGTTGTGCCGAACCGCAAGGACGCAATCAGATATTGTATGCAAAACGCCGAGGACGGCGATATAATTGTCCTTGCAGGAAAGGGCCACGAGGACTACCAAGAAATCAAAGGCGTGAAGCATCATATGGACGAACGTGAGTTGATTGCCGAAATTCTTGAGGAAATGAATAATTGATAAATTCAAGCACTAAAAACGGGATGTCGCTTTAACTGCGACATCCCGAATTTTGTTTGAAATCAGCTATATCAGTTGTTGATGAGCTTGTCCTCGTCAGACCAACTGTAAAGCTTTCTTACTTCCTTACCGATTACTTCGGCAGGAGCTTCTGCGTGGAGCTTTCTCATTGCACGGAAGTGAGCCTGTCCGCCGGCGGGTGACATATCGAGGAGGAAGTCTTTTGCAAACGAACCGTCCTGAATGTCGGCAAGAACCTGCTTCATAGCCTTTTTGGTGTCCTCTGTGATAATCTTAGGCCCTGTGATGTAATCACCGTATTCCGCTGTGTTTGAAATTGAGTATCTCATACCTGCAAAGCCCGACTGATAGATGAGGTCAACAATGAGCTTCATCTCGTGGATGCACTCAAAGTAAGCGTTTCTGGGGTCGTAGCCTGCTTCACAGAGTGTTTCAAAGCCTGCCTGCATAAGAGCACAAACGCCGCCGCAAAGAACTGCCTGCTCACCGAAAAGGTCGGTTTCGGTTTCGGTTCTGAAGGTTGTTTCGAGAACGCCTGCTCTTGCACCGCCGATACCGAGAGAATATGCAAGTGCAAGATCCTTTGCCTTGCCTGTTGCGTCCTGTTCAACAGCAACAAGACACGGAACACCCTTGCCTGCCTGATACTCACTTCTTACGGTGTGACCCGGTCCCTTGGGAGCAATCATTGCAACGTCAACATCGGCAGGAGGTACAATCTGTCCGAAGTGAATTGCAAAGCCGTGAGCAAACATAAGCATATTGCCTGCTTCAAGGTTCGGCTCAATGTCGTTTTTGTACATTGAAGCCTGTTTTTCGTCGTTAATGAGAATCATAATAATGTCAGCCTGCTTTGCAGCTTCAGCGGCTGTATATACCTTAAAGCCCTGAGCCTCTGCCTTTGCCCAAGACTTACTACCGTTATAAAGACCGATAATAACGTTGCAACCGGAATCCTTTAGGTTAAGAGCGTGAGCGTGTCCTTGGCTGCCGTAACCGATAATTGCGATAGTCTTGCCCTCAAGCAATGACAAGTTGCAGTCTGACTGATAATAAATCGGTGCCTTCATGTTTTCTTTGTAGTCTTTCATTTTTAATTTCCTCCTTATCGCCAAGCGATATTAATTAAATATATGTTAACTGTAAAATCAAACGGAAAGTGCCGTGTTGCCTTTGTCAACGGCAACAGTTCCCGTTCTTACGATTTCACGGATACCATAAGGCCTGAGCAAATCTATGAGTGTGTTTACTCGGTTTGTACATTCGCAATATTCAACCGTTACGCAGCTTTGAGCCGCATCAACGATTTTTGCGTTCATAATTTCAGCCGTTTTGATTATCTCGGCACGCTTTGAAGCCGCACAATGAACCTTTATCAAAATAAGCTCACGGCTGATAAAATCACCGCCGAGTCGCTTTACCTTGATTACGGGAATCAATTTGTTGAGCTGCTTTTCAAGCTGTTCAACCACATATTCGTCGCCGTTTGCAACGATTGTGATTCTTGAAACATCGGGGTTATTGGTAACACCTACCGCAAGAGAATCAATGTTAAATCCTCTGCGTGAAAACAAGCCCGAAATTTTGGACAGAACACCTGCCTGATTTTCTACAAGTATTGATAATGTATATTGCATTCTGTCACCTCATTAAATTGACGGAGTGTCGGGATATACGTCGCAAACAAGAATAAACGGCTTGTCGGATTTTACGATACCCTTGATAATTTCTTCGGCTTCGGCATTTGAATGAGCCTCGGCATGGTCGATTCCGTATGCCTCTGCAATTTTAAGAAAATCGGGGTCACCCTCAAGAATCGTTGCCGAATGTCTTTTGTTATAATGCTTGTCTTGAAGCTCACGCACCATTCCCAAACGAGAATTACGCATAATTATAATCTTGATACCGAGGTGGTTGCCTGCAATGGTCGCAAGCTCGTTAAGGCTCATCTGAAAGCTTCCGTCGCCGCAGATAACAATGACGTCACGGCTCGGTCTTGCAAATTTTGCTCCTATTGCGGCAGGAATCGAGTAGCCCATTGTTCCCATACCGCCTGTTGTAAGAAAACGTCCCTCTCGTATGCGGAAGTTGTTGGCACACCAAATTTGGTTTTGACCCACATCGGCAACCAAAATCGCCTTTGAACGAAACATTGCACTCAGATGGCTTACAAGCGTTCTGGGCTCAACATAGCCGTCAAAAACAGGAGGCTTTTTGTAAAGCTCCTGCTTCCATTCGCTTACGGTTTGGCTCCAATCGGACGGTACTGTGTAATTACCGATTCCGTCAAGCAACGCATTGAGTACGTTTTTCATATCACCTACAATCGGAATCTCGGTTTTTACGTTCTTTCCGATTTCGGCAGGGTCGATGTCTATATGTATAACAGTTGTGTTTTCGCTCATCTGATCGGGTGACGCAACCGCTCTGTCACCCAGCCTTGCACCGCAAACAATTACAAGGTCAGCTTCGTGCAAGGCACGGTTTGCAACAGCCGTTCCGTGAGTTCCGAGCATACCGAGGTACATCTCATGCTCACTCGGCATTATTCCGATTCCCATCATTGTTGAAATAACGGGAATATGGGTTTTGTCGGCAAAGGTTCTGAACTTCGGCTTTATGCCCGAGCTAAGCACTCCGCCACCCGCAACAATAACGGGACGCTTGCTTTTTTCGATAGCCTCAATAGCACGCTTAACCTGAATTGTATGTCCTTTTGTGTTTGGCTTGTAGCCGATTATATTTACCGCATCGGGATAATTAAATTCGGCAATTTCATTTTCCTGAATATCAATCGGTATATCAATCAAAACAGGGCCTTTTCTGCCTGTTGAGGCAATGTGAAAAGCCTCTTTGAACACACGGGGAATGTCCTCTGTTTTGCTCACAAGGAAGCTGTGCTTTACAAACGGCTCACAAGCTCCCGTGATGTCAGCCTCTTGAAAAACATCTCTGCCGAGCAGGTCGGAACGAACCTGACCTGTGATTGCAACAATCGGAATAGAATCCGTGTATGCCGTTGCAATGCCTGTTATGAGGTTTGTTGCACCGGGGCCGGAGGTTGCAACACAAACTCCCGGAATGTCGCTGCACCGTGCATATCCGCTTGCGGCGTGTGCCGCATTTTGTTCCTGCCTGACAAGAATATGCTTTATGCTTGAATCATAAAGCTTATCATAAAAGGGGCAAATTGCTGCTCCGGGATAGCCAAAGACGACGTTTACACCCTCGGCTTCCAAGCATTTTACCATAATTTCAGCACCGCTGATCATATTGCTTTGTCCCTCCCTATCTGTTAAAATGACAAATTTGTTTAAATTATATTATACAGCAACGTCGCAAAAAAGTAAAGAGCAGAACGAATGTCTGCTCAAACTTTTTGTTGTTATCGGGATTTATTTTTTGAGAAGCCTTGCCGCATACAGCACACAAAGCACGCACACACCTGTGTCGGCAACCACCGACATCCACATTGCAGCCACGCCGAAAGCGGCAAGAATTATTACCGCCGCTTTGACAAGAAGTGCAAACGTGATGTTGATATGGATAGTTCTGAGGGCTTTTTTTGCGATTTTTACGGCTTTCGGCAAGCCGGATAAATTTCCTGCCGACAGCACGGCATCAGACGCTTCAATTGCCGCCTCACTGCCAAGTCCCATCGCTATTCCGCAGTCGCTTGCAGACAAAACCGGAGCATCGTTTATGCCGTCGCCCACATAGCATACCGCAGTTGAGAATTTTTTTATTTCCAACACGTTTTTCAGCTTGTCATCGGGCAACAGTTCAGCCTTAAAATCGTCAAGGCCAAGCTCGCTTGCTACTTTTTCGGCGTTTTTGCGTGCGTCACCCGTCAGCATAACCGTGTTCCTTACTCCAAGTGCTTTAAGGCTTGAAACAACGCCCTTTGCCTCCTGTCTTACTGAGTCGCTTACGGCTATTGTGCCGATAAGCTCGCCGTCATACACCACAAAAACCGAAGCGGAAGCATCGTGACTTACGCCCTTTATATCATTCAAAATTCTTGTGCCGCCGCATTTGAGCTTTTTGCCGTTTAGCATTGCAGAGGTTCCGCAGCCTGCGTTTTCTTCATATTCCGCAAGTAGGGGAAGCTCAAGGCTTTTGGCTCTGTCTTTTATTGCAAGTGCAACGGGGTGGGTTGAGTATTTTTCGCAGGCCGCCGCATATGACAGGATGTCGTTTTCGGAATAAGTGCCGTAAGCGGTGATTTTGTCCACGCTGAGCTTTCCGCTTGTGAGCGTTCCCGTTTTGTCAAAAACAAAGGTATCTGCCTTTGCCAACGCCTCAAGATATTTCCCACCCTTGACAAGCACGCCTGCCTTTGATGCCGCACCGATTCCCGAATAATAAGAAAGCGGAACGGAAATTACGATTGCACAGGGGCAGGAAGCCACTAAGCACACAAGTGCTCTGTAAATCCAATCTGCAAACGAGCCAAAGCCGAGCAACGGAGGTACAACCGCAATCAACAGCGAAATTGCTATTACAATTGGGGTGTACACAGAAGCAAAACGAGAAATCAGCTTTTCGCTTTTACCCTTTTGAGCCGCCGCATCTTCAACAAGATTAAGTATTCTTGTTGCCGTGCTGTCGCCAAACGTCTTTGTGGTTTTAATTCTTATCAAGCTGCTGCCGTTTACCGAGCCGCTCATCACTTCACTGCCCTCGCAAACCTCAACAGGCAGACTTTCGCCAGTCAACGCAGAATTATCAACGGTTGTTCTGCCCAAAACAACAACGCCGTCAAGCGGTATTCTGTCGTATGGCTTTACAACTATTTCGGAGCCGATTTCAACCTTCTCGGCGGGAACGGTGATTTCGTTGCCGTCACATATCAAGGTTGCGGTGTCGGGGCGAATTTTTGCAAGCTTTTCAATGTCCCTGCGTGAGCTGTTGACCGCTTTTTCTTCGATAAACTCACCGAGCGAAAACAAAATCGCAACCATTGCCGCCTCAACAAATTCTCCGAGGCAAAACGCCGCAATCACGGCAACAGACATAAGCGTTGTTTCGTCGATTCTCAGCTTGATTATGTTTTTAAAGCCGTCAACAAAAACTTCCCAACCTGCAAGCAAGGTTGCCGCAAAGCAAAAACCGAAGACAAGGTATTTTCCCCAAGATACGGTATCTGCAACCGTGTGTTCAAGTATTATTGCTGCAATTCCCAGCACGATAGAAAATGCTAAAAACAGCTTATCTAAGCTAAATTTCTTTTCTTCGGCACAGGCTTTTTGGTCTGCGTTGTCAATCACCCTTGTGCCGTCTTCTATGCTGTCGCAAATGCTTTGTATCTCGGCAACGGGATTACGTTTTTCGGAATAAAAGTTAAGCTGTTTTGTGGCAAAATTGTAGCTTACGTTTTCAAAGCCCTTGGAAGAAGCAATTTTTTGCTCTATTTTTCCGGCACAATGTGCACAATTCAAATTTTCGATTGTATATGAATATTTCATACAGCTTCGCCTCTTTTCGGATTTTTGCCGCAATTATTCAAGGACGTGGTCAAGTCCCATTTCTATGATTCGTTTAACGTGGTCATCGTCAAGCGTATAATAAATCTGCTTGCCCTCACGTCTTACTTTTACAAGCTTGTTTTGTCTAAGCACCCTGAGCTGATGCGAAATTGTGCTTTGCTCCATATTGAGTGCTTCGGCAATTTTAAGAACCGACATTTCATCGTCGGCAATGATGTACATAATGCGAAGTCTTGTTGAATCACCGAACACCTTAAAAAGGTCGGCAAGCTCAAAAAGCACTTCTAAATCGGGAATTTCTTTTTTGAGTTTCGGTGTGTTTGAAGCTTCAGCAGATTTTTCCATAATTATCTCCATTCTATCAATATGTTTGTTCATATGAATATGTGTTCATTTATTGACACTAATATAACACACTCTTTTATTATTGTCAATAGTAATCTGAAATATTTTTGCAAAACTTTAATCTCGGTTGTCTTGAACAAGCTAACGTGATATAATAATATAAGCAATAACATCAAATTATTCAAGTAACATATACGGAGATGATAAAAATGACAGAAAACCTTATTGCACGCATCAACGAGCTTGCAAAGAAAAAGCGTGAAATCGGACTCTCTCCCGAAGAACAGGCTGAACAAAAACAGCTTTACAAAGAGTATTTGGGTAACATCAGAGCACAGTTTGACCAAACGCTTGACGGCGTAAGCGTAAAAGAAAAAGACGGCAGTGTTGTGCCGTTTAAAGAAGCGTATAAAAAATCGGACAAATAAACTTAATATAGATTTAGGTGAGATAGTTATGAAAAACATAAATACATTACTTATAATCGCAAGCGGCGGACTTTTTGTTGCGTCACTGATTTTTATTTTAGTTGAAATATTCAGCGATTCAACGTCGGATTGGTTGTTTTATGCCTCAATGATTTGCGTTATATTAGGAAACATATTTAACTTTGTTCGCACTACGCTGAACAAAAGCGAATAAGCCGTTTTTATTCAAGGCTAAACAGTCTGTCAAGCAGCAGTTGCTCTGATTGTCGACATAATTCTTGTTCTGCTATTATTCAAATCATTTCACCTTAAAAATCAGTTTTAAAAGCATCCGATTTTTATTGACAACAGTAAAGCGAAGTGCTATATTGAAATCAGAATACGAACATACATTCGCATACGCAACATAGGATTACGTTATATACATAAAAATAGAAAGGACGAAAGCTTCATCGTGATATACCTGATTCTGTTTTTGATTTGCTTGATTGTATCATTGGCAAATTATTATATAATTACAACTATCGTTGACTGTATTTTGATGGGCAAATTGCGTTTTTGTTTTTCGGTAAAATGCAGGAAAACAGAATTTGTGATTAAAAAAGCAAACAGAATTGATATGCAAAGCGGATATAAATGCTCTGCCTTTTCGTCGGCATATGTCCTGCGACATTGGAATATTGACGAAAACGGCGATAATCTGTATGAGCTTATGCCCAACAAGATGAAAGACGGATATGTGTATCCCAAGGGTATTCAAAGTCTTCTTCCGAAATACGGACTGCGTGTAAAATATTGCTTCGGAAACCTAACCGCATTAAAAAATGCAGTCGGCACCGGAAGTCCCGTGATTGCTATGATTCGTATTCGCCCCGACAAAAATTGGCTGCATTATGTACCTGTTGTCGGCTATGATGAGGAAAATATTTTTATTGCAGAATCGTTAGAGGAATTGGTAAATTGCAATGAGCAATACTTCAACAGAAAAATTCCGATTAAAGAATTCAAAAAGCTATGGAATACATCTATGCTTAAAATGCCGTTATACAGAAATACATATATTACCGCTCAAATTAATAAATAAGCTTAACAATTTAAAGAAAAATCAAAAAACAAACGCAAAGACACAAAGCCGACGAATTGCAGAAATGCGTTTCGTCGGCTGTTTTGATTTAGACGCAAATACAGGAGGAATTGATATGAAAGGACTAATTCAAAAATTAGGCTTATTGGGAGTTGTCAGCTTGCTGTCTTACACGGCGGCGGTGGTTTTTGCTCCTCTTGCCTATCCCGACTACAATTGGATGGCACAGGCGGTGAGTGATTTGAGTGCAAGCAACGCTCCGTCACAAATGCTGTGGAGTCAATTAGCTTCGCTTTACGGCGTATGCGGTATGATTTCGATTATGATGGTGTGCGTGTTCATTCAAGGAAAACTAAACAAGACGCTTCGTGTGGGAATTTATCTTTTCGCAATAATGAATTGGGTGTCAAGCGTAGGCTATGCGATGTTCCCGTTATCCGACAGCGGCAACGCAGGGACATTTCAAGATATTATGCACGTCTATGTTGTGACTATTCTTGTTGTTATGCTGTCCATAGCTTCGCTTGTTGTAATTATGATTGGCGGTTATCGAGACAAAAAATACCGCTCCTTGGCTATATGGGCAACAGCGGCATTGCTTCTGATGTTTATGGGAGCAATCGGAACAAATGTTGTGCCAAAGGAATTTTTCGGTATTCCCGAACGCTTCAGCGTGTTTGCCGCCACAGGCTTTAACGCTGTACTTGGAATTTATTTATTCCGAGGATTTGGAGAAAAAGCAACGAGCTGATTTGAGCGGTTTTGCTCAATTATAAAGTGTTTAGCAAAGGAGGAACGATATGCACTATGTAACAGCAAAGGGGATTTTATCGGTTCAGAACGGAATGAATTTATACCGTGGTTGCTCGCACGGGTGCATTTATTGCGACTCCAGAAGCAAATGCTACCATATGAATCACGATTTTGAGGATATTGAGATCAAAGAAAACGCTATTCCGCTTTTGGAAAATGCCCTCAGACACAAACGAAAAAAGTGTATGATAGGAACGGGAGCGATGTCAGACCCGTATATTCCGTTGGAAATGAAAATCGCAAACGTCAGAAAGGCACTTGCTTTGATTTATCAATACGGTCACGGATTTACCGTATTAACAAAATCAAACCGCATTATGCGTGACATAGACCTTTTGCAAAAGATTAACCAAAAGACAAAATGCGTAGTCCAGATGACATTGACAACCTGTGACGAGGAAACCTGCCGAAAAATTGAGCCGAATGTCAGCACAACGGCTGAACGGTTTGAGGTTTTAAAACAAATGCGTGATGCCAAAATTCCCACCGTTGTGTGGTTAGCTCCGATTTTGCCGTTTATAAATGATACAAAGGAAAACATCGAGGGTATTTTGGATATGTGCATTGAGGCAAAGGTATACGGCGTTATTTGCTTTGAAATGGGGATGACGCTTCGAGAGGGCAACAGAGAGTATTTTTATAGTCAATTAGACCGCCTATATCCGAAGCTGAAAGAGAAATATATTAAGTGCTACGGAAATCAATACATCATCAACAGTCCCAAAAACGCAAAGCTGATGCACCTGTTTCACGAAAAGTGTGAAAGGGCAGGCATTGTTCATAACAACGACGAAATATTTAGGTACTTACACACCTTTGAAGAAAAAACCACCTACACGCAGCTGAGCTTGTGGGATTGAAATTAAGAAGAAAAGCTTTTCCACAGCTATCAACCTAACGCAAAAATGCGATGTTTCCAAGGCTATAAACTCAATTAAAATATAACCACCATCAAAGCAGAAGCTTGACTTTGGTGGGGGTTTATGCTACAATAGCTAATGCGATTAGCTAAAACGATGAAAGGGGTAGCTTGATGAAAGCAGGATTAGACAGAAATAAAATCATTGAAAAAGCGGCTGATATTGCAGATGAAAAAGGCATTGCAAGCGTTAGCTTAAAGGTTTTGGCAAGCGAGCTTGGGATAAAGCCTCCGTCACTGTACAAGCACTTCGGCGGCGGACTTGACGAGCTGAACAAGGAGCTTATGCTGTTTGGCTGGCGTTCTTTGGAAAGCGAAATCACAAGAGTTGCCGTGGGCAAAGCAAAAGACGATGCAATCAAGGCAATTTGCTACGCTTATCGAAGCTTTGTAAGTACACACACGGGGCTGTTTGAAGCAATGCAATGGTACAATATGTATCAATCCGAGGAGCATTTGAAAGCAACGCAGGGAACTGTGCTTATTTTGTTTCAGGTGCTTGACGCTTATGGCTTGAGCGAAGAACAAAAGGTGCATTGCGTGCGTATGCTGAGGGGATTTTTGCAGGGCTTTTGCTCCATTGAAAGTCACGGCGGCTACGGTAATCCCGCTCCCGTGGACGACACGTTTGAATTTGCATTCAAAACCATACTAAACGGAATTAGGGATTTGCAAGGAGGAACCGAACATTGAAAAATTTTTTGAAAAATATATTGCCGTTTAATAACCGCACCGAAATGCCGACGGCATTATTCGTCATCAAGAAAATTCTTGCCTTTTGGCTGTGCTACATAGCAGGATTGTTTTTAGCCGAAGGTGTAATCATACTCTTACATTTTGCACTTGGCAAAAATATGCTTGTAGGTGATGTGTTTGACGTACAGACTATAACGCTGATTACTTATTACGGCTATATAATTATCTCAGCGGTTACGTTGCTGTATTGGAAGCTGATTGAAAAAAAGCCGCTGTCACAGATGGGACTTACCAAAAGCTTCGGAAGCTATTTTATCGGTGCGGTCATCGGTGTTATTCTGCTTGCAGTTTCGATTTTTGCGGTCGTTTTGACGGGTAGCATCGAATATAACGGACTATTTAAAAACTCCGATGTTCTTATGATTGTTCTTTTGTTCGGCGGATTTATCATTCAGGGAGCAACAGAGGAATTCCTTTGCCGAGGTCTTGTATTACACTCGCTCAAGGACAAAACTCCGCTTTGGTTTGCCATTGCGATTAGCACAATTTTGTTTATTATCCCTCATTGGTCATCTCTATTTGACGGCGGTACGGTTTACGGTATCATAGGTATTGCAAACCTTGTACTGATTTCGGTAATCTTTTCGTTGCTTACCGTCCGCTTCAAGAACATTTGGGTTGCCTGCGGCTTGCACTCGTTTTGGAACGCTGTTTTGGCGTGCATTATGGGACTTAATTTAAGCGGAAACGAAGACTCCGTAGCCGCTGTGTTTAATATGCAGTCTGTTGGCGAAAACGTGCTAAATGGCGGAGCTTACGGCATTGAAGCAAGCGTTATCACCACCGTTGTATTGGCTGTTGGTGCTGTGCTGATTTGGGCTTTTAGCAAAAAGAAGCTTACTAAAAACACTAAATAACAACAAAGCCGCCGTTGCAAAACTGAAAAATATCTGTTCTGCAAAGAAAAACGGCGTCAAGGTTTATGAGGTAAATTAAAATTATCAGCTTCTTAAACAAAACGGGCTCTATAATAAAAGTTGGGGTAAGAACAAATAGAGCCTACAAAAAATAAAA